>NZ_JASJOE010000034.1 GCF_030163755.1 Roseicyclus amphidinii
GGGACGGGTCCGTCGGCGGCGCGGCTGGCGCGGGGGCGGGCAATTCGGCGGGCAATTCGGCGGGCGGATCATGGACCGGGCAATAGATGGTGAAGGTGCTGCCCACCTCGACCACGCTGTCGACGAAGATGTAGCCACCTGTCTGCTTGACGATGCCATAGGCCATCGACAGGCCCAGCCCCGTCCCCTCGCCCGCGCGCTTGGTGGTCCAGAACGGCTCGAAGATGCGGGTCAGCTTGTCGGGCGGGATGCCATGGCCCTGGTCGCGGACGAGGATCGTGACGTAGCGGCCCACCGGCACCTCGGCCCGGTCGCGGTGCAGCGGCTGCGTCAGCTCGACCAGCCGGGTCTCCACCCGGATCTCGCCGCCCGCCGGCATGGCGTCGCGCGCGTTGACGACGAGGTTCATGATCACCTGGTCCAGCTGCCGCCGGTCGGCGCGGATCGGCAGAAGGGCCGGATCATGGCTGAGCGTGAGGGTGATCTTCTCGCCCACCAGCCGGTTGAGCAGATGCACCAGCTCGCCCATCGTGTCTCGCAGGTCGATCGTCTCGGGTTCCAGCGTCTGCTTGCGCGAAAAGGCCAGCAACTGCCCCACAAGCGCCGCGGCGCGGTTGGCGTTCTGGTTGATCTGCACCAGATCCGCGTAATCCGGGTCGCCGGGGTCATGGCGCAGCATCAACAGGTCGCAATGGCCCGAAATCGCGGTCAGGAGGTTGTTGAAGTCATGCGCGACGCCCCCGGCAAGCTCGCCGATGGCCTGCATCTTCTGGCTCTGGACGAATTGCCGCTCCATCGTCTTCAGCTCGGTCGCGTCATGCAGCACCGCCAGCAGCGAGGGGCCCGTGGCATCGGTGATCCGGCTCAGCGTCACCTGCAGGAACTGCTCGGCATCCTTGCGGCGGGCGCGCACCACCTCGGAGCGGTTGGGCATCCGCCCCGCCAGCGTGTCCATCGCCCAGTCGTTCACCGGGCGGCCCAGCCCCTCGACCAGCGCCGACAGCGGCGCGCCCGCGTCGGGCACATGGCCCAGCAGACGCTGCGCATGCAGGTTCGCCGCCAAAAGGCAGCCGTCGGCCCCGATGTGCAGCAGCGCGACCGGCAGCGCCTCGAAGGCGCGCGCGGCGACCGAGGCGGCGGGCGGTTCGGCAAGGCCCGGAACGGCATAGACCTCCCGTCGGCCGTCGGCGGCGGGAACGACGACCGGGATCACCTCGATCGGGCCATCGGCGGCCATCAGCCGCCCGCGCTGCCCCGGCACCAGCGGCGTGTCGCCGAAGACATCGGCCAGCGCGGTGGGGCGGCGGCCCAGAACCTCGCGCATCGCCGCGTTCATCGACAGGATCGTGTCAGAGGGACTGACCACCATCATCGGAAGGCCGATCCCCTCGCCCGTGTGATGCGCCGCCGTGCCGGCCTGCTCGTCCAGCCGCCACAGCACGCCTGCGCCCAGGCGGTAAGCCGTGAGTTTCACCGCCCCGCGCGGCGTGATCACCGTTTCGACCGCCACCTCGCTCCGGGCGAGCGCGGCGGCATGGCGGAACACCACCGCGGTGGAATTGGGCAACAGCCCCGAAAGCGCCCGCGTCATCGACTGGCCGCGCGGGTCACCGAAGCGGCGGAGCGCGGCCGGATTGGCGGCGATGATCGACCCGTCGGGGCCCGAGCAGAACCACGGCGCGGGATCCTCCGCCATCATCGCCAGCGCGCCCCGCGCCTGCCGTTCGACGCGTCGTCGGCGCAGCAGGTCGCGCAGGGTCAGCACGGCACCCGCCGAGAAACAGCCGGCCGCGACCGAAACCGTGACCAGCCCCCATCCGTCGCGCGGCAGCATCAGCCCCGCCAGGATCGCCAGAACACCAAGGCCCAGCAACACGATCGCCTGCGTCGGCATCCCGCCGCCCGTCAGCCCGCGCCCGCCGACCTCTGCCTCCTGTGACACCGTTACCCCTCCAGACCGCGCGGGAACGTCCCGGCGGCCCTTACTCGCACGCAATCGTTAAGCGAAGCTTAAGCGAGGCACGGCCTTCGGCAAAGCCTTCTCAGCGCAGGGCGAAAACGGCGTGAAAGAACCCGTCCGATGCCGCAAGCGGCGTATCGGCCCGCGCCTGCAAGCAAGACCAGCCGGGATGGGACGCGAGGAACCGGTCCACCTGCGCTTCGTTCTCCGACGTAAAAAGCGAGCAGGTCATGTAGACCAGCCGCCCGCCGGGGGCGACGAGGGCAGAGGCGTCGGCAAGGATCTCGGCCTGCAGCACCTCCAGCTCGGCCAGCCGTGCGGGCGTCAGGCGCCATTTCGCCTCCGGATCGCGGCGCCATGTGCCAGAGCCGGAACAGGGCACGTCGCACAGCACCGCGTCGAAGGGCGCGGCCCCCGGCAAATCGCCATGCGCCAGTTGCCGGATCACCACCCCCGCCCGCGCCGCTCGCGCCGGCAGGTCGCGCATCCGCGCGGGGTTCGCGTCATGGGCAAGAACAGTGGCCTCGCCCAGTGCCGCGATGGCCAGGGCCTTGCCGCCCCCGCCCGCGCAATAATCGAGGATGCGGCCCGCCGCGGGCCAGTCCACCGCCTCCACCGCGCGTTGCGCGGACAGGTCCTGCACCTCGACCCAACCCTCGAGATAGGCCGAGGAGGATTTGACCCGGCGCGCCCCC
Source organism: Roseicyclus amphidinii (assembly GCF_030163755.1). Lineage (GTDB taxonomy): Bacteria > Pseudomonadota > Alphaproteobacteria > Rhodobacterales > Rhodobacteraceae > Roseicyclus > Roseicyclus amphidinii. Next base: position 2,656 of record NZ_JASJOE010000034.1, read on the forward strand.
GATGTGACCTCGAGCGCCCGCGCGCCGCGGTCATCGGCCCGTGCCGCGATCCCGTCCTCGGCCAGCCGCGCGATGGCCGCCTCAGGTGTTGCGCGCCGCGTGTTGACGCGCAGCCAGACCGGCGCGCGGCGGCGCATCGCCTCGAGCAGCGCGTCGAGCCGGTCGCCCGCCCGCTCTGCCAGCGCGGGGCGCATCCAGTCGGGCAGATCGACCTCGGGGCCGGGCGGCGGCAAGTCGTGCGACGCTTCGGCCCCGCTCAGCGGCGCGGGGGCATGGCCCTCGCCGGTGAAGACCGCGGCCGGGTCCACGCCCTGCAGGCGCATCAGCCCGGTCATCAGCGCCCGGCCCGTGCGGCCGCCGCCAAGCGCCGCGCAGCTGCCGTGGCAGCGCAGCACGTCATAGACATGGTCGCGCACCGCCGCGCGGTCGCCGGAGCCCGCGTAGCGCGCCCCGCGCGCCCAGTTCGTCAGCGCCTGTTCGACGGGCTGGCCGCCCGCCCATGCATCCAGCACGCCGATGGCGGCCGAGACACGCGCGGCCGGGGTCACGGCCGCACCTCAAGATCGGCCCGCAACCGCCTCATCCCATGCGATAATTCGGGCTTTCGCGGGTGATCTGCACGTCGTGGACATGGCTTTCCTTCAGCCCCGCCCCGGTGATCCGCACGAAGCGGCAGTTCGACCGCATCTCTTCCACGGTGGCGCAGCCGGTGTAGCCCATCGCGGCCCGCAAGCCGCCGATCAGCTGGTGGACGACCGTGCCCGCCGGGCCCTTGTAGGGCACCTGTCCCTCGACGCCTTCGGGCACCAGCTTGTCGCTGGCGGCATCCTTCTGGAAATACCGGTCCGCCGAGCCGCGCGCCATCGCGCCAAGGCTGCCCATCCCGCGGTAGCTCTTGAAGCTGCGCCCCTGGTAGAGGATCACCTCGCCCGGCGCCTCGTCTGTGCCCGCGATCATGCTGCCGACCATGGCGCAATGCGCGCCCGCGGCGATCGCCTTGGCGAAATCGCCCGACATCTTGATGCCGCCGTCGGCGATGATCGGCGTGTCGGTCTCGGCGGCGGCGGCGGCGCAATCCATGATCGCGGTCAGCTGCGGCACGCCCACGCCCGCCACGACCCGCGTGGTGCAGATCGAGCCCGGTCCGATGCCCACCTTGATCGCATCCGCCCCCGCCCCGATCAGGGCGCGCGTCGCCTCGGCGGTGGCAACGTTCCCGGCCACCACCTGCACGTCGTTCGACAGCATCTTCACCCGCTCGACCGCGCGCGCCACCCCCTCGGAATGGCCGTGGGCGGTGTCGATCACGATCAGGTCGCAGCCCGCGTCGATCAAGGCCGAGGACCGCTCGAAGCCCGCGTCGCCCACCGTGGTGGCCGCGGCGACCCGCAACCGGCCCAGCTCGTCCTTGCAGGCGTTGGGGTTCACCACCGCGCGCTCGGTGTCCTTGAGCGTCAGAAGCCCGGTCAGCTTGCCCGACGCATCGGTGACCAGCAACTTCTCGATCCGCCGCGCCTTCATCAGGCTGATCGCCTCGGCCCGGTCGGCGGGCTCGCGCAGGATGGCGAGGTTCTCGGTGGTCATCATCACCCGCACCGGCGTGTCGTCGGCCTGCGCAAAGCGCATGTCGCGGTTGGTCACGATGCCCAGAACGCGGCGCTGGTCATCGACCACCGGAAAGCCCGAGAACCCGTAACGCTCGGTCAGCGCGCGGGCGTCGGCCAGCGTCTGATCGGGGGTCAGCGTGATCGGGTTGTAGACGATCCCGGACTCGAAGCGTTTCACGCGTCGCACCTCGCGGGCCTGCTCCTCGACGCCCAGGTTGCGGTGGATCACGCCCATGCCGCCCGCCTGCGCCATGGCGATGGCCATGCGCGCCTCGGTCACCGTGTCCATGGCGGAACTGAGCAGCGGAATGTTGAGCGTGATCGCGCGGGTCACGCGGGTGCGGGTATCGGCATCCGACGGCAAGACGGAGCTTGCGCCGGGAACCAGCAGAACATCGTCGAAGGTCAGGGCCTCGCGAATCTCCATCGGGATCTCCTCGGATCGGGGATTGCGTTGCGCGTGCCCTATCCCATGGGTCGGCCCCAAAGGAAAGCCCGAAATCTGGGGTCAGCCGCGAAAGCCCGTCGCAACCACGAATTTCTCGGAACTGTCCGAGCGGCTGGCGGGTGGCTTCACGTTCGCCACCTTGTCGAAACGCTGTTTCAGCAACGTCTGAAGCCCCGTCTCGGCCCCGCCCGCCAGCACCTTGGCGACAAAGGTGCCGCCCGGCTCCAGCACGTCGAAGGCCAGCTCGGCCGCCGCCTCGCACAGCGCCACGATGCGCAGATGGTCGGTCTGCTTGTGCCCGGAGGAGGCCGCGGCCATGTCGCTCATCACCACGTCGGCGCGCCCGCCGAGCCACGCTTTCACCTTGGCGTCCGCACCATCCTCCATGAAATCGAGCACATGCAGCTCGACCCCCGCGATCGGCTCCACCTCCTGCAGGTCGACGCCGATGATCCGGCCCACCGCCTTGCCCGATTTCTCGCCCAAGGCGTTGATCCGCGGCACCGCGACCTGGCACCAGCCACCGGGCGCGCAGCCGAGATCGACCACCCGCGCGCCGGGCACGAGGAAACGATACTTGTCGTCCAGCTCCATGATCTTGAAGGCCGCGCGCCCGCGATAGCCCTCGCGCTTGGCGCGCTGCACGTAAGGGTCGTTCAGCTGCCGCTCCAGCCAGCGCGTCGAGGACAGCTTGCGCCCCCGCGCGGATTTGACCCGCGTGCGCAGCTCGCGCTGGCCGCGTCCGCTCGTGTTGGTTCCGCCCGGCGTCTTCGCCATCTGTTCCTCATCCCCGGCCAATCGGGTTTTCACGTCACCCGACACGACAGGTGTCCGGGGTTCGCCATATTGCCCGAGGCGCGCGCGCTCCGGTAGGGGTCTTTTGCCCCAGCCCTATTCGGCGGCCTGAACCTCGGCGGCGCGGGCGGCCTCCAGTTCTTCGGCCTTCTTCTCGACCTGCTCGACGATGTGGTCGATCATCTGGTCGTTGGACATCTTGTGGCTCTGCTTGCCCGCCAGGTAGACCATCCCGGACCCGGCCCCGCCGCCGGTAAAGCCCACGTCGGTCATCAACGCCTCGCCCGGACCGTTCACCACGCAGCCGATGATGCTCAGGCTCATCGGCGTCTTGATATGCTCCAGCCGCTTCTCCAGCGCCTCGACCGTCCTGATCACGTCGAACCCCTGCCGCGCGCAGGAGGGGCAGGAGATGATGTTGACCCCGCGATGCCGCAGCCCCAGCGACTTCAGGATCTCGAAGCCGATCTTCACCTCCTCGACCGGATCGGCGCTGAGGCTCACGCGCAGCGTGTCGCCCAGCCCCATCCACAAGAGGTTCCCCAGCCCGATCGCCGATTTCACCGTGCCGCCCACGAAGCCCCCCGCCTCGGTGATGCCAAGGTGAAACGGCGCGTCGGTCTGTTCGGCCAACTGGCTGTAGGCGGCCATGGTCATGAAGACATCGGAGGCCTTCATCGAGATCTTGAAATTCAGGAAATCGTTGTCTTCCAGGATCTTGATGTGATCCATCCCGCTTTCGACCATCGCGTCCGGACAGGGCTCGCCGTATTTCTCGAGCAGGTGCTTTTCCAGCGACCCCGCGTTGACCCCGATGCGGATCGAACAGCCATGGTCGCGGGCAGCCTTGATCACCTCGCGCACGCGGTCCTGGCTGCCGATGTTGCCAGGGTTGATCCTGAGACAGGCCGCGCCCGCCTCGGCCGCCTCGATGGCGCGCTTGTAGTGGAAATGGATGTCGGCCACGAGCGGCACCGGGCTTTCGCGCACGATCTCCTTCATCGCCCTGGCGCTGGCCTCGTCGGGGACCGAGACCCGCACGATATCCGCCCCCGCCTCGGCGCAACGCTGGATCTGTTCGACCGTCGCCTTGACGTCGGTGGTCAGCGTGTTGGTCATGGTCTGCACCGTGATCGGTGCGTCACCACCCACCGGCACCGGGCCGACATGGATCTGGCGGCTCTTGCGGCGGTCGATGTTGCGCCACGGGCGAACGGGATTGTGGGACATGAGCAGGCCTTCTGTGGTCGTCGCAGGTGGTTTCAACCCAAGATAGACCTGTCAGGCGCGCTGGACAACGGGGCGCGCCGCGCCCGCGTTATTGCGTCTCGCCCACACCGAGGACGAGGGCCGCGACCTCGGGCAGATCGGGGTCCGCGCCGGCATCGGCCATGGCGAAATTCGCGCTGATCGCATCCGCGCTCAATTCCACGTTGCGCGCGATGGTGGCACCCGGCCCCGCGGGGCCCATGGTGACACCGTTCACCACGAAATAGATCGAGCCCGCATTGCCCGAGCGCAGCACCGGCGCGGCATCGGCCTCGGCCACCGTGTAGCTGTCGCCGCGGTTCAGCGTGCCTTCGAACAGCGTCGCCCCCGAGGCCGAACTGACCCTGATCCAGGACGGGCGGACCGCGAAGATCACCAGCTCGTCGCTTGGCGCGGCCTGCGTGACCTGCACCACCGGCGCGGCCTCCTCGGTCGCGGCACCGGTCGGGGCAGCCTCGGCCACGCCCGCAAGCCGCGGCGGCGTGGCGGCGCGGCCCGCGGCGCTCTGTAACCCGCCCAGCGTGCCCACCTCGTCAGGGTCGAGCGTCGCAAGCGCCTCGTCGCGCGGGGTCAGCACCGGAGTTTCCAGTGCCTGCGGGCGATAGAGCCGGTCCATCCGTTCCGCCGAAGGCAGGGCGATGTCGAACTCCTGCCCGGCGGCAAAGGCCCCGTCCGTCGCGCCCGCAAGCGGATCGAGCTGCGCCAGCGGGATCGGCGCTTCGTCGACCGGGGCGATCTGCAGGCGCTGGATGTCGTGCAGCACCGCCCAGGCACCGTAGCCCAGCCCCATGACCAGCGCGACCAGCACCGCCACCGATCCCAGCGCGCCCGGCTCGATCCCCGAAAACAGGCCGGGGCGCTCGGGCGCGAAGCTGATCCGCGTGCCCTGCATCACCTCGTTGGGGTCCAGCCGCCCCTTCGGCGCAGAGGCGAGCGACCGCTTGGCCGCCTGCGCCTGGCTGGCACCGGCCCCATGCACGCCGAAAAATCCGGTTTCCTCGCAGAAGCGGCGAAAGGTCCATTCGGGATCGATGCCGAGGTAGCGCGCGTAGGACCGCACGTAGCCCGCGATGAACCCCTGCGAGGCAAAGGCGCCCACGTCGCCATTCTCGATGGCCGCGATGTAGGAGGCGCGGATCTTAAGGTCGCGCTCGACGTCGAGCAGGGATTTGCCCTGCGTCGCCCGCTCGCCGCGCAACAGGTCGCCCAGCGGAACGTCGGTCACGTCATAGCCGTCGAACGCGCCCGAAGCAGCCGGGTCGGAAAACCCTGCCGAGCCCGCTCCCGCCATGGCGTGCGTGCCGTCGGTAAACTGACCCTGCTCGTCGCTCATCAAGCGCCTGCCCCTACATCGGCTGCGTCTGCGCCCATCATCTTGTGGGTCGGACGCCGCCATTGCCTACATGTCACCCTATCCGGAAATGATTCCCCAGTCACGTCCGGATTAAGACGGGATTAACATGTCATGGCGCAGCTTGGCACCGGGATAAATGCTCAGGCGGACAACTCGGCGCGATTCAGCGCACAATGGCTCCAGAGCGCATCCATCGCATGCACAAGCGCATCGACGGACCGGGGGTCATGCACCGGCGAAGGCGTGAAGCGCAGCCGCTCGGTGCCGCGAGGCACGGTCGGGAAGTTGATCGGCTGCACGTAGATGCCGAACTCCGACAACAGCATGTCCGAGATCTTCTTGGTATGGACCGGGTCGCCCACGATCACGGGCACGATGTGGCTGCCGTGGTCGATGATCGGCAGGCCAAGCCCCTTCAGCCGCAGTTTCAAGACCTTGGCGCGCTCCTGGTGCAGGTCGCGCAAGGATTGGTCGGTCTTGAGGTGCCGCACGCTCGCCGCCGCCCCCGCCGCCACCGCGGGCGGGATCGAGGTGGTGAAGATGAAACCCGGCGCGTAGCTGCGCACCGCGTCGCACATCCGCGCCGAGGCCGCGATGTAGCCGCCCATCACGCCATAGGCCTTGCCCAGCGTGCCGTTGATGATGTCCACCCGATGCGCGATGCCGCGCGCCTCGGCAACGCCGCCGCCGCGGGGGCCGTACATGCCCACGGCATGCACCTCGTCGAGATAGGTCAGCGCGCCGAATTCCTCGGCCAGCGCGACGATCTCCTCGATCGGGCCGAAATCGCCGTCCATCGAGTAGACCGATTCGAAGGCGATCAGCTTGGGTGCGGCCGGGTCGTCGGCCTCCAGCTTGGCGCGCAGATCGGCCAGGTCGTTGTGCTTGAAGATGCGCTTCGCCCCGCCGTTGCGGCGGATGCCCTCGATCATCGAGGCGTGGTTCAGCTCGTCCGAATAGGTGATGAGGCCCGGAAACAGCTTGGGCAGCGTCGACAGCGTCGCGTCATTGGCGATATAGGCCGAGGTGAAGACCAGCGCCGCTTCCTTGCCGTGCAGGTCGGCCAGCTCGGCCTCGAGGCGCTTGTGATAGACCGTCGTGCCCGAGATGTTGCGCGTGCCGCCCGAGCCTGCGCCGGTGGCCTCCAGCGCCTCGGCCATCGCGCTCAGCACGACGGGGTGCTGGCCCATCCCGAGGTAATCGTTGCCGCACCAGACGGTGATGTCCTGCTCGGTGCCGTCGGGCTTTTTCCACACGGCATGGGGAAACTGACCCTTGCGCCGCTCGATGTCGATGAAGGTGCGGTAGCGCCCTTCCTCGTGCAGACGGTTGATGGCTGCGTCGAGCGCTTGATCGTAGTTCACTGGCGGTCTCCCTTCCCCGGCCCCCGTCTCTCTTCAGGGGCCCGGCTCTTCAGACGCGTGCTGGTTGGTTTTCCAGACATATGCGCCGCATTGCATATAAGCCAAGTTACAAATTGCCGCGCGCCCGACCTTGACCTGAATCAAGCGCCGTCCCCGCGGCCCCGGCTGGACAATCCCCGGCGCCCATTGTCATCTCCGTCCCATCCCAACCCCCGGACCCGGAGGCCCCGTCCATGTCGCTCGACAGCATTCTAGCCCGTATCGACGCAGATCAAGCCGCAGCCCTCGACCGGCTGTTCGACCTGCTGCGCATCCCCTCGATCTCGACCGACCCGGCCCATTCGGGCGACGTGCGCCGCGCCGCCGAGTGGCTCAGGGACGATCTGGCGGGCATGGGCTTTGCCGCCGAGCTGCACGACACCCCCGGTCACCCGATGGTGGTGGGCCACATGGACGGGCCGGGGCCGCATGTCCTGTTCTACGGGCATTACGACGTGCAGCCGGTCGACCCGCTGTCGCTGTGGCACCGCGACCCCTTCGATCCCGAGCTGCAGGAGACGCCCAGGGGCCGCGTGATCCGCGCCCGCGGGGCGGCCGATGACAAGGGCCAGCTGATGACCTTTCTCGAGGCCTGCCGCGCGACCCTCGCCGAGACCGGCGCCCTGCCCTGCAAGGTGACCGTCTTCCTCGAGGGCGAGGAGGAAAGCGGCTCGCCCTCGCTGGTGCCCTACCTGCAGGAGCGCGGCGCGGCGCTGAAGGCCGATCTCGCGCTGATCTGCGACACCGGCCTGTTCTCGGACAGCGTGCCCGCCATCGTGACCCAGCTGCGCGGCCTTCTGGGCGAGGAGATCACCATCACCGGCCCGCGCATCGACCTGCATTCGGGGATGTATGGCGGCATCGCAATGAACCCGATCCGGGTTCTGACGAAAATCCTTGCCGGTCTGCATGACGAAACGGGCCGGGTGCAGGTGCCGGGGTTCTACGACGGGGTGGAGGAGCTGTCGCCCGAGCTCGCCGCGCAATGGGCGGGGCTTGGCTTCGACGAAGGGGCCTTTCTCGGCGAGGTGGGCCTTTCGGTGCCCGCCGGCGAACAGGGGCGGACGGGGCTCGAGATGCTCTGGTCGCGCCCCACGGCCGAGGTGAACGGGATCACCGGCGGATACACGGGGGCGGGGTTCAAGACGGTCCTGCCCGCGCAGGCTTCGGCCAAGGTCTCGTTCCGGCTGGTGGCGGGGCAGGACCCGGTGCGGCTGCGCGACAGCTTCCGGGCATGGGTCGAGGCTCAGCTGCCGCCCGATTGCAGCGTCGCCTTCGCGCCCCATGGCGCGGCGCCTGCAAGCCGGATGGACATCTCGCACCCCGCCTTCGAGGTGGCGCGGCAGGCGCTGAGCGCGGAATGGCCCGGCGAGGCGGCCTTCATCGGCGGCGGCGGCTCGATCCCGGTGGCGGGGTATTTCAAGGAGATCCTCGGGATGGATTCGCTGCTGGCGGGTTTCGGCAAGGACGATGACGCGATCCATTCGCCGAACGAGAAATACGACCTGTCGAGTTTCCACCACGGCACCCGCGCCTGGGCGCGGATCCTGACCGGCATCGCCGCGCGCTGACGGAGGGGGGCGCGCCGCGCGCGCGGCGCGGGTGCGAATTTTCGTACGAAAATTCGGGCGCCCGTGGCCGGCGGCGCGCGCCATGCGACGCGGCGCGCAGCTGCAGGGGGGGGAGTCCGTATTTGGGGGAAGATGAAGGGGGCGGTCAGGCCGCTGCGGCGGGTGCCGTGCCCCGTGCCGGCCCGCGCCAGAAGCGGGTCATCATCAGCGCCGCCGCCACCGCAAGCCCGACGACCAGCCCCGCCCAGATGCCGGGCCCGCCGTAGCCGAGCGGGAAGCCGATGACCCAGGCCGCGGGCAGGCCGAGCCCCCAATAGGCCAGAACCGCGTAGATCATCGGCACGGTGGTGTCCTGCGTGCCGCGCAGCAGCCCCAGCGCCATCACCTGCCCCGCATCGGCCAGCTGGAACAGCGCCGCGACCAGCAAAAGGCTTGTGCCGAGCGCGATGATCTCGGGGCGGAGCGGATCGTTCGGATCGACGAAGAGGCCGATGAGCGGCTCGGGGATCAGCACGAAGCCCGCGACGGTGAGCGCCACCATCGCGCCCGAGAGGATCAGCGCCGCAACCGCCGCCAGCCGCAGCCCGGCCCGGTCGCCCTGTCCCCAGGCGCGCCCCGCGCGCACGGTGGCGGCCTGGCTCAGGCCGATATGGACCATGAAGGTGGTCGAGCAGATCTGCAGCGCGATGCCATGGGCGGCCAGCGGCAACGCGCCCAGCCAGCCCATCATCACCATGGTCGCCATGAACAGCCCCGACTCCGACAGGAGCGTCAGCCCGATCGGCCAGCCGAGGCGGAAGACCTGGCCCACCGCCTCCCAGTCGGGGCGCCAGAACCGCGCGAAGAGCGTGTCCTGCCTCAGATCGCCATGCAGCGCGGCGTAAAGCGCAAGCACCAGCGCGATCAGCGCGTGCGTGCCGACCGAGGCGATGGCCGCCCCCGCGATGCCCAGCTCGGGCGCGCCGAGATTGCCGAAGATCAGCACCCAGTTCATCGCCGCGTTCAGCACCGCCCCCGCAAGCGTCGCCCAGAGCACGATCCGTGCGTGATCGAGCGCGGACAGGTGGCTGCGGAACACCGTCATCAGCACCGCGGGGGCGATGCCCCAGCCCGCGATGCGCAGGTAGAGCTGGGTGTTGGCCGCCACCGTCTCGGTCTGTCCCACGGCCAGCAGGATCGCGCCCGAGAACCAGAAGACCGGCATGACCAGCCCCGAGAAGATCAGCCCGATCCAGAGCCCCATGCGCGTGATGCGCCGCACCTGCCGCCGGTCGCCGTTGGCCGCCGCCGCGGCCACCATCGGCATCACGGCCAGCCCGAAGCCCATCCCCAGGATCAGCACCACGTGGAAGAACGACCCGCCAAGCGCCACCGCGGCCAGTTCCTCGACCCCGTACCAGCCCATCATCACCGTGTCGGTGAGCGTGATCGCCACCTGCGCCAGCATGCCGCCGATCAGCGGCAGGCCGAGGCTCAGGGTTGCGCGCAGGTGGTGGGAGAGCGTCGTCATCCCCTGCCCTTACGCCCGGGATTTTCCCCCGGCAAGCCCGCTCAGAGCGTGGCGAGCGCGAGCTGCCCCGCGATCACCGCGACGAGCAGGCCAACCGCAAGCTCGATCACCGGTTGCACGCGCGCCAGCGCGGCATTCGCGGCCATCCCCGCCAGCACCCCCCGGCGCAGCGTGACGGCGGTGACGGCCACCGCGACGGTGACCGAGGCGGTGCCGAGCGCCATCGCAAAGGTGCCTGCCACGCCGGTGGCGAAAATGCCCATCTGCGCCGTCAGGATCAGGACGAACAGCGCCCCGGTGCAGGGCCGGATCGCAACCGCGCCCACCAGCACCGCGATGTCGCGCCACCCCGTCGCCTGCGCCAGCGCCACGGGGTCCGGCCCATGGGCATGGCCGCAGGTCGCGCAGGTCGCACCATCGCCGGCGTGGTCGTGGTCATGGTGGTGATGCCCCCCACCCATACCCGGTGCCCGCAGACCGCGAAGCCCCCGCCAGGCCAGCCACAGCCCCACCAGCGCGATCGCCGCGAAACTGAGCGGGGCAAACAGCCGGTCGGCCATCCCGGTCATCTGCGCGCGGCCCAGCTGCCAGACCCAGACCCCGGCGCCGACCAGCACCACCGCCGTGGCCCCCTGCGCAAGGCTCGAGACCAGCGCCACCGCCGACAGTTTCGCCGCCCCCACCGCGCGGGCCGCGCCGTATCCACCGATCAACAGCTTGCCATGCCCCGGCCCCGCGGCGTGAAAGAAGCCGTAGGCGAAACAGACCGCAAGAAACCCCGTCAGGGCCGCCGGGTCGCCGCCGCGCAGCGCCCGCAGACCGCGGGCCATGGCGGTTTGCGCCTCGCGCTGGCCCTCGAGCGCCCAGAGCTCGACCACCCGCGCGCCGCCGGTCCACCACAAAAGCGCCAGCCCCGCGACCACGGCCAGCGCGACAAGCGCGATCAGCCGGTGCAAGAGAACACCACGCGATCCGCGAAATACGCACCGACCGCCGGGAAATTGTCCTCGGCCGCCACCGCGCCGCCGATATCGTCCAGCGCGCGCTCCAGCACGGCATAGGCCGCGTCGAGATCGGCGCGGATCAGCTCGGCGGCGCAGCCGGGCGCGCCCGCGACCTCCATCTCGAGGATCATCTCGAAGGCGATGTAGAACTCCGGGTCATAGACCTGCGCCTCGAGGGCCGCGCCGGGCTCGGCCCCCAGAACGGGGCGGCGATGCGTGGTCTGCAGCTGCCCCGTCTCGAGCATGGCCAGCGACACCGGCTCGGGCGCGCCGATCTCCAGCGGCGCACCGCCCTGGCGCAGCACAAGCCCGCCCTCGAACCCCGCCGACCAGTTCAGGTCGAAACCGAGCGTCGCGGCGATCTCGGCCTCGGTCAGCTGCAGGTCGTAATCGGGGTCCAGCCCGTAATCCTCGGCCAGCAGCAGGGAATACAGCTCGTCATAGCGCCATGTCACCTCGACCGCGGTGACGCGCCCCTCGGCGTCGCGGATCAGCCGCAGACCGGCGTCGACGAAGATATGCGGATGCGCCAGCCCCGGCAGGGCCGCGCATAGCGACAGGCAGAACGACAGGACAAGCGGGCGCAGCGGCAACATGGCCCAGAGATAAGCCCGCGGGGGCCGCGGGCACAATGGCCGCGATGCGGGATCGCTTTGGTTTGCGCAGAACGTCGCCAGCCGCTGCACCACTGTTGCCGGGCGGCACGGGATTGTTGCCGGAAACGGCCACAATCGGCCGCATTTCCGTCGTCTTCGCCCCCTAGGACGGTCCCCGGACGAAGGGGCACTGCATGTTGATCCGCGCGATTGAAACTTTCCTGACCGACGAGACCGGGGTCGTCTCGGTCGACTGGACCACGCTGAGCGCGGCGGCCGTCGGCCTTGCGCTGACAACGGCCGGCGCCTTGAGCGGGGCGTTTCAGGGCGTGATCGCGCGGGTGGACGCCGAACTGCGCGCCCAGCAGTTGAGCGACGGGTTCGTTCAGTTCACCTCGGCCCATTTCGAACCGCTCTACCAGCTTGGGCTTCTCGACCCCGAAACCGCCGGGATGATGTTCGACACGGCCAACGACATGATGAACGACGAGATCATTTCGGCCCTGCAGGCCGGCTTCGTCGCGCTCGAGGAGGGGCGGCTGAACACGACCGAAATCGCGGCGCTCATCGCCATCGGCTCGGTCGCATGGCAGCGCAACGTCGTGCCCGACACCGTTCTCGATTATTACTTCGGCTTCGGCGGCAACCAGTCCCCGCGCGTCGCCAGCGCGCTGTAGCCCCGCGGGGCGCGATCACTCGGGCCGGCCGGGCTTCACCCGCCGCGTCTCGGGGTGCAGCGACGCGCCCAGGATATGCTCGGCCCTTTGGATGACATGGCCCGCCTGCCCCACGATCAGCGGATCGGGCGCATGGGCGATGCGGCGATCCTTGCCGGGATAGTCCAGTGTCGACAGGAAATGCAGCATGCAGTTCAGCCGCGCGCGCTTCTTGTCGTCGGACTTGATCACCGTCCAGGGCGCATCCGCAGTATCGGTGTAGAAGAACATCGCCTCCTTCGCCTCGGTGTAATCGTCCCACTTGTCGAGGCTGGCGCGGTCGATCGGCGACAGTTTCCACTGCTTCAGCGGATCGGTTTCGCGGCTGGCGAAGCGGCGCTTCTGCTCGTCCTGCGTGACCGAGAACCAGTATTTGTAAAGCCTTATGCCCGAGCGCGTCAGCATCCGTTCCAGCTCGGGCGTCTGGCGCATGAACTCCAGGTAGTCGTTCGGCTCGCAGAACCCCATCACCCGCTCCACGCCCGCGCGGTTGTACCAGCTGCGGTCATACAGCACGATCTCGCCCGCCGTCGGCAGGTGCTCGATGTAGCGTTGGAAATACCACTGCCCGCGCTCCTCGTCGCTGGGCTTGTTCAGCGCCACCACGCGCGCCTCGCGCGGGTTCAGATGCTCGGTGAAGCGCTTGATCGTGCCGCCCTTGCCGGCCGCGTCGCGGCCCTCGAACAACATCACGATCCTCTCGCCCGTCTCGCCCACCCATTTCTGCACCTTGAGCAATTCCGCCTGAAGCTTCGCCTTCTGCGCCTCGTAGCTGCGGCGGCCGAGCTTCGTCGTGTAGGGGTATTCGCCGGATTCGAACGCCTGCCGGATCTCGGCGATGGTCGGCTGCACCCGCCGCGTCCGCGCGGGCCTTGCGGCTGCGGCACCCTCCATCGCCGGGGCCATCGCCGGGGCCGATGCGGGGGTCTGCGCAGGGCGCTCCACGATGTCGGGGGTATCGCTGACGGCCTCGGCCACGGCGGTTTCGGCATTCAGGTCTGTCATCGGCTCGGTCCCTTTCGCTCTGTCCCGGTGTCTTGCGCCATGATCGCAGCATCCGCCCCGCCGCGCCTTGAGATGTATCAAGGCCCCGTACCGATCCGCCGCGCCGCGCCCGCCGCGTCACCCTTCCCCCGCTGCCCCAAACCTGCCATTATGCGGGCCAACTCACACAAGATAGAGCAGCGATTGGCCCCAGATGGCGGATGACCTCCTGAACACCTCGCCCGACCCGAACGCCTATGACGCCTCCTCCATCGAGGTGCTCGAGGGGCTGGAACCCGTCCGCAAGCGCCCCGGCATGTATATCGGCGGCACCGACGAGCGCGCGCTGCACCACCTCGTCGCCGAGGTGCTCGACAACTCCATGGACGAGGCCGTCGCCGGCCACGCCTCCCGCATCGAGGTGGAACTGGCCGCCGACCACACCGTCACCATCCGCGACAACGGCCGCGGCATCCCGGTCGACCCGCACCCGAAATTCCCCGACAAGTCCGCGCTCGAGGTGATCCTCTGCACCCTCCACGCCGGCGGCAAGTTCTCGGGCAAGGCCTACCAGACCTCGGGCGGCTTGCACGGCGTCGGCGTCTCGGTCGTCAACGCGCTGTCCGACCACCTCCGCGTCGAAGTCGCCCGCAACCGCGAGCTTTTCGCGCAGGAGTTCTCCCGCGGCATCCCGCAGGGCCCCGTCCAGTCGCTCGGCCAGACCAACAACCGCCGCGGCACCACCGTGATCTTCCACCCCGACGAACAGATCTTCGGCAGCCACCGGTTCAAACCGGCAAGGCTCATGAAAATGGTTCGCTCCAAGGCCTACCTCTTCTCCGGCGTCGAAATCCGCTGGAAATCCGAAATAGACGACGGCGAAACCCCGACCGAGGCCGTCTTCCACTTCCCCAGCGGCCTCTCGGACTACCTCAAGGAGACCATGGGCAACGCCGCCACCTACGCCGAAACCCCTTTCGCCGGAAAAGTGGAATTCCAGCCCCGCTTCGGGCAGCCCGGCTCGGTCGAATGGGCGATCAACTGGACGCCGTCCCGCGACGGCTTCATCCAGTCCTACTGCAACACCGTCCCCACGCCCGAGGGCGGCACGCATGAGGCGGGCTTCTGGGCCGCGATCCTCAAGGGCATCCGCGCCTATGGCGAACTGGCCAACAACCGCAAGGCCGCCAACATCAACCGCGACGACCTCACCTCGGGCGCGGGCGCGCTGGTGTCCTGCTTCATCGCCGAGCCCGAGTTCGTCGGCCAGACCAAGGACCGCCTCGCCACGACCGAGGCCGCCCGCATGGTCGAGGGCGCGGTGCGCGACCATTTCGACAACTGGCTTGCCGCCAACACCAAGTCCGCCGGCGCGATCCTCGATTTCCTCGTCCTACGCGCCGAGGAACGCCTGCGCCGCCGCGCCGAAAAGGAAACCGCCCGCAAATCCGCCACCAAGCGCCTGCGCCTGCCCGGAAAGCTCGTGGATTGTTCCCAATCCGCCCGCGACGGCACCGAGCTGTTCATCGTCGAGGGCGACAGCGCGGGCGGCTCCGCCAAGATGGCCCGCGACCGCAAGACGCAAGCCCTCCTGCCCTTGCGCGGCAAGATCCTGAACGTTCTGGGCGCGGCCTCCTCCAAGCTCGGCCAGAACCAGGAGATCAACGACCTCTGCCAGGCGCTCGGCGTCGGCATGGGCACCAAGTTCAACATCGAGGATCTGCGCTACGACAAGGTCATCATCATGACCGACGCCGATGTCGACGGCGCGCATATCGCCTCGCTGCTGATGACCTTCTTCTTCAGCCAGATGCGCCCGATGATCGACGCAGGCCACCTCTACCTCGCCTGCCCGCCCCTCTTCCGCCTGACCCAGGGCGCGCGCCGCGTCTACTGCCTTGACGAGGCGGAGAAAGCCGACTGGCTGGCCCGCGGCCTAGGCGGCAAGGGCAAGATCGACGTCTCCCGCTTCAAGGGGCTGGGCGAGATGGACGCCAAGGACCTGAAAGAGACGACGATGGACCCCGCCTCCCGCAAGCTGATCCGCGTCTCGGTGGACGAGGACGCGCCCGGCGAGACCGGCGACCTTGTCGAGCGCCTCATGGGCAAGAAGCCCGAGCTGCGCTTCCAGTATATCCAGGAAAACGCACGCTTCGTCGAGGATGTGGATGTCTAGTGCCCCTGTGCGCGCGGGTCTTCTGGCCTGCCTGTTCCTTGTGTCGGCCTGCGGCCCCGACGCCCTCGTGATGAGCCGGATGACCGGTGTCACCGGCACCGGTGCCATCTCGGGCGCGACCTTGCGCAACTCCGGCGAGATGACGCTGGAGCTTCCGCGCGAGACCTTCACCGGCCGCTGGGTCGCGGTGCGCGAAGGCGCCACCCAAAGCCTCGAGCTGCTGAACTCCTACGCCCGCGGCTCGATCCTGCGCAGCACGGCGGAACTCCTGTCCGAGACCGAGGCGGGTTTCGGCACAGCGATCCTGACCTCGACCAAGGGCCGCTCCATGCGCTGCGAATTCCGCTATTCCGGCGTGAACATCACGGCCATCGGGGTGTGCCAGACGACCGACGGCGAGGTTTTTGATCTGCAGGTGTCGTGAAGGGGGGCGAGATGGTGGGGCGGGTGATGGGCGGGAAGCTGGAACTGCGGGTCCTGTAGATCGAGGAGAACGCGCGGTTTGTTGAGGGTGTGGATGATTGAGTGTGAGAAAAGAGGTCAAGCCCGTGGCAAATAATTTGGAAGCAATGGATCGTTTCATGCAATTGGCAGCCAATGCAAGCCGAGCTGCGTCAGGTAGCCCATCAATTTCTCTAGCCGACCACGACGAGATGCAATTACTGGCAAAGGTCCTTTCGGATTCGCTGCCGAAAAAGGTACAATTAATAGTAAGTGGGAGTTTTCCGATCAACGGCTCGAAACAAAAAGACTTTGGCGAACGTATACTTCGCTTGATTAAGGTATCCGAAAAATTTGGCGCCTATGATACTACAAACGAGCCTGAGAGTATTCTTGCTACCTTTTCCCTGCCTGCGGCCGACAAAGAAAGAGTACTTAAGCTGTGCAACGATATGCGAAAAATAGTCTTCGCTTCAGTAGATTTCGACGATCCACATAAGAGACGTCTATTGAACCGAATTGCCGCAATTGAGCAGCAGGTACACGCAAATAGAGGGCTTTTTGATGTTATTTTGGGGGGCGTATCCGATTTAGGCGAAACTCTTGGGAAGTTTGGTAAGGACATCAAGCCGCTTTCCGACCGAATGCAAGAAGTGGCCCGAATTGCAAGAAAAAATACTGGTGAGTACGAACAAATCCCAGCACCTGAAGAGATTCCAAAACTGCCATCACCGAACGAAGACGACTCGGATTGAGGCGCGGCATCCTCATCAAACATGGCAAGCATTGGGTAATTGAAACCCACCATCCACCCATGCCGCTCGCGCCGACCGCCGCACACGTAGGGTGGGCAATCCTGCCCACCGCGCCCCTCCCTGACCGCCGGGAAGGTGGGCAGAATTGCCCACCCTACTCCCCCTTGCCCCGCACCCCCCGTTCCGCGCAGGCTGCTCCCGTGCCCCGAGACAGCCCGAGGATCGCCCATGCCCCGCCTGCCCCTCCGCGCCTCCCTCTCCGCGCTGACGGCCCTCCCCTTCGCCACGGCCGCCGCGGTCGCGCGCGTGGTGCCGGTCGTGCCCTGGGACATCCGCGCCGGGAACGACATGCCCGTCGGGATCGGTGACACCGGGGCAAGGATCGCCCCCCGACGCATCGTCGGGCGCGACATGCACCCGTGGCAGGTGACGGACGGCCCGGCCCTGCTCTTCGGACAACCGGGGCGCGCGCGCAGGCCCCCCTCCGTAGGCCGGGCTTCAGCCCGGCACTTGCCGGCACTTGCCGGCAACATCCGCCCCCCACCGCGTATGCACGCGGTGTGCACAGGGTGTGTACCGGGTGTGACCCGCGCCTATCCCCCCGACCCGGCCTGCACGGTCTGGATGAACGGTCCGAACAGGTCGCCGCCCTCCGGCCGGCGAGCGCGCATCTCGACGCGCTCTCCGGTCGCCAGGAACGGCGTCGTGGCAGCACCCCCCTCCAGCTGTTCGATCGCCCGACGCTCGGCGATGCAGCTCGAGCCGACCTCGGCATAGGCGGCGTTGGCCACCGTCCCCGAGCCCAGGATCGTGCCCGCGGGAAGGTCGCGGGAATAGGCTGCGTGGGCAATCAGTCGGTCGAAGCCGACATGCATCTCGGACCCGTTGGCGCGACCGAAGGGCGTGCCGTTGCGCAGGATCTCGAGCGGCAGGCAGACGCGCGCCCGGTCCCATGCCGGGCCCAGCTCGTCGGGCGTGACCGCAAAGGGGGCGGCGGCGCAGGCGGGCTTGCATTGCAGCCAGCCGAAGCCCGTCGCCATCTCGACCGGGCCAAGCGCGCGCAGGCTCCAGTCGTTCACCAGCATCACCAGCCGGACATGGCGCGCCGCCTCTTCGGCCGGGGTGCCCATGGGCACATCGCCAAGGACCACGGCGAACTCGCCTTCGAAGTCGATGCCGTCCGCCTCGGACGGGAAGCGCGCCACGCCGTTGGGCGGCAGGAACCGGTCCGACAGGCCCTGATACATCAGTGGCCGCTCCGGCAGCCCGGTAACCGGCAGGCCCCAGGCCCGCTGGATCAGAAGCGAATGCGTCTCGAAGGCCGACCCGTCAAGCCATTGGCAGGCCCGCGGAAAGGGGGCCAGCGCGCGCGCGGGATCGAAAGGCTCCCCCAGCTCCGGGTCGGCGTCCAGCCGCTCCTGCGCGGCGCGCAACCCAGGCAGCACGGTTTCCCAGTGGTCCATCGCCTCCTGCAGGGTCCGCGCCTCGGCCAGGGGCAACACGCGGGCACCGTCGCGGTCGACCTGGTGCAGGCGCCCGTCTCGGGTGCCGTCGGACAGGGTGAGCAGTCTCATGGGGTCGCTCCTTCGGGCTGGCCGCCCTGCGGCGCGGCGGGGGTCGACAGGGTGGAGGTGGGCGAGATCCGGGTCGCCGCCCGGCCCTTCAGGCCAAGCAGGGCGCGGGCCTCGTCGGGGGTGGCGATGCGGTGACCCTGGAGGGTCAGGATCTCGGCGATGCGCTCGACCTGTTCGGCGTTCGAGCGCGCAAGCTGGCCGGGCCCGATGTGGAGCGAATCCTCGAGCCCCACGCGCACATGCCCGCCCAGTTGCGCGGCGACAGCGGCAAGGCGCATCTGCTGCCGGCCCGCCGCCGCGACCGAGAAACGGTAGCCGTCACCGAAGAGCTTGTCCGCCGTGCGCTTGAGAAAGACGAGGTTCTCGACATCCGCCCCGATGCCGCCCAGCACCCCCATCACGAACTGCAAGAAGACCGGCCCGGTGAAAAACCCCTGGTCGAGGCAGAATTTCAGGTTGTAGAGGTGGCCGACGTCGTAGACCTCGTGCTCGAACCGGGTGCCGTGCGGGCGCAGGGTGTCGCTGATCTGGCGGATCTCGGCAAAGCTGTTGCGAAAGACGTTGCTTTCGGTGCCGCGCAGGAAGGGTTCCTCCCAATCGTGTTTCCAGCGGTCGAACCGGTCGGCCAGCGGGTGCAGCGCGAAATTGATCGACCCCATGTTGAGCGAGCACATCTCGGGGGCGAACTGGCTGGCCGCGCACAGCCGCTCGGGCACCGACATCGCGGGCGAGCCGCCGGTGGTCAGGTTCAGAACCGCCTCGGTTCCCGCGGCCAGCCGCGGCAGGTAGAGCGCGTAATGCGCCGGGTCGCCCGAGGGGGCGGCGGTCACCGGATCGCGCGCATGAAGATGCAGGATCGCGGCCCCCGCCCGCGCCGCGCCAAGCGCCGAGGCGGCGATCTGCTCGGGTGTCACGGGCAGCGCGTCGGACATGGTGGGCGTATGCACGCCGCCGGTGATGGCACAGGTGATGATCGTCGGGGTCATGGTGCGTCCTTCAGAACGGCGACCGGGCGGCACCAGCCCGCGCTCGCAGCCTTGATCTTGACGGGAAAGCAGATCACCTCGAAGCCCGTGGCGGGCAGGGTTTCGAGATTGGCCAGCTTCTCCATGTGCAGATACATCCGGTCCATGCCGGCGCGGTGGCCTTCCCAGATCAGCCCGGCGTCGCCGCTGCGCGCCACCTCGCGGGCGGTGTGGACAAAGGGGGCGTCCCAGCTCCAGGCGTCGGTGCCGGTGATGCGCACGCCGCGTTCGGTCAGGTAATTGGTGGCCGCCCGCCCCATGCCGCAGCCGGTCGCCACGTAGCCGGGCGTGCCATAGGCGGAAGCCGCGGCGGTGTTGACCAGCACGATGTCGCCCGGCTCCAGCGCATGCCCGATCCGCGCCAGTTCGGCGGCGACCTCCTCGGGGGTGGCGACATGGCCGTCGGGCAGGTGCCGGAAATCCAGCTTGACACCGCGGCCCCAGCACCACTCCAGCGGGACCTCGTCGATGGTGATGGCCCGCTTGCCGCCGTCCATGGTGGAATGGAAGTGATAGGGCGCATCCAGATGGGTGCCGTTATGCGTGGACAGCGTGACCTGCTCGACGGCCCAGCCCTCGCCTCCGGGCAGATCGTCGGGCGTGACGCCGGGGAAGAACTGGAGCATCTGCCCGGCGGTTTCGTGATGGGCCATGTAGGTGATCTTGGGACCCAGCCCCGGCGGGTCGGCGTATTCGGTGTTCTCGAGCGAACGCGACAGGTCGATCAGGCGCATGGCACCTCCTTCAGCGGCCGATGAGGCCGGTTGCGATGGCCGGAAAGGCGATGACGAGGGCCAGGCAGATCAGCATGATCAGCGCAAAGGGCGCGGCCCCGAGGAAGATGTCCTTGAGCGAGATCTCGGGGTCGTCGAGCGTGGCCTTGATGACATAGACCGATACGCCGAAGGGCGGCGTCAGAAGCCCGATCTCGACCGCGATCACGGTGATGATCCCGAACCAGATCAGGTCCACGCCCAGCCCGGTGACGACCGGCAGCATGAGGGGCACGAGGATCAGCATGATCGAGCCGGAATCGAGGATCATTCCCAGCAGGATCACCACGAGGCAATAGAGCAGGATCAGCCCCAGAACACCGATATCGGCCATGGCGACAAATTCGCCGAAGCCCGCGGGCAGACCGGAAAAGGCCAGCATCCGCGAATACATCTGCGCCGCGATGAGCAGGAAACAGATGGCCGCCGTGATCAGCCCGGTGTCGACCAGAACCCGCCACAGCCCCGCCCGGCTCAGCCGCCCCTTGACGAGACCGATCACGAAGGCCCCTGCGGTGCCGATGGCCCCCGCCTCGACCGGGGTGAAGAACCCGGCGTAGATGCCCCCCAGCACCAGCGCGATCAGCGCGGTGATGGGCAGACCCTTGGCCAGAAGCTCGGCCGGGGACAGGGTGCTGTCGTCGGCGCCGAGGTTTCGGCCCACGAAGCCCGGCGCGCGGATCGCCATGACGATGGTGCCAAGACCGAAGAGCACCGCCAGCACCAGGCCCGGCCCCAGCCCGGCAAGGAACAGGTCGCCGATGGATTGCTCGGTCAGCAGCCCGTAGAGGATCAACAAAAGGCTCGGCGGGATCAGCATGCCAAGGACCGAGCTTCCCGCCACCACTCCCACGGCGAAGCGCGGAGTGTAGCCGTGGCGGCGCAGCTCGGGCACGGCGATCTTGGTGAAGACGGCGGCCGAGGCGATGGAAATGCCCGTGATCGCGGCAAAGATCGTGTTGGCCGCGATGGTGCCCACGCCCAGCCCGCCCTTGATGCGCCGGAACATGGCGTTGGCGACATCGAAGGCATCGCGCCCCATGCCCGACTCCGCCACGATGAACCCCATCAGCACGAAGACCGGGATCACGCCGAAGAAATAGCTCGAGATCGCGTCATTGGCCGCCAGCGCCAGCATCGTCGCCGCAAGGTCGGCACTGTCGCGGATCGCCCAGACGCCCACGAAGGAACACAGGATCAGCGCGATCGGGATGTAAAGCCCGGCCAGGGCGAGAACACCCATCGCCGCAAGGCTGAGCAGGCCGATGTCAAAGGGTGTCATCGCGGCCTCCGGCTGCGGGTGGGGCTGCGGCTGCGGGTCCCTCTCCGGGTCCGGGCAAATCACCGGTCAGCCGGCGCGCGATGCGGGCCAGGAACTGCAGCAACAGCAGCACCGCCCCCACGAGGATCATCAGCTTGACCGGCCATGTCGGGAAGGTGAAATTCCCCACCGATCCGACGAAATCCCCGCGCTCGTAGGACCGCACGAGGATCGGCCAATGCGCATGGATCAGCGTGCCGAGAACCAGCGCCCCGGTCAGCTCGAAAAGCGTCTCCATCATCGCCGCCACCTTTGGAAAGCGCCGGTGCATCATCGTGATCAGCCCGTCCGACCGGGTCAGCCGCCCGGCCGCGAAGGCCTGCGGCAATTGCACGAAGACGATGGCCACGATCGACAGCGAGACCATCTCGGGCACACCGCGAAGGGGGGTGCCAAGGGCCTCGCGGCCCAGCACATCGGCGCAGATCATCACGACAAGCCCGACGATCAGCACGGTGCCGAAGACATTCGCGCCCTGCGTCGCGGCATCGAGCCACCGCAGGGCGCGCCGGAAGACGGGCATGGCCCTACTCGCGGTCCCAGTCGCGCAGCGGCGTTGCGCCAGCCGCCCGCACCCGGTCCATGTAGAGCGTCAGGATGTCGGTTCCGGGCTGGCCGCCCGCATCCAGCGACGCGGCCCATTGGGCGGCGGCGTTGTCCATGTTCTGCGCCCATTGGGCGCGCAGCGCCTCGGGGGCGTCGCTCACGGTTGCGCCAGCCGCCTCCATGCCCGCGAAGGCGGTGGCCACGAAGCCTTCGAGATCGTCCAGATACCAGTCCATCGCGGCATCCGCCCCCGCCCTGAAGGCGGCCTGAACCTGCGGGTCCAGCCCGTCCCACCAATCCTTGTTGGCACAGATCGCACCGGCGAATTGCGCCCCCATGCCGAAGCGCGTGATATGGGGGGCCACCTCGTGCAGGCGGCCGGGGAAGGCGGCCGAGGCGAAGACGATCACCCCGTCATACACGCCCGTCTGCAACTCGTTGTAATAGGTCGTCAGGTTGCCCTGCACGCCCACGGCCCCGGTTCCCGACAGCCAGTTGATCGCCGGTCCGGGGGCCGCGATCTTGCGCCCCTCCAGATCGGCGAGCGAGGTGACGGGGAAATTCGTCATCAGCATGTAATCGTCCAGCGCCGTGGGCGCGCCCAGGTAGACGACGTTGTTGTCGGTATAGGCCGCGGTCATGCGGGGATCGTTCTGGTGCAGGTCATGCATGACGTCCGTCACCAGCCGGATGTCGTCGCTGACGAAGGGTGTGTAATAGGTCACGTTCTGCACCGCCAGCTTGGCGGGGTCGAACAACGACGAACAGGTGCCGATCTCGGCCAGCCCCGCCTCGACGGCCTCGAGCTCTTCGCCGACGCCGGCGATGGCTCCGCCGTATTGGCCCATGGCGTTCAGGCTGTGGCCCTGCGCCTCGAGCGCCGCCGAAACCGCCGGGACGAAGGCTTCGTCGAACTGCTTCACCCAGCGAAACACCGGCGGATGCCCGGCCACGATGGTCACGTTGAACGTCTCGGCCGATGCCGCATAGGCCGATGCCACCAGCGCGGTGGCCGCGATAGACATACGAAACATGGTTATCCTCCCTTGGCGGGGTCGCCTCCTCGCACCCTGCAGGGCAAACCTAGCCGCGGCTTGCCCTGTTTCAAAATTCATAATAAGACTGCACGCCATAAATCTCATGGATACCGCCATGCATCTCGACACGCTCGATCTGAACCTTCTGGTCGCGCTCGAGGCGCTGATGCGCCTGCGCTCGGTCACCGCGGCCGCGCAGGAGATGCACATCACGCAATCGGCCATGTCGAGCGCGCTGCGCCGGGCGCGGGCGCATTTCGGCGACGAGATCCTGTATTACGACGGGCGCGCGATGGTCCCCACCGCCTTCGGGCAACGGCTGGGCGAGCGCATCCCCGAGATGATCGGCCAGTTGCGCACCCTGTCACGGATGCGGCCCACCGACAGCCTCGAGGCGCTGCGCCGCCAGTTCACTCTGATCGCGTCGGATTACGTCTCGGCGGTCTTCATCTCGGCCCTGTCCCGACGCCTGTCGCGGCTTGCGCCGAACGTGACCCTGTCGGTCGTGCCCTTCACGCAAGAGGCCATCGCGCGCTTCCAGCGCGGGGTGATCGACTTTCTGATCGCGCCCGATTTCGCGCTGATGACCGACTACGAGGCACGCCCCCTGTTCCGCGACGTCTTTCGCTGCGTGCTGTGGCGCGACAACCCCGCCCTGCCCCACGCCTTCACCCCCGAGGCCTATTTCGCGGCGCCCCAGGTCATCACCAATTTCTTCCTCGAGAACGGCAACAGCCATTTCGAGCGATGGCTCTATGGGCTGGGCCATCCGGTCCGCGTCGCCGCCGCCTTGCCCAGCTTCGTGCTGCTGCCGCATTACGTCTCGGGGACGGGCAATGTCGCCACGATCCACAAGCGCCTCGAGCCGCATTTCGCCGGGATGGAAGAGCTGGTCTTCGTCGATCCCCCGGTCACGATCCCGCCGTTGCAGGAGTATCTCGTGACGACCGCCAAGCACCACCACGACCTCGAGGCGCAGATGCTCGAGGATGTCATGGTCGCCGTCGCGCAGGAGATGGACAGCCCCCGCGCCGACCGCGCCTCCGGGGGCCGGGTGGCGGCTCCGGGGCGCTGACACCGCCCCCGAACCTGCGCAAGGTCGGCTACCCCACCGGCTGCGGTCGTGCCGGACGCACCTGTCCCGCGCACCCGCCGAAGCCGATCCGGTGGCCAACCGCCGCGGCCGCGCGGGGGGCCGATGTCACGGCTCGGACACCTGCCGCGAAAAAGATCCTGCACACCGAAACAATGCCTTGATCGGGGTGAACAGCCCGCCAGTTTAGGGGGGTCGGCGCAAAGCCCCGTTCGGGGCCGGTCATGGCTCTGGAGGGTCCGACCGGTCGCCAAGCGGGAGGGCGCGTGCGGCATGTGAAACGTAAACAGTGTCAAACAGTGGGTGGTAATTCACGATGGGTATCTCAAGACGAGGCTTCTTCTACAGCACGGTCGCGGCGACCGCGGTCGGGCTGACCGCAACGCGGGCCACGGCGACGGTCTGCGCCATGCCGACGGCAGACCGCCAGGCGGGCTTCACGCCGCAAGGCGTGGTGGATGAGCTGATGGCGGGCAACGCGCGCTTCGTGTCGGGCAACATGGTCAACTGCGATTTCGCGGCCCAGGTGCGGCTGACCTCCGAAGGGCAGTATCCCATCGCCGCGGTGGTGGGCTGCATCGACAGCCGCGTGCCCCCCGAGCTGGTCTTCGACCAGGGGATCGGCGACATCTTCACCGCCCGCGTCGCGGGCAATTTCGTGAACACCGACATCATCGGCAGCCTGGAGTTCGCCTGCCGCGTCGCGGGGGCCAAGGCCATCGTCGTGCTGGGCCACACACAATGCGGTGCGGTCAAGGGCGCGGTGGACCAGGTCGAGCTGGGCAACCTGACGGCGATGTTGCAGAACATCGAGCCCGCGGTCGCCGCGGCGGGCCCCGTCGCGGTGCGCAGCTCGTCCGACAGCGAATTCGTGCAGCGGGTGGCCGACAGCAACGTCACGCTTGCGGTTCAGAACATCCTCGACACCAGCGAGGTGCTGGCCGGCATGGTCGAGGCGGGCGAGCTGGTGATCGTGGGCGCGATGCATGATATCGCCACCGGGCAGGTGACGCTGCTCTGAAAAGAGGGGCGGGGCGCGCATCTCGGCGCGCGCCCCGCTCGGTCAGGTTCGATCCGGAGGATACGGGCACGGCCCAACAATCCCCTCGGCCAGATGCGGGGCGTCAGCCCCTCGGGCGTGGCGCGCCCCCGGCCAAGGGACCCGCCGCGGCCCAAGCGCCTTTCACGACGGGCGGCCCGCCCCCTCGGCCGCCTTGCCCCGGCGCAGCAGCTTGAGCAAGGGCAGCAGGATCAGGATCAGCGCCACCACCGTGATCGGCCCCGCGACGGGCCGGGTGAAGAAGATCGACGGATCGCCCGAGGACAGCAGAAGCGACTGGCGCAGCGTCGGCTCGGCGATGGGGCCCAGAACGATGGCCAGCACTGCGGGCGCCAGCGGATAGTCGAAGCGCCGCAGGACGAAGGCCCCCAGCCCGAAGATCACGATCAGCCAGATGTCGAACATGTCCCGCGTCGCGGCGAAGCCGCCGGCGATGGACAAGACGAAGATCATCGGCGCAAGGATCGTGAAGGGCATCCGCAGCATCCAGATGAAGACCGGGATGAAGGCGAGGTTGATCAGCACCGCCGCGATGTTCGAGATGTAGAAGGACCCGATCAGCCCCCAGACGAACTCGGTCTCGTTCACGAACAGCATCGGGCCGGGCACCAACCCCCAGATCACCATGCCGCCCAGGAGGATCGCCGTGGTGGGCGAGCCGGGGATGCCCAGCGTCAGCATCGGCAGCATCGACCCGGTCGAGGCCGAGTTGTTCGCGGCCTCGGGCGCTGCCACCCCGTCGGGGTTGCCCCGCCCGTAATCCTTGGGATTGCGGCTGACCATCTTGGCCACGCCGTAGGACATGAGAGAGGCGGGCGTCGCGCCTGCCGCGGGCAGGATGCCCACGAAGAAGCCGAGGATCGAGCCGATGGCCGTCCCCTTCCAGCCGCGACGCATGGATTCCGCCGTGTCGGCGGCCATGCCCTTCATGGTCATCTTGGGCGTCGTGCTTTCGACATCGCCGCGGGATTGCTCGATGGTCCAGAGCATCTCGCCGATGCCGTAGACCCCGATGGCCAGCACGAGGAAGCCGATCCCTTGCAGGAAGCCGTTGATGTCGAACAGCACCAGCCGCGGCGCGCCCGAGATCTGGTCGAAGCCGATGGCCCCCAGCACGAGGCCGAAACAGATCGAGAAGATCGTTTTCGGGATGTCATCGCCCCCCAACCCCACGAAGGTGGCGAAGGCCAGCAGCATCAGCGCGAAGATCTCGGGCGGGCCGAAGGACAGCGCGACACTGGCCAGCAAGGGCGCGAAGGCGGTGAAGAAGACATTGGCGACCGTCCCCCCGATGAAGGACGCGATGGCCGCCGTCACCAGCGCAAGCGACGCCCGCCCCTGCCGCGCCAAGGGCCTGCCGTCGAAGGTGGTGGCGACGGCGGTCGAGGCACCCGGAATGCCCAGCGTGATCGACGAGATCGCGCCGCCATACATCGCGCCGTAGTAGATCGCCGCAAGAAAGATGATCGCGCCCGAGGGCGGCACGAGAAAGGTGATCGGCAACAGGATCGCAACCCCGTTGACCGACCCCAGCCCCGGCATCGCCCCGATGAACAGGCCGATGGTCACGCCGACGATGATCAGCATGAGATTCAGCGGTTGCAGCGCCAGCAGCATGCCGTCGCCGAGAAGTGACAGGATTTCCATGTCTTGAGGCGCCTGACCTAGTAGATGATTTCATAAAGGATGTCGAAGACCGGGTCCGTGAAGGACAGGCCCGTCGGCATCGTGATCTGCATCGCACCTTCGAAAAAGAAGAAGAACAGGATCGGGGTCGCCAGAGACAGCCCGAGGCTCAGGCCCCAGCCGTGACGCCCGAGAAAGCGCAGGTAATAGAACAGGAAGACGGCGATAGCGCCGTACATCGAGATGACCTCGATCAGGGCCACGAAGACGATGACGCCCCCCCCCACGAAGATCACCATCCGCCAGCCATAGGCATCGAGAAACGGCTCGTCGGATTGCGACGGCGGAGAGGTCCGCCGCCACCAGTTCCAGGCGATCATGCCGCAGCACGCCAGCATGATGGCCGAGAGCCAGAAGGGCCAGGCGCCACCGCCCGGCCCCCGGCCCGAGACATAGCCGATGGGCAATTCGGTGCTCTTCCACATCAGGTAGATGGAGAAGAGCGCCAGAACCCCGGCCGTCACGATTTCACCCTTGCGCATTCGGGCCCCCTGCCGTTCGGGCTTCGGTCACGCTGCGGGTCTTATTCGCCGAGCGCCGCGAGAAGCGCGCGATGGGTTTCGACCTGCGTGGCCCAGTAGGCGCGCTGCTGCTCGGCATCCATCCAGAGCGGCGACAGGCTCTCGCTTTCGAGGTAGGCCTGCCATTCGTCGCTTTCGTAGATCTGCGTGAACACGTCCTGGTAATAGGCCGCGGCCTCGTCCGACATGCCGGGCGCGCCCACGACGGCACGCTGGTTGTAGTAGGAGAAGTCGTGCCCCATCTCGATCATCGTCGGCACGTCGGGATAGGCGGGCAGACGCTCGTCCGAGAAGGCCACGAGCGGCACGAACTGGCCCGCCTCGTAGAAGCCCTTGGCCTCGGCGGGATTGTTCACCGTCGCCATGATCTGCTGACCGGCCAGGTCACGCGCCACCGCGCCGCCACCATCGTAGGGGATGTAGTTGACCGAGATGTCGAAGGCATCCGACATGTAGGCGATGACGATGCTGTCTTCCTGCCCCGTGCCGGTGCCGCCCATCACGTAGTCGCCGTTCATGCCGCGCACCGTCTCGAGCCATTGGTCGAGGCTGGTGATGCCGCTGTCGACATGCACCCAGAGCACGAAGGGGTCCACGCCCATCATCGCCACCGGCGTGAAGGTCTGGATGTCGATGCCCAGGTTGTCCTGCCGGATCGGCGTGGTGAAGAAGCTGTTGAGCGTCACCAGGATCGTGTGATCGGGATCGGAGGCGGAATTGACATGCAACAGCGCCTCGGCCCCAGAGCCGCCACCGCGGTTCGTCGGCACCAGCGGGCGGTTGGTCAGGTCGTAGCGTTCGGCGACCGACTGCAGGAAACGCGCGATCTGGTCCGCGCCGCCGCCGGCGCCCGCCATGATCGTGAAATCGATCGGGCGCCGCGGCTCCCAGTCCTGGGCCACCGCCGGAAGCGGCGAGAGCACGATAAGCGCGGCGCAGGCCGCCTTGAAAACTCCACCCTTGGTGAACGACATGATTGTTCCTCCCCTGTCGTGACTGCCGACACGGGGATCAGCTCGCCCCTGCGTCACTGCATTGCGGGAGTAACTAAATTACAAAGGTGCCGCTTCAAGTATTATTTTATTGCGCGCAATAACATTGCGATCAATGCGCCAGAAGGACAGGAAATTCCGCTGTGTCCACAACGGATTGCGTGTTGCCGCCGAAGATCGTCTCGCGCTCGTGGCTGTGGCCGTAGGCTCCCATGACCAGCAGATCGGCCCCGATCTCGCGCGTCTTCTCCATCAGGGCGAGGCCTGGTTTCTTCGCCTCGAAATGCAGCACATCCGCCGCCACGCCGCGCAGGGCGTAGTAGTCGCGCAGCTCCTCGGCCGTGGCGCCGTGCAGCTCGCCCGCGCCCACGGCAAGGATCGTCACCGTCTCGGCCCCCGCCACCACGTCAAGCGTCAGCGCGACCGAGCGCGCCGCCTCGAGCGAGCCGTTCCAGGCGACCGTCACGTGCCGCCCGAACCCCTCGGCCACGGGTCGCCCCCGCGGACACATCAGAACCGGCCGCCCGGTCTGGAACAGGGCCGTCTTCAGCACGTTGGTGCCGAGGTTGCGGTCGCGGTCCGGCTTTGCGACCACGACAAGGTCGGCCAAGCGCCCGTTGTGCTTGATGACATGGGCCATGCGGCCGAATTCCTCGACGAACTGGACCGTGGCGCGCGACCCGTCGGGGCTGTCGGTCTCGGTCAGGTCGAGCGCGCCCGCCAGCTCGTGCAGAGAGGCGCGCAGCGCGGTTTCCTCCTGGTCGGCCAGCTCGGCGGCCTGCGACAGGATCGTGTCGCGCGCGAACCGGGGCAAAAGCGTGCTGTAGGGGATCATGTCGTCGGGCTTGGCCCGGCAATGGGCGACCACGACATGCGCCTTGTGGCGATGCGCCGCCGCGGCGGCATGGGCCAGCACCGTCTCGCTCATGCCGTCGCCCCGGACCGGCACCAGAATTCTTGCAAGCATTCCCGTTCCTCCCTTGCCGCGCCTGCGGCCCTCCACCGGCCTCGGGCGCATCTCCCTGAAGATGGTTATAGACTCGTTTCGGGAAATTTCCGGCGAAATCGGCAAGGGGCCGCTGCCACCCGCGCCGCGATCCATCCGCATGACGCCCGCAAGCTGCCCGTTTGACCGGGGTCGGGCGCTCAAAAGTTGAGCATGTGCGAAACTATTGCCACTTGTGCGGAGGCTGCGCTTTGCGATCCGCGCAGGCTGCGCCATCCTGAACCCAGTCAGACGGCACACCGCTTCTCCTCCCTTCCTTACGGGGTGTCCGGCTGGCAGGAAAACCTAGCTGGCGGCCCGCCTCCTCGTCTCTCTTCCACATTGGCCGGGTCGCCAGCTTTTTTCACCGGAGTAGAAGCTGGCAGGGGCTGCGCGCCTCGGGTCATTGCTCCCTTCCGCGGCGCATGCCCGCGAAGGAGCGACGATGACCGACAGCTATTCCCATGCAGAGCTCAACCGCGAAACCCGCATCGGCGGGCTGGGCACCGAGGGCACCCATTCCGTCGCCCTGATCGACCTGTCCGATTACGACACCCGCAAACCCGAGATCGCCGAAGAGCTTTGGCAGGCCGCGACCACGCTGGGCCTGTTCCAGCTGTCCGGCCACGGCATCCCGCTTGAACAGATCGAAGAGGCCTTCACCCTCTCCGAGGCGTTTTTTGCACAACCCGCGGCGGCCAAGGAGAAAACGCCGCTCCGCCCCGGCACCAACGCGGGCTGGGAATTCAAGAGCCAGGTCCGCCCCTCGACCGGCACACCGGATCAGAAGGAAAGCTACCAGATCACCCGACCCCGGATGGACGGCCTCTGGCCCGATCCCGCCGAGATCCCCGGCTTCCGCGAGAAGATGCTGGCCTTCGAGGCCGCCAACTGGGGCGTGGCGATGAAGGTGCTGTCGTGCTTCGCCCTGAAGCTCGGCTTCGAGGAGGATCTGTTCACCCGCGCCCATGACCCCGCCTCGCCCGAGTATCAATCGACGCTGCGGCTGATCCATTACCTGCCGATGGAAAACGCGAAACCCGAGGATTTCACGGGCTGGCGCGCGGGGGCGCATACCGATTTCGACTGCCTGACCCTGCTGCATCAGAAGACCGGACAGGGCGGGTTGCAGGTCTGCCCCGGCCACGCCGCCGAAGAGGGCGCCTGGACCAGCGTCGAGCCGGTCACCGGCGTGATCACCTGCAACATCGGCGACATGCTGATGCGCTGGTCCGACGACCGGCTGTTGTCGAACCCGCACCGCGTGCGGATGCCGCGGAAAGGCGAATACCTCGGGCCGCGCTACTCGATCCCCTTCTTCGCACAGGCGAACAAGGATGTCGTCCTGCAGGGCCCCGAGCGGAAATATCCCGCGATCACCGCGGGCGATTACATCCTCGACCGCATCCGGGCGAATTACGATGCGTTGCGAAAAATGGGATAGAAGGGCCATGGCGCAGGGTCACGGTCGCCTCAATCACGCCGCAATCGGGGCGCAGCCTGTCCCGGTATCGCGCAGATCGAGACAAAGGACAGACCCATGCCGACGCCAAGCCCCAAGCCCGCTCCGCCCAAGGGTGCCGCCCCCGAGCGCGAGCGCCCTGCCCCCGTGGCCGCGCCCGTGCGCTTCAAGGACTGGGCGAGCATCTGACCGGCACCCCGCCGTGCCTGCCCCGCGATGACCGCGCCCGAGGGTGACGACCCGGTCACCGCCATCCGCCACATCGGCCCGGCGCAAGCGGCCGAACTTGCCCGAGCGGGCATCACCACGGCCAGCGCGCTGCGCCGGATCGGCGCGGGGGCCGCGTATCGCGCCATGCTCGCCGCGGGCACGCGGCCGCATTTCATAGGGTTCTACGCGCTGCACATGGCGCTGCAGGGCCGGCCCTGGAACGACTGCAAGGGCGCGGAGAAAGACGCGCTGCGCGCGGCCTTCGACGCGATGAAGGCCGAGACGACCGGGGCCGACCCGCCCTTCGAGCTGGAGCGGGTCCTCGACGAGATCGGAACCGGCCGGCGGCGCTGACGGGCATCGCGCTGCGCTGCGGCAGGCTGCCACAGGCTGCCCGCCCGAAATCGGCAGCCCCATTGATCCACGTCAATCAACGACTTGGCACGCGCGTCTAGTCTGGAATCGTTCCAGATCGGAAACCCCGGAAACGCGCCGACCCTTGGAGAATGGCCCATGAGACACCTGACGTTGACCGCAACCGCCGCCCTTCTGGCGGCCCTGGCGGGCCCCGCGCTCGCCAATGAAGAGCTGCGGTCCTACGCCAACGACCTGTTCGACCCGATCCCGCTGTCCGCGCCGGACCTCGAGAACAACATCATCACGCGGCCCCGCGTGGACCTCGGCGCGATGCTGTTCTTCGACCCGCGGATGTCGCGCTCGGGCCTGTTCTCCTGCCAGTCCTGTCACAACGTCGGCCTCGGCGGGGTCGACGGGCTGCAGACCTCGATCGGCCACGGCTGGCAACAGGGTCCGCGCAACTCGCCCACCATGTACAACGCCGTCTTCAACATCGCCCAGTTCTGGGACGGTCGCGCCGCCAACCTCGCCGAGCAGGCGATGGGTCCGGTGCAGGCCGGTGTCGAGATGAACAACACGCCCGAACGGCTGATCGAGACGCTGACCTCGATGGAAGGCTACATCACCGCCTTCAACGAGGCCTTCCCCGGTGAGGAGGACCCGGTCACCTTCGAGAATTTCGCGCGCGCGGTCGAGGCCTTCCAGGCCACGCTGACCACGCCGAACTCGCGCTTCGACCAGTTCCTGAACGGCGCCGACAGCCTGACCGAGCAGGAAATCCGCGGCCTCGAGGCCTTCATCGACGAGGGCTGCGCGGCCTGCCACGCTGGCGTGAACATGGGCGGCGAGGGCTACTATCCCTTCGGCCTCGTGGAACGCCCCGGTGCGGCCGTCCTGCCCGAAGGCGACCGTGGCCGCTTCGAGGTGACGGCGACCGCGGCCGACGATTACGTCTTCCGCGCCTCGCCGCTTCGCAACATCGAGCTGACCGCCCCCTATTTCCACTCGGGCGTGGTCTGGTCGCTGGAAGAGGCCGTCGCCGTGATGGGCGTCTCGCAGCTGGGGGCGGATCTCGACGATCAGCAGATCGCCGACATCACCGCTTTCCTGCGCAGCCTGACGGGCGAGATCCCCGAGGTGGTGCATCCGACCCTTCCGGTCTCGACCCCCGCGACCCCGCGGCCCGAGCCGATGTAGGCTGGCCCGATACCGACCCGCGCGCCGTCTCCTCCCTTCGGCGGGCGGGTCCGGTCGGGGCCGCGATCCGTCTTCTCGTTGCGGATCGCGGCCCCGTGATTCCCGGGCCACCCCGGTCAGATCAGCGCGCGTTCCCGGCTGATCATCACGGCATGGGCGCGGTTGCGGGCGTTCAGTTTCTTGCAGATGGCGCGCATGTGCATTTTGACCGAAACCTCGGTGATGCCCATGTCGCGCGCGATCTCCTTGTTGGTCAGCCCTTCGGAGGCCCGGCTCAACACGAAATGCTCGCGCTCGTTCAGGGGCGAGTCCGCCGCCTTGGCCGGCCCGCCCGCATCGGGCCCGTCGAGCGGCACGAAGACCTGCCCCGAGTTGATCAGCTGGATCACACTGAGAAGCGATTGCAGCGGCATCGTCTTGGGGATCAGGCCACGCACCCCCAGCTCGAGCGAACTATTGAGGAAATGCCGGTCCACGCGCCCCGTGAACAGGACGACGCGCCCGCCTTGCGCCTTTTCCACGACCGTCTTGACGCTGGCGAGCCCCATCATGCCGGGCATCTTGAGATCCAGAAGAACAATCTCGAACTGCCCCGCTGCAAGCGCCGCAAGCGTTTCGTCGAAGGTTTCCGCCGTCGTGACCGAGAAATCCGCGCCGCTGCTGAGAAGATTTCCAACAGCTTCGGCCAAAAGGCGATGATCGTCCGCAATCAGGACGCGCAATGTGGTTTCCGAAATCATCACCATCTCAAAAGCACCTGTTCATTCTCGTTCAGCAGGAGTGCATTTACCATTCCCGCAGTTTCGTGGCGAAAGTAGGGCCACGCCAGAGCGGAACCACAATCGTATACCACGTTCATCGAATTGGTCGGTCGGATATCCCGATGCGTCCCTTCGCACTTGTCGCACATGTCAATGAACCCCGGCGAACACTTAAGAACAATACATATATCTTTCGATAGTTCTACAATCTTGCGCGTCATGCTGTAGGTGATGCCCGTGGCTTTATCCGAGGTTGACATGAACAAACGCTCTCTCTTGCAAGTCGTCGGCGCAGCGGCCCTCGCCGCCCTCGCCATGACGCATGCCGCCGCCGCAGAAGACGTCATCCTGACCATACAGGGCGATGTGGCGGACGGCGCGCATGACTTCACCGATGCCGACCTGATGGCACTGCCCCAGATCACCGTCGAAACCTCGACCATCTGGACCGAGGGCGTGTTGACCTTCTCGGGCCCCTCCCTGGCCAGCCTGCTGGACGAGATCGGCGCGGGCGACGGCGACATCACGCTTGTTGCGATCAATGATTACGTGGTCGAGATGCCGCGCGACGTGATCGAGGCGGAAGCGCCGATCATCGCTGCCCGGATCGACGGCGAACCCTTCAGCGTGCGCAACAAGGGCCCGCTGTGGGTGATCTTCCCCTATGACAGCGACGAACGGTTCCGCGCGGAAAGCGTCTACGCCTACAGCGTGTGGCAGCTGAGCGGCATCACCGTCAACTGACGCGCGGGATCCGGCACGGTGCCCCACAGGAATATCTTCTACCGCTCTCGCACCTTCGGGCGCGTGGGCGGTGCCATTCTGCTGGGGTTGCTGATCCTGTCCTGTCTTGCGCTTGTGGGCAGCGCGATCTCCTTCGACCGCCGCCTGGGCGAGGTGCGCGACGCCAATTCAGACAACCAGGGCTGGATCGTGTCGCAGCTCGAGGTCGATCATCTCGCCCTTTTGCTGGCCACCTCCGAAACGCTGGAGGAGATGCGGGAGGGCGGCGGCCGCGTTCCCGATGCGCGCTGGCGCAGCCTGGTGACCGAGTTCGACATCTTCTACAGCCGCGTGACCGTCTTCCTCGCGGCGATGCGCGCCTTCGAAGTGTCGCCCGAGTTCGAGGCCCGGCTGAACCGGCTGAACCGGTTGCGGATCGAGCTGGCCGAGGAGATCGACGCGCTCGACCCCGGTGACATGGCGGGCCTGCAGGGGTTCCGCGATGCGCTGACGGCCGAAACCGACCTTGTCCGCGGCGTGGTGACCACGGGTCTGCAATTCTTCATCGACACCGCCCAGCAGGCCCGCGAGCGCGAGCGCGAGATCTGGCAATACTTCCTGATGCAGACGCTGGGCCTTCTGGCGCTGATCCTGGCCGCGGCCTTTCTGTCGGCGCGTCTGAACCATGCGCTCGAACATCGCAGCGTCGCCGCCGAACGCGCCGCCTCGACCGTGCTCAAGGCCTACGAGGCGATGCTGAGCGCCGTGGTGGTGACGACCTTCGACGGCAAGATGCTCTTGTTCAACAAGTCCGCCGAACGCATGTTCCGCATCCCGGCCAGCGATGTCATCGGGGCCGACACCTCGCTGCAATTCGTGCCGCGGCGGCTGCGCCGCTTCGTGCGGCGCACCATCGACGACGCGATGCGCCATGCCGCCCGGCAGGACAGCGTCCGCATCTCGCGCCGCACGCTGGCGCGGCGGTTCGACGGCGAGGTCTTCCCGATCGAACTGTCGGTCACCAATGACGTCGATCACGACGGCCGCCGCATCCTGATCACCTTCATCCGCGACATCTCGGAGCAGGTCCGCACCGAAAACGCCATGCGCACCGCCGTGGACGAGGCCCGCCGCGCCGCTGCCGCGAAAAGCATGTTCCTGGCCACCATGAGCCACGAGATGCGCACGCCGCTGCACGGTCTGATCGCCGCTCTCGAGTTGATGGACCCCCGCGGCTTCGATGCGGACACGCGCAACCTCTATGACACCGCGCTGAATTGCAGCGAACGGGCGCTGTCGCAGATCAACGACGTGCTGCAATTCACCCGCGCCACGGCCCTGCGCGAGACCGCGGCCCCCTTCCAGCCCGCCCGCATCGTCAGCGACCTTCTCGGCCAGCTTGGCCCCTATGCGAAAGAGCATGGGAACACCATCGAGATGGCGGTCACGGGGCCGGGCAGCGACACGCGCGTGCTGGGCTATCCCAACGCGTTCTCCCGCGCGCTCTACAACCTGATCGGCAACGCGGTGAAGTTCACCACCAACGGCCGCGTCCGCGTCGAACTGACGTTCGGGGAGGCCGGCCCGGATGACGCCATCGCCCTGCGCGTCGCGGTGATCGACGAAGGGCCCGGCATCGCCGAAGCCGATCACGAGCGCATCTTCCGCCTGTTCGAGACGACGGCCGACCCCACCGACGCAGGCGGGGCGACCGGGGCCGCGGGGTCGAGCAACCTGTGGGGCACCGGCCTCGGGCTGCCGATCACGAAGATCGCGGTCGAGACGATGAAAAGCGAGATCCGCCTCGACAGTGCCCTTGGACAGGGCAGCCGCTTCTGGTTCGACCTCGTCCTGCCGCGCGCCACGGGCGCCGATGCGGTGCAGGTCGTTGCGGCACCGGTTGACGAACCGGCCGAGGACGTCGCCGCGCGCGACCGGCGCGACGTGCTGGTGGTGGATGACAACGAGGTCAACCGCACGCTCATGCTGCGCATGGTCGAGCGGCTGGGCCACCGCACGGCCTCGGCCCGCAACGGGCGCGAGGCCGTGGACCTCGCCCGCGAGACGCGGTTCGACGTGATCCTGATGGATGTGAACATGCCGGTGATGAACGGCTGCGACGCAAGCCTCGCCATCCGCGAGGCGGGCGCATCGCGCGCGGCGGTCATCATCGGGGTGACCGCCCTGATGGAGGCCGAGGACGCCGGGCTGTTCCACGAGTTCGGCATGGCGACCACGCTCGTCAAACCGGTGAAACCCGCCACGCTCGCCGCGACCTTCGCCGCCGTCGCGCGCGGCGATTTCGACATGGTCGACCTGGCGGAGGAAGATGAGGCGGAGGACGACGCAGCGGAGGACGAGATGCTTGCGCCCGAACTGGATATCGACGACCTGGCCGGACTGGTCGGGGCGGACACCGCGCGCCGACTTCTGGCCGCGACGCTGGAGGATGCCGCGGCGGCGCTGGAGGCCGCCCGCACGGGCGCGGCGGACAGTGGCGACCTCGCCCACAAGGCCGCGGGTGCG
>NZ_JASJOE010000035.1 GCF_030163755.1 Roseicyclus amphidinii
GGACCGGGCCGAAGGCCCGCGGCCCGCGGCCGGGCCCAACCGGCGCAGGCCGAAGGCCGAGCCGGGCGGGAGCGCCCCCTCACCCGCCCGCGAGGATCGCGGCGTAATGCGCAGGGTCCGCATTGCCGCCCGAGAGCGTGCAGATCACCGGGCCATCCACCAGCGCCGAGCCGTGAAACAGCGCCGCCGCCAACGCCACCGCCCCGCCCGGCTCCACCACCAGCTTCAGCCGCAACGCGGCCAGCCGCATCGCCTCCTTCACCTCTGCCTCGCTCACCACGATGCCGGGGCCG
Organism: Roseicyclus amphidinii; assembly: GCF_030163755.1. Classification (GTDB taxonomy): domain Bacteria; phylum Pseudomonadota; class Alphaproteobacteria; order Rhodobacterales; family Rhodobacteraceae; genus Roseicyclus; species Roseicyclus amphidinii. The sequence continues at coordinate 294 of NZ_JASJOE010000035.1, forward strand.
CACAGCCGCTTGAGCACCGGAAAGGTGATCTCGCCCGGCATCGGCGTCAGGATCGCGTCGCACAACCCCGCCTCGGGCGAGCCATGCCCCAGCCGCTCCCCCGCCGCGAGCGAACGCGCGGTGTCGTCGAAGCCCGCGGGCTCGACGGGCCGCACCACCACCCCCGGCGCGCGCGCCTCCAGCGCCAGCGCGATCCCCGCCGAAAGCCCGCCGCCGCCGCAGCAGGTCAGCACCGTGCCCGCCTCCACCCCCAGCGCCGCGGCCTGCGCCGCGATCTCCAGCCCGCAGGTCCCCTGCCCCGCGATGACCTGCACGTCGTCATAGGGCTTGATCAGGGTCATCCCCCGCTCAGTCATCAGCCGCTCGCCGATCGCCTCGCGCTTCTCGCCGCCCGCGCGGTCGTAGAGCACCACCTCCGCCCCCAGCGCGCGGGTGTTCTCGATCTTCAGCGCGGGCGCGTCGCGCGGCATGATGATGACCGAGGGCACGCCGTGCAGGGCCGCGGCCTGCGCCACGCCCTGCGCGTGGTTGCCCGAGGAATAGGCGATCACGCCCCGCGCCCGCGTCGCGTCATCCAGCGCCGAGACCGCAGACCAGCCGCCGCGGAACTTGAAACTGCCGGTGTGCTGCAGCACCTCGGCCTTGGCGAAGACGGGCCGCCCCGCGATCTCGTCAAGGAAGGGCGAGGAGAGAAGCGGGGTCTCCCGCACCACGCCCACGGCGCGGGCCGCGGCGGCTTCGATCAGGGCGATATCGGTCATTGCGCTTGCTCCAGCACGGTGTCGATGACGGCGAGCGCCTCGGGCTCGTCCAGAAAGGGCACATGGCCGCGGTCGGCCAGTTCGGCAAAGGCCATGTCGGGGCGGCGGCGGCGCATCTCGGCGGCTGTGTCCGCCGACAGGATGTTCGACCCCGCCCCCCGGATAAGGCCCAGGGGCGCGCCCGCCAAGGCGTCGAAGAGCGGCCAGAGGTCGGGCGCCACCGCATCCGGCGCAAAGGCCGGGGCCACCGCCTCGCGCAGGCGCGGGTCGTAGCGGTTCACCAGCCGCCCGCCCTCCTCCGCGAACAGGCGGCGCGCCATCGCCTCCCATGTCGCCGCGGGCACGTCGCGGAAGGCGGGGGCGTAGTGCCGGGGAAAGGCCGCGGCGGCCTCGGCCAGCGTGCGCGCCTTGGGCGGTTTCCCGAGGTAGTCCATGATATAGGCAAGGCCCTCAGGGCTAACCTCGGGGCCGATGTCGTTGAAGATCACGCCCGCGATCCGGTCGCGCGCCATCGCCGCCATGACCAGCGCCACCAGCCCGCCCCGCGAGGTGCCGAGGATCGTGACCCGCTCCAACCCGAGGTGGTCCAGCAGCGTCACCACGTCGGCCGCCTCGACCGGCACCTGGTAGGTCGCGGGGTCACCCCAGTCGGACGCGCCGCGCCCGCGGAAATCCATCCGGATCACCTGCGCGCGGCCCGCGATGGCGTCGACCACCGGCTCGAAATCCTCCATGTTGCGCGTCAGCCCCGGCAGGCACAGAAGCGGCGCGCCCGCGCCGGTCACGTCATAGGCCAGCTTCAGCCCGTCGGCCGATGTCACGAAGTCCACGCTCACACCCCCAGCATGCTTGGCACCGCCGTCAGGTCGGCGGCGATGTCCTGCGGCTTGCCCGGCAGCCGGTCCACCGGCAGGCCCGCCCGGTTCACCCAGAGCGTGCGGAACCCGTAGGCCGCGGCCCCGGCGATGTCCCATCCGTTCGACGAGACGAACAGCACCGCGTCGCGCGCACATCCGAACTGCGCGCCGACAAGGTCATAGACGCGGGCGTCGGGCTTGAAGGTGCCCACGCGCTCCACGCTCACGACCGCGTCCAGATGCGCGCCGATCCCCGCCGAGGCGACAGCCCCCTCCAGCATCGCGGGCGAGCCGTTCGACAGGATGCCGCAGGCCAGCCCCCCCGCCTTCAGCCGCGCCAGCATGCCGGGCACCTCCGGATAGGCCTCGAGCTGCCAGTAAAGACTCAGAAGCGCCTCCCGCAGTCCTGCATCCGCCAACCCCGCGCGCTCCAGCGCCCAGTCGAGCCCGTGCTCGGTCAGCTGCCAGAAATCGCAGTAGTCGCCCGTCACGGCGCGCAGCCAGGAGTATTCCAGCTGCTTCGCCCGCCAGTCCGCCGCCACCTGTTGCCAGACCGCGGCGAACCCCTCGCGGCCCGGTTCCCCCGCCAGCGCGCGCGCCGCGGCGCTGACGTCGAAGAGCGTGCCATATGCATCGAAGATGCAGGTCGTGATGCGCGTCATGTCCCCTCCCGGTTGCCCGCGGGCACCCTTGCACGGGCGGGCGCGCGCGACAATTCGTGTCGGCCCGGTTTCATCCCGGCCCCCGAACCCCTATAGTCGGTGCAGAGCCGCGGCAGACCAGACCACGCCGCAGAACCCATCTCCCCCACACAAAGGATACCCCATGACCCAGGCAACCGCCGGCAGCACCGTTTCGATTCACTACACCGGCACGCTCGCCGATGGCAGCACCTTCGACAGCTCCGAAGGCCGCGAGCCGCTGACCTTCGAGATGGGCGCGGGCCAGATCATCCCCGGCCTCGAGGCAGCCCTCGACGGCATGTCGGTGGGCGAAAGCAAGACCGTCACCATCCCCGCCGACCAGGCCTATGGCCCGCGCCGCGAAGAGGCGATGCAGCAGGTCCCGCGCGAGCATGTGCCCGATCACATCCCCCTCGACCTCGGCACGCAGCTTCAGGTGCAGACCCCCGATGGCCAGGCGATGCCGGTGACCGTGGCCGAGGTGACCGACGCCCATGTCACGCTGGACGCCAATCACCCGCTGGCGGGCAAGGACCTGACCTTTGCCGTCGAGATGGTGAAGGTCGCCTGAGCGGCGACGGAACGACCTCGCCTGCATCCGGTCACCGGGTGCGGGCGGACCCCGCCCGCGCGACGGCGCGCGGCACGACAGGGAAACCGCCCGCGCGCGGGCCGGTCACATGTTCTCGGGCTGCTGCATGCCCAGAACGTGATAGCCGCCGTCGACGGTCACGATCTCGCCCGTCGTGCAGGCCCCGTAATCGGAACAGAGATAGACCGCCGTGCCGCCCACCGCCTCGAGCGTCGCGTTGGCGCGCAAGGGCGCGTTCGCCTCGGTCGTCTTGAAGGTCTTGCGCGCACCGCCGATGGCGGCACCCGCCAGCGTCTTCATCGGCCCCGGCGAGATCGCGTTGACGCGGATCTGCTGCGGCCCGAGATCGTTGGCAAGGTAGCGCACCGAGGATTCCAGCGCCGCCTTGGCCACGCCCATCACGTTGTAGAAGGGCGTCACCCGGTTCGACCCCTGGTAGGTCATCGTGATCAGCGACCCGCCCTCGGGCATCAGCTCGGAGGCGCGCTTGGCCACGTCGATGAAGGAATAACAGCTGATTGTCAGCGAGTTGCGGAAATTCTCGCGCGTGGTGTTGATGAAGCGCCCGGTCAGTTCATTCTTGTCGGAATAGGCGATGGCATGGACCACGAAATCGAGGGTGCCCCACCGATCCTTGAGCGTGGCGAAACAGGCGTCCATGCTGGCGTCGTCCATCACGTCGACATCGACGAGCAGGTCCGAGCCGAGCGAGGCCGCCAGCGGCTCCACCCGTTTTCCGAAGGCCTCGCCCTGGTAGGAGAAGGCCAGCTCCGCCCCCTCGGCATGCAGGGCCCTTGCGATGCCCCACGCGATCGAGCGGTCATTTGCGACCCCCATCACAAGGCCGCGCTTGCCCGCCATCAAATTCGCCATCGTCGTGTTACCCGGTAAAACGGCTGAGCAGCATCGATCCGTTGGTGCCGCCGAAGCCAAATGAATTGGTCATGACCGTGTCAAGGCCCGCACCCTCGCGCAGGCTGGTTGCGATCTCGTCCGGGGAAAGCGCCGGATCGAGGGTTTCGACATTGATCGAGGGCGCGATGAAATCGCCCTTGAGCATGAGGAGGCAGAAAATCGCCTCCAGCGCGCCGGCGGCGCCCTGGGCGTGGCCGGTCATCGACTTGGTGGATGAAATCGGGGGTGTGGTGCCTTCGCCGAAGACGCGGCGGACGGCCTGCACCTCGCCCACGTCGCCGACGGGGGTCGAGGTGCCATGGGCGTTGATGTAATCCACGCGGCGGTCTTCGGGCAGCGTCTGCAGCGCCAGCCGCATGGCCCGCTCGCCGCCCTCGCCGCTCGGCGCGACCATGTCGTGCCCGTCCGAGGTGGCGGCGAAGCCCGTCACTTCGGCCAGGATGTTCGCGCCGCGCGCCTGCGCATGCTCCAGCGCCTCGAGCACCACGATGCCGCCGCCGCCCGCGATGACGAAGCCGTCGCGCCCCGCATCGAAGGCGCGCGACGCATTCTGCGGCGTGTCGTTGTATTTCGACGACATCGCCCCCATCGCGTCGAAGAGGCAGGACAGCGTCCAGTCCAGCTCCTCCGCCCCGCCCGCGAACATGACGTCCTGCTTGCCCAGCATGATCTGTTCCGCCGCCACCCCGATACAGTGCAGCGAGGTCGAGCAGGCAGAGGTTATCGAATAGTTAACGCCCTTGATCCTGTAGGCGGTCGCAAGGTTCGCACTGATCGTGGAGGACATGCATTTGGGCACCGCGAAGGGGCCGATGCGCTTGGTTCCGCCCGATTTCAGCACCGTCTGGTGGGCTGCGAACATGGCGGAGGTAGACGGCCCGCCCGAGCCCGCGATCAGGCCCGTGCGCTCATTGACGATCTCGGCCTCGGTCAGGCCGGATTGCGCGATGGCCTGCCCCATGGCGATATGGGCATAGGCCGCGCCCGGCCCCATGAAGCGCAACGCGCGCTTGTCGATATGCTCGGCCGGGTCGATCTTGAGCGTGCCCGCGATCTGGCTGCGGAAGCCGTGCTCGACCATGTCGGGATGGGTCTCGATCCCCGACCGGCCCGCGCGCAGGCTTTCGGTCACCTCCTCGGCCGAGTTCCCGATGGGCGAGACGATCCCCAGTCCTGTGATGACGACGCGGCGCATGCGGCCTCCCTATCGTTGGTCCGGGCCTGTTTATGGAAGCACAGGCCCTGACGCAAGCGGGTGGTCCGGAGGCAGCCTTGCGCGGCCGTGAAGGGCACTCAGCTCTCGCTCAGCGCGACCTTCATGTCCTTCACCTGGTAGATCACCTCGCCATCGGCCTCGACGATGCCGTCGGCCACGCCCATGGTCAGGCGGCGGGTCTGGATCGCCTTGGTGAAATCCACCTTGTAGGTCAGCATCTTGCGGTCCGGCCGCACCATGCCCGTCAGCTTCACCTCGCCCACGCCAAGCGCATAGCCCCGCCCCGTCCAGCCGCGCCAGCCGAGGTTGAAGCCCGTCAGCTGCCAAAGCCCGTCAAGGCCGAGGCAGCCGGGCATGATCGGGTTGCCGGGGAAGTGGCAGGAGAAGAACCACAGGTCGGGCGTGATGTCGAACTCGGCCACCACATGCCCCTTGCCATGCGCGCCGCCATCGCCCGAAATCTCGGTGATGCGGTCCATCATCAGCATCGGCGGTTCGGGCAATTGCGCGTTGCCGGGGCCGAAAAGCTCGCCGCGGGCGCAGGCCAGCAGCGCCTCCTTGTCGAAGGATGTCGGATAGTCTGCCATGTCCCCCCGCAGGTGTTGGTCGCTCGCGCCCTCCAGCGCCGGACCGGTCTACCACCCTGCAAGACCGCGGCGCAAGGGCGCGGCAAAGCGGCGCTTTGAGATTGAAACGCAAGGGCATTGCGCCCTATATTGCGGTGATACCCGGAGAAAGACGCCCACCATGACCCCCGAAGCCCTCGAACGCGGCAAAAGCTGGCTCGCCACCGCCGACCTGCGGCCGACGCGGCAGCGCCTTGCGCTGGCGGCGCTTCTGGTGGGCGACGGGCAGAACCGGCACGTCACCGCAGAAGGGCTGCACGATGCTGTCCTGTCGACGGGGGACCGGGTGTCGCTGGCGACCGTCTACAACACGCTCAAGGCGTTCTGCGACGCGGGCCTGATGCAGGAAGTCACGGTCGACGGCAGCCGCAGCTACTTCGACACGCGGATGGACGACCACCCGCATTTTCACTTCGAGGAAAGCGGCCGGTTGACCGACGCGCCCGCGGGCGGTCTGGATATCCGGGCCCTGCCCGACGTGCCCGAAGGCTACGAGATCGCCAAGCTCGACGTCGTCATCCGGCTCCGCAAGAAGCAGTGAAGGCGCGCATCGCGGCGGGGATCGTGGCCGCCGGAAGTCTGCTTTGCGCCCTCGCCCTCGCCGTTGCTGTCTTCCAAGGATACTGGCGTCACCGCGCCTGCTTCGACGAAAACGGGCGCTGCTTCGTCCCCGAGGACGGCGCAGTCCATAGCGCCGACAGCCTCTTCCTTGCCCCGCTGGCCTTGGTCTTCGGCATCCTCTGCATCGCCGCATCCCGCTACGCCGCCCGCCGCTAGGCCCTCTTTCGCCGCAACGCGGCACCCGGCGACCCTTTCACACTAGCCAAACAGGGGCAGAGCCTGTAACGGCTCGCCCAACCCTCAGATTCCCCGAAAAGGCCTACCATGGACCTCCGCAACATTGCGATCATCGCGCATGTCGACCACGGCAAGACGACGCTGGTCGACAACCTCCTGAAGCAATCCGGCGCTTTCCGCGAAAATCAGGCCGTGGCCGAGCGCGCGATGGACAGCAACGACCTCGAGCGCGAGCGCGGGATCACCATCCTGGCCAAGGCCACCTCGGTCGAATGGAAGGGCACGCGCATCAACATCGTCGACACCCCCGGCCACGCCGATTTCGGCGGCGAGGTCGAGCGCATCCTCTCGATGGTCGATGGCGTGGTGCTGTTGGTGGATGCCGCCGAAGGGCCGATGCCGCAGACCAAGTTCGTGACCTCCAAGGCGCTGGCCCTCGGGCTGCGCCCCATCGTGGTGCTGAACAAGGTCGACAAGCCCGACGCCGAACCCGACCGCGCGCTGGACGAGGTCTTCGACCTCTTCGCCGCCCTCGACGCGGACGAGCAGCAGCTCGACTTCCCGCATCTCTACGCCTCGGGCCGCGCCGGCTGGGCCGACACCGAGCTGGACGGTCCGCGCAAGGACCTCGGGGCGCTTTTCGACCTCGTGGTCGCCCACGTGCCCGCGCCCAAGCAACTCGCGCGCGCAGCCGAGCCCTTCCAGATGCTCGCCACCACGCTGGGCGCCGACCCCTTCATCGGCCGCATCCTGACCGGCCGGGTCGAGGCCGGGCGCCTCAAGACCGGCGAGACGATCAAGGCGCTCTCGCGCACCGGCGAACGGATCGAACAGTTCCGCGTGACCAAGATCCTCGCCTTCCGCGGCCTCGGCCAGCAGCCCATCGACGAGGCCGTCGCGGGCGATATCGTGACACTCGCGGGCATGTCCAAGGCCACCGTGGCCGACACGCTCTGCGACACCTCGGTCGATACGCCGATCCCGGCACAACCGATTGATCCGCCAACGATTTCCGTCACCTTCGGCATCAACGACAGCCCGCTTGCGGGCCGCGACGGCAAGAAGGTGCAATCGCGCGTGATCCGCGAGCGCCTGATGAAGGAGGCGGAAAGCAACGTCGCCATCCGCGTCACCGACACCCCCGGCGGCGAGGCCTTCGAGGTCGCGGGCCGCGGCGAATTGCAGATGGGCGTTCTCATCGAGAACATGCGCCGCGAGGGCTTCGAACTCAGCATCTCCCGCCCGCAGGTCATCCTGCGCGAAGAGAACGGCCAGACGGTCGAACCCATCGAAGAGGTCACGATCGACGTCGATGACGACTACACCGGCGCCGTGATCGAGAAGCTGACCGGCCCCCGCCGCGGCGACCTGGTCGAGATGAAACCGGCGGGCACCGGCAAGACCCGGATCGTGGCCCATGTCCCCTCGCGCGGGCTGATCGGCTACCATGGCGAATTCATGACCGACACCCGCGGCTCGGGCGTGCTCAACCGCGTCTTCCACTCCTGGGAGCCCCACAAGGGCCCGATCCCCGGCCGCCGCGCGGGCGTTCTGATCTCGATGGAAAACGGGCAGGCCGTGGCCTATGCGCTCTTCAACCTCGAGGATCGCGGCCGCATGTTCATCGGCGCGCAGACCGATGTCTACGAGGGCATGATCATCGGCGAACACAGCCGGGACAACGACCTCGAGGTGAACCCGCTCAAGGGCAAGAAGCTTACCAACATCCGCGCCTCCGGCACGGACGAGGCGGTGCGCCTGACCACGCCGATCACCCTGTCGCTGGAAGAGGCCATCGCCTATATCGATGATGACGAGCTGGTCGAGGTCACACCCAACGCGATCCGCCTGCGCAAGCGCTTCCTCGACCCGCACGAGCGCAAGCGGCAGTCCCGCGCCAGCGCCTGAGGCCATCCCGACCGCATCGAACAAGCCGCGCCCGAAACGGGACGCGGCTTTTTCATGTCAACGACTTGTAGGCCGATCTTCAAGCATCGCTTGAAGATGATCCCGCGCTTGGCAAAAGCTGGTCCATCCGCATCGAAGGCTGGTCGCAGCCCGCCTCGCCCACGATCCGCGCCGGCACGCCCGCCACCGTCTTGCAGGCCGGCACCTCGGCCAGAACGACCGACCCCGCCGCGATGCGCGAGCAATTGCCGACCCGGATATTGCCCAGCACCTTGGCCCCCGCCCCGATCAGCACACCGTCGCCGATCTTGGGGTGGCGGTCTTCCTCTTCCTTGCCGGTGCCGCCCAGCGTCACCGAATGCAGCATCGACACGTTGTCGCCCACCACCGCCGTCTCGCCCACCACGATGGAATGGGCGTGGTCGATCATGATCCCCTTGCCGATCCGCGCGGCGGGGTGAATGTCGACGCCGAACACCTCGGACACGCGCATCTGGATGAAATAGGCAAAATCGCGCCGCCCCTGCGTCCACAGCCAATGACCCAGGCGATAGGCCTGAACCGCCTGGAATCCCTTGAAGAACAGCAAGGGCTGGATGTAGCGGTGGCAGGCCGGGTCACGGTCATAGACCGCCATGATATCGGCCCGCGCCGCCGCCCCCAGCGTCGCATCCGCGCCATAGGCCTCGTCGGCGATCTCGCGCAGCAACTGCTCCGACATCTCGCCCGAGGCCAGCTTCTGCGCCAGCCGATAGGCCAGCGCCTTTTCCAGCGTGTCGTGGTGCAGGATACAGCCATGAATCAGCCCGCCCAGAAGCGGCTCGTCGCGCACGGCGGTCTCCGCCTCCTCGAGGATGCGCTGCCAGACCGGGTCAAGCCCGGCCAGTTTCCGTTGCAGTTTCGCCATGGCACAACCCTCCGGTCCTCTCGGCCCCTACACCTACCCCAGATAGGCGCGTGGGTCCATCAAGGAAGGCCCGGCGTCACGGAAAGGTCAGACCGGCGCAGGCAGGCTCACCTCGGCATAATGCACGATCAGCCGCACCGCGCCCCCGGCGAACACCCCGCCCACCGCCGTGATCTGAAGCGCCGTGGGGGCCCAGTAGACCACCGGTGCCGCCGGCCCGTTGACCCAGGAATTCAGCGCCAGCCCCAGCCCGGTGCCGAACCGCCCCGCATCGCCCTGCACGCCCAGGCTCCAGGTCGTGGCGCTTCCCGTGATCGCCGTGATCACGCGGCCCGTCACCCCGAACAGCAGTGCGCGCGAGGGGATGACCACCGGCGTCGCCACCGTGCTGCCCGCGCTCAAGGTCACATCGAACTCGTATGATTTCAACGACATGGCCGCCCCCGAGGGGCTCAACGTCACCGCCCCCGCGCGCCAGTCGGACCCGTCCCAGATCGCCGCCTCGCCGGTGTCGAGCACAAAGGCCCGCCACCCGCGCTGCGGCGGCACGAAGACCCAGCCGCCCGCCACCCGCAAGGCAAGCTTGCCGTCCTGCCCGGCCCAGGCGTTCACCGCGCCGGGCGGCACCGCGTAAAGCTCCCCCTCCGGCGCGGCGAGCGGCGGGGTGACGACGCCCACCGACGCCAAGGTCAGATGCGTCAGCCCGTCGAGGCGCAACAACGCCTCGTTCACGGTCACGTGTTTCTGCGCCTGCGCCGGCGCCAGAAGCGGAAGGGACATGCGTGCTGTGTCAGTCATCGATCTCGATCCTCGCAAACGACCCCGGTCCGACCCGGTCGGACAGTTGGGCAACCTCGATGGTAAAGGGCGTGCCGGGCGCATCCGCGCTCCGCATCGCCGCGGTGTAGGTGAAACCGGGCGCGCCAAGGGTCTCCTCGCGCAGCACGCCGCCCGCATCCCGGACGCGCAGCAGGTAGACCTCCGAGGTCTCGCCCAGCGGCACCTCGATCCCCTCCCAACTGTCCCCGTCGATCCGCGTCCGACGGACCCAAGCGACCTGCAGGTCACCCCCATCCACCGCAACCCTCAGATGCGCCGGCGCATAGGGTCTCAGGCCAACGCCCTGAAACGCCAACACCTTTTCGACGTAACTCGGGTCGTCCACGCTGCGCCGCGCAGGCCCCACGCGGTAATGCCGCGCCAGCCCGCGCGCCGAAACCGGCAGCTCGATCTGCCCCGGCGCGCCGTCGAGCAGCACGAAGACGCTGCCCTCCGGCCAGACCTCCGGCATCACGCCATCCGTCCCCTGCTGGCCGCGCAGGCGCAGGCCGATCTCCCACAGCCCATCGCCCACCAGCGTGGCACCAGCGAACTGGATCACCTCCCAGTCGCCATCCCCGCCGCTCCCGATCGCGGCGACATTGGCACCGTTCAGCACCGCCTCGGCCTCCGTGGCGGCCAGCTGCCCCGCCGCAATCCGCACGCGCAGCGGCCCCGACCGGTCCCAAACCCCCGGCACGGCTGCGAAAAGCGGCGTCTCCAACGTGCCCATCACCGCCCGCCGCTCGATCAGCCGGTTCAGCACGAACCCGTCCGGCCCCGGCGCGGCGTAAACCGCCACCGACCCCGGCCAAGGCGTCGCCGTCACCGCCAGGTGCGGGGCGTGCTCCACCTCCGCCCCCGTCAACAACGGCAGGTCCATGAACACCGCACCCACCCGAACCGGCGCCACGAAGCCCGCGACCTGCGCCAGCTCCTCCACCGCCTCCGACGGCGCGAAGACCGAGGGTTCGACCCGCACCGCCTCCACCGCGCGCGCGCCCCGGTCCTCGACCCGGTCGATCCGCCAGGTCGACCCGTCGCCCAGCGCCACCAAAGCCCCCGCGCCCAAGCCCCGCCGCGAGGGCGGCAGCGAGAACCGCAGCTGATCACGCGCCACGCGCGCCTCGGCCAGCCAGCGCTCGGCCACCGCCTGCCCCTCCGGCCCGGTCAGCGCAAGCGGCAGGTCCGAGGCCGAAACCCCATCCGCCCCGTCGCCGGGAAAGACCGCATCGGCCACCCGGTCCCCGTATTCCGCCTCCGCCGCGACGAAGCCCAACCGCACGCGGCCCGTCACCTCGGCCTCTGCCGCCCTCACCTCCGACAGTCCGCCCTGCCCCTCCTCGTTCAGCGCGGTCTCGCCCGGGTCGATCACCGCCGAGGCGCGCTCGGGCAAGGGCAGGAACACCAGCCGCCCCTCCCGCTCCACCGCCTGAAAGCCATAGGCCACCATCAGCGCCTGCAACCGCGCCCGCGCGCTTTCCGTCTCGCCCGACAGGTGCCCGCGCACCAATCCGAACAGCGCCGAGACATCGTACTCCGTCACCCCCGCCGTCTCGCACAGCTCGGCCACCACCTGGTCCAGCGGGGCGGCGTCGATCCGGCCCGTGATCCAATGCCCCAGCCGCCAGTTCGCGCCATCCGACCACCGCTCCCGATCATTGGGAAAGGCCGGCCAGGGCCGCGCATCCCAGGCCCAGGCATGGGCGTGGTCCAGCTCTAGCATCGGGCCGCCGTAAACCTCCGACACCGGGTTGTTCGCGGGGTCCTGCCAATAGGCCATCACCGCGCGCAGGTATTGCGCCTGCACCAGGTCATCGCGCCGCCCGTTCGAATGGCGCGGCAGCCCGCTTTCCGAGCTTTTCGGATCGAAGAACCGGTTCGGCTCGTTCGGCCCCTTGTCCACCGCACCGCAGCCGAATTCGGTAAAGCGGATCGGCTTCGACCGCGGCACCCATGGCGAGGTGACCTGCAACGGCATGCCCCCCCGCCGCTCGACATGCGGCGAGGACCACCAGCCGCGCAAGTCCTTGTACCGATAGAGAAACGCATCCCCCTCGCCCGAGGGTTCGAAGACCTGCGCCGCCCGCGTCAGAACGCCCCCGTCCTGCGACGGCCACGGCCCCGAGGGTTCGCCCACGACGAAACCGCCCGCCGCGCGCAGCCACCCGCCCTGGTCGCTGCCGGACCAGACGCCGCCTTCCAGCGGGCCGCCCCCGCTCGTCTCCGCCTCGCCGCGCAAGCGCCCGTCGATCCAGAGCCTGACACGCCCCGGCGCTGCCGGGCGCAGCTCCCACATCACCTCGTGCATCCGCCCGTCGAAGGGCAGCTCCGAAACGGGCAGGTCCAACACCGCCGTCACAGCGTCCGAGCCGGTCATGGCCACCCCGCCATCGCCCGCCCGCAGCCGCAGCACCGCCCCCCCCTCGCGCAGCCCCAGCGACGCCCCCGTGCCCGAGGCCCCATGCTCCCAAAGCACGCCCTCCACCGGCACCTCGGGCAGGCGCACCATGCCGTGAAACACCGCCGTCGCCTGCCGCACGGCCAGGTCCGACGCGAAGGCCCCCGTGGCACCGGGCGCGACCGTTTCCAGCGCCTCGGTCACGCGCCAGCCGGGCACGCCCGCCGCGATCGGCTCCCGCCGCTGCGCCGCCCGCGCCTCCTCGGTCGGGTAATACCAGTCGAAGCCCTCCCCGCCCTCGATGTTCGCGGCGAGATAGGCGGGATCATGGATCGCGCCCCAGCCCGCATCCGCGTGGTCCAGCCCCTCGCGCCAGTCGCTCAAGGGCATGTAATTGTCGATGCCGATGAAATCGATCTCCTCATCCGCCCAAAGCGGATCGAGGTGGAAATACACGTCCCCCGAGCCATCCTGCGGCTGGTAGCCGAAATACTCCGACCAATCCGCAGCATAGCTCAGCTTGGCCTCGGGAAGGAGCGCCCGCACCTCGGCCGCCAGCGCCCGCAGCCGCGCCACCGCCGGAAAGCCGACCCCGTCGCGCATCTGCGTAAGCCCGCGCATCTCGGACCCGATGCAGAAGGCATCGACACCCCCCGCCGCCGCGCACAAGGCCGCGGCATGCAGGATGAACCGCGCATAGCTCCATTCCTCGGGCCCGCTGTAGCTGACCGCCCCCGGCGTCACCGTGAAATCCCCTGCCGTGACCGTCCCGAAGAACGCATCGACGGCCAAGGCATTGGCCGACGTGCCGTCCGGGCTTCCGGGCTGGCCCGGCGCCAAGTCCCCCGTGATCCGCCCGCGCCAGGGCAGCGCCGCCTGCTCCGCACCGCCGTAAGGGTCCGGCAATCCGTTGCCCGAGAGCACCTCCATCAACAGGAAGGGGTAAACCATCACCTCCTGCCCGCCCGCGCGGATCGCCTCGATCGCCTCGATCACCGAGGCATCCGCCGGCGTCCCGCCATAGACCGGCCGCCCGTCCACGCGCGCCAGCTCCTCGGCCTCGGCCCGCGCGATCCCGCCCGCGGTCCAGGGCATCTCCACCCCGTCGCGGTCCCGGTGCTCGACCTTGGGCTTCACCCGGCACTGCCCCGCGCGCAGGTCATCGCCGAACCACGAATAGATCACGCTGACCGACCGCAGGTTCGGCAGGCTGTCGCGCATCTGCGCCAGCGCCAGCGCCGCATCCGTCCCACCCGCACCGCTGCTGGTGTTCAGCGCCTGCCGCGCGCCAAGGCCCTGTTCGGCCGTCACCGGCCGCATCGCCAGCGCGTATTCCCCCGTCCCCGGCATCAGCGCCACAGCGCGCACCGCCTCCGCCGCCGCGGGCAGCATCTCGCGCGCGGGCTGCGCCGGGCGCACCACCTCGAAGGCGAACTGCGGCACCCGGTTGCCGAAGGGCGTCAGGTCCAGGTCCTCGAACACGACATAGGCGATGCCCCGATAGGCCGGCACCTGCCCCGCGCCCTCCACCGCCTCCATCAGCGGATCGGGCATCTGGTCCCCGGTCCCGCGATAGACCCGCATCGTGACCGTGCCCTGGTCAAGCTCGACCCCGTCCGCCCAGATACGGCCCACCCGCCGGATCTCGCCCTCGCAGAGCGCAATGGCCAAGCTCACCGAATAGGCATAAGTCGTCGTCTTCGGCTGCGGCGGCGCGCCCTTGCCGCCCCCCGTCGTGCTGGTGCTCTCGACGAAGCGCGTCGCCCAGATCACCTGCCCGCCCAGCCGCATCCGCCCGAACAGCTGCGCCACCGGCGCGCCCTCGCCCGCCTGCGTCAGGCGGAACCGGTCGATGCGGCCCCGCTCCACCGGCTCCGAGCCCGCGCCCAGCAACCGCTGGTCGATCACCCGGCCCAGCGTCGCGCCCACCGCGCGGCCCACCACCGCGCCCGTCAGGCCCAACACCGTGCCCGAACTCATGCCACCGATGGCCGCACCCGCGGCCGAAAGCAGGATCGTCGCCATGCCGTTACATCCTTTCCGGAAACGCGAAGCGCGCCACGATCCGCCGCGCCCAGGGCGGCGTCAGCGCGTTTTCCACAACCCCATGCCCCGAATAGGCATGGATGAACCGCGGCGCGGGGCCCGCCACGGATTGCAGCCCCAGATGCTTGGCCACCCCGCCATCGCGCATCCGGAACAGGATCACGTCGCCCGGCATGGCCTCGGCCAGGGGCCGCGCCACGAGATGCCGCCGCGCCGCCTGCCACAGCCGCTCCTCACCCGAGGTCTCGGACCAATCCGCCGTGTAGGCGGGCACCGGCGCGGGCTCCTGCCCATACAGATCGCGCCACACCCCGCGCAGCAGCCCGAGGCAATCACACCCCGCGCCGCGGCAACTCGCCTGGTGCACGTAGGGCGTGCCCAGCCAGCCCCGCGCGGCCTCCACCACCGCGCTCATCGCCGGCTCCCACCGTCCCGCGCAGACACACGGGACGGATGCGCCACCATCCAATCCTCGCCCGGCAGATCGGGAAAGCCGCGGAAATTCAGCAGGTTGCCGAACTTCAACCGACAGGTCTCCATCCGCTTGTCGCAGCCCGCGGTGATCCTGACACGATCCCCCACGGCCAGCTCGGCCCGCACCCGGTCCCACAGCTCCACGCGCCTCAGCCCGCCCTCGGGCCGGTCGATCTTGATCGCCCCCTCCAGCCCCGCGGCGACCCCGTCCAGCACCACGCAACGCCCGCGCTCGAACCAGCGCGGCTCGAACGCCTCGAGCCCGTCCAGCCACAACACCCGCGCCTCCTCCAGCGCGGCAATCGACACCTCCGCCGAATAGCCCGCCGCCAACAGGTCCACGCCACAGGCCCCGTCCCCCAGCACCGCCGAACAGCTGCGCTGGTAGACCCGGCCCGTCGCCACGTTCATCCGCTCGGCCAGCCCGCGCAGCTCGGCGGTAAAGGCTCCGCCCGCCCGCGTCAGCTCGCCCAGCGAGCCGCGGAACTGCAGCACCCGGTTCTCGGGCGCGGCCCATTGCACCAGCCACGCCTCCACCGCCGCGCCGTCATAGCGGCCCGCCGCGATATCCGCCTCGGTGATCGCCGCGTCGCTGAGCGCGCCCACCGCCTCGGTATTGTCCACCGACAGGCCCGTGGTCTGCATCAGCGCAGCCGCCGACAAGCCGCTCTCGGGGCGAAACTCGACCCCCTCGAAGCTCAAGGCCCGGTCATGGTCGGTGAAGCCGAAAGCCACGCCATCCGCGCGCACCAGCTTCCAGCAGCGGCAGACCCCCGTCGCACCGCTGGCCAGGTGGGCGTCCAGCCCCGCCACCCCGCTCACAGCCGGATCTCCACGACCGGCACCTCGGGCACCTCGCCCGCGTGGAAACTGGCGACCGAGGTCTGGATGATATCCGTGTCGAACCGCACCGGCACGTCGAACTCGAACCCCGCCGTGATGACCTCGCCCGCGTCGGGCGGCTCGGCAAAACGCACCTCGCCCGACGTCACGTCCAGCTCGAAATCCACGCCCAGCACTTGCTCGTCGCCGGTGATGCCCACCAGCACGCTCCCCTCGACCGGCTTGGCCACGGGCCGCACGTAGACATGCCCGCCCGAGCGGTAACTCTTCGACAGCCCGAACACCCGCCGCACTCCGTCCGCGACCGCGATCTCCTGGTCCCGGAAACCGGGCGTGCCCGAGGGCGCGCAGCTCTTGAAATCCGACCAGTCCTTCCAGCGGAACCCGTAAAGCTGCCCGCGCCGCGCCTCGAAGAAGGCGATCAGCACCGCGATATCGTCGAGCGAGCGCAGCGACACCCCCGCGTCATAGCGCCTGCGCGACTGCGCCCAGGGGGTGTTGCGCTCCTCGAACCCGTTGGTCAGCGCCACCACCTCCGTGCGCCGCTCCGGCCCCCCGACCGAGCCGAAGCTCAGGTTGGCGGGGAAACGAACCTCGTGAAATCCCATGTCCCTGCCCCCTCAGCGGTTGCGCTGCCCGCGCGCCAGAACCCGGCCCATCTGGGCCGCGATCTGCGTCTGGCTGCGCTGGAAACCCTGCACATCGGGCGTCGTGATGTTCATCACCACATGCACCGGCCCGGCCCCGCCCGCCGCAGCAACGCCCAGCCGCCCGTCAGGCCCGCGGCGCAGCGGCATGATCGCCTCCGGCCCCGCCTCGCCCATCAGCCCCATGCCGCCCCGCATCGGGAACGGCGTCGGCCCCTGCACCACGCCCCCCCGCGCAAAGGGCATCACCCGCCCCTGCGAGATCGCGCCGCCCTTCTGGAACGGCAGGATGCCGCTGACCAACCCGTTGATCCCGTTGGCGATAAATCCGCCCACGGCGTTCTGCACCGGCCGCATCGCGGTGTTGTAGGCCGCGTCCACCATGCTCCGCGCCACCGTCCGGAGCGCATCCGACAGCCGCATCCCGTCGAACACCACACCGTCAAAGGCGCGCCGCAAGCCGCCCCCGATCGCGCGGCTCATCCCCTGAACCTCGCGCCCGGTATAAAGCATCGTCTCCTGCATCCCCCGCAGCTCCGCCTGGAAGGCCGCTGCCATGCTGGTCGCCCCGGCAAGGCTCACCTCCAGCTCGGCGATCTGCGCCTCCAGCGCGTCCATGCCGTCATCCGTCTCGGCCATCGCCGCTCTCCTTCATGGTCACATCGGGAAACCGGGCCGCCAGCGCCTCCAGCCGGTCGCGCCCCATCGGGGCGGCACCCTCGCCCTCGCCCAGCATCATCAGCAATTCCGCGGGCGTCAGCGCCCAGAAGACCGCGGGCGCAAGCCCCAGCCCCTGCAGCCCCGCCCGCATCAGCGCGGGCCAGTCGAAGCCGCCCGCGCTCATTCCGGCACCCGGAACGCCAGCGCCAGAAGCCGCGCGGCCACCCGCGCCGCCTCCAGCGGGCCGCCCTCGATCTCGGCCGACAGAAGGTCGGGCAGGTCGCCCTCCCATCCCCCGCCTCTCAGCCCCGCGCAGACCAGCATCAGCACGTCGCGCGCCCGCAGGGCGTCGCCCTCGAAGCGCGCCACGAGATCCGCCAGGCTCTCCGCCTCCAGCCGCGCCTCCAGCTCGGCCAAGGCACCCAGCGTCAGCTTCGCGCGGTGCCGCACGCCATCGACGACCAGCACCACCTCGCCCGCCCAGGGGTTCGCACCTGCAGCCATGCCTCAGATCGCCGTGAAGACCAGCGCGCCGGCCGAGGCCATCGACATCTCGTAGGTCGCCTCGCCGTCATGCGTCCCCGCGTATTCGATCGCCGTGATCTGGAACGCCCCCTCCACGATGCCGAAATCCGGGATCACCACCTGGAACCCCGGCGTCGCCCCGTCGAAGAAGATCTGCCGCGCGCGCTCGTCCGTCGCCGCGTCCCGGAAGATGCCCGAGCCCGAGATCGCCGCCGATTTCACGCCGGCACCCGCCAGCAGCTCGCGCCAGCCGCCCGCGGACTCGAGGCTCGTCACATCCACCTGTTCCGCGTTGAAGCTCAGCCGCGTCGCGCGCAGCCCCGCCATCGTCTCGAACACGCCGTTCCCGTCCATGTCGACCTTCACCAAAAGGTCCTTGCCGCTCTGCGCCGCCATACCGTTCTCCAATATTGTCAGTCAGTTGCCAGACGACGCTCACGCGTCCTGATCCACCCGCGCGCGAAACCACAGCTCGATCTCCCGCCCGCCATCCACCCGGCGGGCACGCGCCCGCTGAAAGGCCATGCTCACCAGCCGCCCCCGCGACAGGGCCAGGTCGGCCCCGTCCAACGCGTCCGAGATCGCCGCCGCCAGCGCCTTCGCGCCCGCGAAACCCGCGCCCTCGCTCACCACCGTGACCGGGAACAGGTGCACCGCACCCCCCGCCGTGCCGTCCCCGGCCTCGCGCACACGCTCGGGGCCCAGCGCCACGTAAAGCGACGGCAAGGGCCCCGGCGGCAGCGCGTCATGGATCGCGCCCCCCGACAGCGCGGCCACCGCCGCATCGCCGGTCAACGCCGCGAAAACCGCCGCCTGCAGGGCGGCCGAACTGCCGTAGCTCATCGCCCCACCTCCTCGACCGCGAAACAGGTCAGTGTGCGGCCCGTCGCGTCGCTCTCATGCACCGCCTCGATCCGGTAGAGCCGCGCGCCCTCGCGGAACCGCATCGCCGCCGTGGGCCGCGCCTCGGCCCCCACGGGCACCGCGCGCATGGTGATCTTCAGCTGAAGCCGTGCCGCCGCATCCACCTCGCGCCCCGCGCCGCGCAGCTCGACCGCGGCCCAGATGTGACCCAAGGCGACCCAGGTTTCGCTGAAACCGCCCGCGCCATCGGCAACCCGCTCGGGGGCCTCCAGCACCAGCCGTCGGGTCATCGCGGGGCCGCTCATGCCCCCGCCCCCCGCAGCCGCAAGGGCCGGTGCGGCTCCAGCAGGACCGAGACCGAGAACGGGATGCCCGTCTGCGCCGCCATCTCCTGCCCCCAGAACTCGCCCGCCAGGATCAGCACGGCCTGCTTCAGATCCGCCGGAAGTCCCGCCCAGTCGCTTGCGAACCCGGCGGTGAACTCCACCTCGATCGTGCCCCCCTGGCTGGGCGAGGGCAGCGACCGCCCCGCCGCCGCCAGGACCGGCCGGTGCCGGTCGGCGCGCAGCTCGTAGACCTCGGGCGCGACCAGCGTCTCGGCACCCGCCCGCGTGATCAGCTTCACGCTGTCGACCGACACCACCGGCGCCAGCGGCAGGACATGCGCCTCGGGGTCGTGCCAGGCCATCAGCGTCAGCGCGAAACGGCGCGAAAACAACGCCTTGCCGATGCGCGCCTCGATTGCCGACAAGGCCGCCCGCAACCCGCTCTCGAGCGAGGCATCCTGACTGCCGTCATCGCTGAACCCGCGGGCCAGCCGCAGATGCTCGGCCAGCTCGCTCACCGGCAAGCTCGCGCCGGGCACCGAGGTCAATTCGACCATCATCATGGGAAATTCTCCGAAATCCTGCCGTGTGGGGATGTGGGACGGCACGCCGCCCGCGCTGCTCGAGCGGAGAGACGCGCAGCCGGATCGCGCACGGCGCACCGCCCCGCCCGCCCCGCATCCCGAAGGGCGACGGGGCGGGCATCTGCCTGTCTGTCGCGTCCCGTCAGGACAGGCCGAACTTCATCAGCTTGATCGCCGCATAGTCCGAGATCGCCCCGCCGACGCGCTTGGTGGCATAGAACAGCACATGCGGCTTGGCGCTGAACGGGTCACGCAGAACGCGCAGCTCGGGGCGCTCCGCGATGGTGTAGCCCGCGCCGAAATCGCCAAAGGCGATGGCCGTCGCATCCACCGCGATATCGGGCATGTCCTCGGCGATCAGCACCGGGTAGCCCATCAGCCGCGCCGGTTCCCCCGCCGCCAGCCCGTCCGACCACAGGAAGCGGCCATCGGCATCCTTCATCTTGCGCACCGCGCCCGCGGTCTTGGAATTCATCACGAAGGTCGCATTCGCGCGGTAACGCGCGTCCAGCGCATAGACCAGGTCGACGATGGCATCCGCAGGGTTGGTCGCGTCGAAATCGCCCGCCGTGCCGGTCGCCACGTAGCCCAGCGTGCCCCAGCCCCACATCGCATTGGGCAGCGCCATGCCGCTCAGCAGGCCCACGGGCTTGCCCGACCCGTCACCGTTGATGAAGGCATCCGCCTCCGATCGGGCGAACTTGTCCGCGATGCGGCCCGCCAGCCAGCCCTCGACGTCGAAGGCCGCGTCATCCAGCAGCCGCTGCGAGGCCTTGGGCATCGCCGACAGCTCGTGCAGCGGGATCGAGATGCGCTCGATCTGCGGCGCGGCGGTCTCGCCCGTGTCCGTCACCTCGTCCGCCCAGCCCGCGCCGGTGTCCGTCGTGTCGATCAGCACGTCGAAGGACGTGGCCTCGACCTGCACCACGTTGGCCACCGCCCTCAGGCTCGAGCCCGAGCGCAGCACCGACTGGATCGTCGCCGCCGTCTGCGGATCGACAAGATAGCCGCCCTCGGCATTCACCGCCGTGTTCAGGCCCTTGTGCTCGATCTCGAGCCCGCGCAGCGCGTCGTCGTCGCCGTTGCGCAGATAGGTCGCCAGCGCCTTCTTGTGCGGCGCGCCGCGGTCGGTCTCGGCCGACAGCGCCGGGCGTGCATGGGTCATGGTCTTGGTGGTCAGCATGGCAATACGCTCTTCCTGCTTTTGATACTTTGCATTCATATCGTCCTGGAACCGGCTGAATTCGCTCAGGAACCCGCCAAGGGCCTCCGTCACGTCGTCAATCGGGGCCTGGGCCGAACGGGGCTTGTCCGCCGCCCCGGATCGGGTCTCGGTCATCTCCATCACCTTCGATCTGGTTGGTTGGGGTCAGCGGGGCTTTCGCGCCGCCAGCCTGGCCCTTGCGTCCTCGAACGCGCGCGCCAGCTTGCGCAGGTCTTCTGCGCCCTTGGCCTCGGCGGCCTCGGGCGCGACCCGCGCCTCGGGAAGCATCGGAAAGGTCACCAGCGACACCTCCCAAAGCTCCACCTCCGACAGGAGCCTGCGCCCCTGCCCGTCCTTCGTGGCCCTGATCGTGCGATAGCCGATCGACAGCCCGTCGATGGCCCCCGCCTCGATCAGCGCCGCCGCCTCCCGCGCGCGGGCCACCTCCTTCAGAAGCCGCCCCTTCACGAAAAGGCCGCGCGCGTCCTCGCGCACCTCGTCCCAGATGCCGATGGGCTCCGCCGGATCATGCTGCCACAGCATCTTGACCCGCCGCCCCCCGGCCTCCAGCCGCTTCAGGCTCGCGCCATAGGCGCCCGCCTCCACCACGTCGCCGCCCTGGTCGCAGGCCCCGAAGAGGCTCGCGTATCCCGCGATCTCGCAGCCCTTGGAAACCGTCAGCGCCTCGGCATCGAAGCGGACGAATTTCGTCTCCAGCCCGCTTTGCAAAACGTCTTTCATGTCATGCCCCTATCCCGCACCATTCACCTGGATCAGCTCGCTTATCCCCTGCGCGAGGATCACCGAGACCACGCCGAAAACCGCCAGCCACAGCCGCCGCTCCAGCCGCTCCAGCGCCGCCTCGATCGCCTCCAGCCGGAACGTCAGCGCCTGCCAGCGCTCGTCCTGAACCCGCTCGTTGGCCTCGATCCGCGCATTCGCCGCATCGAACGGCGCGTAGAGATACCGCGACCCGCCGCGCCCCTCGTCGCTCATGCGCCCTCCGGCCGCTCGGGCAGGCCGAGCATCCGGCGCTTCTCGCCCTCGGTCAGGAAATCCGCCTCGGCCACCCGCCGCCACTGCGCCTCGCGCTCGGCGGCCAGCGCCGGCACCTGGTCCAGATCGGGCGCGAGATCGACGACATCGCCGGTCAGCCCCGAAAGCCAGCCCGCCACCTGCGCCAGCACCTTCTGCGCCAAGGGCAGCACCGTCAGACGGTAGAACGCCCGGTTCGCCTCGGCGTAATTGGCATAGGTCGCATCCCCCGGTATCCCCAGCAGCATCGGCGGCACACCGAAGGCCAGCGCGATATCCCGCGCCGCCGCTTCCTTGGTCTTCTGGAATTCCATGTCCGAGGGCGAAAAGCCCATCGGCTTCCAGTCCAACCCCCCTTCCAGCAGCATCGGCCGCCCGGCGTTCCGCGCGCCCTGGTGATGCGTCTCCAGCTCGGTCTGCAGCCGCTCGAACTGCTCCTCGCTCATCGCGCCACCGCCATCGACGCCGCGATAGACGATCGCGCCCGAGGGCCGCGCCGCATTGTCCAGAAGCGCCTTCGACCAGCGCGCCGCCGCGTTATGCACGTCCAGCGCGGTCGCCGCCGCCTGCAGGGGCGCCAGCCCGTAATGGTCATCCTGCGGGTGGAAGGTCTTGATATGGCAAATGATATCCGCCGGATACCGATGCCGCTTCGCCCCCACCACGTAATCGTATCCCGCAGGCCAGCCATCCGCCCCCGGCACCAGGCTCATCCGGTCCGAGCGCAGCACATGCAACTCCGCCAGCCCCGCCTCGCCCGGCACCGCCTCGACATAGGCGTTCCCCGACAGCATCAGCTGCGCGAACACCGCCTCCAGCAGGTCCGCGCGCCCCTGCGCCGGGTTCGGACGGTTCAGCAGGGACAACACCGGATGCGCCTCGTAGCGCCGCGCGGGGTCCTGGCACAACACCGGCAGCGCCGCCGCCGCCTCGGCGATCAGCTTCACCGCGCGGAACCCCACCGGGTTGCCCTGGAAGCCGTTCCGCGTCAGCGAGACCGTGTCCCGCGGGCTCCAGGCGACCCGCCCCGCGCCGCCCCATGCCACGATCTTCGCACTGGCCGAGGCCTTGCGCTCCGGCACGGCCGCTTGGGTCTTTCGCAGGAAATCCAATACCATGCGCTTCTCTCCTCAACACAACACAAAGACGCCGCCACCCCGGCGGGGTGCAGCCCACGGCCCTCGCGGCCGTCCATCCCTCGATCAGCGAAAAAACCGGGCTAAAGCCCGCGAACCCGCGGGTTCAGCGCGCCAATCCCCGGCGCCAGCAGCCCCTCGGTCACCGCCCAGACCAGCGCATCCAGCCGGTCCGGGCTTCCCGTCCCCTCGTAGCCCCTCAGCGTCAGCAGGCACATCTCGTCCTCCAGCGCCTCCAGAACACCCAGGTGCCGCACCCGCCCCTGTTCATACAAGGCCGCCACCGGCTCCGCCCGCGCGGTCTTGCCCTTGGAGGCCCGCACCCCGCGGTAATTCACATGCGGATCGACCTGCCGCATCAGCGTGCCCACCAGGTCCCCGCCCTGGTTCACCTCGGCCACCATCCGCGCCGCGCCATGCCGGTGATAGGCCGCCGCCGCGGCCTCGGCCCATTCCTTGGGGCTCGCCGCCGCGACGCTCGCATCCTCCAGCACCACCGCCGTCCAGTCATGCGGCGCGCCGCGTTCCACCACGGCCACCGCCACGATCCCGCAGGCGTCCGATCCCGCGTGCCCCGTCACCGGCGGGTCCACCGCCACGATCACCCGCGCCCCTTCGGCCACCTCGGAGACCCGCAACGCGTCAATGCCCGCCCGCGTCCACAAGGCGTCCTCCGCATCCTCCAGCAGCTGCCCGTCCAGCTCCTGCCGCCCCAGCCGGGTCTGCCCGTAGCGCGCCCGCACCTCCCGCAGGAAACTGGGCGCGAGAAACGCCCGGTTCGCCTCGGTCGCGGCCTGCGTCACCACCGTGCTGTCGCGCGCCAGAAGCCCCTTCAGCACACCCACGTTGCGCGGCGTCGTCGTCACCACCTGCCGCGGATGCTGCCCCAGCCGCAGCCCGAACTGCAGCATGTCCCATGTCTCCTGAGCCTTCGGCCATTTCGCCAGCTCATCGGCCCAGGCCGCATCGAATTGCGGCCCCCGCAACGCCTCCGGGTCATGCGCCGAATAGAGCCGCGCCTCCGCCCCGTTCGGCCATTCCAGCCGCCGCTCCCCCGCGATCCACCGCGGGCAGCGGTCCGGCGGAGAGCAGGCCAACAGCCCGCTCTCCCCCTTCACCATCACCGCCAGCGCCTGGTCATAGGTCTCGCCCACCAGCGCCACCCGGCGCGCGCGCCCCGGTGCCTCGGGCGTCGGTCCCTCGACCATCGCCCGCACCCATTCCGCCCCGGCCCGCGTCTTGCCCGCACCCCGCCCGCCAAGGATCACCCAACTGGTCCAATCCCCCTCGGGCGGCAGCTGGTGCGGCAGGGCCCAGACCTCGAACAGGTAGGGCAGCGCCGCCAGCGCACCGTCACTCAGGCTCGCAAGGAAGTGTTCCGTCACCTCCGGCCCCGCGCAGGCAAGCCAGGCGGAACTCGACTTCGGCCCGCGCGGCGGCAAGGTCGAGCGACCCTCCCCCGCCGCCTCGCCCGTATCTCTGGCTTCCTGCATCACGTGCCCGGCCCTCCTGCTGCATGGCCCAGAGGAAGGCCGCGTTCAGCGCCTTCACATCCTTGACCATCTCGCTTGCATCCATCGCACCCGGCGCCTTGGCGGCATCGACGGCGCTCTCCAACACCGCCACCGCCGTCTCCAGCGCCTTCCACGCCCGCTCCACCGTCCGCTCGGCGTGGGCGAGGTCGTCATCACATTGAATATCGGTCATAAAATAACCCTCGTGTCCGAAATCCCCTCCGGTCACGAGCAGCACGCGGGCCCCAGTCGCGGCATCCGCCGCAGGCATGAAAAAACGGCCTCGGGGGTAATCCCCGGGCCGCCTGACCCACGTCTTCCAGCATGCCCAAAGGGATGCCACGGAGCGTGCGCAGGGTCAAGAAGTTTTGTGTTTACAAAGGGTTAACGCGATCTCGCGCGTTTACACCCCGTTAACCCGCGCCGCCCGGCTCACTGGCTCTCGGCGGCGCGCTCGGCCTCGATCCGCCGCCAGACGGCGACATTTCTGTTATGTTCTTCAAGGGTTTCCGCGAAAGCGTGCCCGCCCGTGCCATCCGCCACGAAAAAGATGAAGGGCGAGCCGTCCGGGTTCACCGCCGCCTCGATCGCCGCCCGTCCGGGGTTGGCGATGGGCGTCGGCGGCAGCCCGTTGATGACATAGGTGTTCCACGGCGTCTCCGCGCGCAGCTCGCTGGCGCGAATCCCCCGGCCCAGCACGCCGCGCCCCTCGGTGATTCCATAGATCACCGTCGGGTCCGTCTGCAGCCGCATCCCCCGGTTCAACCGGTTCACGAAGACGCTCGCCACCCGCCGCCGCTCCTCCGCGACGCTGGTTTCCTTCTCGATGATCGAAGCCAGGATCAGCGCCTCCTCCGGGCTGGCCAGCGGCAAGCCGTCCTGCCGGTTCGCCCAGGCCTCGGCCAGGATCTCCGCCTGCGCGGCCTGCATCCGGTCCAGCATCTCCTGCCGGTCCTGCCCGCGCCGCACCTCGAACGTGTCGGGCGCCAGCATCCCCTCGGGCGGCACCTCGGCGATCTCGCCCGACAGGAAATCGGCCGCGCGCAACCCTTCCACGATCTGCCAGCTGGTCAGCCCCTCGGGCACCGACAGGCGGTAGACCATCGGCGTCCCGCTCTCCACAAGGTCGCTGTAGACCGCCGGCACACCGTCCTCATAGGCGAAATCCGCCAGCGCCACGATCTCGCCCGTGCCCGGCACCCGCTCGCGCAGCCGCAACTCGCCCGTGCCCGCCAGCCGCAGCACGTAAGTGGCGGTATAGCGGAACTGCGACGGCCCGCCCGCGGTCACGATCTCCAGCACCTCTTCCATCGAGGCCCCCGCCGGGATCTCGTAATTCCCGAAACGCAGCTGGTCGGCCATGCCCGCGTAATCCGCGCCCAGCCGGAACAGCATCGCGGATGACACCGCGCCAACCTCCTGAAGATCCTCGGAAACCCGGCGCAGCGTCGCCCCCCGCGGCACCTCGAAGAACGTCGCCTCCGCCAAGGGCCCCGGCGCGCGGAACTCCCGCTGCCCCCAGGCGATCGCCCCCGCCAGCGCGACGAAGACGACGATCAGGAAACTCATCCCGTTGGCGGCGACGCTCTTCCACATGGGCGGCCTACACCCGTCCCATGATCAGGCAGGCATTCGTCCCCCCGAAGCCGAAGGAATTCGACTGAACCACGTTGATCTCCCCCTTCTGCGCCGCGTTGGCGCAGAGGTTGATCGCCGTCTCGGCGGCCGGATTGTCCAGGTTGATCGTCGGCGGCGCCACCTGGTCGCGGATCGCCAGGATCGAGAAGATCGCTTCGATCGCCCCCGCCGCCCCCAACAGGTGCCCCGTCGCCGACTTGGTCGACGACATCAGCACCTTGCCCGCGTGATCCCCCATCAGCCGCTCCACCGCACCCAGCTCGATGGTGTCCGCCATCGTCGAGGTGCCATGCGCGTTGACGTAGTCGATGGCCGAAGGCTCCAGACCCGCCCGCTTCAGCGCGGCGCGCATCGCGCGCTCGGCCCCCTCGTGATCCGGCGGCGGCGCGGTGATGTGATAGGCATCGCCAGACAGGCCATAGCCCAGGATCTCGGCGTAGATCTTGGCACCCCGCGCGCGGGCGTGCTCGTATTCCTCCAGCACCACGACCCCCGCGCCCTCGCCCATGACGAAGCCGTCGGAATCACTGTCCCAGGGCCGCGAGGCCTTCTCCGGCTCATGCCCGCGCTTGGTCGACAGCGCCTTGCAGGCGTTGAACCCCGCGATGCCGATCTCGCAGATCGGGCTTTCCGCGCCGCCCGCGATCATCACCTCGGCATCCCCCCACTGGATCAGCCGCGCCGCATCCCCGATGGCATGCGCGCCGGTCGAACAGGCGGTGACAACCGCGTGGTTCGGCCCCTTGAACCCGTAGCGGATCGACACCTGCCCCGAGATCAGGTTGATCAGCGCCCCCGGCACGAAGAAGGGCGACACCCGCCGCGGCCCCTTCTCCTTCAGCGTGATCGAGGTATCGGCAATCGAGGACAACCCCCCGATCCCCGAGCCGATCAGCACGCCCGTCCGCTCCCGGTCCTCGGTCCCCTCGGGCGTCCAGCCCGCATCCTCCACCGCCTGCACGGCGGCGGCCATGCCGTAGAGGATGAACTCGTCGACCTTGCGCTGTTCCTTGGGCTCCATCCACTGGTCGGGGTTGAAGGTCCCGTCGCTGCCATCGCCGCGGGGCAGCTCGCAGGCATAACTCGTCGCCAGGTGGCTCGCATCGAAGCGCGTGATCGGCCCTGCTCCCGACTGCCCCGCCAACAGGCGCGACCACGTCGCCTCGACCCCTGAGGCCAGAGGCGTCACCAGCCCCAGCCCCGTCACAACCACTCGACGCATGCCCCGAACCCCTTGTCTTGCCAACCTGGTCTTGCAACCCTTGCCTTGGTCGTCCTGATACCGCGCGGAGCGCCTCGGGTGCAATCCCTCCCCGCCCGCAGGCCCCCCATCGGCAAGGCACCCGCATCGGCAGGCAGGCGCCCCCGCCCGCATCTTCATCCCGCAAATATGGCCGCCGGAGGCATCCGACACCCGCCACAGACACACCGCCCCGAAAGATGGCAGACCGCCCGCCAAGAGCGCCCCGCGATTTTCGCCTGCGAAAATCGCCCGGGTCGACGCGCGCCGCGCGGCGAAACCACGGCCCCGCACCCCGCGCCGATCAAACGCGAAACGGCCCCCGCATCGCTGCAGGGGCCGCCCGGACCACCAGATCGAAAGACGCCTACTGCGCGTCCTTGATGACCTTGACCACGTCGCCGAAGGTCTATGGGCCGTCTCGGCCGCCGGAGGCATCCGACACCCGCCACAGACACACCGCCCCGAAAGACGGCAGACCGCCCGCCAAAAGCGCCCCGCGATTTTCGCCTGCGAAAATCGCCCGGGTCGACGCGCGCAGCGCGGCGAAACCACGGCCCCGCACCCCGCGCCGATCAAACGCGAAACGGCCCCCGCATCGCTGCAGGGGCCGCCCGGATCATCCGATCGAAAGACGCTTACTGCGCGTCCTTGATGAACTTGACCGCGTCGCCGAAGGTCTGGATCGTCTCGGCCGCGTCATCGGGGATCTCGATGCCGAACTCTTCCTCGAAGGCCATGACCAGCTCGACCGTGTCGAGGCTGTCCGCGCCCAGGTCGTCGATGAACGAGGCGTTTTCCGTCACCTTGTCCTCTTCCACGCTCAGGTGCTCGACCACGATCTTCTTCACGCGCTCTGCGATGTCGCTCATCTCAATCCTCGTTCCCTTTCGGCCCCGCTCGTCTCCCGGCGCCTTCGTTTCACGTTCTGCCCTCGGGGCGCTCATGGGCCGGACAAGGGCAGACGCCTCGCACCCGTCCCCGCCGAAAACCACTGCCCCCGGCGAAATCTGCGCCGCCTATAGCATACACCACGGCCAAGGCAACTGCCTTTCCGGCCCATGCCTTCCGCAACGTCAGCCGGGCTCAGATCATCGCCATGCCGCCGTTCACATGCAGCGTCGCGCCGGTGACATAGCCCGCCTCGGGGCTGGCGAGGTAAAGCGCGGCGGCGGCGATCTCGCCCGGCGTGCCCATCCGTCCCGCCGGGATCTGGCCGAGGATCTTGCCCTTCTGCTCGTCGTTGAGCTTGTCGGTCATCGCCGTCTCGATGAAGCCCGGCGCGATGCAGTTCACCGTGATGCCCCGGCTCGCCACCTCGTAGGCAAGGCTTTTCGACATCCCCACCATGCCCGCCTTCGAGGCCGCGTAATTCCCCTGCCCCGGATTGCCCGTGGCCCCCACGACCGAGGAGATGTTGACGATCCGCCCCCAGCGCGCCTTCATCATGCCGCGCAACACGCCCCGGCAGAGCCGCATGGTCGAGGTCAGGTTGACCTCGATCACCTGCGCCCATTCCTCGTCAGACATCCGCATGAACAGGTTGTCGCGCGTGATCCCCGCGTTGTTCACCAGGATATCGACCGAGCCCATCGCGGCCACGGCCGCCTTCGGCAGCGCCTCGACCGCCTCGGCATCGCCGAGGTTGCAGGGCAGCACATGCGCGCGGCCCCCAAGCTCCGCGGCCAGCGCCTCGAGCGGCTCGACCCGCGTGCCCGACAGGGCCACCGTCGCCCCCGCGCCGTGCAACGCGCGGGCGATGTCGGCCCCGATCCCCCCAGATGCGCCGGTCACCAGCGCCGCTTTTCCCGTCAGGTCGAACATCTCGCCACTCCTTGTAAGTCCGTTGCCCGGCACTCAGCCGCCGCTCAGAAGGCCGAACCGCTCCAGCTCGGCCTCGTTCAACACATGTTGATCGCGCGTCGCGCGCATCTCCTCGTAGAACGCCGCGAAAGCGGCATCGCCCAGCATCCGCTCGGCATAGCGCACCCGTTCGGCGACGGTGGCGGGGCGGCGATCGACGGGGTTGCCCTGGCTCCGCGCCACGGCATCCGATTGCAGCACCAGCGCACCACCCGCCAGCACGCGCCGCTCGCCCGCGACGAACAGCAGGACCGCGTCATTGATCACCCGGCCCTCGGCCACCGTCTCCAGCCCATGCGACCGGATCAGCAGCCCCATGCCCAGGAGCCAGGTCAGGTCATCGGTGCCCGGCAGGTCGCCCAGCACCACGCGCTCCAGCCCCGGCGTCTGCTCCAGCAGCCGCTCCAGCCGCTCCGTCGCCGCCCCCGAGACGGGGCCCGAGATGCGCAGCGTATCGCCCTCGACCGCGAATTCCGTCGCGCCGCTTTCGGCCAGCCGGATCAGCCCCGCGCCGCCTGCGCCCAGCGCCACGATGACGCCCAGCAGGATCAGAAGCCGCCTAGGCATCGCCAAACGCCCCGGATGCGGCCTGAACCTCCGCGGGGGTGCCGACGGTGCGCGCCTCGAGCGACCGGTCGATGCGCTTGACCATGCCCGACAGCGCCTTGCCCGCGCCGATCTCCCAGGTCTCGGTGACGCCCTGCGCGGCCATGTAGCCCACGCTTTCGCGCCAGCGCACGCGGCCGGTGACCTGCTCGACCAACCGCGCGCGGATCGCGTCGGGGTCGGAGGAGGCCTCGGCGGTCACGTTGCCCACCAGCGGCACCGCGGGCGCGTGGAAGGCGACCTCGGAGAGGGCGGCCGCCATCGCCTCGGCGGCGGGCTGCATCAGGGAACAATGGAAGGGCGCGGAGACCGGCAGCATCACGGCGCGTTTCGCGCCCTGCAGCTTGGCGATCTCGACCGCGCGCTCGACCGCGGCGCGGTCGCCGGAAATCACCACCTGCGCGGGGTCGTTGTCATTGGCCGCGGCGCAGACGCCGTCCTGCGCGGCCTCCGCCGCGATCTCGGCCACGGCCTCGAAGCCAAGGCCCAGCAGGGCCGCCATCGCGCCCTCGCCCGCGGGCACCGCGGCCTGCATCGCCTCGCCCCTCAACCGCAGCAGCCGCGCCGCATCGCCAAGACCCAGCGCCCCCGCCGCCGCAAGCGCGGAATATTCGCCCAGCGAATGCCCCGCGACATAGGCCGCCGCGCCCACCTCGACGCCCTCGGCCCGCAACGCGGCCATCACCGCCATCGAGGTCGCCATGAGCGCGGGCTGCGCGTTGCGCGTGAGCGTCAGCGTCTCTTGCTCCCCTTCCCAGATCAGCGCCGACAGCCGCTCGCCCAGCGCCTCGTCCACCTCGTCATACACCGCGCGCGCGGCCGGGTAGGCCTCGGCCAGGTCGCGGCCCATGCCGACGGTCTGCGCCCCTTGTCCGGGAAAAAGAAAGGCTCGTGTCATTGCGTCCCCCGTCACCACTGGTGGCGACGGGCTACCCGATGCGACGCCTTTGCGCAACGTGGCGTCGCAGGGCACCCGGCCCCATGCGCGCGCGCCCTGCCCCGCGTGCTCAGGGCAGCGACACCGCCACGTTGTCCAGCTTCAGGTCCGTCGCCGCGGTCCAGCTCGACCAGGGGTTGGTGAACTGGAGGGTCACCTGCTCGGTCGTCGAGACGAAGGGAAGCTCGAGCGGCAGCAGCTGGCCATCCTCGACCGTCACGGTCGTCTGCGCCAGCGTGGCACCGGTTGCGCTGAGGACCGTCGCCTGCAGCGCATGGCTCGCCACGCCCGAGCCGAACTCGAACACGTCGGCGGTCAGCACGTAGTCCGCGCCGGGCGTGACGGTGACGACCTGCGACGCGACACCCCCCGCGGGCCTGTCCCAGGCATTGAAGCCAAGGGATTGCTCGTAAATGACAATCTGCCCCGTCCCGCTGTTCAGGTGCCAGCCGGTGCCGGTGTTCGAGGCGAAATCGCCGTTCACGACGGTCGGCACGATGGCCTCCTCCAGGGTGGTGACGGTGCCGCGGATGTTGTCGACGATCAGGTCGCCGCCGGGACCGGGGGGGTTGACGATCTCGAAACGGATCGGCGCGCCGTTCAGCGCGGGGTCGCTCACCGTCGCGGTGACGGTCACGGTCTCGAGCCGGTTGATATCGCCGGTCGACCCCGAGGTCGTGCCGATCACCGTCGATCCCGCGTAGATGTTCAGCACATAGGGTTGATCGCCGCTGTAGCTGTAGCTCCCGTCGCCGATATCGACCGAGAATTCATAGGTGGCCCCGGCGTAATAGACCGCGTCGAGCGTCTGGCTGAGCGCGGTGGAGTTCGTGCCGCCATCGTGGTAGATCACCCCCACGTTCTGCCCGGTCACGGTCGACTCGTCGATCGACCACCACCCCGGATTGAAATCCCCCACCAGCCCCTCTCCCACGTAGGACGCGGTCCATTGCGGGATGCCGATGGTCCACAACCCATTCATCAGTTGCGCCTCTTCGAAACCCGCGTTCAGCATGGGCATGTCCGCGCGCACGGGAAAGAGCGGTGGAGGCTCGGGCGGGGTGCCGCCGCCCGTATCGCCACCCGTATCGCCACCCGCATCGCCGCCGCCGGTGGGCTCTTCGGTCGGGGTGCCGCCATCGCCCGTGCAATCCGGTGTCGTCTCCGGGTCGCAGCCCCCCTCGGTCGGGGGCGGGTCCAGCGGCCCGCCGTTGGCGACCACGGTCAGCGTCTCGTTGCCGCCCCAGGGGGTCTCGGTGTCCGGCCGCTCGGCATTGGGCATGATCGCCGCCTGTTCACCCCAGAGCTCGGGTTGCGGGATCGCCAGCTGGTCGGCCCAGGGGGCCTGGAAATAAGAGCCCTGCACCTCGCTGCGCATGTTGGAGCTGTATTGCGTGAACGTGTCCTTGCCCATGTTCAGCGCCACCGCGCCGGCCGCGGTCGCACCGCAGCAGATCAGCACCCAGTCGATCGTCGCCACGCCCTCCTCGGCCGCTGAAAAGCGGCGCAGGCGGTTCAGGGCCGTGCGGCCGATTGCGATCCGGCAACCCGTCATGGCGACATCCTCGGCAAAACCCGGTTGGGGCACCGAAACGCCCCCACCCGCCTCGCCTAGAGCCGCGGCGTGGTCGAATTGAGGCAGCAATGGGGAAGCCCCGTGGAACCGCGCACCTGCCCTCCCTTGCGCCGGGGGGGCGGGGACGGTAAGGGGACGTCGTCTCTGCCGTTCGCAATCTGAATGGCGTGCTCCCTCGTGGCCGGTTTGGCAGAGACACTCGACCCCGGCCTTTGAAAGACGCCCGAAACAGAACTGGAGCTTCCATGCCTCTCTACGAGCATGTGATGATCGCGCGTCAGGACCTGTCCAACGCGCAGGCCGAGGGCCTGATCGAGCACTTCGGCACCATCCTCAAGGACAATGGCGGCAGCGTCGTCGACACCGAATATTGGGGTGTCAAGACGATGGCCTACAAGATCAACAAGAACCGCAAGGGCCATTACGCCTACCTGCGCACCGACGCGCCTTCGGCCGCCGTGCAGGAGATGGAGCGCCTGATGCGCCTTCACGACGACGTGATGCGCGTGCTGACCATCAAGGTCGACGCCCACGAAGAAGGCCCGTCGGTCCAGATGCAGAAGCGTGACGACCGCGAAGGTCGCCGTGAGCGCCGCTGAGAGAGGATAGAATCATGGCAGCCAAACCGTTTTTCCGCCGTCGCAAGTCCGATCCGTTCGAGGGCGAGAACGCCCCCAAGATCGACTACAAGGACACCCGCCTGTTGCAGCGCTACATCTCCGAGCGCGGCAAGATCGTGCCCTCCCGCATCACCGCGGTCGGCGCCAAGAACCAGCGCAAGCTCGCCCAGGCGATCAAGCGCGCGCGGTTCCTGGCCCTGCTGCCCTATGCCGTCAAGTAAGGAGCCGAACCGATGGATGTGATCCTTCTGGAACGCGTGGCCAAGCTTGGCCAGATGGGCGAAGTCGTCTCGGTCAAGGACGGCTACGCGCGCAACTACCTTCTGCCCCAGAAAAAGGCGCTGCGCGCCAATGACGCCAACATGGCGGCCTTCGAAGCGCAGAAAGCCGTGCTCGAGGCGCGCAACCTCGAGACCAAGGTCGAGGCCGAGAAGCTGGCCGAGAAGCTCGACGGGCAGCAGTTCGTCGTGATCCGCTCGGCGTCGGACGCCGGTGCGCTTTACGGCTCGGTCACCACCCGTGACGCGGCCGATGCCGCGACCGAGGCCGGTGTCACCGTCGACCGCAAGCAGGTGCAGCTGTCTAGCCCGATCAAGGAACTGGGTCTGCACAGCGTGCAGGTCGTCCTGCACCCCGAGGTCGAAGTGACGATCGTTCTGAACGTCGCCCGCTCGCCCGAAGAGGCCGAGCTGCAGGCGTCGGGCAAGACGATCCAGGAACTGGCCGCCGAGGAAGAGGCCGCCGCCGAATTCGAGATCGCCGAGCTGTTCGACGACATCGGCGGGGCGCAGAACGACGACGACGAGGGCGACGCCCCCCGCGCCGCCGCCTCGGACGAGGACGCGCAGTCCTGATCCGGCCCCTCACGGGCCCACTCACAGGGTCGTGAAGACACGCAGGCCGCATCCCCACGGGGTGCGGCCTATTTCTTTGGCGGAGCCCCTGACCGGAGACCGCCATGCGCCGCGCCCTAGCCCTTGCACTTGCCCTTGCCTGCCTTGCCTCGTTCACCGCCCCCGGCCTGGCCGAGCCCTGGCCGGACGGTGCGCCGAACCGCCCCGGCATCGGCCCCGCCTTTCCCGAACAGACCGAGGCGCCCGCGCAGATCACCCGGCCCGCGCCCGCGCTGTCGCAGGTGGCAAGCGGCCTCGACACGCCCTGGGGGCTGGCCGTCCTGCCCGGCGGGGCGGGCTACCTCGTGACCGAACGCGGCGGGACGCTGCGCCATGTGGCGCGCGACGGCGCGGTCTCGGCCCCGCTGGCGGGCGTGCCCGAGGTGGTGGCCTTCCGGCAGGGCGGGCTGCTGGACATCGCGCTTGCGCCCGATTTCGCCGACAGCCGGGCGCTTTACCTGACGCTTGCCGCACCCGCGGGGCTGGGCCGCTCGGCCACCGCGGCGGTGCGCGCGCGCCTGTCACAGGACATGGGCGCGCTGCAGGACGTGACCGAGATCTTCCGGCAGGACCCGCCCGCGATGATCCCCGGCCATTTCGGCAGCCGCATCGTGCCGCTTCCCGACGGCACCGTCGCGCTGACCACGGGCGACCGGATGCGCCATGCCGCGCGCGCGCAGGACCCCGCCACCGGCTACGGCGCGGTGATCCGCGTGACGCCCGAGGGCGCTGTGCCGCCGGACAATCCCTTTCTCGACAGGCCGGGCGCGCTGGCCACGCTCTATTCCCACGGGCACCGCAACCTGCAGGGGGCGGCGGTCGATCCCGTGACCGGGCGGCTCTGGACGCTGGAACACGGGCCCGCGGGGGGCGACGAGTTGAACCTTATCGAGCCGGGCGGCAATTACGGCTGGCCTGTCGCCAGCTACGGCGTGAACTACGGCGGCTCCGAGGTCGGCGACGGCCGCGCCGCCCATGCGCCCGATTTCGTGCCGCCGCGCTATTACTGGGATCCGGTGATCGCGCCGGGCGGGATGGTGTTCTACGAGGGCGCGATGTTCCCCGAGTGGCGGGGCGACATCCTCGCCGCCGGGCTGGTGGCGCAGGCCGTGGTGCGGCTTGACCTGTCGGGCGAGCGCGTGACCGGCGAGGAACGGCTGGCCGAGGGTGTGGGCCGGGTGCGCGACGTGGCCGTCGACGCGGACGGCGCGGTCCTGTTCCTCACCGACGAGGGCGACGCCTCGCGCCTGATGCGGCTGGCGCGCTGAAGGGGCCTGTCAGAACGTCTCGAGCGTGAGGCGTGCGGCGCAGCCGCCGGGCCGGTAGGTGCCGACCCAGACCCGGTAGGAGCCATCCGCGGGGGCATCGAGGCTGAGCGAGGCGGTGCGCCCGGTGCCGCTGTCGTCGTCGAAGAACCAGCGCCCGCGCGGATCGCGCAGCAACAGGACCGTGTCGCACTCGGCATTGGCGCGCAGGTGCAGCCGGGCGTAGCGGCCCATGCCGGTCAGCAGCGCCTGCAGGTCGGGCGCAGGGCGCACGACCCCCTGCCGTCCGAAGCCGCAGTGCCACAGCGCAACCTCGCCCCCTGCGCGCAGGTGGACCACCTCGGGCGACCACAGGTCGCGCCCGGTCCAGGCGGCATGGGCCGCAGGCACCGCGATGGGATCGGGGCAGGCCGACGCGGGCCCCGCGAGGGCAACGACCAGAACAAGAACGCGCAACAGGGACCACATGCGGGCCACCCTGCCACGGGCAGGTTAACACCGGCCTAATGCGAAAAGGCCCCCCGGACGGCGCGCTGCCATCCGGGGGGCCCGTGACGCGGCCGTCACCGCGGCGGTCAGCTGTGCCAGGTCTCCATCTCGATGGTGGCCGGGCAGGTGCCGCCGAAGGTGCCGACCCAGACATCGACGCGGCCGTTCAGCATCTGGGTGTTGGTCAGGTTGATCAGCGGGTTGAGGTTGCCGTTGCTGTCATCGTCGAAATGCCACATCCCGTCGGGCGTGCGCACCAGCAGGAGCGTGTCGCAGCTCGCTTCGCCCTCGATCTCGAGCCGGCCATACTCCTGCATCCCCGAGAGGAAGAAGCTGTAGTTCGGCTGCGCCGAGAACGACCCCCAGGCCGCGACCGGCAGGCCGCAGCTCGAGATGTCGGTCGGGCCGCCCGCGGTCAGCGCGTAATCGGTCGGGCTGTAGAGGTTCGAGCCGGTGGTGTTGACGACCGCCCCCTGCATCGCGGGGTTCGGGCAACCGGGCATCCCGCCGCCGGGCTGGGGCATCGGGGCCATGGAAGCCGAGCTGCGGAAGACGATCGTGCCCTGGCAGGTCGAGCCGCCGAAGGAGCCGACCCAGATGTCGACCCGCCCGTTGAGCGCCGCGCCGTCGATCTGCAGCTGGGGCTGCACGCCGTTGGTGCCGTCATCGTTGAAGTGCCACTGCCCGTAGGCATCGCGGATGATCATCGTCGGATCGCAATCCGATGTCGTCTCGGCGGTGAACTGGTAGCCGGTCATCTGCGACATGTAGAGCGTGAAGCTCGGGGCCTCGTTGGCGTAGCCCCAGCCGTCGATGCCGGGGCAATTGGCGACCTCGTGCTGGCCGCCGACCTGCGCGACATAGGCCTGCGCCGAGACCAGCTGCGGGCCGGTCACGGTCAGCGAGGGGCCGACCATGTTGGGGTTGGGGCAGATCGCCGCCGGGATCGGCGCGGGCACGGGTGCGGGGATCGGGGCCGGCACCGGTGCGGGCACCGGCACGGGCACGGGCGCAGGAACCGGGGCGGG
>NZ_JASJOE010000036.1 GCF_030163755.1 Roseicyclus amphidinii
CCCCGCCGCCGAGCCCGCGCCCGAGCCGCCGCCCCCGCCGCCCCCGAAACCGGTGTCGAAGCCGGTGATGAAGTCGCTCGACGCGGCCGATCCCTCGATCATGAACATGTTCGCGGCCCTCGGATCGGACGACGAAGACACGCCCGACACCGCCATCGAAGAGCCGGGACTTGACGCGTCCCGGACCGCGGGCGCCGACGCGCCCGATGCGGAACCGGAGGAGGACGACGCCCTCACCGCGCTGATGGGTTTCGCAGGGATGGCCACGAGCGCGGCCTCCACCAAAGAGGACGCCGAGGCGACCGACGCCGCGCAACCCGCCGAGGCGGAGGCCGGGGACGACCCATTCGCCGCGTTGATGGATCTCGCCGGGATGACCACCGGCGAAACCTCCATCGACGACGACGCGGAGGCGACCGACACCGCGCAACCCGCCGAGGACGACACGCCCGCGCCGGAGGTGGAGGCCGGGGACGACCCCTTCGCCGCCCTGGCGGACCTCGCCGCGATGACCACCGGCGAAACCTCCATCGACGAGGACGCGGAGGAGGACAACGCCCAGCCGCAACCCGCCGAGGGCGACACGCCCGCACCGGAGGCGGAGGCCGGGGACGACCCCTTCGCCGCGTTGATGGACCTCGCCGCGATGACCACCGGCGAAACCTCCATCGACGAGGACACCGAGGAGGACAACGCCCAGCCGCAACCCGCCGAGGACGACACGCCCGAACCGGAGGCGGAGGCCGGGGACGACCCCTTCGCCGCGTTGATGGATCTCGCCGCGACGACCACGGGCGAAACCTCCACCGGTGAGGACACCGAGGAGGACAACGCCCAGCCGCAACCCGCCGAGGGCGACACGCCCGCACCGGAGGCGGAGGCCGAGGACGACCCCTTCGCCGCGTTGATGGATCTCGCCGCGATGACCGCGGAGGGAACCTCCACCGACGAGGGCGCGGAGGCGACCGACACAGCGCAACCCATCGAGGACGACACGCCCGCACCGGAGGCGGAGGCCGGGGACGACCCCTTCGCCGCGTTGATGGATCTCGCCGCGATGACCAGCGGCGACACCTCCATCGGTGAGGACACCGAGGAGGACAACGCCCAGCCGCAACCCATCGAGGACGACACGCCCGCACCGGAGGCGGAGGCCGGGGACGACCCCTTCGCCGCCCTGACGGACCTCGCCGCGATGACCAGCGGCGACACCTCCATCGGTGAGGACGCGGAGGAGGACAACGCCCAGCCGCAACCCATCGAGGAAGACACGCCCGCACCGGAGGCGGAGGCCGGGGACGACCCCTTCGCCGCGTTGATGGACCTCGCCGCGACGACCACCGGCGAAACCTCCACCGACGAGGGCGCGGAGGCGACCGACACAGCGCAACCCGCCGAGGGCGACACGCCCGCACCGGAGGCGGAGGCCGGGGACGACCCCTTCGCCGGCCTGGCAGACCTCGCCGGGATGGCGGCAGGCGACGATGTCACCGGCGAGAACGCGGGCGAAACCAACGGGCCGCAGGCCCCCGATGAGGAGGCGCCGAAACCGGGCGCGGTCGATGACGCCGCCGCATCGCACGACGTCGAACCGGCTGCGCAGGGTCCACGGGACGAGGGTGTCGCCGCTGCCTCCTCGCCCGAGGTGGTCGAGCCCGTCTTGGAAGACCGCCAGCTCGAGGACATGGCCGAACCGGCGCAAGTGGCCCCTGCCGCGGAGACGGACGTGCCGGACGCGCATGCGGGGACGGGGTCACAGGAGAGCCCGGTCGATCCCGAGGGCCTTGGACCGGACGCAGAGGGGTCACCGGCGCCGACCGCCCGTCCGGGCCCGGCGGCGCTCGACCCGCTGTCCCTCGGCGCCCTGTTCGCCGAGATGGACGAGGACGATCCGGCGGAGGACGCGGTCTCCTTGCCCGGCCCCGTTCCTTTGCCCGGCCCCGCCCCTTTGCCCGGCCCGGACGCGACCGAGGCCGCGCCAGCGGCGACGGAGGACGATGCCCTTGGTCCGACGGCGCTGATGCGTCGGCTGGGGCTCGCCCCGGGAGAGACGCTGGACTGGGCCGCCTTCGCCCGCCGGACCGGGCGCGACGAGACCGGGCGCGGGGACTGAGCAGCCGCAGCCCGTCAGCCACGCAGGCCTGATCCGTTCGCAAGAACGGTCAGCGCCGCGCGAGGGGCTGACCGTATCGTGCCTCGGGAAAACGGCCGCGGCACGGCGCGGGCCGTGCCTCATGCGGGCCGGCTGCGGGCCATGTGAGACGGGTTTCGGGCGATCAGTGTTGTGCGGAGGGGCACGGCGGCGAGGCCAACGGGCGCAGCGCAGCGCCCGAGATTTCCGGCCGGACGCCTGTGTGCACCTCCCGCGACACCTGAGCCATCAGCTCTTCCACGCTGACAAGCGACAGCGCGACGGGGCCCAGCGGGGCCTCGGACGCGCAGAGCACGACCGGCAGGAAAAGGGTGCGATGCGCAGCCGGGTCAAGGTCGGACGCGAGACCGGCGTCGGCCAGCGCGCCCGCGGTCATCTGCACCGCGTCGGTTGCGAAATGCCGCCGGGCGAGGTCGTGGCGCAGGACGATCCTTTGACCGGCCGAAACCACCAGCGGCGCGGCAAGCCCCAGCAGCCCCGCGGGCAATTCCACCTGTCGCCCCTCGAGCATCAGACCGACCGTCTGCCGGAGCACGCGCAACAGGCGTTGCGGGCCGGCCGTGGTCTCGATCATGTCACCCGGTGAAAGCTCCTCGACCGGCACGGCCCCCTGCCCCGCGGCAAGCCGCGTGCCGGCCGCAAGGCCGTAGGGCGCAGGCTGTGTCGGCAAGGGCCGGATGTCGGGCTTTCGGCGCAACCAGGGGGTCGCGCCGCGCATGCTGTCGGTCATCGAAGGGCCCGCGACCGGGGCACGCGGGGGGGCTTGGCGTTTCACTCGGCCAAGGGCCCGGTGACGGCCGCGGGGGCGGCATCCGCGCCGAACCGTTGCACGCTGATCATGTCGCGCTCGGCGACGGCGAGGAACGAGGCCAGCATCAGCAGAACCGACAGCAGCCCGATCATGACGATGTCGCGCGTCGGGTTCGCGCGCACGGGCTTGCGCGGCCGAAGCCCCGCAAGCGAGGGCGCGCCGGTGTAGGTGGCGTGGAACTGGGCGAAGCGATGGGCCGTGGCGGGCATGGCGGGGTCTCCGGTCTGGGGCGGTCGCGGGGGAGGATCGCGGGCTGTGCGGTGGTTAACGAACCATAATGGGGCACGACGCCGCCCTGCCGGGGGCAGGCGGATAGGCGGGCTGTGCGGATCGACCTTGCGCCGGTCCATTCGAAAGTCGGCGCACACTTTCGATAGGATGGATGTCCGACCGGGGCCGCGCGGCCCCGCGATCGTTGCGGCATCACGAACCGCCTGTGGTCAAGCCCGCCTGCCGACGGCGCAGGGGCAGAATCACTCCCTCGGTCGACAATCGCCGGGTGGGCCGGGCGACGGGCCGCACCGCGCGGGGCCGGGTGACGGCCCCCGGACGGTCGCGCCCGCCGCGCAGGCCGCGCCCATCCCTGCCCGCCATGGGCGACAGGCGATGCCCCTCGGCTTCGCTCAGCGACCGACGGGCCGGTTTCCGCCTGTGTCGCAGCCATGCCGCGGGCAGCCTCGTTTTGCCGCTTGACGGCACGGGCGTCCCGGCGCAAAGCCCGCGCGCCACGCGGGGATGACCGCGCGCGGCATGGCATATCAGACCCTTCGAGACAGGCACATGACCCCCAGCACCACCGGCCCCCAGATGGGTGCCCCCGCTCATCCGCAACACGCCTCCCAACAGGGCGGCAGCGCGGGCGCGACCCGGCAACAACAAGGCCAGCAACAACAGGCCCAGCAACAACTGGCCCAACAGCCCGGCCCGGTCCGGCAGCCCGGTGCCGCGACCTTCACCGACTGGGCCAGCATCTGAGCCTCAGCGCGCCGCGCGGATCACCTCACGGCAGGTCCGCGCGTCGTATTCCGCCTCGCAAAACGACATCGCCGCGGCGATCCCGCCCGACGGTCGCGGCCCCATGGGCGGCACGGGCGACGGCGCCGCGGCGTGAACCTGCGACGCATAGGGCAAGGCCTTTGGCACCGGCGGGGCGAGCGGCGACAGGATGGCGGTCAGACCCCGCGCCCGGTCCTCGCTGACATAGGCCTTGACCACCGCATCGACGAAGTCGCGCTTGTGATCGCGCCCGGCGATGAAATCGCGGCGACGATAGGCGGCGATCTCGTCCGAGCGGAAGGCCATGACCTCCTCGATCCTGCCCTCGGGCCAGCCCTCTGCGACGAAGCTGCGGCGCTGCTCGGCGGCTTCGCGCGACAGATCGGCGACCAGCTCCTCGAGCCGTTCGGCCCCGGTGATGCAGTCGAGGTAGCTGTCGAACAGGAACCGCGCATCGGCGGGCCGCTCGGCGAAGGTCTCGAGAAAGGCGGCCTCGAGCGCCTGGCTGTCGCTAAGGGTCAGCCGCCCCCCGGCGGTCGCCGCGTCCACCTGCGCCGCCAGCCCGACGTGCCGCTCGAGCCGCACCCCACCGCCGCACAGTGCAAGATTGTCGACCGCGCGCCCCGAGACCATCGGCTCGACCGGGCGGCGCAGGCTGTCGCAGGAGGCGGCGGGCAGGACCGCGACCATGCCCAGCAGGGCAAGGATCAGACGGCTTCGACGCATGTGACATACCGCTGGAACGAGGCCGCGACGGTCGGATCGGATGGGTCGGACCCGTCGAAAAACGCCGCGCGCAGCACCTGCAGCGCCTCGGCGTCCAGCTCTCCCAACTCCTGCAGGGAGGTGCCGACCTTGGCCGTCACCTCGACCGACAACCCGCGTTCGATGCCCGCCCCGCAGAGCGCGATGCGGTCGCGGATGTCGCTGTCGGTCACGAGGGGGGGCGGCGGAGTGCGGTCGCAGATCGACAGGGGAAGCGGCACCATCGCCGCGATGACAAGACCGGCAAATTTCATCGTGAAACCCTCGACATCGTTACAACGCGGCCAGTGAACCCGCCGCGCGACAGTCGAGTCAACATTGCGGGCAACGAAAAAGGGCCACCCCGGATGGGGCGGCCCTGTGTATCCGCGCGGCTGGAGGGGTCAGCCGACCAGTTCGAGACCTGCGAAGAAATAGGCGATTTCCTCGGCGGCGGTTTCCGGCGCGTCCGAGCCGTGGACCGAGTTCTCGCCCTTGGACAGCGCGAAATCCTTGCGGATCGTGCCCTCGGCGGCTTCCGCCGGGTCGGTCGCGCCCATCACTTCACGATACTTGGCGATGGCGTCCTCGCCTTCCAGCACCTGCACGACGACCGGCTCGGAGGCCATGAACTCGCACAGCTCGCCGTAGAAGGGGCGTTCCTTGTGGACGGCGTAGAAATGGCCGGCCTGGGCGGGGGTCATGTGGATGCGCTTCTGCGCGATGATCCGGAGGCCCGCGGCCTCGATCTTGGCGTTGATCGCGCCGGTCAGGTTGCGCTTGGTGGCGTCGGGCTTGATGATCGAAAAAGTGCGCTGAATGGCCATGGTAAGCTCCATCGGGTTCGGGTTTGCGCGGCGCGTAGCATGGCCCGCAGCGGTTGGAAAGCCGTCAATCGGCCTGTGCCTGCCGCGCCGCGCCGCGCACGGCCAGCACGGCCAGCACCAGCGCCACGCAGGACGCCGCGATCATCAGCGCCAGAAGGCGCAGGGGCGTCGCCCCCGCCGCCATGACGGGCAGGGTAAGGCCCGTCAGCACCGCGCCCCCGAAAAGCTGCAGCGCCCCCGACAGCCCCGCCGCACTCCCCGCAAGGTCCGGCCGGACCGAGATCAGCCCGGCGTTCGTGTTGGCCAGCGTCAGCCCGTTGCCCAGGCCCACGCAGATCGTCGCGGCGAACAGCACCAGCGGGTGTGAGTAACCCGCCGCGAACACCGCCGCCCCCGCGCACAGCCCGGCCAGCGCCAGCGACCGCCCGGCAAGGATCATCGGCGCAAGCCCCAGCCGGGGCGAAAGCCGCGCGGTGACCGCCGAGCCGATCATGTAGCCCCCGGTGATCGAGCCGAGCCCCACGCCCACCCATGTGGACGAAAGCCCGAATTCCGCCTGCGCCACGAAGGGCGCACCGGTCAGGAAGATGTAGAAGGTGCCCACCGACACCCCCGTGCAAAGCGCATAGGCCCAGAACAGCCCCGATCCCAAAAGCGCCCGATAGGCCGCCACCTGCTCGCGCGGGGATCGCCGGACGCGCAACCGCGTCTCGCCCCAATCGGCCCATACCAGCGCCACCGCGACCACGCCCAGCCCCGCGTAGAGCGCGAAGATCGCCCGCCAGCCGATCAGCGTGTCCAGCACGCCCCCGATCGCGGGCCCGATCATCGGCGCGATCGCCATGGCCGCCGCGATGGTGCCCATCTTCCCCGCCGCGTCGCGCGTGTCATACATGTCGCGCAAGGTGGCCAGCCCCACGATGCTGCCCGCCAGCACCAGCGCCTGCACCAGCCTGCAGGCGAGAAACAGCTCGAAATCGCTCGCCAGCACCGCCCCGAGCGAGGCCAGCGCGTAGACCGCCATCGCCGCCAATATCACCGGTCGCCGCCCCAGCAGGTCCGAGACCGGCCCGAGCATCAGTTGCAGCACCCCCGCCGCCACCATGTAGGCCGACACGGCCAGCCCCATTGTCCCCTCGCTGACGCCAAACCCCTCGGCCATGCGCGGCAGCGCGGGCAGGAACATGTTGAGCGTCAGCACCGTGAGCCCGACCAGCAGGATCATGGTGCCAAGATGCGGCGGGGTGCGGGCTGGGGTGATCACGGGGGGCGCGGGGTCCGAAAAGGGCCGATGCCGCTTCGCTACCACCCCGGAGCGTCCTGCACCAGCGCCCGCACGCAGGCATTGACCCCGCACGCCCGCCCTGCCACATCGCGCCCATGCTGCGCATCTCCGACATCTCCTATTCCATCGCCGGCCGGTCCCTTCTCGAAGGGGCCTCGGTCACCGTGCCCGCGGGCCACAAGGTCGGCATCGTAGGCCGCAACGGCGCGGGCAAGACCACGCTCTTCAAGCTGATCCGTAACGAGCTGACGCTCGACGGCGGGTCCATCGAGTTGCCCGCCCGCGCCCGCATCGGCGGCGTCGCGCAAGAGGTGCCGGGCAGCGAGGTGTCGCTGATCGACACCGTGCTCGAGGCCGACACCGAACGCGCGTCGCTGCTGGCCGAGGCCGAAGGGGCGACGGGTGAGCGGATGGCCGAGATCCAGACCCGCCTGCAGGACATCGACGCCTGGTCGGCCGAGGCGCGCGCGGCCTCGATCCTCAAGGGCCTCGGCTTCACCGACGAAGAGCAGCGCATGCCCTGCTCCGCCTTCTCCGGCGGCTGGCGGATGCGCGTGGCGCTGGCCGGTGTCCTCTTCGCCCAGCCCGACCTGTTGCTGCTGGACGAACCGACCAACTACCTCGACCTCGAGGGGGCGCTCTGGCTCGAGACCTATCTCGCGCGCTATCCGCAT
Organism: Roseicyclus amphidinii; assembly: GCF_030163755.1. Lineage (GTDB taxonomy): Bacteria > Pseudomonadota > Alphaproteobacteria > Rhodobacterales > Rhodobacteraceae > Roseicyclus > Roseicyclus amphidinii. The sequence continues at coordinate 7,490 of NZ_JASJOE010000036.1, forward strand.
ACTGTGCTGATCATCTCCCACGACCGCGGCCTTCTGAACCGCGCCGTGGGTCATATCCTGCACCTCGAGGGGCGCAAGCTGACGCTTTACACCGGCGGCTACGACGCCTTTGCCCGTGCAAGGGCCGAGGCGCGCGCGGTGCAATCGGCCGCCGCGAAAAAGCAGGAGGCGCAGCGCGCCCACCTGCAGGCCTTCGTCGACCGCTTCAAGGCAAAGGCGTCGAAAGCGAAACAGGCGCAATCCCGCGTCAAGATGCTGGAAAAGATGGAGCCGATCCGCGCCCCCGAGGATGCCGCGCGCACCGTCTTCACCTTCCCGTCGCCCGACCAGCTCTCGCCGCCCATTCTCGCGCTGGAGGGGGCCGCCGTGGGCTATGACGGCAAGCCGGTTCTGTCGCGCCTGTCGCTTCGCATCGACCAGGATGACCGGATCGCGCTTCTGGGCCGCAACGGAGAGGGAAAATCCACCCTTTCCAAGCTTTTGGCGGACAAACTTGAAGCGATGGACGGGCATAAAACCGCCTCGTCGAAGCTGCGCGTGGGCTATTTCGCCCAGCACCAGGTCGACGAACTGCACATCGAAGAGACGCCGCTGCAGCACCTGCAACGCGCCCGTCCCGACACCGCACCGCCCAAGCTACGCGCCGTGCTGGCGGGCTTCGGCCTGATGGCCGAGCAGGCCGAGACCGAGGTCGGACGGCTGTCCGGCGGGCAAAAGGCGCGTCTTTCCCTGTGCCTCGCCACGCTCGACGCGCCGCACATGCTGATCCTCGACGAGCCGACCAACCACCTCGACATCGAAAGCCGCGAGGCGCTGGTCGAGGCGCTGACCGCCTATTCCGGCGCGGTGATCCTCGTCAGCCACGACATGCACCTTCTGTCGCTCGTGGCCGACCGCCTGTGGCTGGTGAAGGACGGGCGCGTCGCGCCTTACGAGGGCGATCTGGACAGCTACCGCGCGCTTCTTCTGAAGGGTGAAGAAAAGCCCGCAAAGCCCCGGAAAGAAGAGAAAAAGCGCCGCGTCTATACCCATGACGAGATCAAGGAGCTGCGCGCCGAGCTGCGCCGCTGCGAGGCCCGCGTCGCCAAGATCGAGGAGATGCGCGGCAAACTCGCCACACGGCTCGCCGACCCCGCGCTCTACGAGGACGGGCGCGGCGGCGAGTTGGCCACATGGCAGGCGAAATACGCCGAGGTGATGGAGGGGCTCGACCGCGCCGAGGCGCTCTGGGTCGCCGCCGCCGAGAAGCTGGAGAAGGCCGAGGCGGGCTGACGCAAGCTGCCCGCTCAGGCGACGGGCACGGCGCCCGGCTCGAACGCGTCGTCGGTGCAGGGCACCTCCACCGGCAGAACCGCGAGGCGTCCGTCGACGAAGACACCGCGGACCGCGTCGCGGGCGTGGGACACGAACTCGGCCGTGCTGCCCGCGATGTCGGCGGGTGTCGCCATCACGCGGTTGCCCGCGAACCACCCGCGTTCATTGTCGATATCGAGCGTCACGATCACCTGCCCCTGCGGCGGCAGGTCCTGCAGCACGATCTCGATGCCGCGCGCCCCGTCGGGCACCGGCCTCACCACCGCGGGCCCTGTCACGACCTCGACCGGGGCCGGGTCGCGCGTGCCCGCGCCGCCATACTCCGTGTCGATGACGACCGACCCCGCCGAGGGGCCGAAGTCGATCCGGACCACCCCGCTCAGCATGGCGCAAGTGCCGCCATGGCTCACCGTGATCCAATCCTGCGCATCCTCGTCAAGCACCATGACGCGCAGCGGCACCGTTTCGGTCCGCGGCGCAGGCTCGGCCAGGGTCGGCCCCGCCAGCACCACGAGGCCAAGAACCGGGACACTCGGGACAAACTGCAACCGCTCACTCCCACACCGTCGACGTGCAGGACGATAGTCCACCGGCATGCGCCCGCAAGCTTTTCGCGCAACGGCACGGCACCGCTTGTGCCGAAATATCGTTCGACGCGCGACGGAAGCGGCGGGATCGCGCGTGGAATGACATCAGGACATGGAAAGCCCCAGCGCGCCAAGGCAGACCGGCGCGGCGCGACCCCATGGCCCGTTGTGCCGGACCGGCCCTGAATGCTTAACATTGCCCACTACCTGTAACGAGGAACCCCGTCATCATGTCCCACCCCACCGGATACACCCGCACCCAGATCCGCCTGCACTGGATCGTCGTGCTGCTGATCGCCCTGCAATACATCCTGCACGACACCATCTCCGAGGCGTGGGAGGCATGGCTCGACGGGGCCGAGGCGGGCTTTGACCCGCTGATCGCGCAACATGTGCTGATGGGCGGGCTGGTCGCGGTGCTGGTCGTCTGGCGGCTTGCGCTGCGCCTGACCCATGGCGCGCCGCCGCCGCCGGAAAACGAGCATCCCGCCCTCAAGCTGGCGGCCCATGTCACACATTGGGCCATTTACGCGCTGATGCTGCTCCTGCCGGTTTCGGGCGGTGTCGCGTGGTTCGGCGGGGTCGAGGCCGCGGCCGAGGCGCACGAGGTTATGAAGACCCTGCTTCTGCTGCTGATCGTGCTGCATGTGGCGGCTGCGCTGGTGCATCAGTTCATCTTCAAGACCAACCTGATGGCCCGGATGAAGCGGCCCGTCGGCTGAGGGGGCATTGACCTCTCGCGCGGCACGCGTGGCCATTGACCTCGGGCGGCACGCGTGGCCATTGACCTCGGGCGGCACGCGGGGCATGGCACTGGGCCATGGAGCTTGCCGCCTACATCCCCGCCTTCGTGGCGCTCTTCGTCGTGATCGACCCGATCGGCCTTGCGCCGCTCTTCGTGGCGCTGACGGCGGGCCAGACCGTGCGCGAGCGGCGGATCGTGGCGCTGCGCGCCTGCCTCGTGGCTCTCGGCATCCTCACGCTCTTCGGCCTCGCGGGCGAGGCGGTGCTGAGCTTCCTCGGCATCTCGATGCCGGCCTTCCGCATGGCGGGCGGCATCCTGCTGTTCCTGACCGCGCTCGACATGCTGTTCGAGCGGCGCAGCCAGCGCCGGCAGGGACAGGCCGACAGCGCGCACCCCGATGACCCCTCGGTCTTCCCCCTCGCCATCCCGCTGATCGCGGGCCCCGGCGCCATCGCCACCATGATCCTGCTCACCGGGCAGGAGGGGGGCGACGCCACCCATATCCTGCTCGTCCACCTCGTCATGGCCGCGGTTCTGGCCGTGGTCCTGTCGCTCTTCCTGCTGGCGACGCCGCTCGAGCGGCTGCTCGGCCCCACGGGGATCAACGTGGTCACGCGGCTTCTGGGGATGCTGCTGGCCGCGCTCTCGGTGCAGTTCGTGATCGACGGAATGCGCGACCTGCAGGTGATCTGAGCCGCGACCCTCCCTATATTGTCCGGCAGGTGGCGTGGGGGAACAGGAATGTCCGGCGATCAAATCGGCTCATTGGCCTATCTCGTCCTGCTCGGCGTGGTGATCGCGGGCTGGCACCTGGTGGCCAACCGCCGCCAGCTGGGCAAACTGGCGCAACAGGCCGCGATCTGGATCTTCATCTTCCTCGGCGCGATCGTCGCCGTGGGGCTCTGGTCCGACATCCGCGACACCGTCGCACCGCGGCAGGCGGTGATGCAGGACGGCGCGCAGATCGTCGTTCCGATGCAACCCGACGGGCATTTCTACCTGACGCTCGAGGTGAACGGCACGCCCGTGCGCTTCGTCGTCGACACCGGCGCCACCGAGATGGTGCTCTCGGCCGAGGATGCGACCCGCGTCGGCCTCAAGCCCGAGGCGCTGGTCTTTTCCGGCCGCGCCTTCACCGCCAACGGCATGGTCGAGACCGCGCCGGTGCGGCTCGAGACGGTCGCGCTTGGCGGTGTGGTCGACCAGGGTCTGCGCGCGGTGGTCAACAGCGGCGACCTGGGCGAAAGCCTGCTCGGCATGAGCTACCTGCGCCGCTTCGACCGGATCGAGATTTCCGGCGGGCAGATGGTGCTTGAGCGGTAGGCGGAGGCCTCAACTCTCCGCCTTCATCTCCCAGCGGCCCGATTCCTCGGACCAGTATTTCGCGCGGGCCCCCGCGCCTGTCAGCGCGCGCCACTGCTCGCGCGCGGCCTGCACCGCGCCCGGGTCGTGGCCGTCGAAGAGGATCATGGCGCGGGCCAGCCGCCCCGCCTCCTCCGCGCCGATCTCGGCCCCTTCGACCGAGACCACGCAGTCGGGCCGGTTCGCGGCCTCCCGCGCCGTCGTCAGCAGAACCGGCTGCGCCGCGTCATGCGGCCCGCCCGCGCGGCCATGGGGCAGGAACCCTTCCTCCGGCTCCAGCCAGAGCTGGGCGTCGAGCCGGTCGAGCGCCTCTTCCGTCCGCCCACGCACCGCCACGCGCCAGCCCGCGCCGAGGGATTTCTCCAAGAGCGTGCGCAGCGTCACCTCGAGCGGTGCGCGCGTCAGGTGGTAGAAGAAGACCTCGCCCAAACCCTTGCCCTCAGCCCTCGAAATTGTCCCGAACCAACCGGTCCAGCGCCAGAACGCCCCAGCCCGTCGCCCCCTTGGGCGCAAGCGCCGTGTCGGATTTCACGCTGGCCACGCCCGCGATGTCGAGGTGAATCCACGGGCATTCGTCCTTCACGAAACGCTGCAGGAACTGCGCCGCGGTGATCGAACCCGCATCGCGCCCGCCCACGTTCTTCATGTCGGCGATCCGGCTCTTCAGCTTGTCGTCATAGGCCTGGCCCAGCGGCATCCGCCACGCGCCCTCGCCCTCGGCCTTCGCGGCCTTGAGGAAGGCGTCGCACAAGGCGTCATTGTTGGAAAAGACACCGGCGTTCTCATGGCCCAGCGCGATGATGATCGCGCCGGTGAGCGTGGCAAGGTCCACCATCCCCACCGGCTTGAAGCGGTCCTGCGCGTACCACATCACGTCGGCCAGCACCAAACGCCCCTCGGCGTCGGTGTTGATCACCTCGATCGTGTCGCCCTTCATGGAGGTCACCACGTCGCCGGGGCGCTGCGCGTTGGGGCCGGGCATGTTCTCGACCAGCCCGACCAGACCCACGACATTGGCCTTGGCCCCGCGCAGCGCCAGCGCGCGCATCACACCGGCGACGACACCCGCGCCGCCCATGTCCATGGTCATGTCCTCCATGCCGCCCGCGGGCTTGAGGCTGATGCCGCCGGTGTCGAAGACCACGCCCTTGCCGACAAGCGCCAGCGGCGGCGCGTCCTTCTCGCCGCCGTTCCATTGCATCACCACCACCTTGGACGGGCTGTCGGACCCCTGCCCCACCCCGAGCAGCGCGCCCATGCGGAGCTTGGCCAGCTCGTCTTCCTCGAGGGTCTCGACCTCCAGGCCGAGCTCCTGCATCGCGGCCAGCCGCGCCGCGAAATCATTCGTGGTCAGCACGTTCGCGGGCTCGTTCACGAGATCGCGGGTGAAGAACACGCCTTCGGCCAGCGCCATCATCGGCTTGGCCTCGGCGGCGACCTCCTCGGGCTTGGCGACCATGATGGTCGCGGGCGCGGGCGTCTCGGCCTCGGCGGTCTTGTGGGCGGTGAAGCCATAGGCGCGCAGCGCCAGCCCGAGCGACAGCTCGGCCACCCGCGCCGTCGACCCGGCGCAGAGCGTCAGCGCCTCGCTGCCCTTGAACTGCGCAAGGCTAGCGCCGGCCTTGCGCGCCTCCTCGACCGAGGGGCGGCGCGGCAGGCTGATCACCATGACCGCCACCGCCTCGAGCCCGGTGGGATAGCCGATCTGCACCCCCTCGCCCGTCTTGACCTTGGACCAGCGGTCGCTTTCCACCAGCCGCGCCACCGCGCCGCGGGTCAGCCGGTTCAGCCGCCGCGCCGCGGGGTCCATCTTGCCGTCCGGGGTGACCAGAACGGCGAGCTTGCCCGCGGCCCCGGCCAACGCGTCAAGGTCGGTTTCGGCAAAGGAAATGGCGATCGGTGCGGTCATCATGGCTCTCCCGTGGGTGGTGTCGGGCCCATCGACGTGGCCCGTTTGCCGCGGAGACTAGGACGCGGGTGGCGGAATGGCCAGATCACCCTCGCACCGCCCGCCGCTTTGGCCTAGAACGAGGGGACAGGCCCGCGCTGCCACGCGGAAGACGCATAGGGGGATGCTACGCCTTGGGGCGATATGATCGCTATATCCTTTCCCAGCTGGTCGCCTTGTTCGGCTTCTTCAGCCTCGTGCTGATCTCGGTCTACTGGGTCAATGCCGCCGTGGACCTGTTCGATTCGCTGATCGCGGACGGCCAGTCGCTGACGGTGTTCCTCGAGTTCACGGCCCTCAGCCTGCCGCAGATCATGCTCACGGTTCTGCCCGTCTCGGCCTTCGTGGGGACGCTCTACATCTTCAACCGCATGATCGGCGAAAGCGAGCTGGTGGTGCTGCAGACCGCGGGGGTTTCGGCGCTGCGGCTGTTGCGGCCGGTGCTGGCCTTCGGACTGATCGTGGCCGTCCTCGTGGGCATCCTCGCCAACCTGCTGTCGCCGGCCGCGCGCAGCCAGTTCATCGACCGCAGCCAGGAGGTGCAGGAGGACCTGACCGGCCGCTTCCTGCGCGAGGGGCAGTTCCTGCACCCCACCGAGGGGCTGACCGTCTACATCCGCGAGATCACCGAGCTGGGCGAGTTCCGCGACCTGTTCCTTCAGGACCGCTCGGACCCGCGGATCGAGACGACCTATACCGCCACCCGCGCCCTTCTGGTGCGCTCCGAGACCGGGCCGCGGCTGGTGATGTTCGACGGGCTGGCGCAAACGCTGGACCCCGCGACGCAGCGGCTGGCCACGATCCGCTTCGACGATTTCACCTATGACATCGGCGCGCTGATCGAAGAGGGCGGCTTTCGCAGCTACGACCTGCGCGAGCTGTCCACCCTCGCGCTGCTCACCGCGACGCCCGAGCTGGCCGAACGGCTCGACATGGCGCTGGCCGAGATGCGCTTTGCCGGGCATGACCGGATCGCGCGCGCGCTTTTCGTGATCTTTCCGCCGCTCATCGCGGCCGCGTGCCTGATGCTCGGAACCTTCTCGCGCTTCGGCGTCTGGCCGCAGATCCTGCTGGCGGTGGCGCTGGTGATCCCGCTCCAGATGATCTGGAACATCACCGAGGCGACCGCCGTGCGCACGGTCGGGCTGCACCCGCTGGCCTATGCCCAGCCGCTTGCGGGGGCGCTGATGACCGCCGTGTTGACCGGGTTGGCGATGCGCCGCAGGCGTCCGCGGCGTTACGGAAGGGACGGGCAGGACGGGCAGGGTGGCGACCCGATGGCGGTGCCGGCATGATCCTGCATCTCTACATCGCCCGTCGCTTCCTGCGCGCGCTCGGCATCGTGACCGCGGTCTTCATCGCCATCCTGCTGCCCATCGACCTGGCCGAGCAGCTGCGCCGGATCGGCCCCGAGCAGGGGCTTGGCCCGGTGGTCGAGCTTGCGCTGCTGAACCTGCCGGGCAGCCTGTATCAGCTGATCCCGCTCTTCGTGCTGCTGGCCACGCTGGTGCTGTTCCTGGGGCTGTCGCGGTCCTCGGAACTGGTGGTGATCCGCGCCTCGGGGCGCTCGGCGTTGCGCTCGGCGCGGGCACCCGTGGCGGTCGCCCTGCTGTTCGGCGCAGTGGCGGTGGGCGTGATCAACCCGATCGTCGCGGCGACCAAGGCGCAATACGACATGCGCTCGGCCCGCTATCTCGGGGCCGAGGAGCGGACGGTCTCGATCACCCGCGAGGGGCTGTGGCTCCGGCAAGGCTCCGTCACCGAACAGACCGTGATCCGCGCGAGCAACACCAATTCGGACGGCACGCACCTGTTCGATGCGACCTTCTTCCAGTTCGATGCCGAGGGGACGCTGACCCATCGCCTGAACGCCCGCGAGGCGCTGCTGGTCGATGGCGCCTGGGCGCTGTCGGAGGTGCAACGCTGGCCTCTCGCCGGTGCGGGCAACCCACAGGCCGCGGTCGAGACGCACGAGCGGCTCGCCCTGCCCTCGACCCTGACGCGGGAACAGATCCGCGACAGTTTCGGGCGGCCCGACACCGTTCCGATCTACGAGCTTCCCGGCTTCATCGCGCAGCTGAACCAGGCCGGTTTCGCCGCGCTCAATCACCGCGTCTGGTTCCAGATGGAACTCAGCTCGCCGCTGATGCTGGCCGCGATGGTGCTGATCGCGGCGGGCTTCACCATGCGCCACACGCGGTTCGGCAAGACCGGCGTGATGGTGCTTGCGGCGATCCTGCTGGGGTTCGGCGTCTTTTTCGTCCGCTCCTTCGCGCAGGTGCTGGGCGAAAGTGGACAATTGCCCGTCGCGCTGGTTGCATGGACCCCGCCCGCCGCGGCCATCCTGATGGCGCTCGGGCTGTTGCTTCACACGGAGGACGGATGACCCGCCCGCCCCGCCAGATCACCGCCGCCGCGCTCTGCGCGCTGGCCCTCGCGCTGGCCTCGCCCGCGGGCGGGCAGCAGTCCGGGCCGCCCGCGACGCTGATTGCCGACGAGATCCGCTTCGACCGCGGCAGCGAGGCGATCCGCGCCGAGGGCGGCGTCGAGATCTTCTTCCAGGGCGCGCGGCTGCGCGCGGAGGCGGTGATCTACGACCGCGCCAGCGACAGCGTGCAGGTCACCGGGCCGATCACCCTGACCGAGCCCGACGGGCGCGCCGTGATCTTCGCCGAGTTCGCCGAACTGTCGGCCGACCTGCGCGACGGGGTGCTGCGCTCGGCGCGGCTGGTGCTGGACCGCCAGCTTCAGATCGCCGCCACCGAGATCGCGCGCACCGACGGGCGCTTCACCCAGATCCGGCAGGGCGTCGCCTCGTCCTGCGAGGTCTGCGCCGACAATCCGGTGCCCCTGTGGGAGATCCGCGCCGAGCGCGTGGTCCACGACCAGCTCGAGCAGCAGCTCTATTTCGACAATGCCACCTTTCGCGTGATGGGCGTGCCGGTGGCCTGGCTGCCGCGGATGCGCCTGCCCGACCCCACGCTCGAGCGCGCCTCGGGCCTGCTCGCGCCCTCGCTCAGGGTCAACAACGAGACCGGCACGCAGCTGCGGCTGCCCTATTTCATCACGCTGGGCCGCCACGCCGACCTGACGCTGACCCCCTGGATCGGCCTGGGCACCTCCAGCACGGTCGAGCTGCGCTACCGGCAGGCCTTTCGCAGCGGCGACCTGACCCTCGACGGCGCGGTCAGCCGCGACAGCCTGACCGACGACAGCCTGCGCGGCTACGCTTTCGCCGAGGGCCGCTTCGAGATCGGCCGCGGCTACACGCTGGACTTCCAGCTGCGCGGCGTCAGTGACCGGGGCTACCTGACGACCTACGGCTTCGCCGACCCCGACATCCTCGAAAGCACCGTGCGCGCCAGCCGGGCCAGCCGCGCCACCTACAACGAGTTCGGCGTGACCGCCTACAACTCGCTGCGCGACGGCGATGCCAACGCCTTCCTTCCCACGCAGGTTCTGAGCGCCGAGATGACCCGCCGCTTCGTGCCCGGCCGGATCGGCGGCATCGCCACCGCCGGGATCGAGGCGCTGGCCTATCGCCGGGTCTCGGATCTCGACTCCGACCTGCCCTCGGGCGAGGCGACGGGCCGCGATGTGTCGCGGCTCACCGGGTCGCTCGACTGGCGGCGTGACTGGGTGCTGCCCAACGGGATGCTGCTTGCGGTCGAGACGGCGTTCCACGCCGATCTCTACGACACGCGGCAGGGGGGCTCGTTCAACGGCACCCAGACCCGCTTTGCGCCATTCGCCAGCCTCGAGCTGCGCTACCCGCTGGCGCGCAGCGGCGCAGGCGGGGTCCGGCATTTGCTCGAACCGGTCGTGCAACTCGCATGGTCGCAGGTTTCGGGCGCGGACGTGCCGGCAGAGGACAGCCTGATCGTGGAATTCGACGAGGCGAACCTGTTTGCGCTCGACCGGTTCCCCGGCGAAGACCTGCGCGAGACCGGGCTGCGCGCGAATGTCGGCATGGGCTACACCCGCACCGACCCGCTGGGCTGGTCGCTGGGCGTGGCCGCGGGCATGGTGCTGCGCGAAACCGACGAGGGACAGTTCACGCCGGGCTCGGGCCTGGACGGGCTGACCTCGGATTTCCTCGTGGCGACCCATTTCACCGACGGCACGCGCTGGCGCATCGTCAACCGCGCGCTGTTCGATGCGGGGCTTGCCTTCACCTCGAACGAGCTGTCGCTGGCCTGGCGCGGCGCGGATCACGCCGTCGAGACGACCTATACCTTCCTCGAGGCCGACCCCGAGGAGGGGCGCGACATCAACACGGCCGAATGGGCGCTCGACGCCGAATACGCGTTGAACGACGGCTGGCTCGCCGCCGCCGACTGGCGTTACGACCTCGCCGAGGACAGCGTCACCCGTGCCGGGCTTGCCCTGTCCTACGCCAATGAATGCGTGGACATGGTGTTTTCCGTCTCGCGCCGCTTCACCACTTCCACTACGCTCGACCAGGCCACCGAGTTCGGGCTGACCGTCTCGCTGAACGGGTTCGGCGCGCAACGCTCGGGGCGCAGCCAAGCCCGCAGTTGCCTTCGATAGGCAGGCGGTCCACAAAGGGGCCGCGGACGCAGTGAGTTCTACACCAGAGTTCAAGACCAGAGCAGACCGGACGATAGACGCGATGACCCACCAGAAGATGACCCCGATCCGCCGCATCGCACAGGCGGCCGCCCTTGCGGCGACGGCGCTGGCGCTTCCCTTCGTCGCGGCCCCGGTGCCGGTGGCCGCGCAATCGCCCTTCTCGACCGCGGCGCGCATCAACGACAGCATCGTGACCTGGTACGAGGTCGAGCAGCGCGCACTGTTCCTCGAGATCCTGCGCACCCCCGGCGACCTGCGGGCAGAGGCGCTGGAGCAGCTGGTCAACGAACGCCTGCAGGTGCAGGAGGCCGGGCGGATGGGTGTGGTCGCCACCCCCGAGGCGATCGAGGCCGGCGTGGCCGAGTTCGCCGCCCGTGCGGATCTCGGACCGCAGGAGTTCCTGACCAACATCGCGGGCGAAGGCGTCGCGCCCGAAACCTTCCGCGACTTCGTCGCCAACGGCATCTCGTGGCGCAACGTGGTGCAGTCCCGCTTCGGCGGACGTGTGCGCGCCGGGCTGACCGAGGCCGACATCGACGAGGCGCTGGCCTTTGCCCCGCAGCTCGATGCCAGCCAGATCCTGCTGGCCGAGATCGTGGTGCCCTTGACGCCCGACAACCAGGAGACGCTGCGCGACGATCTCGCCCGGCTGATGTCCGATCTGAATTTCGACATCGACACCTTTTCCGAGGCCGCGCGCCGCTTCTCGGCGGCACCGACGCGCGACCAGGGCGGCCTGACCGGCTGGCGGCCGCTGAACGCCGTGCCCGCACCGCTGCGCGAGGACATGATCCTGCTGCGCACCGGCGAGACCTATGGCCCGGTCTCGCTGGGGCCCGCCATCGCCGTTTTCCAGATGCGCGGCCTGTCGGAAGGGACCTTTGCGCTGCCGCCCGTGACCTCGGTCGAATATGCCACGATCCCCCTGCCCGCGCGCACCACCGAAGAGGGGGCCGCCGCCGCCGCGGCCCTGCGCGCCGATATCGACGTCTGCGACGATCTCTACGGCCAGCGCCCCGACGCCTTCGAGATCACGGACGCGGCGCTTGGTGCCATTCCGCGTGACATCGCCATGGCGCTCTCCACGCTTGACGCGGGCGAAATCAGCTTCGAGGTGACCCGCAACGCGGGCGCGACCACGCTGGCCGTGATGCTCTGCGCGCGCACCGTCGCCGAGCCCGAGGGCGGCCGCGAGGCCGTGCGCCAGCAGCTTTTCTCGCAGCGGCTCGAGACCTATGCCGAGGGGCTTCTGGAAGAGCTGCGCGCCGACGCCATCATTTCCTACGAATGAGCGCGGCACGCCCTGTCGCGGTTTCCATCGGGGAACCGGCGGGCGTCGGCCCCGAACTGGCCGTAAAGGCGTGGCAACGTCTGGGCAGCCGGCTGCCCTTTTTCGTCATCGCCGACCCCGACCACCTGTCCGGGCTGGGCGTGCGCCCCGTCCCCATCGACCGCCCCGCCGACACGGCGCAGGCGACCCTCTCGGGCCTGCCGGTGCTGCCCCATGACTTCGCCGGCCCCGCAACGCCCGGCCAGCCCGCGCCCGAAAACGCGGCCGGCGTGATCTCGGCCATCGCCCGCGGGGTCGAGCTGGTGATGCGCGGCGACGCCGCGGCGCTGACCACCCTGCCGATCCACAAGAAGGCGCTGATCGATGGGGCGGGCTTCGCCTATCCCGGCCATACCGAGTATCTGGCCCATCTCGCGGGCGTTGACCGCGTGGTCATGATGCTCGCCTGCCCCGAACTGCGCGTGGTGCCCGCCACGATCCACATTCCGCTGAAAGACGTGCCCGAGGCGCTGACCACACGGCTTCTGAGCGACACGATCCGCATCACCGACGCGGCGCTGCGCCGTGATTTCGGCATCGAAAGCCCGCGCATCGCGGTCGCGGGCCTGAACCCCCACGCCGGCGAAGGCGGCGCGATGGGCTTTGAGGAGATCGCGCTGATCACCCCCGTGATCGAGGCGCTCAAGGCCGAGGGCTTCGGCCTGACCGGCCCCCATTCCGCCGACACGATGTTCCACGCCGCGGCCCGCGCCCGCTACGACGCGGCCATCGCCATGTATCACGACCAGGCGCTGATCCCGATCAAGACCGTGGATTTCGCGGGCGGCGTGAACGTGACCCTCGGTCTGCCCTTCATCCGCACCTCGCCCGACCACGGCACCGCCTTCGACATCGCGGGCACGGGCCGCGCCGATCCGACCAGCTTCATCGCGGCGCTGGACATGGCGCGTGACATGGCGCGCAACCGCGCGGCGGGCTGAGGCGTCGGGCCTCCGGCGGACAAGGCTACTGCGACTGCGCCCAGGGAGAGCGCGACGGCGCGGCGTCACTCTCTGCCCCCTGCATCCGGCCCGCATCGGCCCGGTCCATCTCGCGCTGGCGCGCCGTTTCGGCCCGGCGCGCGCGCATCTCGGCGACAAGCTGCCGGGTGGCGCGGTCTTCGCCCTTTTCGATCAGGGCGCGGGCCACGGCCTGCCCGGCCTTCGGCGTGACGACAAGCGCCTCGATCAGGCGGGTGAGGTCGGCGTTTCGATACGACTCGGACACGGGCACACCTCCTTTCGGGGAGGTCGGGTGACAAACCTACCGGGCACAGTCCCGGCAGAACGGCGTGAACGGAAGCAGGTCAAGACGCTCCTCCGAAATCTCGGCCCCACAGGTGACACAGATCCCGTAGTCGCCCGCGTCCATCCGCGACAGCGCCGCGCGGATCTGCGCCATTTCCGACTGTCCCCGCTGGCCGAGCTGCTCGAGCGTCTCGTCGCCCTCGCGTTCGGTGGCCAATTCCTCCCAATCCTTCGACTGGTGGCTGTCCAGTTCGGCATCCAGTTCGCGCAGCCGCAGGTCCAGAAAGCGCAGCCGGTCCTCGAGCTGTGCACGTCGCAGGGCCAGATCGGGCATGTCGGTCTCCTTGGTCCGGTCGGTTCGGTCGGTTCGGTCTGTTCAGGCCCGCGCGGGCGTGACATCGCGCGGCCTGATCCCAAGGCTATGCCCTTGCACGCGCGGCAACCTTGATTTGCATCAACGCCATCTTTCCCTCGCCCGCCGGTTGCGGCATGGTGCGGCGCAAAGCCGCCACAAGGAGCCAGCACCATGGACCTGCGCCAGATCACCGAGACCTATGCCGTCGCCCCCCAGATCGAGCCGGGCGACATGGCCGCCCTTGCCGAACAAGGCATCACCACCGTGATCTGCAACCGCCCCGACGCCGAGAACCCGCCCCCCCTGCAGGCCGCCGCGATGCAGGCCGCCGCCGAGGCCGCGGGCCTGAGCTTCGTCTACAACCCCGTCGTGGGCGGGCAGCTGACGCTCGACAATGTCGAGGAACAGGCCGACGCGATCGAGGGGGCCGACGGCGCCGTCTTCGCCTATTGCGCCTCGGGCAACCGCTCGACGATCGTCTGGGCGCTCGGCCAGGCCGGGCAGCGCCCGACGGACGAGATCATCTCGCTGGGCGAAACATGGGGCTACCAGCTGGAATGGCTTCGCCCGCAGATCGAGGCGCTGGCAGCCCAGAAGAGCTGACCGGGCGACGCATGTGAGCCGCTTTTCCCCCACCGCGCAGGGCATCGTCATGATGATCTGCGCCATCTTCCTGTTCTCCTCGATGGATGCCACGGCCAAGATGCTGATGGCGCGCTACGAGCCGATGCAGGTGGTCTGGGCGCGCTACGCGGGGATGATGCTGGTGGTGTCGGTCCTGCTTGCGCCCCGGATCGGCCCGCTTCTGCGCACCCGGCGGCTGGGCCTGCAACTGTTGCGCTCGGCCTTTCTCTTCGCGGCGACCTTTTGCTTTTTCACCGCGATCTCGCGGATGGACATCGCCGCCGCCACCGCGGTGATGCAGGTTCACCCCGTGCTTCTGACGCTCGGGGCGGCGCTCTTGCTGCGCGAGCCCCTGGGTCCGCGGCGCATCGCGGCCATCGCGGCCGCGCTTTCAGGCGCGCTGATCGTGATCCGGCCGGGGTCCGACATCTTCACCCTCACCGCGCTCCTGCCGCTTCTGGCTGGCGTCTTCTACGCCTCCTACGCGCTGACCACGCGATTTCTGGGCCGGGATGAGCCGATCCTGACCTCGTTCCTCTATACCGCCATCATCGGCACCATCGCCGCCAGCCTGCTCACCGTGCCGGTCTGGACCGCGCCCGGACCCGGCGATGCCGCGGTCTTTCTTGCGCTGGGAGCCGTGGGGGCGGCGGGGCAGTTCCTGCTGATCCGCTCGCTCACCGTGGCCGAGGCTGGCGCGGTCGCACCCTTCGGCTATGCGGGCGTGGTCTTTGCGACGCTCTGGGGGCTGATCGCCTTCGGCGAGGTGCCGGACGGCTGGACGCTTCTGGGTGCGCTTGTGATCGTGGGGGCCGGGGTTTATGTCTGGCACCGCGAAACCCGCCTGCGGGCGGCGGCAGCGCCCTGACCGCCCTGCAGCAGGCCGCTGCACCGACGCCGGGGGAGGAGATGACGCAGAGCCGCATCGTATGGCTGGACTGGACGGTCGACCGAACCGTGCGGGCGCTGTTGTGGAGCGCGCGCCGCCTGCCCTACGGCGCGCGGCTGTCGCTGATGGGCGCGATCATGCGCGGGCTTGGGGCCGCCAACGGCTATCGCGCGCGGGCCGAAGAGAACCTGGAACTGATCTTCCCCGACATGCCCGCCGCCCGCCGCCGCGAGATCGCGCGCGCCGTGCTCGACAATTTCGGCCGCACCGCCATCGAGAACTACTCGCCGCGCGAGCAACTCGCCCGCGCCGCCCGCTGGCAGCCCCACGGCCCCGGCTTCGCCGCCTGCGAAGAGGCCCGCGCGGCAGGCCGCCCGATCCTGTTCGTGTCGGGGCATTTCGGCAACCACCAGGCGATCCGCGCCGCGCTGAACCTGCGCGGCTACGCGGTGGGCGGGCTGTGGCGGCCCTTCAACAACCCCTATTCCAACGCCCATTACGCCGCCTCGATCGAGGCCGTGGGCGGCACCGCCTTTTCGCGCGACCGGCGCGGGCTGGCCGCCTTCGTCAAGAACCTGCGCGACGGCGGACAGGGGGCGCTGCTGATCGACCAGTATTTCAGCGACGGGGCGGACCTGGATTTCATGGGACAGCCCGCGCGCACCGCGCTCTCGGCCGCCGAGATGGCACTGAAATACGACGCCCTGCTCGTGCCGGTCTATGGCGAGCGGCTGGCCAACGGGCTGGATTTCGACATCCACCTCGAGGCCCCCCTGCCGCACACCGATCCCGAAACGATGACACAGGCGCTGAACGACAGCCTTGCCGCGCGGGTCAGGGCGTGTCCCGAGCAATGGCTCTGGGTGCATCGCCGCTGGAAATCCGCCGGCGGGCAGCGCCGCCAACAGGCCGACTGATCAGCGCGCGTCGATCCGGGCGGCCCCCAGGATCGCGCCCGGCCCGACCTCCTGCACGATCACCGCGTGGGGCTGGTCAGAGCGCGGCACCAGAGCGAAGCTGAAGGGTGCCGCCCCGTCCCATTCGCCCACCACCTGCCAGGAAGTGACGACGTTGTAATGCTCGCCCACCGAGCCCGCGCGCTCGCCGCGCTCGATCTGCACCTCGGCGTGGGGCATGTAGCTGACCACCTGCACCAGCATCGCCGGGCGCGGGGGCGGCATCTGCGCCACCGCCTCGACCCGGTATTCGCCGCCCCGCCGCTCGACGCTGAGGGCCACCGCATCGGCCGCGGCGCGATGCGCCTGCACCAGCTCGGCCACCGCCATCGGCCGAACGCCCACCACGCGCTCGGTGCCGCCGACGATCATCTGCGGCGTGTAGACCACGGTCGAGCCCGCGGCATGGCCATAGGCGTGCTGGCGCTGGGTGAATTCAGGCCGTGCAAAGACATCCTCCCAGCCGATGTAATCCCAGTAATCGACGTGCAGCGCCAAGGCGATCACGTCCTCGTGCCGCGCCAGTTCGCCCAGCAGCGCATCGGCCGGCGGACAGGCCGTGCAGCCCTGCGAAGTGAACAGCTCGACCACCACCGGCCCATGTGCCTCGT
This sequence comes from Roseicyclus amphidinii, assembly GCF_030163755.1. Taxonomy (GTDB): domain Bacteria; phylum Pseudomonadota; class Alphaproteobacteria; order Rhodobacterales; family Rhodobacteraceae; genus Roseicyclus; species Roseicyclus amphidinii. Next base: position 24,051 of record NZ_JASJOE010000036.1, read on the forward strand.
CGGCAGACACCCCGCCCGCCATGAAGGCCAGCAAAAGCGCGCCCCCGAACCGTGCCAATCTCCCCGGCATGTTCAATCCCGTCCTCTGGTCTTCGTGCCCGCCATAGCTAGGCCGCCGAAGCCGCCCGCGCCAATCAAGCCTTTGCGAGACCGCGTTACAGCCATCGCCGCGTGTTTTCCAGATAGCGCGCGGCCTCCGCCCCGAAGGCACGGCGCAGCGCCGCCTCCTCGGGCAGGATGAAGCGCCGCTCGAGGATGGCGGCAAAGGCCACGGGCAGCGCCGCGCCGCTCAACGCGCCATGCCAGATCACCGCGCCCGACAGGATCGCCAGCATGCCCAGGTAGATCGGGTTGCGGCTGAAACGATAGGGCCCCTCGACGATCAGGGCGTGCGGGTCGTGATGCGGCTCGATCGTGGTCCGCTTGCGCCGGAACCACAGCGCCGCCCACAGGATCAGCGCGACCCCCGCCAGCGCCAGCACAAGGCCAAGCCCCTGCCACAGCGGCCCGAACAGCCGCACCAGCGGCATCCAGCCCGCAAGGACCCACGCCAGCCCGAGGCCCAGCACAAGCCAGACCGGCGGCAGGTCCGGAAACCCCTTCAACACAAAGGCACCTCCCTCGCGCATCGCGCCCCCGAGGCCACGCTAGTGCGCGCCGGAGGCCACGGCAACCGCTCGCCGCTTGCCCCGCGACAGGACCACATGCTAGCCCCGCCTCGGGCAAGGACACGGAAACAGGATCGGACAGGCACCCCATGGCGGTTGACCCACAGCATGATGCGGCGCCGCGCGCCCTGCCCACGCGCCACAGCGCCGTTCCCGCGGACCCGCTCACGCCCATCGGGGACTTCCCCCCGTTCCACAGGTTCTGGCAATACTGGATGCGCGATCATGCCAGCGTGCGGGTCGTGCTGCCCAACACCTACCGCGTCGACGCCGATGTCTGGCGCGGCGGCCATCCGGGCCGCGGGCAGTTGAAGCGGCTCAAGGCGCAGGGGATCGCCACGATCCTCAACCTGCGCGGCGGGCATGACACGGTCTCGAACGCGACCGAGAGGGCGCTCTGCGCCGAGCTGGACCTGCCGCTTCTGCACCTTGGGATGCGCGCCACCGCCCTGCCCCGGCGCGAGGTGCTGCAAGACCTGCTGACGCTCCTGCGCGAGGTGCCCAAGCCCGTCTTCCTGCACTGCAAATCCGGGGCGGACCGCACCGCGCTTGCGGTCACGCTTTACCTGCATGTCATCAAGGGCCAACCGCTGGCCGAGGCGCGCCGCGCCTTCAGCTGGCGCTACGGTCATATCCGCTGGGGCAAGGCGCGCCCGCTGCACCAGTTCCTCGATGCCTATGCCGCGGCCCAGGCCGAAACCGGGATCGGCTTCGAGGAATGGCTCGACCGGCACTACGACCCCGCCGCCCTGTCCTGATCTGACCTGACCTGTCCTGATCTGGCCTGAACGCCACCGAACCGCGGCGCAACGCAAAAGGGGCGCCCGAAGGCGCCCCCCTGTCTCGCATCACGCGCGGCGATCACTCGGCCGCGACAGGTGCCTTGGCGAGGTCGCGCAGCACGTAGTGCAGCACGCCGCCATGCTCGATGTATTCGATCTCGATGGCGGTATCGATCCGGCACTTCAGCGTGATGTCCTTCGTCGTCCCGTCGCCATAGGTGATCGTCGCCGTCGTCTCCATCAGCGGCGTCACCGCGTCGAGCCCGTGGATATCGACCGTCTCGTCGCCCTTCAGACCCAGCGATTTCCGCGTGTCGCCCCCGGTGAACTCGAAGGGGATGACCCCCATGCCGACCAGGTTCGAGCGGTGGATGCGCTCGAAGCTTTCCGCGATCACGGCCTTGACGCCCAGAAGCGCCGTGCCCTTGGCCGCCCAGTCACGCGAAGAGCCCGCGCCATACTGCTCGCCGCCGAAGATCACCAGCGGCACGCCCGCCTCCTGGTAGGCCATCGCCGCCTCGAAGATCGAGGTCTGCGCGCCATCCGGCCCGAGGGTGTAGCCCCCCTCGACCCCGTCCAGCATCTCGTTCTTGATCCGGATGTTGGCGAATGTGCCGCGCATCATGATCTCGTGGTTGCCGCGGCGCGACCCGTAGGAGTTGAACTCGCGCACCGGAACCTGCCGCTCGGTCAGGTAACGGCCCGCGGGGGTCGTGTCTTTGAACGAGCCCGCCGGGCTGATGTGGTCGGTCGTGATCATGTCGCCGAGGATCGCCAGCACCTTGGCCCCCTCGATGTTCGAGATCGTCCCCGGCTCCGCGCCCATGCCCTGGAAATAGGGCGGGTTCTGGATGTAGGTCGAGGTCGCGGGCCAGTCGTAGGTTTCCTGCTGCGGAACCTCGACGCCCTGCCACTTCTCGTCGCCCTTGAAGACATCGGCATACTTGGTCTGGAACGCCTCGCGGGTGACGGTCTGCTCGACCAGCTCGGCCACCTCCTGAGAGGTCGGCCAGATGTCCTTGAGGTAGACATCCTTGCCGTCCGGCGTCTGCGCGATCGGGTCGGTGGCGACATTGATGTTCATGTCACCGGCCAGCGCATAGACCACCACCAGCGGCGGAGAGGCCAGGTAGTTGGCGCGCACGTCGGGCGAAATCCGGCCCTCGAAGTTGCGGTTGCCCGACAGGACCGAGGTGGCGATCAGGTCGTTCTCGTTGATCGCCTTGGAGATCTCGGGCTGCAGCGGGCCCGAGTTCCCGATGCAGGTGGTGCAGCCATAGCCCACCAGGTTGAAGCCCACGGCATCGAGGTCTTCCTGCAGGTTCGCGGCCTCGAGATAGGCCGAGACGACCTGCGAGCCGGGCGCGAGCGAGGTCTTGACCCAGGGCTTCCGCGTCAGCCCCAGCGCGCGCGCTTTCCGCGCCACAAGGCCCGCGCCGATCATCACGTAGGGGTTCGACGTGTTGGTGCAGGAGGTGATCGAGGCGATCACGACCGAGCCGTCACGCAGGGAATAGTCTTCGCCCTCGACAGCTGCCGTCTTGCGCGGATCGATCATCGCGTCGGGCGCAGGCCCCTCGGCGGCCATGTCGGTGGCCGGCTGCGTCTCGTCCTCGCCGCGGAAATCCGACACGGTCTTGAAGAACGCCTCCGACGCGCGGTCGAGCGCGACGTAATCCTGCGGCCGCTTCGGCCCCGAGATGGCAGGCACGATGGTGCCCATGTCGAGCGTCAGCGTGTCGGTGTAGACCGGCGCATAATCCGCACCGCGCCAGAAGCCGTTCTCCTTGGCATAGGCCTCGACCAGCGCGATGACCTCTTCGGGGCGGCCGGTGTTGCGCAGGTAGCGGATCGTCTCGCCGTCGATGGGGAAGAAGCCGCAGGTGGCCCCGTATTCCGGCGCCATGTTGGCGATGGTCGCGCGGTCGGCCAGCGGCAGACGGTCAAGACCCTCGCCGTAGAACTCCACGAACTTGCCCACCACGCCCTTCTTGCGCAGCATCTCCACGACCTTCAGCACGAGGTCCGTGCCGGTCGTCCCTTCCATCATCGAGCCGGTCAGCTCGAAGCCCACGACCTCGGGGATCAGCATCGAGATCGGCTGCCCCAGCATCGCGGCCTCGGCCTCGATCCCGCCGACGCCCCAGCCCAGAACGGCCGCGCCGTTGACCATCGTTGTGTGGCTGTCGGTGCCCACCAGCGTGTCGGGGTATGCGACCACCTCGCCCGACTGGTCCTTGTCGAACCACACGGTCTTGGACAGGTATTCAAGGTTCACCTGGTGGCAGATGCCCGTTCCGGGCGGCACCACGCGGAAATTGTCGAACGCGGTCTGCCCCCACTTGAGGAAGGTATACCGCTCCATGTTCCGCTCGTATTCGCGGTCCACGTTCATCTGGAAGGCGCGCGGGTTGCCGAACTCGTCGATCATCACCGAGTGGTCGATGACAAGGTCCACCGGGTTCAGCGGGTTGATCTTCTGCGGGTCGCCGCCCAGCGCCTTGATCCCGTCGCGCATCGCGGCAAGGTCCACCACCGCCGGAACGCCGGTGAAATCCTGCATCAGCACGCGCGCAGGCCGATAGGCGATCTCGCGCGGGTTCTTGCCGCCCTGCACGGCCCATTCGGAGAACGCCTTGATGTCATCGACGCTGACCGTCTTGCCATCCTCGAAGCGCAGCATGTTCTCCAGCACCACCTTGAGGGCGGCGGGCAGCTTCGAGAAATCGCCAAGCCCCGCGGCCTCGGCGGCGGCGATGGAGTAATAGGCGTAGCTCTGGTCACCGACCGTGAGCGTCTTGCGCGTCTTGGCGGTATCGTGGCCGACGGTAATGGGCATGGAAGCCTCCCTTCATCCGATCATGTGGGGGTCGTCATCTCGCTGTGCCGGATGCCACCGGCGCGCCTTTCGATCAAGGGCAAAGCCGAGGGGTGCGACACTAATGTATGCCGTTGCATACCGGAAATGCCGACGCAGGGCAAAGGGATTTCTCGGCCGCCGGTCACGCCCCGACCGCTGCCGCGCTTGATCGCGCTTCCCCTTGTCCCGCGGCAATCGGTTGACCCGTGGCGCGCCACACCGATACCGTCAGCCAACTATTGACACAAATCCAACTTCGCCGCGACCCCTCCCCCTTTCGCGGCGACCGATGGAAGGCACCCTTGCAGCGATCCATCCTGTTTCTCGGCCTGACCCTGCTCCTGCTTCTGGTGGGGCTGCGCAGCCTCGATCCGGGGCCGGTCCACAGCCTGCGCGCGGGCTATTTCGACTTTCTCCAGACGCTCGCGCCGCGGCCCTACCGCGACCTGCCGGTCCGGGTGGTCGATATCGACGAGCGCGCCCTGGCCGAGGTGGGCCAATGGCCCTGGCCGCGCGACACGCTGGCCGAGATGACCGACCGGGTCGCCGGGCTGGGCGCGGCGGTCATCGCCTATGACGTGCTCTTCGCCGAGCCGGACCGCTATTCCCCGGCCGAGCTGCTGCGCCGACCGCGCATCGCCGCGGCGCTGGGGGACGGGGTGGAGGCCGCGGCGCTGGAACGTCTCGACACCGACCTGGCCTTTGCCGCGGCACTGGCCCGCGCACCGGTGGTGCTGGGCCTGTCGCTGGCGCGCGAGGGCGCAGGCGCTGGCGCGGATCACCTGCGCGCGGGCCTCGTGCAGCTCGGCGCGGACCCGGCCGCGGGCCTGTTCCCGCTCACCCGCACCACGCCGATCCTGCCGCCGCTGGCCGAGGCCGCCACCGGCATCGGCGGCATCAACGTCTCGCCACTGTCGGATCCGGGCCGCGTGCGGCGGGTGCCGCTGCTGTGGTCGGCCGGGGACGGGGTGATCGCCTCGCTCGGGCTCGAGGCGCTGCGCGTCGCACTGGGGGAAACCACGCTGATCCTGCGCGGGCTGGAAGAGGTCGAGGCGGCCCCCTCGCGCCTGCAGATGGGCGGCTACGACATCCCGCTCACGCCCGCGGGCGAGATCTGGGTGCGCTACCGGCCGGACGATCCACGGCTCTACGTCTCGGCCGCCGATGTGCTGGGCGATGACCCCGACCGGCTCAGGCCCAAGATCGAGGGGCAGATCGTGCTGGTCGGCACTTCGGCGGCGGGCCTGTTCGATCTGCGCACCAGCGCCCTAGGCGAGGTCGTGCCGGGCGTGTCGATCCACGCCCAGATCATCGAGCAGATCCTGACCGACGACTACCTCGTGCGCAACGACCTGATCGCGGGGCTGGAGATCGTGGCGCTGGTGATCCTCGGGCTCGTGACCACGGTCATGCTGGCCCGGACCCGGCCGATCCTCGCGCTGGCGGGCGGCGGGCTGGCCGCGCTCGGCACGGTGGCCGCCAGCTGGTTCGCCTTCCGCGAGGCGGGGCTCCTGGTCGACGCGAGCTTCCCGGTGATCGGCGGCGCGGTGAATTTCGCGCTGCTCGTGGCCTGGCGCTTCGTCTTCACCGACCGCGACAAGCGCCGGCTGCGCGCGTCCTTTGCGCAGTATCTCGCCCCATCGGTGCTGTCGGAGATGGAGCGCAGCGACTACAACATCGCCCTCGGCGGCGAGCTGCGCGAGGTCACGGTCCTGTTCTCGGACATCCGCGACTTCACCGTCCTGAGCCGCGAGACGCCGGTGGAACGGCTCGTGCCGCTGCTCAACGGTCTGTTCACCGATCTGTCGGCCGAGATCCTGCGCGAAGAGGGCACGATCGACAAGTTCATCGGCGACAGCGTCATGGCCTTCTGGAACGCGCCCCTGCCGGTCGAGACCCACGCGATGCGCGCGGCGATGGCCGCGCTTGCCATGCGGCGCGCGCTTGCGGCGTTCAACGCGCGCTCCGGCGCTGCGCCGATCCGCATCGGCGTCGGGCTGCATACCGGACCGGCCTCGGTCGGGAATTTCGGATCGGAACAGAGGTTCAGCTATTCGGCGATCGGGGACACGGTCAACCTCGCGGCGCGGATCGAAGGCAGCGCGAAACACGTCGGCGCCGATCTGCTCGCCTCCGGGGCGGTGCGGGCCGCGGCACCCGGCCTCGCATGGCTCGAGGCGGGGGCGCTCGCCCTCAAGGGCGTGGGCGGGCGCACGCCGGTCCATGTGCTTGTCGGCGATGAAGGGGTGGCACGCTCCGACGGCTTCCGCCGCCTGCAGGAGGCCCATGGCGCCCTCCTGCAGGCGCTGTGCGACCCCGCCGCCGATCCGACTGCGCCGTTGCAAAGCTGCACCAGACTGGCCGCCCGGATCGACGCGCCGCTCGCGCAGGTCTACGCGCGCCTGCCCGCGCGCCGCGACGACCTCCTGCCCGACACGACGGAGGCATGACCGCCCTGCCATTTGCAAACTATGGGCAGACAACACTTTTGATTGTTGTTATCATCTAAAGTCAGGGACATCGGCACGTCGCCGTTCGACGGTCCCGGCCAGTTTCACCGACGCATTCCCCGTATCCTGCGGCGCCGGGAATGGCCGCATCAAAACCGCCCCGGTCTGGAAAGAGGCGCAGATGAGACAGATTTTCCTTTACGCGATTTCGACATGCCTGATCGGCCTGTTCTGGCCGGGCCCGGCCGCCGCCGCCCCCATTGCCACCGCCGTCGAGGTGGACGGCAGCGCGCAGGTCAGTTTCGGGGGCAACCGGAGCCGACTGTCGACCGGTGCCCGGATCGAGGAAGGCAGCGTGATCGAGACCGCCGACACCGGGCTCGTGCAGCTGACCTTCGACGATGGAACCAACATGGTGGTCGGTCCGCGCTCGCGGCTCGAGATCACCTCGGTCCTGATCGGCGGCGGCAACCGGGCCAGCCGCTTTGCCGTGAACGCCGTCGCGGGCGGCTTCCGCTTCCTGTCGGGCGGCAGCGACCCCGATGTCTATGACATCACGACCCCCACGGCGACGCTGGGCATCCGCGGCACCGCCTTCGACATCGCGGTCGCGGGCCGCGACACGGCGCTGGCGCTGTTTACCGGCGAAGTCGAGATGTGCGCGCGCAACCAGCGGTGTTTCATCGTGCGCGGTCCGTGCGCGGTGGCGCGGACCGCGGGCCAGAACCGGATCCGCGGCGTCACGGGCCGCGATGCGGCCGAGCTGATCGCGGGGGCCTTCCCCCTCATCGGCCGCCAGAGGCCGCTGCGCCCCGAGTTCCGGGTGGAGGACGGCAGCTGCAACCGCTACCGCGTTCTCGAGGACGAGGCCTCGGTGACCCCGCAGCGTGCGCCCGAGCGCAACGATCCCGACCCCGAGCCGCCCAGCAGCAGCGCGGGGCGCAGCGGCGCGTCGGCCAGCGCGGTCAGCCCGGAGACCGGCGGCTCCACCTCGGCCACCACCGGCACCGGCGGCGCGGGGGCCAGCGCCGTCATGCCGTAGATGCGCTGGAGCGGCCGCACACGCCCCCCCCTCGCGTGGTGCGCCGGTCGCTTTTGTCGCAGCGATACGGATTGCGCGCAGGGCCGCGGCACGGGAACGTGCCCGCGCAAATCCGGGGCGCGACCGCGGGTCGGCCCCGCCGCCACGCAGGACCGCCGACACAGACCAGCGGCGCGCGCGCCCGACCACCGAGTAGATGTCCAGATGAGTATGACCGCCCTTTTCCTGATCCTCGCAGCCCTGCAGGTGAAGCATTTGTTTGCGGATTACGTGCTCCAGAGCGCGTGGATGGTGCGCAACAAGGGCCGCTACGCGCATCCCGGCGGCCTTGCCCATTCGGGGCTGCACAGCGCCCTGACGGTGCTGGTCCTGGTCTTCGCGCCGCTCGGGCTGGGCGCGGTGCTGCTGATCGCGCTGGGAGAGTTCGTCATCCATTACCACATGGACTGGGCCAAGGACGCCATCCTCAAGCGGTCCACCGCGACCCCGAAAGACTGGGCATACTGGGTCATCACCGGGCTGGACCAGTTCGTTCACCAGGTCACGCTTCTGGGCATCGCGCTGGCGGCGGTCCTGCTGGCCTGACCGCTCGAAACCCGCGCGACCGGTCGGAGACCCGGCCCCTTCGTTCGCTTTTCATGAACGTTATCCCCAAAATATGAATTTTTGATCCGCGCACCCTCCTGTTACGGCGACGCCATACCGCTTGCCCCAGCAGGAGCCCCGCGTCATGGACTTGCCCCCCCTGCCCCTTCTCGCGCCCGCGATCATCGTGGTCGCCATGGCCTTCGCCTTTACCACGCCCGGCCGGAGGCCGGGTGCCGCGCCGCGCATCGCGGAGCTGGCTGCGCTGGGGGCGTTCGCCGTTGCGGTGCTGTCGGGGCTGGCGCTGCTCGTCGCGGGGCCTGCGACATTGGCGGTCGGGCCGGTCGCGCTGCGGCTCGACGGGGTGTCGGCGGTGATGCTGGCGCTGGTGTCCTTCGTGGGCTGGGTCGTGCTGCGCTACGCGGCCACCTACATGGACGGCGAAGACCGGCAGGGGGCCTTCACCGGCTGGCTCTGCGCGACGCTGGCCGCCGTGATGATGCTGGTGACGGCCGGCACGCTGGTGGTCTTCGTGCTGGCCTGGGTGGCGACGAGCGTCTTCCTGCAGCGGCTGCTCCTGTTCTACGGCAACCGCGTGGGCGCGCGCCGGGCGGCGCGGAAGAAATGGGTGACCTCGCGGCTGGGCGACCTTGCGCTCATCGCGGCGGCGGTGCTTCTGCAGATCGGCTATGGCACCGGCGAGATCGCCGCGATCCTCGCCGCGGCAAGCGAGGGCGTGGCCCCCGCGGGCGCGGCCTGGGCACCGGCCTTTCTCGCGCTGGCGGCGCTGCTGAAATCCGCGCAATTCCCCATGCACGGCTGGCTGACCGAGGTGATGGAGACGCCGACACCGGTCTCGGCGCTGCTGCACGCAGGCGTGATCAACGCGGGCGGGTTCCTGTTGATCCGCTTTGCCGACGTGATGCTGCTGGCGCCGGGCGTGCTGGCGGTTCTGGTCATGATCGGGGGCTTCACGGCACTGTTCGGAGGCCTCGTCATGCTGACGCAACCGGCGGTGAAGACCTCGCTCGCGTGGTCCACCGTGGCGCAGATGGGCTTCATGATCCTGCAATGCGGGCTGGCGCTCTTCCCGTTGGCGCTGCTGCATATCCTGGCCCATTCGCTCTACAAGGCGCATGCCTTCCTCGCCGCGGGGCAGGCTGTCGAGGGCGTGGCCGCGATCCGCAGGCCGGGGCCTGTGGCCATCCCGAACGGCGCGGCGGTGCTCAAGGCCTTTGTCGCGGCGCTGGCGATCTATGCCGCTGTCGGCCTCGGCTTCGGCTTCGACGGCAAGTCGCCGCAGGCCGTGGCGCTTGGCGCGATCCTCATCTTCGGCGTGGCCTACCTGCTGGCGCAGGGGCTGGCCGATGCCGCCCCCGCGGCGCTGACGCGGCGCACGGCGCTGATGTCGGTCGCGGCCTCGGCCGCCTATTTCGCGCTGCAGCGCGGGTCGGAGTGGCTGATGTCGGGCACGTTGCCCGCGACGCCCGCGCCGGGGCCGCTGGAATGGGCGCTGATCGTGCTGGCGGTGATCAGCTTCGGCGCGGTCGCCATCGCGCAGGCGATGTTCCCGCTCTGGGCCTATCACCCGGCGGCGGCGGGACTGCGGGTGCATCTGTCGAACGGGCTTTACGCCAACGCGGTGCTGGACCGGCTGCTGGGCGGCTGGGCGCTGCGGCACAAGATCTGAGTTGGGGGACAAGAGATGACCAAGACAGATATCCTGACGCCCGAAGCTCTGATGACCGCCGCCGACGCGGCGGGCCGCGCGATCCCGCCGGTCTGGCCGCTGGCCTCCTCGGTGGCGGTGAACCCCTATCTCGGCCAGACGGGCGAACGGCTGGCCACCACGGGCGCGCGGTTGGCGCGGGTCGCGGGCGTGCCGGTGACGATGCCGCGCGACTGGTATGCCGCTCGGCTGGCCGATGGGCGGATCACGGATGATGATTTGGCAGCCGCGCTCGAGGCCGCCCCCGCCGAGGGGCGCCCCCGCGACCTTGCCGCGCTGAAGGAGGCCGCACAAAGCCCCGCGCGCACGCCCAAGGCGTTGCCGACGGTGGCGGACCTTGCCGCCGATGCCTCGCGGCTCGACTGGCCGGGGCTGATCGCGGAACGGATCGGCGGCTGGGCCGGGTCCTATTTCGACGCCGGTCAGGCGCTTTGGGCCGCCCCCCGTCGGCGCGGGCCCTGGACCGAGTGGCGCGCGGTCGCCACCCATGACCTGACGCCGGAGATTCACGGGCTGAAGGGCTTCGCTGCCCATGTCTTCGACGCGCCCGAAACGGCGGAGGGCGCGATCGCGCGCGCCGCCGAGACGCTGGGGCTGACGGCGGCAGAGCTGGAGACCTATTTCCACCAGCTCCTGATGAGCATGGGCGGCTGGGCGCAATTCGCGCGCTACCGGCTGTGGCAGGTGGAACTGGGCGGCGGCAGCGACCCGGTCATGGCCGAGATGCTGGCGATCCGACTGACCTGGGAAGAGGCGCTCTACCGCCAATACGAGGACGAGATCGCCGACGATTGGGCGCGGGCCCGGGCGGCCCATGCTGCACCGGTTGCGGCCTCGAACGCGCTGATCGTCGACGAGATCCTGCAGGAAGCCGCCGAGCGCGCGGCGCAGCGCGATCTGGCAGCCCTGCTCGCCGCCGAGCCGCCAGCGCCGCGCGACGGTCGGCCCGCGGTTCAGGCGGCCTTCTGCATCGACGTGCGCTCGGAGGTGTTCCGCCGCGCCTTGGAATCCGTAGATCCCGGCATCGAGACGCTGGGCTTCGCGGGCTTCTTCGGGGTGGCCACGAAGCACCGCGGCTTCGGCTCGGACGTGGAGGAGCTGCGCCTGCCGGTGCTGCTGAACCCCTCTGTCGGCACCTGTTCGGGCGGCCCCGGCGACGCGCAAGACGATGCCGAGGCGCGCTTCGCGGCGCGGGCCAAGCGGGCCTGGGGGCGGTTCAAGCTGGCCGCGGTCTCCTCCTTCGCCTTCGTCGAGGCGATGGGGCCGGTCTACGCGGGCAAGCTGGTGCGCGACGCGCTGGGGATGGACGGGCGCGCGCTGCCCGACGGGCCTGCGCCACGGCTTGACCCGGCGCTGGACCTCGCGGCGCGGACCGGCGCGGCCGAGACGGTGCTGCGCGCGATGTCGCTGACCGAGGGCTTCGCGCGTGTGATCCTGTTGGCGGGGCATGGGGCGAACGTGGTGAACAACCCGCATGCCTCGGCGCTGCATTGCGGGGCCTGCGGCGGCTATTCGGGCGAGGTGAACGCGCGGCTGCTGGCGCTTTTGCTGAACGATCCCGAGGTTCGGGCGGGCCTGCCCGCGCGGGGCATCACGCTGCCCGAGGATACGCTCTTCGTGGCCGCTCTGCATGACACGACGACGGACGGCGTGAAGCTCTACGAGGCGGATGTGGACACCTCCGCCCATGCCGCGGACCTGTCGCAGCTCAAGCGCTGGCTGGCCGACGCGGGCCGCATCACGCGGGCCGAGCGGGCGCTGCGCCTGCCGCGCGCGGGGGGCGCGGACGAGATCGAACAGCGGTCGCGCGACTGGGCCGAGGTGCGCCCCGAATGGGCGCTGGCGGGCTGCAAGGCCTTCATCGCCGCCCCGCGCGGGCGGACGGCGGGCCGCAGCCTTCAGGGCCGGGCCTTCCTGCACAATTACGACTGGCGGGCGGATCAGGGCTTCGGCGTGCTGGAACTGATCCTGACCGCGCCTGTTGTCGTCGCCAGCTGGATCAGCCTGCAATACTACGGCTCGACCGTCGCGCCCTCGGTCTTCGGGGGCGGCAACAAGCTGATTCATAACGTCACCGGCGGGATCGGCGTGGTCGAGGGGAATGGCGGGCTTCTGCGCGCGGGCCTGCCGTGGCAGTCGGTGCATGACGGCGAGGGCTACGCCCATGAGCCGCTGCGCCTTTCGGTCTGTATCGAGGCCCCGCGCGAGGCGATGACCGACATCCTGCGCCGGCACGCGGGCGTGCGGGCGCTGTTCGACAATCGCTGGCTGCATCTCTTCGCGCTGGACGAGGCGGGGCGGATGGCCTGGCGCTACGCGGGCGACCTGACGTGGGAGGCCGCCGAAGGGGCCGAGCCCCCCGTGGCGCTGCGCAAGGCGGGATGAGCGCCGGGGCTTGAGCGGCACTGCGAAACCTGAGTAACTCGGCCCATGGCCATCCTGACCGTCACGCTCAACCCCGCGCTCGACCTCGAGACGACGACGCCGCAGCTGCTGCCCGGCGAAAAGCTGCGCTGCGCCGAGCCGAGCCGCGATCCGGGCGGCGGCGGTCTCAACGTCGCGCGCGCGGTGGTGCAGCTGGGCGGCACGGCCGTGGCGCTGGTGG
>NZ_JASJOE010000037.1 GCF_030163755.1 Roseicyclus amphidinii
CCGGCCGCGTCGAGCGTGGCGTGGTGAACGTGGGCGACGAACTGGAGATCGTGGGCATCAAGGACACGCAGAAGACGACCTGCACGGGCGTCGAGATGTTCCGCAAGCTCTTGGACCGCGGTGAGGCGGGCGACAACATCGGCGCGCTGCTGCGCGGCATCGACCGTGACGCTGTGGAGCGTGGCCAGGTGCTGTGCAAGCCCGGTTCGGTGAAGCCGCACACGAAGTTCGAGGCCGAGGCCTACATCCTGACCAAGGAAGAGGGTGGTCGTCACACGCCGTTCTTCGCCAACTACCGCCCGCAGTTCTACTTCCGCACGACGGACGTGACCGGCACGGTTGAGCTGCCCGAGGGCACCGAGATGGTGATGCCCGGCGACAACCTGAAGTTCACGGTCGAGCTGATCGCTCCGATCGCCATGGAAGACGGCCTGCGCTTCGCCATCCGCGAAGGCGGCCGCACCGTCGGCGCAGGCGTGGTGTCGAAAATCATCGAGTGATCGGCAACGATCCTCTTGCAATCGGGAAGGCCGCGGGATAGCTCGCGGCCTTCCCCACTCGCCACGAGGGCGGGGAAAACGAAACCGGTTCGACGAGGGGTCGGCCCATATCGGGGCGCCCTCCTCTCAACTGAAAGGAAAAAGACATGGCGATTGCCAGCCAGAACATCCGGATCCGCCTCAAGGCGTTCGACTACCGGGTTCTCGATGCCTCCACCGCGGAGATCGTGAACACCGCGAAGCGCACGGGCGCGCAGGTCCGCGGGCCGATCCCGCTGCCCAACAAGATCGAGAAGTTCACGGTTCTCCGTGGCCCCCACATCGACAAGAAGTCGCGCGACCAGTGGGAGATCCGCACCCACAAGCGCCTGCTCGACATCGTCGATCCGACCCCGCAGACGGTGGACGCGCTGATGAAGCTCGACCTCGCCGCCGGCGTGGATGTCGAGATCAAGGTGTAAGGGAGGGCTGATCAATGTTGCGCTCTGGTATCATAGCGAAGAAGCTGGGCATGACCCGGCTGTTCATGGAAGACGGTCGGCAGATCCCTGTCACCGTGCTTCAGCTCGACAAGCTGCAGGTCGTGGCCCAGCGGACCGCGGACAAGGACGGCTACTCGGCCGTTCAGCTCGGCGCAGGCACCGCCAAGGTCAAGCGCGTCACCGCGCCGATGCGCGGCCATTTCGCCAAGGCCTCGGTCGAACCCAAGCGGAAGCTCGTCGAGTTCCGCGTCGACCCCGAGAACCTGCTGAACGTCGGTGAGGAAATCGTCGCCGACCATTATTTCGAGGGTCAGTTCGTAGACGTGACGGGCACCTCGATCGGCAAGGGCTTCGCCGGTGCCATGAAGCGGCACAACTTCGGCGGTCTGCGCGCCTCGCACGGTGTGTCGATCAGCCACCGTTCGCACGGCTCCACCGGTCAGTGTCAGGACCCGGGCCGCGTGTTCAAGGGCAAGAAGATGGCCGGCCACATGGGTGCCGCACGGGTGACCACGCAGAATCTGCAGGTCGTCCGCACGGACAGCGACCGTGGCCTGATCATGATCAAGGGTGCCGTCCCCGGCTCCAAGGGTGGTTGGGTGACCGTCAAGGATGCGGTCAAAAAGCCCTTCCCCGAGAACGCGATCCTGCCCGCGGCGCTGAAATCCGCCGCCGCGCAAGACGCAGCCGCAACCGAGGCACCTGCCGAGGACGCCGAGAAGAAGGACGGTGAGGCATGAAAATCGACGTGATCAACCTGGACGGCGGCAACGCCGGCTCGATCGATCTGGGCGAAGACATCTTCGGCCTGGAACCGCGTGCCGACATCCTGCACCGCGTGGTCCGCTGGCAGCGCAACAAGGCGCAGCAGGGCACCCACAAGGTCAAGACCCGCTCGGAAACCAGCTACTCGACCAAGAAGATCTACAAGCAGAAGGGCACCGGCGGCGCACGCCACGGCGACCGCAACGCGCCGATCTTCCGCAAGGGTGGCGTCTACAAGGGTCCGACGCCCCGCAGCCACGCCCATGACCTGCCGAAGAAATTTCGCAAGCTGGGCCTGAAGCACGCGCTGTCGGCCAAGGCCGCCGAGGGCAACCTCGTCGTGATCGAAGCCGCAGCTCTCGACGCGCCCAAGACCAGTGCACTGGCCAAGCAGGTGAAGAACCTCGGCTGGAAGCGCGCGCTGATCATCGACGGCGCCACCGTGGACGAGAACTTCGCCATGGCCGCACGCAACATCGAAGGTCTCGATGTGCTGCCGTCGATGGGCGCAAACGTCTACGATATCCTCAAGCGGGACACCCTGGTGATCACCAAGGCCGGTCTCGAAGCACTGGAGGCCCGCCTGCAATGACCGCGACCGCCGCACATTACGACGTGATCCGCAAGCCGATCATCACCGAGAAATCCACCATGGCCTCCGAGAATGGCGCCGTGGTCTTCGAAGTGGCGATCGACGCGAACAAGCCGCAGATCAAGCAAGCCGTCGAGGAACTCTTCGGCGTCAAGGTGAAGGCCGTGAACACGACCATCACCAAGGGCAAGCAGAAGCGCTTCCGGGGCCAGCTCGGCCGCCGGAAGGACGTGAAAAAGGCCTACGTGACCCTCGAAGAGGGCAACACCATTGACGTGTCGACCGGTCTCTAATAGATCGCGGCATCCGCACGGCCCCGGCACCATCCGGGGCCGTCGTTTTTGAAATCCAAACCGGGGACCTTCGGGGCCCTTCAACATCAGGGCTTGCGCGTCGCTGACACGCAGGTCCGCCAAGCAAACGGAAGACAGAAAGCATGGCACTCAAGTCGTACAAGCCGACGACGCCGGGCCAGCGCGGGCTGGTGCTGATCGACCGTTCGGAGCTTTGGAAAGGTCGCCCCGTCAAGGCCCTCACCGAGGGTCTGACGAAGTCGGGTGGCCGGAACAATACCGGACGGATCACGGCATTCCGCCGCGGCGGTGGCGCAAAGCGTCTCTATCGCATCGTCGATTTCAAGCGCAGGAAGTTCGATGTCGACGGCATCGTCGTGCGGATCGAATACGACCCCAACCGCACCGCCTTCATCGCGCTGATCCAGTACAATGACGGCGAGCAGGCCTATATCCTCGCGCCGCAGCGCCTGGGTATCGGTGACAAGATCGTGGCCTCGGCCAAGGCCGACATCAAGCCCGGTAACGCGATGCCCTTCTCGGGCATGCCGATCGGCACGATCGTCCACAACATCGAACTCAAGCCCGGCAAGGGCGGCCAGATCGCACGCGCCGCGGGCACCTACGCCCAGTTCGTCGGTCGTGACGGCGGCTACGCGCAGATCCGCCTGTCCTCGGGCGAGCTTCGCCTCGTGCGGCAGGAGTGCATGGCGACGGTTGGCGCGGTCTCGAACCCCGACAACTCGAACCAGAACCTCGGCAAGGCCGGTCGCGTCCGTCACATGGGCAAGCGTCCGAGCGTCCGCGGTGTCGCCATGAACCCGATCGACCACCCGCATGGTGGTGGTGAGGGTCGCACCTCGGGTGGCCGTACGCCGGTCACGCCCTGGGGCAAGGACACCAAGGGCCGTCGGACCCGGAACAAGAACAAGGCGTCGCAGAAGCTGATCATCCGCTCGCGTCACGCCAAGAAGAAAGGACGCTGATCCATGTCGCGTTCCGTCTGGAAAGGTCCTTTTGTCGACAGCTATGTCCTCAAGAAGGCCGAGAAAGCCCGCGAGTCGGGCCGCAACGAGGTCATCAAGATCTGGTCGCGCCGCTCCACCATCCTTCCCCAGTTCGTGGGCCTCACCTTCGGGGTCTACAATGGTCAGAAGCATGTTCCGGTGAACGTCACCGAGGACATGATCGGCCAGAAGTTCGGGGAATATTCGCCGACGCGCACCTATTACGGTCACGCGGCCGACAAGAAAGCCAAGAGGAAGTAAGCCATGGGCAAGGATAAGAATCCCCGCCGCGTGGCGGACAACGAGGCGATGGCCAAGCTGCGCATGCTGAAGACCAGCCCGCAGAAGCTGAACCTGGTCGCCGGCCTGATCCGCGGCAAGAAGGTCGAAAAGGCGCTGAGCGACCTGACCTTCTCGAAGAAGCGGATCGCGCAGGACGTGAAGAAGTGTCTTCAGTCCGCCATCGCCAATGCCGAGAACAACCACGGCCTCGACGTCGACGAACTGGTCGTCGCCGAAGCCTGGGTCGGCAAGAACCTGGTGATGAAGCGTGGGCGTCCGCGCGCCCGTGGCCGTTTCGGCCGCATCCAGAAGCCGTTTTCTGAGCTGACCATCAAGGTTCGCCAGGTCGAGGAGACTGCCTGATGGGACATAAAGTAAACCCGATCGGCATGCGTCTTCAGGTCAACCGCACCTGGGACAGCCGCTGGTATGCCGACACCAAGGACTACGGCAACCTCCTGCTCGAGGATCTCAAGATCCGCGAGTTCATCGAGGAGGAGTGCAAGCAGGCCGGCGTCTCGAAGGTCATCATCGAGCGTCCGCACCGCAAGTGCCGCGTGACCATCCACACCGCGCGTCCGGGCGTGATCATCGGCAAGAAGGGCGCCGATATCGAAACCCTGCGCAAGAAGCTGGCGGCGATGACCGACAGCGAGCTGCACCTGAACATCGTCGAGGTCCGCAAGCCGGAACTGGACGCGCAGCTCGTCGGCGAGTCCATCGCCCAGCAGCTCGAGCGCCGGGTGTCGTTCCGTCGCGCCATGAAGCGTGCCGTGCAGAACGCCATGCGCATGGGTGCCCTCGGCATCCGGGTCAACGTCGCGGGCCGCCTCGGCGGCGCCGAGATCGCCCGGACCGAATGGTACCGCGAGGGCCGCGTTCCGCTGCACACGCTGCGGGCCGACATCGACTACGCCCATGCCGAGGCTTCCACGCCCTACGGCATCATCGGCATCAAGGTCTGGATCTTCAAAGGCGAAATCATGGAGCACGATCCGTCGGCTCGTGACCGTCGCCATGCGGAGCTTCAGGAAGGCGGGGCCCCGCGCCCGCGCCGCGACCGCTGAGGAGTTTGAGAGATGCTGCAACCAAAGCGCACCAAGTTCCGCAAGATGCACAAGGGCCGCATCAGCGGCGAGTCGAAGGGCGGGTCTGACCTGAACTTCGGCACCTTCGGCCTCAAGGCGCTCCAGCCCGAACGCGTCACCGCGCGTCAGATCGAAGCCGCCCGCCGGGCCATGACGCGTCACATGAAGCGTCAGGGCCGGGTCTGGATCCGGATCTTCCCCGACACCCCGGTGACCTCCAAGCCCGTCGAAGTGCGTATGGGTAAGGGCAAGGGTTCGGTCGATTACTGGGCCTGCAAGGTCAAGCCGGGCCGGATCATGTTCGAGATCGACGGCGTCAGCGAACAGATCGCCCGTGAGGCCCTGCGCCTTGCTGCGATGAAGCTGCCGATCAAGACCCGCACCGTGATGCGCGAAGACTGGTAATCGCGCGCCCCGAGCGACGACGACATCGAAGCCCCGCCGCTCTGGCGGGGCTTCTTTTTTGCCGGGGTCCATGGAACGGAGGCCGCCATGCGCATCGCTATTCTCGGGAACGCCGGCAGTGGCAAATCCACCTTGGCCAAGCGCCTTGCCGAGGCGCATGGCCTGCCCCTGCACGAGGTGGACCGGCTGCAATGGAACGCCGACTGGACGCTGGTCGCAGCTGCCACCTACCGCGCGGCGCATGACGCGGTGATCGCGGGGGAACGATGGATCATGGACGGCCCCGGCCGCCTGGACGGTCTGGCCGAACGCCTCGACCGCGCGACCCATGTCATCTTTTGCGACATCCCGCTGTGGCAGAATTACTGGCTGATGGCCGAGCGTCAGGCGGCCTGGAGCAGGGGGGAGCTGGAGCTGCGCCCCGGCGGCCATGACACGCCGCCCTCCACGCGCGATCTTTTCGAGTTCGTCTGGACGATCGACCGCGACTACATGCCGAAATGGCGTGCGCTGGTCGATGCCTGTGCCGAGGATACGACCGTCCTGCGCGTCACCGACGTGGCCGAGCTTGCCGAGCTCCGCCTCGACGGAAGCCGCGGCTGAACCGCGTCACCCTGCGGGCCAAATCCGCGCCATGCCCCCTTCGAAGGCCTGCCAGCTCATCGTCGCCCGGTTGCCCGCCTGCCCCTCGTAATGGGACCGACCGTTCGGTAAAGGCAGCCCCGCCCAGATCCGTGCGAGCCGCGCCATGAAGCTGCGCCGGTCAAGCGTGCCGTCCCGAAAGGCGGTCAGGCCGGCCTCCTCCAGCAAGATGAGGGCGAGGGCATCCTGAACCTCGGGCGTGAACCGCGTGCCGGGGCTGAACCCCGCCTCCGCCGCGACGCGGCGCAGGGTAGGGGGGATGAACTGGTATCGCCCGATGGCATGGGGCTGCCCCGGTGTCGCCGCGATCCACTGGTGGATCTCGCCCAGCGTCATCGCCGTGGGCGCACGCGGCGGCGGGATGCGCGCACCATGCTGGACGGCATCATGACCCGCCGCGCCCGCCTCGGCCCTTGCGATCAGCTCGAGCAGCTGCGCCACCTCGCCTTGCGGCGCGCGCAAGGGAACCGGGCCATCGGACAGCGGCGGCGCGCGTGCAAGGAAATGCGCACCGTCTGAAAAGAGCGATGCCGAAGACCCACGCGCCACCCCGACGGAGCGCGTCATGAGCGGCTCCGCGCCGCCCGCCAGCGGCCGAACCTCGGCCAGCAGGGGGGCGCCAAGCGCCAGCCAAAGAAAAACCCCCAAGATCATCCGTCCCGGCATCCGCGGCCCATCCTTTCACCGCGTCGGGCCTAACGTCGAAAGGTTTCCAAACCATTGCCGTTGCGGCGGATCGCGCGCGGCCCTAGAACCGCGCCATGGCCAACATCCGCTCTCTCTTCGTCACCCGCCTCTACCACGCGAAACTCGCGGAACTCGGCCCCCCCGTGGATGCCGAGGAACTGCACGCCTCGTGTTTTTCCATCGCCGAGGATGACGAGGCCGGGCAGGACTGGTGCGAGGAACACGGCTATCCCGGCTACACCTCCTATGCCTCGCTGACCGATCTGCCCTGGCGCTTCCCGATCTTCGAGGGGCTGGTCAAGGCGCTCGACGCCCATGTCGCGGCCTTCGCCGAGGACCTCGAGTTCGACCTCGAGGGCCGCAAGCTTGTGCTGGAGGACATCTGGATCAACATCCTGCCCGAGGGCGGCATCCACACCAGCCACATCCACCCCCATTCCGTGATTTCCGGCACGACCTACGTGCAGGTGCCGCCCGGCGCGCGGTCGATCAAGCTGGAAGATCCGCGCCACGCGATGATGATGGCCGCCCCCAACCGTCGCAAGGACGCGCGCGAGGAGCTGCGCGCCTTCATCTACCCCGGCCCGCAGGACGGCGACGTGCTGCTGTGGGAGTCGTGGCTGCGCCACGAGGTGCCCATGAACATGGACGAGGAAGACCGGGTGAGCGTGAGCTTCAACTACCGGTGGGAGTGAGGGGCGCGGCCTTCACCCCCTGTTAACCATGTCCTGCGAAACATGCCGCCATCCCGCGTGTTGCGATGGACGGGCATGGGCGTTTATTGTAGTTACAGAAAGTGAAGGTCACCTTCGACCCCGACAAGCGGGCGCGGACGCTGGCCGTGCGCGGTCTGGACATGGCCGATGCGGCCAAGGTCTTCGAAGGGCTGCATCCGACGTTCGAGGACCGACGGCATGACTACGGCGAAGACCGATGGGTGACATTCGGATATCTCGCCGGGCGGCTTGTGGCCTTCGCATGGACACCGCGCGCGGATGGCGTCCGCATCATCAGTTTGAGGAAAGCCAATGAGCGGGAGGAAAAACGATATGGTGCCCGGCTTCGCTGAAGGGCAGGGTCGTTTCGACCGCGCAAGCGCGCCGGATGACGATCTGCCGGACATGTCGACGCCCTATTGGCAGGAGATCATCGCCAAGACCCCCGTCCAATCCGGTCGCCCCAAGGCGTTGAACCCCAAGCTGCAGGTGACGCTCAGGCTGGACGCGGACGTGGTGGAGGCCTTCAAGGCCGAAGGGCGGGGCTGGCAGACGCGGATCAACGCGGCGCTCAGGAAGGCGGTGGGCCTCTGACCCGGGGCCTTTTGTGCTTGCCATCCCGGCCAAAAGCGCCTATCCGCGCCCTCTATTCACCGACCTCCACGGGAATCGGCGTGACTCTGCGCGCAGGGGCGTCCCCGTGATGTTGAAAGGACCAAGGCGATGAACGCCAGCGAACTTCGTGAGAAGACGCCGGATCAGCTGCGTGATCAGCTGACCCAGCTCAAGAAGGAGGCCTTCAACCTCCGCTTCCAGCAGGCCACCGGCCAGCTGGATAACACCGCGCGCATGCGCACCGTCAAGCGCGACACCGCGCGCGTGCTGACGATCCTCAACGAAAAGGCGGCGCAGGCCGCGTCGGAGGCGTAAGAAATGCCCAAGCGTATCCTGCAAGGCACCGTCACTTCGGACGCCAACGCACAGACCGTGACCATCTCGGTCGAGCGTCGCTTCAAGCACCCGGTTCTGCAAAAGACGATCCGGAAGTCCAAGAAGTACCGCGCGCATGACGAGAACAACGAATACAAGGTCGGCGAGACCGTCCGTATTCAGGAATGTGCGCCCAAGTCCAAATCCAAGCGCTGGGAGGTGATCGAGCGCGTCTGACGCGCCCTGTCACACCCCGGTTTGATCGAAACCCCCGGACCCATGTGCCACCGCGCCGGTCCGGGACGTCGGGAGAAACCAAATGATCCAGATGCAGACCAATCTGGATGTTGCTGACAATTCGGGTGCCCGGAAAGTTCAGTGCATCAAGGTCCTGGGTGGCTCCAAGCGGAAATACGCCTCGGTCGGCGACATCATCGTGGTGTCGGTGAAAGAGGCAATTCCGCGTGGCCGCGTGAAGAAGGGTGACGTCCGCAAGGCCGTCGTCGTGCGCACCGCCAAGGAAGTGCGCCGCGAAGATGGCACCGCCATCCGCTTCGACCGCAACGCCGCCGTCATCCTCAACAACAACAACGAGCCGGTCGGCACCCGTATCTTCGGGCCGGTCGTTCGTGAGCTGCGCGCGAAGAACTTCATGAAGATCATCTCGCTCGCGCCGGAGGTGCTGTAATGGCTGCCAAGCTCAAGAAAGGCGACAAGGTCGTCGTGCTGGCCGGCAAGGACAAGGGCAAGCAGGGTGAGATCACCCGCGTCATGCCCGCGGACGGCAAGGCCATCGTCGACGGCGTGAACATCGCCATCCGCCACACCAAGCAGAGCCAGTCGAGCCAGGGCGGCCGCATCCCGCAGGCGATGCCGATCGCGATCTCGAACCTCGCGCTGCTGGATGCAAACGGCAAACCCACCCGCGTCGGCTTCAAGATCGAAGACGGCAAGAAGGTGCGTGTCGCCAAGACCACGGGGGACGTGATCGATGCTTGATACCGCCACTTACACCCCGCGCCTCAAGTCGCTCTACCGCGAGACGATCAAGCCCGCGCTCAAGGAAGAGTTCGGCTACAAGAACGACATGCAGATCCCGCGTCTGGAAAAGATCGTTCTGAACATCGGCTGCGGCGCTGAATCGGTCCGCGACTCGAAGAAGGCCAAGGCCGCCGTCGAGGATCTGACCGCCATCGCCGGCCAGCAGGCCGTGGCCACCATGGCCAAGAAGTCGATCGCAGGCTTCCGCGTCCGCGAAGGCATGACGCTCGGCGCCAAGGTCACGCTCCGCGGCGACCGCATGTATGACTTCCTCGACCGTCTGATCACGGTTGCGATGCCTCGCATCCGCGACTTCCGTGGCGTGAAACCGGCCTTCGACGGCCGCGGCAACTTCGCCATGGGCGTCAAGGAGCACATCGTGTTCCCCGAGATCAATTTCGACAAGGTCGACGAGGTCTGGGGGCTCGACATCATCATGGTGACCAACGCGGCCACCGATGCCGAGGCGAAGTCGCTTCTGAAGCACTTCAACATGCCCTTCAACGCCTGACGCGAGAGGAGAGAGACACATGGCAAAAGTTTCCATGGTGCAACGCGAACTCAAGCGTCAGAAGCTGGTGGCCCAATACGCCGCCAAGCGTGCCGCGCTGAAAGAGATCGCAACCGATGAATCGAAGCCGATGGAAGAGCGCTTCAAGGCCCGCCTGAAACTGGCGAAGCTGCCGCGCAATTCTTCCCCCACCCGGCTTCACAACCGCTGCCAGCTCACCGGGCGCCCCAAGGCGTATTACCGCAAGCTGAAGATGTCGCGGATCATGCTGCGTGACCTGGCCTCGAAGGGCCAGATCCCCGGCATGGTCAAGTCGAGCTGGTAAGGAGAGCGTCCGATGAATGATCCTATCGGCGATATGCTGACCCGCATCCGCAATGCGCAGATGCGTGGCAAGTCCACGGTCGAGACCCCCGCCTCCAAGCAGCGCGCCCGCGTTCTGGATGTGCTGGCCGACGAGGGCTATATCCGCGGCTACGAGGCCACCACCGGCAAGAACGGCCACCCGGCCTTCGAGATCAGCCTGAAGTACTACGAAGGCGTTCCGGTGATCCGTGAGCTCAAGCGCGTCTCCAAGCCCGGCCGCCGCGTCTATCTCGGCGTCGACAACATTCCGCAGGTCCGCCAGGGCCTGGGTGTCTCCATCGTCTCCACGTCCAAGGGCGTGATGACCGATGCGACCGCCCGGGCGCACAACGTTGGCGGCGAAGTGCTCTGCACCGTCTTCTGAGGAGTTTGGCAATGTCTCGTATTGGAAAGCGACCGGTCGAGCTGCCGTCGGGGGTTTCGGCCTCCGTCTCCGGGCAGACGGTCGAGATCAAGGGCCCCAAGGGTGCCCGCAGCTTCACCGCAACCGACGATGTCACCGTCACCGTCGAGGATAACGCCGTGTCGGTCACGCCGCGCGGCAAGTCCAAGCGGGCGCGCCAGCAGTGGGGCATGTCCCGCACGATGGTGCAGAACCTGGTGACCGGCGTCACCGACGGTTTCAAGAAAGAGCTCGAGATCCAGGGTGTGGGTTACCGCGCCAACGCTCAGGGCAACGTTCTGAAACTGTCGCTTGGCTACAGCCACGACGTCGATTTCGAGATCCCGGCGGGCGTCACCGTCACCACGCCCAAGAACACCGAAGTGGTGATCGAGGGCACCGACCAGCAGCTGGTCGGCCAGGTGGCTGCGAACATCCGCGAGTGGCGCGCGCCCGAGCCCTACAAGGGCAAGGGCATCCGCTACAAGGGTGAGTATATCTTCCGCAAGGAAGGCAAGAAGAAGTAAGGGCTGGCACAATGGCACTGAGCAAAAGAGAGCTGTTCCAGAAGCGCCGCCTGCGCAACCGGAACCAACTGCGGAAGATGGCCAACGGGCGTCCGCGCCTGACGGTCCATCGCTCCAACAAGAACATCAGCGTCCAGCTGATCGACGACGCGAACGGGGTCACTCTGGCCTCCGCCTCGACGCTCGAGAAGGACCTGGGTCTTGTCGGCAAGAACAACGTGGAGGCCGCCGCAAAGGTGGGCGCCGCGATTGCCGAGCGCGCCAAGAAGGCAGGCATCGCCGATGTCTACTTCGACCGGGGTGGTTACCTGTTCCACGGTCGCGTCAAGGCGCTGGCCGATGCAGCCCGCGAAGGCGGTCTGAACTTCTGACGCGGCGGGTGGGGTTCACCCACCCTGCGCCAGAGCGCCCGTCGGGTGGGTGAAACCCGCCTTGCGGCACCGACATGCGCAGGCGGCCTTCGGGCCGCCTCGATGACCGGGGAACCCCTGGTTCACCGCGGTTGACCAAGAAACGGCGCTTCGCGGCGCCAGCAGATCGAAGGACATGCCACATGGCAGAACGTGAACAAAGAGACCGGGGCCGGGGCCGTCGCCGCGAAGAGCGCGAGGAAACCCCCGAATTCGCCGACCGCCTGGTGGCGATCAACCGGGTCTCCAAGACCGTGAAGGGCGGCAAGCGCTTCGGCTTCGCGGCCCTCGTGGTCGTCGGCGACCAGCGCGGCCGCGTCGGCTTCGGCAAGGGCAAGGCCAAGGAGGTCCCCGAGGCGATCCGCAAGGCGACCGAGCAGGCCAAGCGCCAGCTCATCCGCGTCCCCCTGAAAGAGGGCCGCACCCTGCACCACGACATCCGCGGCCACCATGGCGCGGGCAAGGTCGTGATGCGCACCGCACCGGAAGGCACCGGGATCATCGCCGGTGGTCCGATGCGCGCCGTGTTCGAGATGCTCGGCATCAAGGACGTGGTCGCCAAGTCGACCGGGTCGCAGAACCCGTACAACATGATCCGCGCCACGCTCGACGGCCTGCGCAACGAGACCTCGCCCCGCCAGGTCGCCGCGCGCCGTGGCAAGAAGGTGGCCGACATCCTGCCCAAGCGCGATGACGCGCCGCAGGACTCGTCGCAGATCGCCGAGGAGGCCTGATCCATGGCAAAGACCATCGTCGTCAAGCAGATCGGAAGCCCGATCCGTCGCCCCGAGATCCAGCGCAAGACGCTGATCGGCCTCGGCCTGAACAAGATGCACAAGACCCGTGAACTCGAGGATACCCCCTCGGTCCGCGGCATGATCAACAAGATCCCGCATCTGGTGGAAATCGTCGAAGAGCGCGGCTGACGCGCGGCGGGCCTTGGCCCGCATCGACCACCCCGACACACGCGCACGCCCCGGACCCGTCCGGGGCGTGTCGCTTTTGGCGGCATCCCTGGTGGCCGCGGCACGCGCCGCGGGCTGAAACCGTTTCATCCCGATGCCATTCGTGGGTAGCCTGTCGACGATGCGCAAGGCCCGGTTTGGCTCCGATGTGCGCCGTCAGGGGGAAATTTGGCTTTCTGGGATTACCTCGGCTCCGGCCCGGTCGCGGCGCTTGTCTATCTCGCCTTTGCCTTCAAGCTGCTGGGGTTCACCGCCCGCGACGAACTGAAGTGGCGTGGCCTGATGCTGACCGCCAGCCTGCTGTACCTCGCCTATTACTACCTCGTCGCCGAGCCCCCGCTCTGGGATGCGATCGTGACCAACGGGCTGCTTGCCGCGGTCAATCTCGGGATGATCGCCATCGTGCTGGCCGAACGTTCCGCGGTGTTTCTCTCGACTGCGCAGCGCCTCATCTACCCGCACTTCGACCGCCTCACGCCCGGACAGTTCCGGTCCCTGATGCGGCTGGCCAACCTGCAACAGGCCATGGCCGACACCCGCCTGACCACCGAGGGCGCGCCGGTCGCCCATCTGCATTTCGTCCAAGAGGGGCAGACCATCATCCGCAAGGGCGATCATGTCGTGACCCTCAGCCGCACCGGTTTCGTGGGTGAACTCGCGTTCCTCACCGGCGCGCCCGCGACCGCGACCGTGACGCTCGCGCCCGGCGCGCGCTTTCTCACGTGGCAGACCGAAGACCTCAAGCGCCTCATCACACGCAGGCCGGCCCTTGCAAATGCGCTCATGGCGCAGCTCAACATCGACCTTGCGATCAAGGTGGCCACCTCGCACCCGATAGCGCAGGAACCGGCGACCGACCCTTGCGGTGCGCCCGCAACGCCGGTATAGGCACGCGGTGGTCCGCCGTCTCGGCGGGCCCCGAACATCATCGTCAGGCCGCGTCTGCCCATCTCGCTTCGGGGGCAGTTCCGGCAAAGGAGAAGCGACATGAAACTGCATGAACTGCGCGACAACCCCGGTGCCGCGAAGAAATCCAAGCGCGTGGGCCGTGGCCCCGGCTCGGGCAAGGGCAAGATGGCCGGCCGTGGTATCAAGGGCCAGAAATCGCGCTCGGGCGTTGCGATCAACGCCTATGAGGGCGGCCAGATGCCGCTCTACCAGCGTCTTCCCAAGCGCGGCTTCAACAAGCCGAACCGCAAGGAATTCGCGGTGGTGAACCTGGGCCTGATCCAGAAATTCGTCGAAGCCGGTAAGCTCGACGCCTCCGCCGAGATCACCGAGGACGCGCTGGTTGCATCCGGCCTCGTGCGCCGCAAGCTCGATGGCGTGCGCGTGCTGGCCAAGGGCGATGTTGCCGCCAAGCTGAACATCACCGTGACCGGCGCGTCGAAAGCGGCCGTCGAGGCGGTCGAAAAGGCCGGCGGGTCGCTCAAGACGGCACAGGCTGCCGCGGCGGAATGAGACAGACCGGGGGGCTGCGGCCCCCCGTCGCTTGTGGGCGGTGACGGCACCGCCTACATATCACGTCAGGAATTGCGCGCCGCTGGATCGCTCGAACGGTCCCGCGGCGCATCGCGCATGAGAGAGGCGGCATGGCATCAGCAGCGGAGCAAATGGCCGCGAACATGAGCTGGGGCGCGTTCGGTAAAGCCACCGAACTGCGTCAACGGATCTGGTTCACCCTCGGTCTTCTGATCATCTACCGCATCGGCACCTATATCCCCGTGCCCGGCATCGACGGCGTCGAATTGCGCGCCTTCTTCGATCAGGCGGCGGCGGGCCTTGGCGGCGTGCTCAACATGTTCACCGGCGGCGCGCTCTCGCGCATGGGCGTCTTCGCCCTCGGGATCATGCCCTACATTTCGGCCTCGATCATCGTGCAGCTCATGTCGGCCATGGTGCCCGCGCTCGAGCAGCTGAAGAAAGAGGGTGAACAGGGCCGCAAGAAGCTCAACCAGTATACCCGCTACGGCACCGTGGTTCTGGCCACCGCGCAGGCCTACGGCCTTGCGGTCAGCATGGAATCGGGCGGCCTCGCCTCCGATCCCGGCTGGTTCTTCCGCGCGGCTTGCGTCATCACGCTGGTCGGCGGCACCATGTTCCTGATGTGGCTGGGCGAGCAGATCACCCAGCGCGGCATCGGCAACGGCATCTCGCTGATCATCTTCGTCGGCATCATCGCGGAAATCCCCGCGGCGCTGGCGCAGTTCTTCGAATCGGGCCGCTCCGGCGCGCTGACCACGCCCGCGATCCTCGGCGTCATCGCCATGCTGATCGGCACGCTGTTCTTCGTCGTGTTCATGGAGCGCAGCCTGCGCAAGATCCATATCCAATATCCGCGCCGCCAGGTGGGGATGAAGGTCTATGACGGCGGCTCCAGCCACCTGCCGGTCAAGGTGAACCCGGCGGGCGTGATCCCCGCGATCTTCGCCTCGTCGCTCCTGCTGCTGCCGACCACGCTCACGACCTTCTCGGGCGGCGAAAGCTCCGGCCCGGTGATGGGCTGGATCCTGGCCAATTTCGGCCCCGGCCAGCCGCTCTACCTGCTGTTCTTCGCCTCGATGATCGTCTTCTTCACGTATTTCTATACGCTGAACGTGTCCTTCAAGACGGATGACGTCGCCGACAACCTGAAGAACCAGAACGGTTTCATCCCCGGCATCCGGCCCGGCAAGAAGACCTCCGAGTATCTCGAATACGTGGTCAACCGCATCCTCGTGCTCGGCTCGGCCTATCTCGCCTTCGTCTGCCTGATGCCCGAGATGGTGCGCACCCAGCTGGCGATCACCGCATACTTCGGCGGCACCTCGATCCTGATCATCGTGTCGGTCGGCATGGACACCGTCCAGCAGATCCAGAGCCACCTTCTCGCCCACCAGTACGAGGGCCTGATCGAGAAGTCGCAGCTGCGCGGCCGCGGCTCCAAGTCGGGCGCGCGCAAACCCCGCAAGGCCCCGTCCCGGAGATGAGCGTGAACATAATCCTTCTCGGCCCGCCCGGCGCGGGCAAGGGCACCCAGGCCGCCCGCCTCGTCGAGGCGCGTGGCATGGTCCAGCTCTCCACCGGCGACATGCTGCGTGAGGCGCAGGCCTCGGGCACCGAAATGGGCAAGATCGTCGCCGAGGTCATGGCCAAGGGCCAGCTCGTCACCGACGAGATCGTCATCGGCCTGATCCGCGAGAAACTCGCGCAGGGCGGCTCCGGCTTCATCTTCGACGGCTTCCCCCGCACGCTGGCGCAGGCCGACGCGCTGGCCGCCCTGATGGAGGAAACGGGTCAGTCGCTTCACGCCGCCATCGAGCTGCAGGTGAACGACGAGATCCTCGTCGACCGCATCGTCGGCCGCGCCGAACAGGCCCGCGCCGCGGGGCAACCCGTGCGCGCCGACGACAACGCCGAAAGCCTCAAGACCCGGCTCATGGCCTATTACAAGCAGACCTCGCCGCTGATCGGCTACTACCACGCCAAGGGCCTGCTCCGCGGTGTGGACGGGCTGGCCGACATCGACACGGTCGAAGCCCAGATCGCCGCGATCCTCGATTGATCGGCGCATCGGCGATTTTGCTTGACAGCCGGGGCGGTCGCCCTTGACGCCCCGGTGAATTCGGCCTAAACGGCGGCTTCCCTCGTGGAATCATGACGGGCGCAGTGGGTTTTTCTGCTTGCCCTTCGACCTGAAATCCGGGTCCTTCGGCCAGACCGGCCAAGGGCCCTTGTTGTGAAAAAAGGGCCTGGCGCTACGGGCTCGCAACGATAAGGACAAGATCACCTTGGCACGTATCGCAGGGGTCAACATCCCCACCGCCAAGCGCGTTCCGATCGCGCTCACCTATATCACCGGCATCGGCCACACCTCCGCCAAGCAGATCTGCGACGCCGTCGGCATCGACCAGACCCGCCGCGTCAACGAGCTGTCGGATGCCGAAGTGCTCCAGATCCGCGAGCATATCGACGCCAACTTCACCGTCGAGGGTGACCTGCGCCGCGAGACGCAGATGAACATCAAGCGCCTGATGGACCTCGGCTGCTACCGCGGCCTGCGTCATCGTCGCAACCTGCCCGTGCGCGGCCAGCGCACCCACACCAACGCACGCACGCGCAAGGGCCCCGCAAAGGCCATCGCCGGCAAGAAGAAGTAAGGGAGGGCTGGTTCAATGGCACGCGATCGTCGTCCCGCCAAGCGCAAGGTTTCCAAGAACATCGCCGCCGGCGTTGCTCATGTGAACTCCTCGTTCAACAACACCAAGATCCTGATCTCCGACGTGCAGGGCAACGCGATCTCCTGGTCGTCCGCCGGCACGATGGGTTTCAAGGGCAGCCGCAAGTCGACCCCCTTCGCCGCCCAGATGGCCGCCGAAGACGCCGGCAAGAAGGCACAGGAACACGGCGTCAAGACCCTCGAGGTCGAGGTGCAGGGCCCCGGCTCCGGCCGCGAGTCCGCGCTGCGCGCGCTGGCCGCCTGCGGCTTTCAGATCACGTCGATCCGCGACGTGACGCCGATTGCCCACAACGGCTGCCGTCCGCCCAAGCGCCGCCGCGTTTGAGGCTTAACGGTTTACTCCGGCGGGCCCGTGCGATGCGCGGGGCCCGCCGACGTCATTTGATCCTCGAGCGTGGCCGGGATGGATCCCCCCGCCACAAGAATGGAGGCGACGCATGATCCACAAGAATTGGCAAGAGCTGATCAAACCGACCCAACTGGTCGTTCAGCCCGGCACCGACCCCGCCAAGAAGGCGACGGTCGTGGCAGAGCCGCTCGAGCGCGGCTTCGGCCTGACGCTCGGCAACGCGCTGCGCCGCGTGCTGATGTCCTCGCTCCAGGGCGCGGCCATCACCTCGGTCCAGATCGACGGCGTGCTGCACGAGTTCTCCAGCGTCGCCGGTGTGCGTGAAGACGTGACCGACATCGTCCTGAACCTCAAGGGCGTCGCCATCCGCATGGAGGCCGACGGCCCCAAGCGCGTGTCGATCTCGGCCAAGGGCCCCAAGGTCGTCACCGCCGGTGACATCTCGGAAAGCGCGGGCATCGAGGTTCTGAACAAGGATCACGTGATCTGCCACCTCGACGACGGCGCCGATCTCTACATGGAGCTGACCGTCAACACCGGGAAGGGCTACGTCTCGGCCGACAAGAACCGCCCCGAGGATGCGCCCATCGGCCTGATGCCGATCGACGCGATCTACTCGCCGGTCAAGAAGGTCGCCTACGACGTGCAACCGACCCGCGAGGGGCAGGTGCTCGACTACGACAAACTGACGCTCAAGCTGGAAACCGACGGCTCGGTCACCCCCGATGACGCCGTGGCCTATGCCGCGCGCATCCTGCAGGACCAGCTGTCGATCTTCGTCAACTTCGACGAGCCCGAAAGCGCCAGCCGCCAGGACGACGACGACGACCTCGAGTTCAACCCGCTTCTGCTCAAGAAGGTGGACGAGCTGGAACTGTCGGTGCGGTCTGCCAACTGCCTGAAGAACGACAACATCGTCTACATCGGCGACCTGATCCAGAAGACCGAGGCGGAAATGCTCCGCACGCCGAACTTCGGGCGCAAGTCGCTGAACGAGATCAAGGAAGTGCTCTCGGGCATGGGCCTGCATCTCGGCATGGACATCGTGGATTGGCCGCCGGACAACATCGAGGACCTGGCCAAGAAATACGAAGACAACTTCTGACGGGGTAGGCCGGGCCTCTCGCCCGGCACGCTTCGCACGACCCGGGCAATTCCGCCCCAACAAGGAGGGTTCCGCAACGCACGGAGCCCGGACAAAGCATCAAACGGAGACAGACCAATGCGTCACGCAAGCGGTTACCGCAAACTCAACCGGACCCATGAACACCGCAAGGCGATGTTCGCCAACATGGCCGGTTCGCTGATCGAACACGAACAGATCAAGACGACCCTGCCCAAGGCGAAAGACCTGCGCCGGATCGTCGAAAAGCTGATCACGCTCGCCAAGCGCGGCGACCTGCACGCCCGCCGCCAGGCCGCGGCGCAGCTCAAGCAGGACATGCATGTCGCCAAGCTGTTCGAGGTTCTCGGCCCCCGCTACGCCGAGCGTCAGGGCGGCTATGTCCGCGTCCTGAAGGCCGGTTTCCGTTACGGTGACATGGCGCCCATGGCGATCATCGAATTCGTGGACCGCGACGTCGACGCCAAGGGCGCCGCGGACCGCGCCCGCCTCGAGGCCGAGGACGCCGCCGAGGAGTGATCCGCGCCCCGACCCTTGCCCGGGTCGGTCGCAGGACCACGCAGACAGTCAACGCCCCAGCCACGCGGCCGGGGCGTTTCCTTTTTCTGGCCATGGCTCAGGGCGTGTCGGTGGTGTCCGCCGGACGTGCCGCCGTCGGCACCGGCGCGGCCCGACGCAACACGGGCGGAACCGACACGGGCCCTTGGCCCATGTATTCCAGCAGATCCTTGCGCGCCGATGAGTGGAACCTCATGAGACGCGCAAAAAGATCCGGATCGATCCTTTCGTCCATTCGTCTCGCCGTTCATTGTTCGTGAAAAGAATACGGTTGACCAAGATTCCGGCAACCTGTCTAAAAAGACATGACCTTTTGGGCAGGTTCGATGACGAAAGCGCCGGTGCTCGACCTTTTGATGCATGAGCTGTCGCTCGCCGCTCCGGGTGGCTACGCGGTCGGGCTGCACATCCGCTACGTCTCGCCGCTCATCATGGTGAACACCTACCCCGACAGCTGGCAGGAAGTATATACCGCCAAGCTCTATGGCCTGCGCGACCCGACGCTGGCCTGGGGCCTCAGCCACACCGGCACCCGCCGCTGGTCCGAGATCGGCCTGCCCGATCCCTTCGGCATCCTGCCCGAGGCGGCGGGATATGGACTGACATACGGGATGATCGCTTCGATGGGGCCGATGTCCTCGCGTACGATTGCCGGCGCCACGCGCTCGGACCGTGAATTCACGGATGACGAGATGGAGCATGTCCACCGGATCGTGCAGCGCATGCACGACCTGTCGGAGCCTCCCGCGCGCCTCAGTTCGGCCCAGGCCGACGCCCTGAAATGCATCGCGGAAGGGGACCGCCATGCAGCTGCCGCCGCCCGTCTGGGTATATCCGAAAGCGCCTTCAAGGCACGCCTCACCTCCGCCCGCCAGAAACTGATGGCGCGCACAACCGCCGAGGCCGTCCAGAGGGCGAAGGAATACGGATTCATCTGAACGGGACCTGACAGCTGAGCGACCGGGACGACCCCGCGGTGCCGCGTTTGAACCAACCGGCCAACCAAAGGGGATTCGACCATGGAAATGACCACGCTGTCCTTCGCCAACATGCACCAGCACGGCGCGCTTTTCGCCAACATGCTGAAAGCCCGTCACCGCACCTTCATCGAGGAGATGCACTGGGAACTGCCCCAGGCGGACGGGATGGAGTTCGACCAGTACGACACCGCCCAAAGCCGCTGGGTCTGCGTCCATGACGGCGACCGCGTGCTGGCCGGCGTGCGGCTCACGCCCACCACCGCGCGCTGCGGGGTCTATTCCTACATGGTGCGCGACGCGCAGCGCGGGCTGCTCGAGTCGATCCCGGCCAACCTGCTCGACGATCCCGCGCCCATCGCCGATTACATCTGGGACGCCAACCGCCTCTTCGTCGCCGAGGGCGTCGAGACCGAGATCCGCCACCGGGTCCAGCTCTCGCTCATGGGCCACATGGTCCGCTCGGCCCGCGCGCTCGGGGCCGACATCCTGATCGGCCTTCTGCCCATCGCCATCCCGCGGCTCGGCCGCCGCCTCGGCATCGACATGCGGCCCGCAGGCCCGGTGATGAAGATCGGCGGGGTGGCGCACCGCTGCTTCTTCGTCTCCATGGCCTCCGAGATGCACTGAGCCTCATTGTCGCCGCGGGGCCGGGCGCATAGCTTGGCCCCATGGCCGACCTTTTCGACACCGCGCCCACGGGGCAACCTCAAACAGCCAAGGGCCCCCGCCCGCTGGCCGACCGGCTGCGCCCCGCGCGGCTCGAGGATGTCATCGGGCAGGACCATATCCTCGGCCCCGAGGGCAGCCTGCGCATCATGCTGGATGCGGGCGCGATGTCCTCCCTCATCCTCTGGGGGCCGCCCGGCGTGGGCAAGACCACCATCGCCCGCCTGCTGGCGCAGGAAACCGACCTGCATTTCGTCCAGATCAGCGCGATCTTCACCGGCGTCCCCGACCTGCGAAAGGTGTTCGAGGCTGCGAAACTCCGCCACGCGAACGGGCAGGGGACGCTTCTCTTCGTCGACGAGATCCACCGCTTCAACAAGGCGCAACAGGACGGCTTCCTGCCGCATATGGAGGACGGCACGATCCTCCTTGTCGGGGCCACCACCGAGAACCCGAGTTTCGAGCTGAACGCCGCGCTTCTGTCGCGCGCTCAGGTGCTGGTCCTGAACCGGCTCGACGAGGACGCGCTCGAAAAACTCGTCGCCCACGCGGAACTCGAGCTTCACCATCCCCTGCCGTTGCGCCCCGAAGCGCGCACCGCCCTGATCGAGATGGCCGACGGCGACGGCCGCGCGCTTCTGAACCTCGTGGAACAGGTGGCCGCCTGGAAAGTCGACGGCCAGTTGACCCGCGACCAGCTGGCCACCCGCCTGCAACGCCGCGCTGCCCAATACGACAAGTCGGGCGAGGCGCATTACAACCTCATCTCGGCCTTGCACAAATCCGTCCGCGGCTCCGACCCCGACGCCGCGCTCTACTGGTTCGCCCGGATGCTCGAGGGCGGCGAAGACCCCCGCTACCTCGCCCGCCGCATCACCCGCATGGCAGTCGAGGACATCGGGCTGGCCGACCCCGCGGCCCAACGCCACTGCCTCGATGCCTGGGCCACCTATGAACGCCTCGGCTCCCCCGAGGGCGAGCTGGCGCTGGCCCAGGCCGTCCTCTACCTCGCCCTCGCACCCAAATCGAACGCGGCCTATGTCGCCTACAAGGCAGCCCGCGCCAGCGCGCGTTCGACTGGATCCGCGCCGCCGCCCAAGCACATCCTGAACGCACCCACGAAGATGATGAAGGAGCAAGGCTACGGCGCGGGCTACGCCTATGACCACGACGCCGAGGACGGGTTCTCGGGGCAGAATTACTTCCCCGACACCATGTCGCGCGCCAGTTTCTACGCCCCCGTCGAACGCGGCTACGAACGCGATCTGAAAAAGCGCCTCGAGTGGTTCGAAGGCCTGCGCTCCAAGCGCAAGGGGTAGCGTTTTCCTGCAGGAAAACGGATGGCAAAACTGCAGTTTTCCCAAACCGAAAAACTCCAGTTTTTCGCCCCCCGTCCCTGTTCCCATTGACATGGGAACCCGCCCGACCCATGCACCGCCCCATGACAGCCGTCCTGCAAGTCGCCCTCGGCGGCGCCCTTGGCGCCGTGCTCCGATACCTCACCGGGATCGGCCTGATCCGGCTGTTCGGCCACACGCCTTTTCCCCTCGGCGTGCTCACGGTGAACGTCGCGGGCTCCTTCCTCATGGGCCTCTTCATCGTGACTGCGGCCCAACGCGGCCTGACCCACCTGTCGCCGCTTGTCGCCACCGGCATCCTCGGCGGTTTCACCACCTTCTCGGCCTTCTCGCTCGAGGCGGTCACCCTTTACGAACGTGGCGCGCTTGGCCTTGCGGCCCTCTACATCCTCGCCAACCTCACCCTCTCCATCGCCGCGCTCTTCGCCGGCATGGCCCTAGCGCGGAGCTTCGCATGACCGGCGTCCAGACCCTCACCGTTGCGGACGGCGAAGGCGGCCAGCGCCTTGACCGCTGGTTCCGCCGCCACTTCCCCCACATCCCGCAAGGCCGCATCGAGAAGATGTGCCGCAAGGGCGAGATCCGGGTCGAGGGCGGCCGCGTGAAACCCGCCACCCGCCTGGAAGACGGCCAATCCGTCCGCATCCCGCCGCTGCCCGAGGCCGACGCGCCCGAGGCCCCGCAAAAACCGCGTATCTCCGACGCCGACGCGCAGATGATGCGCGAGGCCGTGCTCTACCGTGACGACCATATCATCGCGCTGAACAAGCCCCCCGGTCTGCCGACGCAAGGGGGCACCGGGCAGGCGCGCCATGTCGACGGGCTGGCCGAGGCGCTGAAATTCGGGTCGGACGAGAAACCCCGCCTCGTGCACCGCCTCGACAAGGACACCTCCGGCGTCCTCCTGCTCGCCCGCTCCCGCAAATCGGCCGAGGCGCTGACCCGCGCCTTCCGCGCGCGGGATGCGCGCAAGATCTACTGGGCCGCCACCGCGGGCGTCCCCAGCCCCCGGATGGGCACCATCCGTTTCGGCCTCGTCAAGGCCCCCGGTCATGGCAAATCGGGCGAGGGCGAGAAGATGCACACCATCCACCCCGACGCCGTCTCGAAGACCGAGGGCGCCAAGCCCGCCACCACCGATTACGCCACACTCTCCGCGCTTGGCACCCGCGCCGCATGGGTGGCCCTCGTCCCCGTCACCGGCCGCACCCACCAGCTGCGCGCGCATATGGCCGCCATCGGCCATCCCATCGTGGGCGACGGCAAATACGGCGGCTCTGGCCAGGAGAACCTCGGCGACGGCTGGGGCGCGCAGCTGGGCGGAGAGATCAGCCGCAAGCTGCACCTGCACGCGCGCTCCATCAGCCTCACCCACCCCGTCACCGGCGCGCGCCTGACCATCACCGCGCCGCTGCCGCAGCACATGCAAAAGACATGGGACGCGATGGAATGGCGCGCCGCCGACGTGCCCGCCGACCCTTTCGCGGACGAAGAATGACCGAGCTGCGTCTCGTCATCTTCGATGTCGACGGCACCCTCGTCGACAGCCAGGCGCATATCGTGGCCGCGATGAATGCTGCCTTCGCGGCCAACGGCCTGACACCGCCCGACCGCGCGCACACGCTCTCCATCGTCGGCCTGTCGCTCCCCGTGGCCATGGCGCGCCTCGCCCCCGAACATTCCGACCGGATCGACGCCCTCGTCACGGCCTACAAGGACAGCTTCGCCGCCCTCCGCCACGCGAACGGCGCGGCCCTCTCCCCGCTCTTCCCCGGCGCGCGCGCAGCCCTCGACTCGCTCAAGGCCGAGGATCACACGATCCTCGCCATCGCCACCGGCAAATCCCGCCGCGGCTTGCTCCACATCCTCGACCTCCATGACCTCCACGGTCATTTCCTCTCGGTCCAGACCGCCGACGATCACCCCTCCAAACCCCACCCCTCGATGATCGAGGCCTGCCTGTCCGAGACCGGCATCGCCCCTGACCGCGCCGTCATTGTCGGCGACACGACCTTCGACATCGACATGGCCCGCGCCGCGGGCATTGCGTCACTGGGCGTCGCATGGGGCTACCACCCGCCCGAGGCCCTGACCGCATCCGGCGCGGCCGCGATCCTGCAGGGCTTCGACGCCTTGCCCACCACCCTCCAAAGGATATGTCCCCACCCATGAGCGCAGGCTGGAAAGCGAAACGGTTCTGGACAGAGGTCTCGGTCGCCGAGGCCGAGGGCGGCTTTGCCGTCCACCTCGATGCGCGCCGCGTGATGACGCCGGGCAAGCTGCCCCTCACGCTGCCCACCCGCCCCATGGCCGAGGCCGTCGCCGCCGAATGGGCCGCGCAGGAGGGCGAGATCCAGCCGCTGACCATGCCGGTCACCCGCGCCGCCAATTCCGCGATCGAGCGCGTCACCCCCCAACGCCCCGAGGTGGCCGCGATGCTCGCCGCCTACGCGGAAACCGACCTCACCTGCCATCGGGCCGACGCGCCGCAGGCGCTGGCCGAGCGACAGGCGGCCGCCTGGGACCCGTTGCTCGACTGGGCGGCCGACCGTTTCGGCGCGCGCCTCTTTGCAACCGCGGGCATCCTGCCCGTGGAACAGCCCCCCGCCAGCCTTGCCGCGCTGCGCGCCCATGTCGACGGCTTCGACCCCTTCCACCTCACGGCCTTTCACGACCTCGTGGCGCTCTCGGGGTCGCTGGTGATCGGGCTTGCGGTGGCACATGACCATCTCGACCCGGAAACGGCATGGTCCATGTCCCGAATCGATGAGGACTGGCAGATCGAACAATGGGGCCCCGACGACGAGGCCGAGGCGGTCACCGCCCTCAAACGCAAGGATTTCCACCGCGCGAAAGCCTTCTGGCGTCTAGCGGCTGCCGGTTGAGCCCGCGGCGTCGCCCGCGATGTCAGCCTGCCCTGAAAACCGGCAAGTTTCGTGGTTTCTGCCGAAATCGGAGTCATTTCCCCTGGGTAAGCGGTCCGGGCGGACTTGACCTGATGCCGGTTAACTGCCCATTTTGGCAGCGGTGAGAGGGGCACTCGCATCTCACGGCCAAATGACAAAGCCCTAGGGCAACAAGATACAGCCCAAAGGGCGGTCCATCAGGAAGAGGTTAACATGAAGAAAACAGCATTCCTCGGCACGCTTGCCGTTGCCGGCCTTGCCGCCAGCATCGCGTCGGCACAGTCGACGCTCGAGCAGGTCCAGGACGCCGGCGTGCTGCGCTGCGGTTCGAACGAAGGTCTTGCAGGCTTCGCCGCGCCCGACGCCAACGGCGTGTGGTCCGGCTTCGACGTCTCGCTCTGCCGCGCCATCGCAACGGCCGTTCTGGGTGACCCCCAGGCCGTCGAGTTCGTGCCGCTGACCAGCCAGACCCGCTTCACCGCGCTGGCCGCAGGCGAAGTCGACGTGCTCGTGCGCAACTCCACCTGGACCTTCTCGCGCGACACCGACCTCGGTCTCGACTTCAAGGGCGTCAACTACTACGACGGCCAGGGCTTCATGGTGAACAGCGACCTCGGCGTCGCCTCCGCCACCGAGCTCGACGGCGCGACCGTCTGCATCCAGACCGGCACCTCCACCGAGCTCAACCTCGCGGACTTCTTCCGCGTGAACAACATGAGCTACGAGCCGGTTCCGGTCGCCACCAACGCCGAAGGCCAGCAGCAGTATCTCGCCGGTGCCTGCGACGTCTACACCACCGACGTGTCGGGCCTGGCCGCGACCCGCGCCACCTTCGAGAATCAGGCCGATCACGTGATCCTGCCCGAAATCGTCTCGAAAGAGCCGCTCGGCCCGGTCGTGCGTCACGGCGACAACCTGTGGGGCGACATCGTCTACTGGACCCTGCACGGCCTGATCGCCGCCGAGGAATACGGCGTCACCTCGGCCAACGTGATGGAACTGGCCTCTGCCCCCACCGCCAACCCGGAAATCAACCGGATGCTCGGCACCGAGGGTGAACTGGGCGCGATGATCAGCCTGTCGAACGACTGGCTCGTCAACGTGATCGCAGCCGTCGGCAACTACGGCGAGATCTTCGAGCAGAACATCGGCGAGAACACGCCGGTCGGCCTCGCACGCGGTCTCAACGCACAGTGGACCGACGGCGGCCTGCTCTACGCACCGCCGTTCCGCTGATCCGCTGAACAAGGGGGGCCGGGCCATGCGCCCGGTCCCCGCCTTCGCTCCAGCTTCATCGTCAAGACGTGCCCATCACCTCCCGTCCGGTTCGTCCGGTCGGCAGTAACTTCCATTATGTCAGGATTGCGCATGGCCGATATCACCGAACCACCGCGCGAGAGCTTTCGCCTGAGCCAGCTGCTCTACGATGCCCGCTATCGTTCGCTGACCATCCAGGTCGTCGCCGCCATCCTGATCATGCTCCTGCTGGTGGAACTGGTCGACAACACCGTCACCAACCTTGCCGCGCTGGGCAAGGATATCGGCTTCGGCTTCCTCTGGACCACCGCCGGGTATGACATCAACCAGCAGATCATCCCCTTCTCCTCTCAGGACACCCATGCCCGCGCGGCCCTCGTGGGGATGCTCAACACGCTCCTCGTGGCGTTTCTCGGCTGTATCCTCGCCACCGTGATCGGTGTCTTCGCGGGCGTGCTGCGGCTGTCGAAGAACTGGCTCGTCGCCCGCATCATGACCGTCTACGTCGAGGCGATGCGGAACACGCCGCTGCTGATCTGGATCTACATCGTCTACGCCGTCATGACCGAGGCGACGCCCCAGCCGCGCGATTTCCGCGAAGGCGGGTCCGCCTCGATGTATCTGTGGGACAGCGTCGCCATCACCAACCGCGGCGTCTACATTCCCGAACCGCTCTGGGGCGCCGGGTCCGGCGTCGTCGTGGCTGTGTTCCTCCTGTCGCTTCTCGGCATCTTCGCACTGCGCCGCTACGCCAGGCGTCTGCAGGAAAAGACCGGCCAGCAGCTTCCGGTGCTGTGGATCTCGCTGGGCCTGTTCTTCGTGCCCGCCATCCTCGCCCATTTCGTCATGGGCCGGCCCATCACGCTCGAGTATCCCGAGCTGGGCGGCTTCAACTTCGACGGCG
The DNA here is from genome assembly GCF_030163755.1 of Roseicyclus amphidinii. Taxonomy (GTDB): domain Bacteria; phylum Pseudomonadota; class Alphaproteobacteria; order Rhodobacterales; family Rhodobacteraceae; genus Roseicyclus; species Roseicyclus amphidinii. Next base: position 26,912 of record NZ_JASJOE010000037.1, read on the forward strand.
GCATCCAGGTCCGCAACTCCTTCATCGCGCTCTGGCTGGCGCTCTCGCTCTACACCTCGGCCTTCATCGCCGAGATCGTCCGCGCGGGCATCCTCGCCGTGTCCAAGGGCCAGACCGAGGCCGCCTTCGCGCTGGGCATCCAGCCCAACCGCACCATGCAGCTGATCATCCTGCCCCAGGCGCTGCGCGTGATCGTGCCGCCGCTGATCTCGCAGTATCTCAACCTGACCAAGAACTCCTCGCTCGCCATCGCGGTGGGCTACATGGACGTGCGCTCGACGCTAGGGGGCATCACCATCAACCAGACCGGCCGCGAGCTCGAGGGGATGCTCCTGCTCGGCCTGTTCTACCTCGTGACCAGCCTCGTCATCTCGGCGCTGATGAACGTCTACAATTCCAGCGTGAAGCTGAAGGAGCGGTGAGATGAGCGAAGCCCACGCCCACAGCGTCGCCTATGTCCGCGACACCATGCTTCCCCAGGCGGCCCCGCCGCCCGGCGAAACCGGCCCCCTGCGCTGGATGCGCGAGAACCTGTTCTCCTCCATCCCCAACGCGGCCCTGACGCTGCTGTCGATCTATTTCATCTACACCATCCTCGCCGCCATCCTGCCCTGGATGCTCGGCGGCATCTGGGACGCGGGCTCGCTCACCGAATGCCGCGCCATCCGCGACGAGCGCGGCCTCGAGACGGCGGCCTGCTGGGCCGTCATCAACGAACGCTGGCTGCAGCTCCTGTTCGGCTTCTACCCCATCGACAGCCCGCTGCTCGCCCGGCTCTTCTACGCCGACGAGCTGGCCGCCGCCGGCGGCATGGAGGCGGTCTTCGGCGCAGGCTCCAACGCCACCGCCCGGATCGAGTTCGTCGCCCAGATGCGCGCCGACCTCGGCAACCTGGTCGTGTTCTTCTTCGGCTACTGGCGCCCGCTCCTGGCGCTGGCCCTGCTGGTCGTCGCCGTCGCGCCGGTGCTCTACTCCAGCCTGCCGCGCAAGATGCTGGTCTTCTCGCTGGCCTACCCGTTCGTCGCCGTCTTCCTGCTCTGGGGCGGCACGATCTGGGGGCCGATGCTGGTGGCGCTCGGCATCCTCCTGTCGCTCGGTGTCCTCCGGGTCGTGGCGGGGGAAACCAACGCGCTTCTCGGCATGCTGGCGGGGATTCTCGTCGCGCTGATGATCTTCCTCAACCCGCTCGCCTTCACCGACCTGGGGCTCTTCCCGCTCCTGCCGCATGTCAAGGCGATGCTCGACAGCGCCCTGCCGCTCGGCCTTCCGGCGATCGACTCCGCCGATTTCGGCGGCTTCATGCTGGCGATCATCATCGGCACCTCGGGCATCGTGCTGTCGCTGCCGCTGGGCATCCTGCTGGCGCTGGGGCGGCAATCCTCCATGCCGCTGATCAAATGGGTCTGCGTCTCCTTCATCGAGGTGATCCGCGGCGTGCCGCTGATCGTGTGGCTCTTCACCGCCTCGCTGCTGCTGAACTACTTCCTGCCCCCCGGCACCGATTTCGACCTGCTTCTGCGGGTGATCATCATGGTGACGCTCTTCGCCTCGGCCTATATCGCCGAGGTGGTGCGCGGCGGCCTCGCCGCCCTGCCCAAGGGCCAGTATGAAGCCGCCGACAGCCTCGGCCTCGACTACTGGAAGTCGATGCGCCTGATCGTGCTGCCGCAGGCGCTCAAGATCTCGATCCCCGGCATCGTCAACACCTTCATCGGCCTGTTCAAGGACACCACGCTCGTCGTCTTCATCGGCCTGCGCGATCCGCTCGGCCTCGTGAACGCCATCCGCGCCACCGGGGAATGGAACGGCATCTACTGGGAACTCTACGTCTTCGTCGGGCTCATGTTCTTCATCTTCTGCTTCTTCATGTCCCGCTATTCCATGTATCTCGAGCGCAAGCTCGCCACCGACCGCCGCTAGGGAGACCCGTCATGGCCGAAGCGCACACCAACCCCGTCGAATCGCGCAAGATCGACCGGTCCCAGATGACGGTCTCCGACGAGATCGCCATCGAGATCACGAACATGAACAAGTGGTATGGCACCTTCCACGTTCTGCGCGACATCAACTTGACCGTGAACCGCGGCGAACGCATCGTGATCTGCGGCCCCTCGGGCTCGGGCAAATCCACCCTGATCCGCTGCATCAACGCGCTCGAGGAACACCAGAAGGGCCAGATCACCGTCGACGGCACGCTGCTGTCGAGCGACCTCAAGAACATCGACCGCATCCGCTCAGAGGTCGGGATGGTGTTCCAGCACTTCAACCTCTTCCCGCACCTGACGATCCTCGAGAACTGCACACTGGCGCCGATCTGGGTCCGCAAGGTTCCCAAGCGTGAGGCCGAGGAAACCGCGATGTATTTCCTCGAAAAGGTGAAGATCCCGGAACAGGCCAACAAGTATCCCGGCCAGCTGTCGGGCGGCCAGCAACAGCGCGTCGCCATCGCCCGTTCGCTCTGCATGCGGCCACGGATCATGCTCTTCGACGAGCCGACATCGGCCCTCGACCCCGAGATGATCAAGGAGGTGCTCGACACCATGATCGCGCTCGCCGAGGAAGGCATGACCATGCTCTGCGTCACGCACGAGATGGGCTTCGCCCGGCAGGTGGCCAACCGCGTGATCTTCATGGACCAGGGCCAGATCGTCGAACAGAACGAGCCGGAGCCCTTCTTCACCAACCCGCAGAACGACCGGACCAAGCTGTTCCTCAGCCAGATCCTCGGTCACTGACCTGGGCCAAGGGGCCAAAACGGTCTTGCAAGACCCTCACCACGGCCTTGCAAGGCCGTGTGCAAGACCCTTGCAAGGGTCTTGCCCGCGCCCGGCTCACAGCTCGCGCGGAACCACGAACTCCAGCACCCGGCCCGACCACCAGTCGACCGTCGCCCAATCCTCGCCCGGAAACTCGGCCACCAGCGTGGCGCAGGTCGGGTAATCGATGAAGCGCGGATGCGGGGCCGGGTCTTCGACGATCCGGTGCGCGAACTCCCCGATGCCGGGATTGTGCCCGATCACCATCACGACCGGGGCGGTCGCCCCGCGCAGCTGGCGCAGGATCACGCCCGCCTCGGCATGGTAAAGCGCAGGCACCGCCGTCATCGGCACCGCGCCGCCCAGCTCGGGCGAAAGCCGCTCCCAGGTCTCCTGCGTCCGCCGCGCGGACGAAACCAGCGCCTGTCCCGGCAGATAGCCCTTCGCTTTCAGCCAGGCCCCGATCTTCGGCGCGTCGGCTTGCCCGCGCGCGTTCAGGGGGCGGTCATGATCGCTCAGAAGCGGATCGTCCCAGCCCGATTTGGCGTGGCGGGTCAGGATCAGGGTCAGCGTCATGGGTGAAAGCTCCGCATGTGAAACGCCGACTGCGCGGGGCGGCGGCCGTATGTCTCGCTGACCGGGCAGGCCCGCCGCACGCGGCAGCCCCGATCCAGGCAGTCCCGCCCCTCCTCGGTGTCGAGAAAGGCATGGCAGGCTGCCACGTCATAGCCTGTCCCATCCAGCGCGCCAACCGGGCAGGCCGTCTCGCAGGGCCGCGCGCAGCCGTCGCAGGGGGCGGGCGGGGCAGGGGGCAGGTCGAGCTGCTCGCGCAGCGCCAGCGCGCCCCGGTAGGACACCATCAACCCCGCCCGGTCATGCACCAGCAGCGTGACGGGGCTGACATGGGCGCGGCCCGTCCTCTGCGCCCAGCCGATGAAGGGCCGCCAGGGCGGGCCGCCGAAGGGGAAGAGCGCCTTGGCCCCGAGCGCGCAGGCGAGATGCCCGATCACCCGCCGCGACCAGCGGTCGAGCGGGTCGGGTTTGCCGTCGGTGAACTCGGGTTCGGCGGTGACATGCGCCCAGAACCCCGGCTCGCGCGGGCCGAGCATCAGGAGCGTCCGGCACCCCTCGGGCGCGCCGTCATCGGGGCCGGGGTGGAAGCCGCCCGCGACCTCGAGCTGGTGGGCGGCAAGCCGCGCGTCGATTTCGGCCAGCCCGGTCATCGGCGGGCACGCGTATGCACGGGGTGTGTACGCGCTGTGCACGGGCTGTGCATCGCCCTCAGGCCCGGATCATCGAGCCGGCCCCATGCTCGGTGAAGAGTTCCAGCAGCACCGCGTTCGACACCCGCCCGTCCACGATGGTGCAGGCGCGCACGCCGTTGCGGACGGCCTGAACCGCGGTCTCGGTCTTGGGGATCATGCCGCCCGAGATGATGCCCTCGCGCGTCATCTCCTCGACCTCGTCGGCCTTCAGCTCGGTCACCAGCTCGCCTGCCGCGTTCTTCACGCCGGCTACATTCGTGAGCAATAACAAGCGGTCAGCCTTGAGCGCCGCGGCGATGGCACCGGCGGCGGTGTCGCCGTTGACGTTGAAGGTCTCGCCGTTCCGGCCCATGCCCAGCGGCGCGATAACGGGGATCATGTCATCCCCGAAGAGGTTCTTCAGAACCTCGGTGTTCACTTCCACGGGCTCGCCCACGAAGCCGAATTTCGGGTCCGCGGCCTCGCAGACCATCAATTCCGCATCCTTCCCGGACAAGCCCACCGCCTTGCCCCCCTGCGCATTGATCGCCTGCACGATCCGCTTGTTCACAAGCCCCGACAGAACCATCTCCACGACCTCGACCGTGGCCGCGTCGGTGACGCGTTTGCCGTCGATGAACTCGGATTTTATCCCAAGCTTATCAAGCAGATCGTTGATCATCGGCCCGCCGCCATGGACCACGACCGGGTTCACGCCGACCTGCCTTAGCAGCACGATGTCGCGGGCGAAACTGTCCATCGCCTCGTCGTCGCCCATGGCGTTCCCGCCGAACTTGACGACCACGATGGCGTCGTTGAACCGTTGCAGATAAGGCAGCGCCTCGCTCAGGGTGCGGGCGGTGGCGATATAGTCGCGGGTCATGTCACGTTTCTTCATCTCGGGGCCTCTGGCGCGCGTAGCGCCTCAATAGGCGAGCCGCGCGCGGCTGTGAAGCTTGGGCTTGCGTATTTGGGGAAAGATGAAGGCGCAGGCTCAGCCGATGCCCGCGATCGCAGCCCGAAGGGTGGCGATGCCGTCGCCCTTTTCCGAGGAGGTGAGGATCAGCTCGGGATAGGCCGCCGGGTGGGTCGCCAACACCTTGCGCGTGCGCTCGAGCGCCGCGTCGCGGTCCTTGTCCCTGACCTTGTCGGCCTTGGTCAGCACCACCTGAAAGGGCACCGCCGAGGTGTCGAGCAGGCTCATGATCTCTTCGTCCACCTGCTTGGCGCCGTGCCGCGCGTCGATCAGCACGAAGGCCCGGCGCAGCGTGGCGCGGCCCGAGAGATAGGCCTTGAGCAGCGCCTGCCATTTCTTCACCACCGCGACCGGCGCCTCGGCATAGCCATAGCCGGGAAGATCGACGAGGTAGCGGCTTTCGCCGAGGGTGAAATAGTTGATCTCCTGCGTCCGGCCCGGCGTGTTCGAGGCGCGGGCCAGTGCCTTGCGGCCTGTCAAGGCGTTGATCAACGTGGATTTTCCGACGTTGGAACGTCCTGCGAAACAGACCTCGGGGCGGTCGGCGGGGGGCAGGCCGTCCATGGCGACGACGCCCTTGAGAAACTCGGCACCGCCGGCGAAGAGCTTGCGCGCAGCCTCGACCGTCAGGGCGTCGGGCTCCTCGGCGAGGGGGAAGGGCAGGGCGGTCATGTGCAGGTCACCTCGTCGCCTGTGGCCACGCGGCCTGCGCGGCGAACCATCGTGTAGACGCCGAAATCGGTATGGCCCAGGGCCTCCTCGAGCGCGGCAAGGGTGGCCGCGTCGCGGCGGCCGGTGTCGGGGTTGGCCTCGGTCGCGCGGCAGCGGGTGATGGGTTCGATCACGTCCAGTTCGGCCGCGCCGATCCGCAGGCGCTTGCCGACCAGGTCGACTTCTTCCCAGGGCGCGAGCCCGTCGAGCCAGAGATTGCCGCGAAAGCGGCGGGGGTCGAGATCGCGGCCCAGCTTCTGCCCGAGAGCCCGCAGCGAGGCGAGGTTCAGCACCGAGACCGAGGCGAAATTGGCGTCCGACATGCCCATCTCGGGCGCGCGGACCAGCGCGGCGGGCGGTCGGCGGTCGGCCGGGTAGATCGGGCGGAGCCAGTCGAACAGCGCCTTTGCCGCGCCTTCGGCGCCGGGGGTGAGCGCTAGATCGGGACGGTCGGGGTGCGACAGGTGGATGATGTCCTCGGCGATTCGCGCCCGCACGGCCATGAGCGAGGGACCCTTGGCCCCGCGCAGGAAGTTGCGGCAGGGTCGCCATCCCTCGCCTGCTTCGCCCCCTTCCTCGAGCACGGCCCATGCACGATCGAGCGGCAGCGGACGGTCGACCTGCAACCCGACATGGCCCAGAGCCTCGGCGCCGATGCCCTTGATCGGGTGGCGCCAGATCTGGGCCAGGGTCCAGGTCATTTGCCCTCGGGCTTCTTCCGCGTGAAGCTTGACTTGATGTTGCCGAACAGGTCCGGCGTGTAGCCGTGCCGCTTCATGATGATGTATTGCTGCGCGAAGGTGATCGTGTTGTTGGCGATCCAGTAGACCAGCAAGCCGCTGGCGAAACCGCCGAGCATGAACATGAACACCCAGGGCAGCCAGGCGAAGATCGCCGCCTGTGTCGGGTCGGTCGGCTGCGGGTTCAGCTTTTGCTGCAGCCACATCGAGATGCCCAGCAGGATCGGCAGCACACCGATGAAGATCAGCGCCAGAAGGCTGGTCGGCTCGGGGGCGGCCCAGGGCAACAGGCCGAACAGGTTGTAGATCGACGAGGGGTCCGGCATCGACAGGTCGTTGAGCCAGCCGAAGAACGGCGCGTGGCGCAGCTCCAGCGTGACGAAGATCACCTTGTAGAGCGAGAAGAAGATCGGGATCTGCAACAGGATCGGCAGGCAGCCCGAGGCCGGGTTCACCTTTTCCCGCTTGTAGAGCTCCATCATCTCTTGCTGCATCTTTTGGCGATCGTCGCCGACGCGCTCCTTGATCTTCTCCATCTGCGGCTGCAATTCGCGCATCCGCGCCATCGAGGCGTAGGATTTGTAGGCCAGCGGGAAGAGCGCGGCCTTGATGATCAGGGTCAGCGCGATGATGGCGAGACCCATGTTGCCGATCAGCACGTTGAGATTGTGCAGCAGCCAGAAGATCGGCTTGGTCAGGAAGTAGAACCAGCCCCAGTCGATCGAGTCGAGGAAGCGGGCGATGCCGCCCTCGTTCTGGTAATTTCGGATGGTTTCCCATTCCTTCGCACCGGCGAAAAGCTGGGTGGTGACATCGACGCGCTGGCCGGCCTCGACCGTCATGACGGGCATGCGGGCCTCGGTCTGGTAGATGTCGGCGGCAGCGACGTATTTCGTGACGCTGGTGAAGGGTTGGTCGGCGCCGGGGATGAGGGTGGTCATCCAGTATTTGTCGGTGAAGCCGATCCAGCCGTCGGCCTGAACCTCGACGATCTCGGCGGCGGCGGCTTCGCGCGGCACGACATCGAGGTCGGGCAAGTCGTCATAGGCGATCTCGTCCAGCTGGCCGTCGGATTTGCGGACGACGCCTTCGTGCAGGATGAAGAAATTCTGCAGGTCGCCGGGCAGGCCGTGGCGGGCGACGATGCCGTAAGGGGCAAGGCGCGCGGCGCCCGCGCCGGTGTTCTCGACCGACTGGGTGACCGAGAACATGAAGTTCTCGTCGATGGCGATGGTCCGGCGGAAGACGAGGCCCGCGCCATTGTCCCACACCAGCGTGACGGGGCTGTCGGGCGCAAGGGTCTCGCCGCTTTCGACCGACCAGAGGGTGTTGGCGCCCGGCACCTGGTCAAAGCCGAGGTCGCCGCCGGGGGCCCAGCCGTAGAGCGCGTAATAGGGCTCTTCGCCGCCGACCGGCGCGAGCAGGCGCACGATGGGCGATCCCTCGGCCAGCGTCTCGCGGTACTGGCGCAGCGACAGGTCGTCGATGCGACCGCCGACGAGCGAGATCGAGCCTTCGAGCTCGGGCGTTTCGATGGGCAGACGCGCGGCTTCGGACAGGGCGACGGCGGTCGCTTCCTCGGGGTCGAGGGCTGCGGCCGCGTCGGCATCGGCCGCCGGGGGCGGCAGCGCCATGTCGGTGCCGGTGGCGGTGTCGCCGGTCTCGACGATGGCGACCGCGTTGGGGTCGGTCTGCGGTTCGGGTGGCGGGAAGAGGACGAACCACACGAGGATGACCACGAAGCTGAGCGCCGTGGCGAGGA
>NZ_JASJOE010000038.1 GCF_030163755.1 Roseicyclus amphidinii
CCGCGGCGCGCGGCGGGGCCGCGCCAGAGACAGGGGCCGGGCGCGCCACGGGTGCGGGCAGGCCGAGGGTGCCAAGCGCCTCGATCACGTCCTCGGCGCCGCGGATCAGCGTGGCGCCGTCGCGGATCAACAGGTTCGAGCCGCCCGCGCGGCTGTCCATCGGGTGCCCCGGCACGGCCATCACCTCGCGCCCCTGATCGAGCGCCATGCGCGCCGTGATGAGCGAGCCGGACCGCGCGGCGGCCTCCACCACGATCACCGCGCGGGCCAGCCCCGCGACGATCCGGTTGCGGCGCGGGAAATGGCGCGCCTGCGGATGCAGGCCGAAGGGCATCTCGCTCAGCGCCAGCCCCTTCTTCGAGATGTCCTGCGCAAGATCGGTGTTCTCGACCGGGTAGACCACGTCGAGGCCGCCGGCCATCACCGCGATCGTCCCCGTCTCCAGCGCCGCGAGATGGGCCAGCGCATCGACCCCGCGGGCCAGGCCCGAGACCACGACGAAGCCCGCCGCCCCCAGGTCCGCCGCCAGCCGCCGCGCCATGCGCGTGCCAAGCGCCGAGGCGTTGCGCGTGCCCACCAGCGCCAGCATCGGCCGCGACAGGAGCGAGGTCTTGCCCCGCGCCCAGAGCACCGGCGGCGCATCGGCGATCTGCGCAAGGTCCGCGGGATACTCGGCATCGCCGAGCAGCAGCATTTTCGCGCCTGCGCGTTTGGCCGCGCGCAGCTCGGCCAGCGCGACGGGTTCGGGGCAGGGTGCATAATCGGCCACGCCCGCGGCGCGGGCGACCTCGGGCAGGGCATCCAACGCGGCGCGCGCCTGCCCGTGTTCGCCCATCAGCCGAAGGTATGTCGCGGGGCCGACCCGGCGCGAGCGGATCAGGCGCAACCGCGCCAGCCGCTCGGCCTCGTCGGCGGCGGGGGGCGGCAGGAAGGCGGGGGCCGGTTCGGAGAATCCGAACTCATACTCGGTGATCATGCCGGCGACCGTAGCGCGCCATAGGTTAACGGGGCGTTACCGTCGAAGCCCGCGCAAGTGAGAGTTTTGCAAAACTCTCACTGACACCCTTGCAAGGGCGTCTTCCAGAGCCTTGCAAGGCTCTGGCCAGTCTCTTGCAAGAGACTGGCGCGCTCAGGCTGCGGAGCCGCCCACCGTCAGCCCGCCGATCAACAGCGTGGGCTGGCCCACGCCCACCGGCACCCATTGCCCGTTCTTGCCGCAATTCCCCATGCCGGGGTCCAGCGCCATGTCGTTGCCGATCGCCCGGATCTGCTGCAGCGCCGTCGCCCCGTCGCCGATCAGCGTCGCCCCCTTCACCGGCGCGCCGACCTTGCCGTTCTTCACCCGGTAGGCCTCGGTGCAGGAGAACACGAACTTCCCGTTCGTGATGTCGACCTGCCCACCGCCGAAGCCCACGGCATAGATGCCGTCCTTCACCTCCGCCACGATGTCGTCGGGGTCGGCCTCGCCGCCCAGCATGTAGGTGTTGGTCATCCGCGTCATCGGCGCGTGCGCATGGCTTTCGCGCCGCCCGTTGCCGGTGGGGGCCACCCCCATCAGCCGCGCCGATTGCCGGTCCTGCATGTAGCCGACAAGGATGCCATCCTCGATCAAGGTGGTCTTGCCCGAGGGCGTGCCCTCGTCATCCACGCTGATCGAGCCACGCCGGTCCGGGATCGTGCCGTCGTCCAGCACCGTGACGCCCGGCGCGGCCACCCGTTGCCCCATCAGCCCGGCAAAGGCCGACTGCTTCTTGCGGTTGAAATCGCCTTCCAGCCCGTGACCCACCGCCTCGTGCAGCAGGATGCCCGGCCAGCCGGGGCCAAGCGCCACGTCCATCATGCCCGCCGGCGCGGGTTCGGCCGACAGGTTCACCACCGCGATCCGCAGCGCCTCGCGCGCGATGCCCTCCCAGTGGTCGCGCCCCATGAGCCCGGTCAGGCCCACGCGCCCGCCGCCGCCCGCCGAGCCGCTTTCGCGGCGGCCGTTCTCCTCCACGATGATCGAGACGTTCAGCCGCACCATGGGCCGCACGTCGCGCACGCGCCCGCCTTCGGGGCGCAGGATCTCGACCTCCTGGTGAGAGGCCGCCATCGAGGCCGAGACCTGCACCACCCGCGGGTCCAGCGCGCGGGCATAGGCGTCGATCTCGGCCAGCGTCTCCAGCTTCACGCCGAACTCGGCGCCCGACATCGGGTCCTCGTCAGTGTAGAGCCGCGCGTTGGTGCCCATCGGCGCCTCGGCCAGCGTTCCGCCGCCGTCGCCCACCGCCAGCCGCGCGGTTTCGGCCGCGCGCAACAGCGCCGCCTCGGAAATCTCGGTGGAATGGGCGTAGCCGGCCACCTCGCCCTTCACCGCGCGCAGGCCGAACCCCTCGGCGGCGTCATAGCTGGCCGTCTTCACGCGCCCGTCGTCGAAGACCAGAACCTCGGACCGGCGGCGTTCGAGGAACAGTTCGCCATCCTCGGCCCCGTCGGTCGCGGCCCGCAGCACGCGCAGCGCGGCACCCTCGTCCAGAAGCGTCTCGAAGGGGCGAAAAGGGGTCGCGTCTGCCATGGAACCTCCGGCGGAAATGCTGCGGGCGCAAAATGATCCATGTCAATTTGCGCGGGGGTGAGACATTTAGACCAAATGCCTTGGGCCGTGACCAGCTATATGGTCCGGCCGACGTTGAACGCAACGGTGTGCCGTACGCGATGGATTGCGCGGCGCGCCGGATCAGACAGGACAGACCGGACATGACGTTTATGAAAACGCTCGGCGGCCTCGGGGCCGCATTTGGTGCAACCCTGGCCGCCGGAGTCGCTGCAGCCCAGACCGCCGGCATGCGCGACGGGCTCGAGATCATCGGCGCGCCGACGCCAGGCGGAACCGGGTTCCAGCCGGGCGTGACCGAGCTGGCCCGCGACATCCGGGCACTGGACTCGCTGTTGCTCGTGATCATGACGGTGATCGTTCTCTTCGTGACCGCGCTCCTGATCTACTCGATGGTCCGCCACAACGCCAAGGCGAACCCGACGCCCGCCACCTTCACCCACAACACCAAGATCGAGGTGACCTGGACGGTCGTGCCGCTGGTGATCCTCGTGGTGATCGGGGCCTTCTCGCTGCCGGTCCTGTTCAAGCAGCAGACCATCCCCGAGGCCGATGTCGTGGTGAAGGCCACGGGCTACCAGTGGTACTGGGGCTACGAATACCCCGAGCACGGCATCGTCTACGACAGCTTCATGCTGAACGAGGATGAACTGGCCGAGTATGGCTACGGCCCGGACGAGCACCTGCTGGCCACCGACACCGCGATGGTCGTTCCCACCGGTGCCACCGTCGTGGTGCAGGTCACCGCCGCGGACGTGATCCACTCCTGGACCATTCCCGCCTTCGGCGTGAAGCAGGACGGCGTTCCGGGCCGCCTTGCCGAACTGTGGTTCGAGGTCGAGGAAGGCCAGGAAGGCGTCTACTTCGGCCAGTGTTCGGAGCTGTGCGGCGTGAACCACGCCTTCATGCCGATCACCGTCTTCGCCGTGACGCAGGAGGAATACGACGCCTGGATCAACGGCGAGGCGCAAGAATTCGCAAGCGCGGGCAACATGCGCGCCCCGCGCGTGATCGAGCTGGCCTCGGTCGAGTGAAACGCATCGGCCGGGCCCCTTGGCCCGGCCGCCATGGTAGCCGGGCTGAAGCCCGGCCTACGGCTTAGGAAGAACGGTAGGCCTGATGACCGACGTTACGACCAACACCAGCGTTGAAGCCGCCGAGGGCGAAGCGCGCTTCGGCGATTACGTCGCGCTTCTCAAGCCGCGCGTCATGTCGCTTGTCGTCTTCACCGCGCTGGTGGGCCTTCTGGTCGCCCCCGCGACCGTCGATCCGATGATCGGCTTCACCGCGATCCTGTTCATCGCGTTGGGCGGCGGGGCCTCGGGCGCGCTGAACATGTGGTATGACGCCGACATCGACCGCGTCATGCGCCGCACCGCAAAACGCCCCGTGCCCGCCGGCAAGGTCACGGCGGGCGAGGCGCTGTCGCTGGGCCTGTGGCTGTCGGCGATCTCGGTGGCGATGCTGGGGCTGGCGACGAACTGGCTGGCGGCGGGTCTGCTGGCCTTCACCATCTTCTTCTACGCCGTGATCTACACAATGTGGCTCAAGCGCGCGACGCCGCAGAACATCGTGATCGGCGGCGCGGCGGGTGCCTTTCCCCCGATGATCGGCTGGGTCGCCGCCACCGGCTCGATCAGCCTCGAGGCGGTGCTGATGTTCGGCCTCATCTTCATGTGGACGCCGCCGCATTTCTGGGCGCTCGCGCTGTTCATGAAATCCGACTACCACGAGGCCAAGGTGCCGATGCTGACCGTGACCCACGGCCGGGCCGAGACGCGCCGCCAGATCCTGATCTACACCGTGCTGCTGGTGCCCGTCGCGCTGGGCCTCGGCTTCACCTCGGTCGCCGGGCCGGTCTACCTGGCCGCGGCCCTCGTTCTGAACGCGATCTTCCTCAAGGGTGCCTGGGACATCTGGCGCCGCGACGAGGAGACCGCGCAGGCCGACAGCTACGCCACCGAGAAGCGCGTCTTCCGCTTCTCCCTCTACTATCTTTTCCTGCATTTCGGCGCGCTTCTGATCGACGCCGGCCTGCGCAGCTGGGGGGGCGCCTGATGCCCATCACCGAGACCCACGACCTTCACAAGCGCCGCCTTGGCCGCAACATCGGCGTGGCCCTCAGCCTTGTGGGCTTTGCCGCCATCGTCTTCGGCCTGACGGTCGCCAAGATCCGCGAAGGGGCCTCGATGGAGGCCTTCGACCACCAGCCGCGGGTGTCGGTCACGCCCCCGGTGGAGAGCGGCCAATGACCTCGAACACCCGCGTCGTCACCCGTCTCCTGGCGGTCATGGTCTTCATGGGGGGCCTCGCCTGGGCCTCGGTCCCGCTTTACGACTGGTTCTGCCGCGTCACCGGCTTCGGCGGCACCACGCAGGTGTCCGAGCAGGAAAGCGACACCATCCTCGACCAGACCATCCGCGTCCGCTTCGACGCGTCGCGCGCCCGCGACATGCCGTGGGAGTTCCGGGCGATGCAGCCGCACATGGACATCCGCATCGGCGAGACGGGGCTGGCCTTCTACGAGGCCTACAACCCGACCGACGAAGCCATCGCGGGCACGGCCAGCTTCAACGTGGCCCCCTTCGAGACCGGCGGATATTTCGTCAAGATCGCCTGTTTCTGTTTCGAGCTGCAGGTCCTGCAACCCGGCGAGCGCGTCGAGATGCCGGTGACCTTCTTCGTCGATCCCGCCATCCTCGACGACCCCGAGGCCAGCGGAACCCCCGCCATCACGCTCTCCTACACGTTCCACGTGACGGAGATGCCCGAAGATTATGCCGCGCTGCCCGGGTCTGCGCCCGCGCCCGTGGCCAACTAGAGAACACACCGGACCGAGGACGACACCCATGGCCCATGCCAAGAACCACGATTACCACATCATCAACCCGTCGATCTGGCCGCTCATGTCGGCCGTCGCCGCCTTCGTGATGCTCTTCGGGGCAGTCAACTGGATGCACGGCGGCGAGCCCTGGCTGTTCCTGATGGGCTTCGTCGCCACGCTCTACGTCATGTTCGGCTGGTGGGCCGACGTGGTCGCCGAAAGCAACGCGGGCGATCATACGCCGGTCGTGCGCATCGGCCTGCGCTACGGCTTCATCATGTTCATCATGTCCGAAGTGATGTTCTTCGCGGCGTGGTTCTGGGCCTTCTTCAAGCACGCCCTCTACCCGATGAACACCTACGAGGCGTCGCAATACATCCCGCCCGAGATCTATGCCGTCGATCCGTTCCACCTGCCGCTGATCAACACGCTGATCCTGCTGCTGTCGGGCTGCGCCGTGACCTGGTCGCACCATGCGCTTGTCCACGGTGGACCGCGCAAGGACGTGGCCAACGGCCTGATCATCGGCGTGGTGCTGGGCCTGATCTTCACCGGTCTGCAGGCCTTCGAGTATTACGAGCTGATCGCGCATTACGACTGGAGCTTTTCGGGCGACAAGTTCTTTGCCACCTTCTTCCTCGCCACCGGGTTCCACGGCCTGCATGTCGTGATCGGCACGATCTTCCTGTTCGTGTGCTGGCTGCGGGTGCTGAAGGGGCATTTCACCGCCGAGAAGCACATCGGCTTCGAAGCCGCGGCCTGGTATTGGCACTTCGTCGACGTGGTCTGGCTGTTCCTGTTCCTGGCGGTCTACATCTGGGGCCAGGCGGTCGTGCTGGGCTGAGGTCGGAGACAGGGGGGCTCTGCCCCCCGCGTCACCCGTTCCGGGTGCCGCCCCCCCGGGATATTTCCGAAACGGAGAAGCGGGCAGGGGGCGCGCGTTAACCTTGACGGATCGTGAAGGGCCTGCCGCGGGGTGGGCCTTTTCCTTTGGAGGGATGTGAGCATGGGACGGATCATCGGGGCGCTGGTCCTGGGTGTCGCGGGGGTGGCGATCCTGGTGTCGCTGGGCACCTGGCAGGTGCAGCGGCTGGCGTGGAAAGAGGGCGTGCTCGCCGAGATCGAGGCGCGCATCGCGGCGGCGCCCGTGGCCGTGCCGGAGATGCCGGACCCGGAGGCCGACCGCTACCTTCCCGTGGCCGTCACCGGCCGCTTCGCCGACGGTCATGTGCGGGTGCTGGTCAGCCAGCGCGGCCTTGGCGCGGGCTACCGCATCATCTCGCCCTTCGAGGCCGACACCGGCCGCCGCCTGCTGGTGGACCGCGGCGTGATCCGCGTGGCCGATGAGGTGCCCGCCGCACCACCGGGCGCGGTGACCGTCACCGGCAACCTGCACTGGCCCGAGGAGCGGGACGGGTTCACCCCCGAGAACGACATCGCCGACAACACCTGGTTCGCGCGCGAGGTTCCCGTGCTGGCCGCGCATTTCGGCACCGAGCCGGTGCTGGTCATCGCCCGCGCGCTGACGCCCGCCGAGGCGGCGGTGACGCCTCTGCCGGTCTCGACCGAGGGCATCCCGAACGATCACCTGAATTACGCGGTCACCTGGTTTTCGCTGACCGCCGTCTGGTTGGGGATGACACTCTTCCTGCTCTGGCGTATCAGGCGACGGACCGTTTGAAGGACCTTGTGTCGATGCGCTACATCTCGACCCGCGGGCAGGCGCCCGAGCTGACATTCGAAGAGACGATGCTGACGGGCCTCGCGCGCGACGGCGGTCTCTACGTCCCCGCCGAGCTGCCCCGGCTGAGCCACGCCGAGATTGCCGCGCTGGCGGGCCTGTCCTACGAAGAGGCCGCGTTTCGCATCATGCGCCCCTTCGTCGGCGACAGCTTCACCGATGCGGAATTCGGCGATTGCATCGCGCGCGCCTATGCGGGCTTCGGCCATGCCGCCCGCGCGCCCTTGAAGCAGTTGCAGGACAACCATTTCCTGCTGGAACTGTTCCACGGGCCGACGCTGGCCTTCAAGGATTTCGCCATGCAGCTGATCGGCCAGCTGTTCCAGACGGCGCTGTCCCGTTCGGGCGAGCGCGTGACCATCGTCGGCGCGACGAGCGGCGACACCGGGTCGGCGGCGATGGAGGCCTTTCGCGGGCTCGACAATGTCGATGTCTTCATCCTCTACCCCCATGGCCGGGTGTCGGACGTGCAGCGCCGCCAGATGACCACGGTGTCCGAGGCGAACGCCCATGCGCTCGCCATCACCGGAAGTTTCGACGACGCGCAGGCGCGGCTGAAGGACATGTTCAACGATTTCACCTTCCGCGACGAGGTTCGGCTGGCGGGCGTGAACTCGATCAACTTCGCCCGCGTGCTGGCGCAGGTGGTGTATTACTTCACCTCCGCCGTGGCGCTTGGCGCGCCGCATCGCCCCGTCAGCTTCACCGTGCCCACCGGCAATTTCGGCGATATCTTCGCGGGCTACCTCGCCAAGCGGATGGGCCTGCCGATCGAGAAACTGGTGGTGGCCACGAACCAGAACGACATCCTGCACCGGGCGCTCTCGACGGGCGATTACGTCACCCATGGCGTTTCGCCCTCGATCAGCCCCTCGATGGATATCCAGGTCTCCTCCAACTTCGAACGCGCGCTCTTCGACGCCTATGGACGCGACGGTGCGGCTGTGGCGCAGCTGATGGACGAGCTGAAGCAGGGCGGCGGCTTTCACATCAGCCAGGGCGCTCTGGAAAGCCTGCGCGCCGATTTCGCCTCCGGCCGCGCCTCCGAGGAGGAGACGAGCGCCATGATCGCCCGCGCGCTGCCGCAGATGGGCGAGCTTCTCTGCCCCCATTCCGCCGTCGGCGTGCATGTGGCGCAAGGGTTCCTCGGGTCCACCCCTATGGTCACGCTCGCCACCGCGCATCCGGCGAAATTCCCCGACGCGGTCGAGGTGGCCACCGGCATCCGCCCCGCGCTGCCGCCGCGCATGGCCGATCTGCACGAGCGGCCCGAGCGCATGACGCGGGTCGAGAACGATCTCCACGAGATCGAAACCCTGATCCGCAAGGAAATCGCCGCGTGAGTGTCGAACTGCATACCCTGTCGAACGGCCTGAGGATCGTGACCGAGCACATGCCGGGGCTGGAATCGACGGCGCTGGGTGTCTGGGTTTCGGCGGGCTGCCGCCACGAGGCGCCCGAGCAGAACGGCGTCGCCCATTTCCTCGAGCACATGGCCTTCAAGGGCACCACGCGGCGCAGCGCGCTGCAGATCGCCGAAGAGATCGAGGATGTCGGCGGCTACATCAACGCCTATACCTCGCGCGAGGTCACGGCCTATTACGCCCGCGTCCTCAAGGATGACGTGGCGCTTGCCCTCGACCTGATTTCCGACATCGTGCTAAACCCCGTTTTCGACCCGCGCGAGATCGAGGTGGAACGCGGCGTGATCCTGCAGGAGATCGGGCAGGCCGCCGATACGCCCGACGACATCATCTTCGACTGGCTCCAGGAAGAGGCCTATCCGGGCCAACCCCTTGGCCGCACCATCCTCGGCCCGACCGAGCGCGTCCGCGCCTTCGGGCGCGAGGATTTCGACCGGTTCGTCGCCCAGCACTACGGGCCGGGGCAACTGATCCTGTCGGCGGCGGGCGCGGTCGATCATGATGAGATCGTGCGTCTGGCCGAGCAGGCCTTCGGCCATCTGCCGCCGTCCTCGCCGATGACGCCCGAACCGGGCCAGTTCGCCGGTGGCGAGCGGCGCGAGGTCAAGGCGCTGGAACAGGCGCATTTCACCCTCGCGCTGGAAGCGCCCGGCTATCGCTCCGACGATATCTACACCGCGCAGATCTATGCCACCGCGCTGGGGGGCGGCATGTCCTCGCGGCTGTTCCAGGAGATCCGCGAGAAACGCGGCCTGTGCTACACGATCTATTCCCAGGTCGGCAGCTACGACGACACCGGCATGCTGACGATCTACGCCGGGACCTCGGCCGAGGAACTTCCCGAGCTGGTCACGCTGACGCTCGACGAGCTGAAGCGCACCACCGGGGACATGACCGAGGCAGAACTGGCGCGCGCCCGCGCGCAGATGAAGGCGGGGCTTCTGATGGGGCTGGAAAGCCCCTCGGCCCGGGCCGAGCGTCTGGCGCGGCTGGTGGCGATCTGGAACCGCGTGCCGCCGCTGGAGGAAACCGTGGCGCGCATCGACGCGGTGACCCTGCCGGGCCTGCGCGATCACGCGGGCGCGCTGGTCGCCTCGGGCCGGGCCGCGATGGCGCTTTACGGGCCGGTCAAGCGGGCCCCCGATCTCGCGCAGGTGACCGCGCGCCTTGCCGCCTGATGTTCGCGCGAAAACGGCAGTTGCGGCTCGAGACGGAGCGCCTGACGCTCCGCCTGCCACGCCATGCCGATTTCCGCCCCTGGGCGGCGCTGCGCGACGACTCGCGCGACTTCCTCACCCCGTGGGAGCCGACCTGGGCCGCCGACCACCTGACCCGCAAAAGCTTCACCGGCCGCGTCTACTGGGCGCAGCGCGCGTTGACGCAAGGCAGCGCCGTGCCGCTCTTCATCTTCCACCGGCCGGACGAGACGCTTCTGGGGGCGATCACGCTCGACAACATCCGCCGCGGGCCTGCGCAATCGGCGACGCTGGGCTACTGGATCGGCCAGCCCCACGCGCGCCAGGGCTACATGCGCGAGGCGATCGAGGCGGTGGTCCATTACGCCTTCCGTGGCCTCGACCTCAGCCGGGTCGAAGCCGCCTGCCTGCCCGAGAATGCCGCCTCGCGCGGGGTGCTGGAGAAGGCCGGGTTCAAGTATGAAGGCGTGGCGCAAAGCTACCTGCAGATCAACGGGCGCTGGCGCAACCACGTGCTTTATGCCCACCTGCGCCATGACCGTCGCGGCCGCACCGACGTGGGCTGACGCGGCCCGTTTCCTTCGCCTCGATCCCGCCCTAGATTGCCCGTCATGACAGAGCTTTCCCAACGCCTCTCCACGCTCCTGCCCGCCGCCGCCCTGCGCGAGCCGACCCCCGCCTACCTGGAAGAGCCGCGCGGCCGCTGGCAGGGCCGCGCCGCCGCCGTGGTTGCCCCCGGATCGACCGCGGAGGTGGCCGAGATCCTGCGCCTCTGCGCCGAGACCGGCACCCCGGTCATCCCCTATGGCGGCGGCACCGGCCTTGTCGGCGGCCAGCTGACCGACACGGGTCCGGCCCCCCTGATCCTGTCGCTGGAGCGGATGCGCGCCATCCGCGCCTTCGACCCCGAGGCCGGCACGATGACGGTCGAGGCCGGCGCGATCCTGTCCGACATCCACACAGCGGCCGAGGCCGAGGGCTGGATCTTCCCCCTGACGCTCGCCTCCCAGGGCTCCGCCCGGCTGGGCGGGCTTCTGGCGACCAACGCGGGCGGCGTGAACGTGATCCGCTACGGCAACGCCCGCGATCTCGTTCTGGGGATCGAGGCGGTGCTGGCCGATGGTACCGTGGTGAACGCCCTTTCGCCGCTCAGGAAGAACAACACCGGTTACGACATCCGCCACCTGCTGATCGGGTCGGAGGGGACGCTGGGCGTGATCACCGCGGCCTCGCTGCGGCTTTTCCCCAAGCCTGCAGCGACCGGGGCCGCGATGATGGTCGTGCCCTCGCCCGAGGCGGCGCTGGCGCTCCTGCGCATGGCGCAAGCGGGTATCGGCAGCGCGATCTCGGCCTTCGAGCTGATGAGCCGCGAAGGCTTCGATTTCCTCGCCGAGGTCGGCCCAGAGACGCGCCAGCCCTTCGCCGATCCCCCCGACTGGGCGGTGCTGATCGACCTCGGGATGGGGGCAGGCGGCGACCCCGCGGGCGCGCTGGAGGAGCTCTTCGCCGAAGCCTTCGAGGCGGGTCTCGTGTCGGACGGCGTCATCGCCCAATCCGAGGCGCAGCGTGCCGAGTTCTGGGCGCTGCGCGAGAACATCCCGGCGGCGAACCGCCGGATCGGCGCGGTCTCCTCGCATGACATCTCGGTCCCGGTGGCCGCGATCCCCCGCTTCATCGCCGAGGCGCCGGGACGGATCGCCGCCATCGCCGAGTTCCGGCTGAACTGTTTCGGCCACATGGGCGACGGCAACCTGCATTACAACGTCTTCCCGATGCCGGGCAAAAGCCGCGCCGACCACGAAAACCAGCGCGACGCGATCAAACGGGCGGTGCATGATCTTGTCATGGAACTGGGCGGCTCGGTCTCGGCCGAACACGGGGTCGGGAGGCTGAAGGTCGACGACCTCGAGCGCTATGGCGATCCGGGCAAGCTGGTGGCGATGCGGGCGATCAAGGCGGCGCTCGACCCGAAGGGCATCCTCAACCCCGGCGCGGTGCTGCGGGCCTGACGGGTGTTTCGGGGCCTTCGGCCCCGACCCGGCGGCGCGCGGCGTCGGGCCCCTTTGGGGCCACTCCTTCGCGCGCTGGGTGCGGGTGGCGGTAGGGAACGACCAAGGCCCGATCCGCTGCGCGGGTGACACTTGCGGAGGTGCCCCCCTGTCGACGGCACGGCGAGTTGTCGGGAGCTGTGCAGGGATATTTGAAAAACGGAGAAGCGGGGGATGGGGAGATCCACCCCGGCCGGCACGGGGCCAAGCCGGGGCTTCTCCGCTTGCGGTCATCGGCGTCCCCGCCTGTCCCGCAGCGACAGCCTTGCACGGACAACATGAAGAAACCCCTAACGGGCTTCTCCGTTTCACAAGTATCCCGGGGGAGTCCGAAGGACGGGGGCAGAGCCCCCCACTTCGGGAGCGCCCTCGACGACCCGCCCGACGTGAGGCATGAGCACCGACCGCACCGCGACAGCGGTGCCACCGCGGTCGTGGCGCAGACGCGACGCGTCGAGCCACGCCGCAGACCCCGCGCGCGGCGCAGGCCGCGCGCCCGCAGCGGGTCGCCTTCCATCGCCGTCACGCGGGCCGATCCTACGGTTCGATCCCGCATGCGCGAGACGCGCGCGGCAGGGCCCCGGTCTTGCGCAACATGCCCTAGATCATCCGGATCACGTCCTTGTCGATGGCCAGCACATAGCCGCGGCGGGCGATGTTCTTGACGAGGAGCTCGCTCACGATCTGGTTGCCCAAGGTGTCGCGCAGGCGCTTGATGCGGGTTGCGCCCGCGGCCTCGTCGGCGTCGCTCTCCGATTTGCCCGAAACCATCGCCTCGATCTGTGCGCCCGAGAGCACCTCGTCGTCCAGCCGGGCCTCGGCCAGGACCGAAAGCGTTTCCATCGCCGCGTCGGTCAGCTTGAACTCGAGGTTGTTGATCAGCACCACCCGTTCCTCGCGGCTGAGGATGAGCGAGGAGACCTGGATGCCCTGGCGCTCGATCTCGCCCATCCGGCGGTTCAGCGCGATGATCGTGACAAGGAACACGAGGCAGGCCACCAGCAGCGCCGTGGCGAAGACCATCAGGACGAAGATCACCGCCCGGTAGCTGGCCAGCACGGATGAGAACGAGGTGCCGGTCTGGGCCATGATCTCGAGCACCCGCGTCGCGTCGGGGTCGCGGACGTCGTTGAGGATGAAGACCTCCTCGACCGCGGCGTTGAAGGCATCCGCGTCGGGCAGGTTCAGGAACAACAGAACCGCCGAGGTCACCAGCACGGCGACCACGGCGACGATCCCCAGGATGACCACGCGGCCGGTGGCGGCGCGGGTCTCAGAAACGGAGGAAGTGGTCTCCGGCATCGGCCCTCCTTGCGGCGAGCCCGTCTTCGCCGAAGACCGACACCACCTGCAGCAATTCCCATCCGCCCGCGGCGATGCGGCCGGCGATCACCGCAGCGGCGGCGTCGACCGAACAGGCCGTATCGGGCAGGTCGATCACACCGTAATGCAGTCTGAGGGGGTTATCCATCTTCGCGCGATAATCGGCGTAGCAGGCCTGGGCGGGGCCCGCGACCAGAAGCGCGAGGGCGGCGGCGGCGAGGGGGCGAAAGACCATGGCATCACTCGACAGGGTTGGGGGAGGCCCGGTGTCCGGGTTCTGCCCACAGATGTGCCCGCGCGGGCGGCGTCATGCAATGACAGCCTGCACAGCGGCGGCTGTTATCGGATAACGGCGCGCCGATATTGAGCGGCAGGTGCGGACGGGCCGAAGGTCCGGGCATTGCGGTGCAGGCCTGCGCCGCTCCCACGTTCCCAGAGTTCCCGTCGTTCCCGTGCCAAGGAGGCCGTCCCATGTTCACCCAGCTTCGTTCCACCCTGCCTGCCCTGATGCTCTCTGCCGTGGTCGCGCTCGGCGCCATCGGTGCCTCGGCCACGCCGGCGCGCGCCGACAATGGCGATGCCGCCCGGATCATCGGGGGGATCATCGCGCTTTACGCCATCGGGCGCGCCATCGAGAGCGCGAACCGCCCGCAGCAGCCCGCGCGCAACTACCATGTGCCGAGCCGCCCCCGTCAGCTGGTCGCGCCTGCGCGCTGCTTCATCGAGGGGCATGACCGCAACGGCTACTACCGCGGCTACGTGCGGCGCTGCATGGAGAACAACGCGCGCCATCCGCAGTTCCTTCCGGCCAATTGCCTGACGCGGGTGCATACCCCGCGCGGCGAGCGGCAGATCTACGCGGGGCGCTGCCTGGCGCAGAACGGCTGGGTCCGCGAGGCGGGCTTCGGCCACTGAGCCCCGGCGAGGGTTCGAGCAGTGAAGCCGGGCGGTCCCCTTGGCGGGGGGCCGCCCGATCTTGTTCCGGGCGCGCGGGCGTGGGATGACGCGCCATGGCACGCAGCTGTCCCGACCTGACCCATGAGAGCGCGCTGGGCGCGCGCGTCGCCGGCGTGGACGAGGCCGGGCGCGGGCCGCTGGCCGGGCCGGTCTCGGCCGCCGCGGTGGTGCTGGACCCCGGCGACCTGCCTGAGGGGCTGAACGATTCCAAGACCCTGACGGCGGCGCGGCGCGCGGCGCTGTTCGACGAGATCCACGCCAAGGCCGAGGTGAGCCTGGCCTGGGCCAGCGTCGAGGAGATCGACCGGCTGAACATCCGCGCGGCCTCGCTTCTCGCCATGCGGCGGGCGGTGGAGGGGCTGCGCAGCCTGCCCGAGGCCGCCCTGATCGACGGCAACGCCTGCCCCGAAGGACTGCCCTGCCGGGGGGTCACGCTGGTGAAGGGGGATGCGCTGAGCCTGTCGGTGGCCGCCGCCTCGATCATCGCCAAGGTGGCGCGGGACCGGGTGA
This sequence comes from Roseicyclus amphidinii, assembly GCF_030163755.1. Taxonomy (GTDB): domain Bacteria; phylum Pseudomonadota; class Alphaproteobacteria; order Rhodobacterales; family Rhodobacteraceae; genus Roseicyclus; species Roseicyclus amphidinii. The sequence goes on from NZ_JASJOE010000038.1 coordinate 14,617, forward strand.
TGGTGCAGCTCGCCGCCGAGTTCCCCGGCTATGGCTGGGAGGTCAACGCAGGCTACCCCACGGCGGCGCACAGGGCCGCGCTACAACATCTGGGGGTCACCCCCCACCATAGACGGTCGTTTCGCCCGGTCCACAACATCTTGCTATCCGATTCGCTTCAACGCCTTGATTCCAATAAATAAATTGACGGCGAATCGGTTTTGGGCGAAGGTGCCCGCCATCTGGGAGCGCCCGCAAGAGGCGTGGGGCCAGAGGCGAAAGCGAGGCAGACGTGACAACCAAGACCAATGTGAAGGCGGCGCAGGCGCTGCCGCTCAATACGATTCTGGCCGGTGATTGCATCGAGGTGATGCGCGGGCTTCCCGAGGCGTCGGTGGACCTGATCTTTGCCGATCCGCCCTACAACCTGCAGCTCAAGGGCAGCCTGCACCGGCCGAACAACAGCCTGGTGGATGCCTGCGACGACCATTGGGACCAGTTCGACAGTTTCAAGGCCTATGACGCCTTCACGAAGGCCTGGCTCGCCGAGGCCCGGCGGCTTCTGAAGCCCGACGGGGCGATCTGGGTGATCGGCAGCTATCACAACATCTTCCGCGTGGGCGCGGAGCTGCAGAACCAAGGCTACTGGATCCTGAACGACGTGATCTGGCGCAAGTCCAACCCGATGCCGAATTTCCGCGGCAAGCGGCTGACCAATGCGCATGAGACGATGATCTGGGCCTCGAAGTCGGAGGGGGCGAAATACACCTTCAACTACGAGGCGCTGAAGGCGCTGAACGAGGGCGTTCAGATGCGCTCGGACTGGGTCCTGCCGATCTGCAACGGCGGCGAGCGGCTGAAGGACGAGAAGGGCGACAAGGCGCATCCGACGCAGAAGCCCGAGGCGCTGCTGCACCGGTTGCTGGTGGGCTCGACGAACCCCGGCGACGTGGTGCTCGACCCGTTCTTCGGGACGGGAACGACGGGGGCCGTGGCCAAGATGCTCGGGCGCGACTGGATCGGGATCGAGCGCGAGGAGAGCTATCGCGCGGTGGCCGAGGCGCGGCTGGCCCGCGTGCGGCGGCTGGATCGCGGCGCGCTGGAGGTGGCGACCTCGAAACGGGCCGAGCCGCGGGTGCCCTTCGGGCAGTTGGTGGAGCGCGGCATGCTGCGCCCCGGCGAGATGCTGGTGAACGCGCGCGGGCAGCTGGCGAAGGTGCGCGTGGACGGCACGCTGATCGCCGATGACGTGAAGGGTTCGATCCACCAGGTCGGCGCCAAGCTGGAAGGCGCGCCGTCCTGCAACGGCTGGACCTACTGGCATTTCCGCCGCGACGGTCAGACCGTGCCGATCGACGTGCTGCGCCAGCAGCTGCGGTCGGAGATGGGGCGCTAGAGCCTTCGAGCCTTGGCCCCGTGGCCAGCGCCTGACCCCTGCCGTTCCCCGAGGATCGGCGGGGGTTTTTCGTTGCGGACCGGGTTTCGCCTGCCTGCGCAGGCGACCCGCGCGCCGCTGGCGCGGCGCGGGTGCGAAAATTCGGGGGGCTCTGCCCCCATCCCTTCGGGATTCCCGGGATATTTTCGAAGCGGAGAAGGGGGGTGTGGCGCGTCAGTCGCGGGGGGCGGCGGCGCGGCGGAGGCGGTCGTTGATGGCGCGGCCGAGGCCGGTTTCGGGGATCGCGGCCACGCGGATCGCAGGGGCGTTGCGCTGGTCCGCGAGGGCGTCGGCCTGGTGGAGGATGGCGAAGAGATTGGTGGCGGCCTCTGCGAGGTCGCCGGTGGCGGAGAGGGTGAGGTCGCCCATGGTCGCACCGAAGCCGATGGTGATCTCACCGGGGTGCGGCGTGCCGCCGAGGTGCAGAGGCGCGCGCGGCGCGTAGTGGCTGGCGAGCTGGCCGGGGGCCTCGAGCCGTGCGCCGGGGGTGGTGTCGGCGACAAGCGGGCCGGTGAAAGGTTCGATCGCCTCGCGCGGCAGGCCGCCTTCGCGCAGGAGGCGGGTGGTGCTCTCGCCGGGGGCGAGGATGGTGGATTCGACGCCGACCGTGCAGGGGCCCGCGTCGAGGATCGCGGCGACGCGGTCACCGAGGCCGTCGCGGACATGGGCGGGCGTCGTCGCGCTGATCCGGCCCGAGGGATTGGCCGAGGGGGCGGCGACGGGGCCCTGCAGGCTGCGCAGGACGGCCTGCATCGCCGGATGGGCGGGGACGCGGATCGCCACGGCCGGCAGGCCCGCGGTGACGGCGGGGGCAAGCCCGTGGCCGGGTTTCAGCGGCAGCACCAGCGTGAGGGGTCCGGGCCAGAAGGCGCGGGCCAGCGCCTCGGCCTGTGCCGGGAGGGTGGCGAGGGTCTGCGCCGTGGCGAGGTCGGGGACATGCACGATGAGCGGGTTGTGTGACGGCCGCCCCTTGGCGGCATAGATCGCGGCGACGGCTTCGGGCGCGGTGGCGTCGGCGGCCAGCCCGTAGACCGTTTCGGTCGGCAGCGCGACAAGGCGGCCCTCCTTGAGGAGGGCGGCGGCGCGGGTGTGCCCCTCGGGCGTGTCTGGCAGGATCTCGGGGGCTGGCATCGCTCTGACGTGACGTTTCGGTTGATCGGGCGGCGCGGGCGGCCCTAGCTCAAGGCTGACCGGCCCGGCGTGGGTAGCGCGGAGCGCGCGCCCGTGCAATGACAGGGCCACGCAGACACGACATGCAGACACGGGGGGGGAGACGTGCCATGCCCTATCGCGCACCTGTTGCCGAGTTCGAGTTCCTGTTGAGCCATGTGGTCGGCTATGACCGCGTCACCGCCACCGAGGCCCATGCCGAGGCGACGCCCGACATGGTCCATGCGCTGCTGACGGAAGCGGGCCGCATCTGCGAGGAGGTGCTGGCACCGCTCAACCGGGCGGGCGACATGACGCCTGCGCGGCTGGAGAACGGGGTGGTGCGGACCTCGCCCGGCTATGCGGACGGCTACCGCGCGATGGCCGAGGCGGGGATGACGGCGGTGTCGGCAGATCCGGAATATGGCGGGCTTGGCCTGCCGCAGACTGTGACGACCTGCGTGAACGACATGGCGGGGGCGGCCTGCCTCGCGTTGCAGATGAACCCGCTGATGACGCAGGGCCAGATCGAGGCGCTGGAGAACCACGCGACCGACGGGATCAAGGCGCTTTACCTGCCGAAGCTCATCTCGGGCGAATGGTGCGGCACGATGAACCTGACCGAGCCGCAGGCCGGGTCGGACGTGGGCGCGCTGAGCACGAAGGCAGAGCCGGCGGGCGACGGGACCTACCGGATCACGGGGCAGAAGATCTACATTTCCTGGGGGGATAACGATTTCACCGGGAATGTCGTCCACCTCGTCCTTGCGCGCCTGCCGGATGCGCCGAAGGGGACGAAGGGGATATCGCTTTTCCTCGTGCCGAAGCTGATCCCCGAGGCGGATGGCACGCCGGGCGTGGCCAACAGCCTGAAGGTCGTCAGCCTCGAGCACAAGCTGGGGCTGCATGGCAGCCCGACCTGCGTGATGCAGTATGACGGCGCGACCGGCTGGCTGATCGGCGAGGAGAACCGCGGCATGGCCGCGATGTTCACCATGATGAACAACGCGCGTCTGGGCGTGGCCGTCCACGGCGTGTCCATCGCCGATGCGGCGACGCAGGCGGCTGTCGCCTATGCGACCGACCGGACGCAGGGCAAGCCGCTGGTCGAGGGCGGCACCGGCACGATCCTCGATCACGCCGATGTGCGGCGGATGCTGATGGAGATGAAGGCCGAAACCTTCGCCGCCCGCGCCATGGCGCTGGACCTGGCGGTGTCGATCGACCTTGGCCACGCGGGCGACGCGGCGCAGGCCGCGCGGGCCGCGGTGCTGACGCCCATCGCCAAGGCCTACGGGACGGAGACGGGGATCAAGCTGGCCAATATCGGGATCCAGGTGCATGGCGGCATGGGCTTCATCGAGGAGACGGGCGTGGCGCAATACCTGCGCGACGTGCGGGTCTCGGCGATCTACGAGGGGACGAACGGCATCCAGGCGATGGACCTTGTCGGGCGCAAGATGATGGATGGCGGCGCGGCGATCCACGCGCTGATCGACGCGGTCGAGGCCGAGGCCGAGGCGCATGAGATGGGCGCACCGGTGGCCGCGATGGCGGGCGCGCTGCGCGCGGCGACCGAGGACATGCTGGGGCGTGACCTGAACGACCGGTTCGGGGGGGCTGTGCCCTACCTGATGGGGTTCGCCCGTGTGATGGGGGCGCTCTACCACCTGAGGGCGGCCACGGCGGGCGACACTGCGGGCGACAGGATGCGCACCGCGCTGGCGCGGTTCTACATCGCGCGGCTTCTGCCCGAGGCGCATGGGCTTTTCGCGCAGGCGCGCGCGGGCGCGGCGGATCTTTACGACCTGTCGGCGGACGAGTTGGCGGCATGATCCAGACCCCCATCGAGACGGCCCCCGCCCCCGGCGAGGCGATCGAGGTTGCCGACGGTGTGCTGTGGCTGCGCATTCCGCTGCCGATGGTGCTGGACCACGTCAACGCCTACGCGCTGCGCGACGGCGACAGCGATGGCTGGACGCTGGTCGACACAGGCCTCGACACCGGCAAGACCCGCGCCCTGTGGGAGGCGGCCTTGGCCGGGCCGCTGGCGGGGTTGCCGGTCAGGCGGCTGATCGTGACGCATCACCACCCCGACCACGTCGGGCTTGCCGGGTGGTTCCAGTCCCGCGGGGCGGAATTGTGCATGACGCGCACCGCCTGGCTGTCCGCGCGGATGCTGACGCTGGACGAACAGGCGGTGCCGAGCGCCGAGACGCTGGCCTATTGGCAGAGCGCGGGGATGGATGCCGAGACCTTCGAGGAACGCCGCGCCGCGCGGCCCTTCAACTTCGCCGACACCGTTCACCCGATGCCGCTGGGCTTCACGCGGCTGTCGGAGGGCGGCACGATCCGCATGGGCGGGCGGACGTGGGACATCCGCCTCGGGCAGGGGCACGCGCCCGATCACGCGACCTTCTGGAGCCGCGACGACGGGCTTGTGATCGGCGGCGATCAGCTTCTGGCGACGATCTCGCCCAATCTCGGCGTCTACGCGACCGAGCCGGAGGCCGACCCGGTGGCCGAATGGCTGGAGAGCTGCGCGGGGTTCCAACCCCACGCCCGGCAAGACCAGCTGGTGTTGCCGGGCCACAAGCTGCCCTTCACCGGCTTGCCCGACCGGCTGCGCCAGTTGATCGAGAACCACCATGGCGCGCTCGACCGGCTGCGCGATCACCTGGGCACGGGCGAGAAGACCGCCGCCGAGTGTTTCACGCCGCTGTTCAAGCGCCGGATCGACGCGGGCACCTATGGCCTCGCACTGGTCGAAGCGGTGGCGCATCTGAACCACCTGCATGCCCTTGGTGCGGTCACCCGGACCCGGCGCGCGGACGGGGCGTGGCTCTATCGCCTCGCCGCGGGGGCTGCGGCGCAGTGACCCCGGCCCGGAGGGCTGACAGGCGGCGCGCGATGGGCTATTCCACCTCAGCGAAATTGGACCCGAAACAGGGGGGAACGACATGGCAGACAACCAGCACAAGCCCGGTGAGATGGACATCACCGAACAGGAAAAGACCTTTGCCGGCTTCATGCGCTGGACGGTCAACATCGGGATCGTCTGCATCCTGATCGTGCTCTTCCTCGCGGTGTTCGCGCGATGAGCCTGATCCTGCGATTGGCGACCGGGCTGGCCCTGGTCGGCCTCGTCGCAGGATGCGTGGCCGAAGAGGTCTCGGCCCCCCAGGCCGAGATCGAGGCCGCAAGCTACGCCACGAGCGGGCCGCCCACCGTGCGGCTTCTGACCATGGTGTCGAACCGCAACGGCAGCGGCGGCCATTCGGCGCTGGTGATAGACGGCGCCGAGCGGTTGGTGTTCGACCCCGCGGGCAGCTGGCATCACCCGCTGGTGCCCGAGCGCAACGATGTCCTTTTCGGGATGTCGCCGCAGCTGTTCGGCTTCTACATGGATTACCACGCGCGCGAGACCTACCATGTTCTCGTGCAGGAGATGCCCGTGACGCCCGAACAGGCGGCGGCGCTGTCGCGCGCGGTGCAGGTGCACGGCGCGGTGCCGCAAGCGCGCTGCGCGCGGTCGATCTCGACCCTGCTGTCGGGGGTGCCGGGCTTCGAAACCATCCGGCCGACATGGTTCCCGGTGAACCTGAGCGAGCAATTCTCCGAACTGTCCGGCGTGACCGAGGACCGGGTCTACGACGATGATTCGGACGACAACCTCGAGCTGTTGCAGGCGCAGGCCCGCGCCGCCCGCACCCGCGAGATCGCGGCCGCCGCCGCCTCCGACGACGGATAACCCGACCGCTTGCGGGCCGGGCGACGGAAGGCAAAACAAAACCCCCGGGGCGTGGCCACGGGGGTTCTTTTCTTTCGGGATCGCGTCGACGATCCGGCCTTCAGAGAAGCCCTTCGCGCTGCAATTTCTTGCGCGCCAGCTTGCGGGCACGGCGGACGGCCTCGGCCTTCTCGCGCGCTTTCTTGACCGAAGGTTTCTCGTAATGTTGCTTGAGCTTCATTTCACGGAAAACCCCCTCGCGCTGAAGTTTCTTCTTCAGGGCGCGAAGTGCCTGATCGACGTTGTTGTCGCGAACACTGACCTGCATTCTGGTGTCACCACCTTCCTAAGTTAGAGTTGCGTTGAAAGCAGGAGGTGGCCGTATAGCAAAGCCCCCCTAACTTGTCTACTGTCGCCAGCACAGCGAGGAACGGGGGCACGCATGACCGAAACGACCGATCACACGCCTGACTCGATGGCCCGCCTGGTCGAGGCGGCGCTGATGCATGTGCCCTTTGACGGCTGGTCCGAGGCGAGCTTCAAGGCCGCCGCCGGTGACGCCGGCATGACGGTGGCCGAGGCCCGCGCGATCTGCCCCCGCGGGGCGGTCGATCTGGCCTTGGCCTTCCACGCGCAGGGCGATGCGGCGATGGTGGCGAAGCTGGCCGAGACCGACCTGACCGCGCTGCGCTACAGCGACCGTGTGGCCTTTGCGATCCGCACCCGGCTGGATCTGGTCGAGCATGACAAGGAAGCGGTGCGCCGCGGCGTGACGCTGTTTGCGCTGCCGATGCACGCCGCCGACGGCGCAAGGGCGCTGTGGCAGACGGCGGATGCGATCTGGACCGCGTTGGGCGACACCTCGGACGATCTGAACTGGTATACCAAGCGCGCGACGCTCTCGGGGGTCTATTCCTCGACCGTGCTCTACTGGCTGGGCGATCAGTCGATGGACCATGCCGCGACCTGGGCCTTTCTGGAACGGCGGATCGACGACGTGATGCGCTTCGAGCGGGCGAAGAAGGCCATGCGCGAGAACAAGCTCCTGAAGCCGCTGATGGCCGGGCCGGAATGGCTGGCCGCCCGCGTGAAGGCACCGGGCAAGGGCGCGCCTGCCGACCTGCCGGGCCGCTGGCGCGGCTGAGGGGCCTTTGGGCGCGGCAACGCCGCCCTTGCCGTGCCGGGCGCATGCCGTCATCCCTTGGACCTGAGACAGGGAGACGGAGGGCACCCCATGACCGACATGATGCGCGCGATCGAGATCAGCCAACCCGGCGGGCCGGAGGTGCTGGTGCCCTGCACGCGGCCCATCCCGGTGCCCAAGGCCGAACAGATCCTGATCAAGGTGGATCATGCCGGCGTGAACCGCCCCGACGCGCTGCAACGCGCGGGGGCCTATGACCCGCCGCCCGGCGCCTCGGACCTGCCGGGGCTGGAGGCCGCGGGCACTGTCGCCGCCGTCGGGCCAGGCGTGAGCCGCTGGCGCGTCGGCGACGCGGTCTGCGCGCTGCTGCCGGGCGGGGGATATGCCGAATACGCCGTCACGCACCAGGATCACGCCTTGCCGGTGCCCGATGGCCTGAGCATGGCCGAGGCCGCGGCGCTGTGCGAAACCGCCTTCACCGTCTGGTCCAACGTCTTCATGCGCGGCGGGCTGACAGGCGGCGAGCGGTTCCTTGTCCACGGCGGCTCGTCGGGGATCGGGACGACCGCGATCCAGCTCGCCCGCCATTTCGGCGCGCGGGTCTTCGCCACCGCCGGATCGGCCGGGAAATGCGCCGCCTGCGAGGGGCTGGGCGCGGAACGTGCGATCAACTACCGCGAGGAGGATTTCGTCGAGGTTCTGCGCGCCGAAGGCGGGGCCGACCTCATCCTCGACATGGTGGGCGGGGCTTACCTGCCGCGCAACGTGCGCGCGCTGGCCGATGACGGGCGGCTGGTGCAGATCGCCTTTCTGCAGGGGCCGAAGGTGGAGCTGAACTTCGCGCAGGTGATGGTGCGTCGGCTGACGATCACCGGCTCCACGCTGCGGCCCCAGTCGGACGCGGCCAAGGCCGCCATCGCGGCCGAGCTGGCAGACCACGTCTGGCCGCTTTACGCGGCGGGGCGCATCCGGCCGGTGATGGACGAGGTCTTCGCCCTCGACGACGCCGCGGCGGCCCATGCGCGGATGGAGGCGAGCGCGCATATCGGCAAGATCGTCCTGAAGGTCTGAGGGCGCTGCCCGCGGTTTGACCCGATCTGCCCCAATTTCCGCCACGGTGACCGGCTTCGCCTTGGGAGACAGCGAGGGAGCCTCAGATGCCCGATTTTTCGATGCCCGACCTCAGATTGCTTGGCGCGTTCGTCGCGCTACTGATCCTCGCGGCTGTCCTCAAGTCGCGCCGGTTCAAGGGCTGGCTGGGCGAGAAGGTCGTGGGCACCTATCTCAGACGGCATCTTGATGAAGCCGAGTATCACATCCTCGACGACCTTATCCTTCCCGCGCGCGATGGGACGACACAGATCGACCATGTGGTCCTTTCCCGCTTCGGCATTTTCGTGATCGAGACCAAGAACATGGCGGGCTGGATCTTCGGGGATGCGGATCAGGCAAGCTGGACGCAGGTCCTTCATCGCAAGAAATCGCGGTTCCAGAACCCGCTCCGCCAGAACTACGGGCATGTGAAGACGATCGAGGCGCATCTCGGTGTTCAGCCCGGACAGGTCCACAATGTCGTTATCTTCACGGGCGATGCGGTCGCAAAGACGAAGATGCCCGCAAACGTGCTTTGGACGACCCGCGCGCTCGGTCGGTTCATTCGCGCGCAGTCCGCCGAGGTCATTCCGGCCGATCAGGTCGACGCGATGCGCGACCGCCTGCTTGCGCTGCGCATCGAACCTGGGCGCAAATCCCGCGCCGCCCATGTCGAGATGGTCAAGGCGAAACAAGCGGCCAAGGGACAGGACGGCACCCGATGCCCGGCCTGTGGCGGTAACATGGTCCCTCGGACCTCCCGCAAGTCGGGCGAAGCCTTCCTCGGCTGCACGAGTTATCCGCGGTGCAAGGGCACCCGGCCATCCGGCGCCCTGCCGGGGCGACCGCGTGCGGAGCCTATCCTTTCCCGAACGCCCGCCACCCCGCCGCGTAGCGGCTGAGGCCTGTCACCGCGCAGGCCGCGGCGAAGACCAGCGCGAGGACCGGGAAGGCCGCGGGGAAGACACAGAACAGCGCGAAGACCGCGATGGTCTCGGCCCCCTCAGTGAGACCGCCGAGGTAGTAGATGCCCTTCATCGGGTAGGCCTCGGCGGTCTGGCCGCGTTTCGCGGCGACCACGGCGAAGGCCAGGAAAGACGTGCCAGACAGCACGAAGCTGCAGATCAGCACCGCGCCCGGCAGCGCATTGGCCGCGGGGTCGGCCAGCACGAAGCCCAGCGGAAAGGCTGCGTAGAAGACGAAATCGAGCGCGATGTCGAGGAACGCGCCCCGGTCCGTCGGCCCGGTCACCCGCGCCACCGCGCCGTCCAGCCCGTCGGCCAGCCGGTTCAGCACCAGCCCCAGCAGCGCCAGCCAGAACAGCCCCAGCGCCGCCGCCCCCGCCGCCGCCAGCCCCACGGCACAGCCCGCCAGCGTCAGCTGGTCGGCACGGATGCCGCGCGCGGCAAGCCACTGGCCCGGCGGGGCCAGCAGGCGGCGTTGCAGCGGCAGAAGGGCGGCGTCGATCATGGCGCAGCTTTGGCCGCAGCGCGGCAGGCGGTCAATCGCGGTCGGATCACCTTGCCGTCACCCCTCGATCTCGGCGATCAGCCCCGGCAGCGCGCCGAGGTCCGGCAGCTCGTGGAAGCGGTCATGCCCCTCAGGGGCCTCGGCATGTTCCAGCTCCCAGGTCAGGCCATGGGGCACGAAGACGCCGAAGGCCCCGGCCTCGAGCGCGGGGCGCACGTCGGATTTCATCGAGTTGCCCACCATCATCGCGCGATCCGGCCCGTCGCCGTGGCGGGCAAAGGCCCGCTCGTAGGTGGCGCGGGTCTTGTCCGAGACGATCTCGACCGCGTGAAACATCTCGCCCAGTCCCGATTGCGCCAGCTTGCGCTCCTGGTCGAGCAGGTCGCCCTTGGTGATCAGCACCAGCCGGTGCGACGACGCCAGCCGCTCCACGACGTCCCCCGCATGGGGCAAAAGCTCGATCGGATGCGACAGCATCTCCTGCCCGGCGGACAGGATCTCGCCGATCACGGTGGCGGGGACGCGCCCCTCGGTCACCTCGATCGCGGTCTCGATCATCGAGAGCATGAAGCCCTTGATGCCGTAGCCGTAATGCCCGAGGTTCCGCCGCTCGGCCTCCAGCAGGCGCGCGTGCAGCTGCCCGGCCTCGGCGTGGTCGGCCAGAAGCTCGGCAAAGCGGGCCTGTGTGAGGCGAAAGAACGCCTCGTTCTGCCACAGCGTGTCATCGGCATCGAAGCCGATGGTGGTCAGGCGGGAAACCATCGGGGGAAAGCCCCTCTTTTCTGAATCGTCATCTGGCTTATATAGTGCGCCTCAATGCAGGCCACCCGTGGCCCCAAGCGGAATGGAGACGCAATGCAGACCGACCGCTGGCGGATGATGGCAGACACGCCCGACGGAGAGGGCGACACGACCGTCGTCACCAAGACGAAACCCAAGACGCAGCGCCCGCCGATGTACAAGGTGCTGCTGCTCAACGACGACTACACGCCGATGGAATTCGTCGTGCATGTCCTCGAGCGGTTCTTCGGCATCTCGCACAGCCAGGCGGTCGAGATCATGCTGACCGTCCACAAGAAGGGCGTTGCCGTGGTCGGCGTCTTCTCCTACGAGATCGCCGAGACCAAGGTGGCGCAGGTGATGGATTTCGCCCGGCGCAACCAGCACCCGCTGCAATGCACGATGGAGAAAGAGGACTGAGCGCCATGTCGCACCCCCGCGGAGACCGATCACGCGTTTCCGCGACATGCGACCGGGGCGGTCCTCAGGCCCGAAGATGACCCCTGACCGTTGGACCCTTGCGCTGGAGGCGGGCGAGCTTTCCCTGCCCGACGGCCCCTGCCTCGTGCTGCGCGCCCGCGGCGACGGCGATTTCGCCGCGCTGGGCGCGGTCCATTGCGTGCAGGGCTTCGCGCCCGACCATGACCTTCTGGCGGCGCGCGGGCTTACCGTGACGCCCGATCTGCCGGAGGGCGAAGGTTTCGCCGCGGCGCTGGTGCAGATCGTCAAGGCCAAGGCGGGCACGCTGGGCTCCATCGCCGAGGCGCTGGGCGCGCTGCGCCCCGGCGGCGTGCTGCTGGTGGACGGCCAGAAGGAGGAGGGGATCGACTCGATCCTCAAGGCGCTGAAGGGCGTCTTCGAGATCGGCGGCACCTACTCCAAGGCGCATGGCAAGCTTGTCTGGCTCACCCGGCCCGAGACCCTGCCCGAGGCGGTGATTGACTGGATGCCGGAGCCGGTCGAGACCGAAGAGGGGTACGTGACCGTCCCCGGCGGGTTCTCCGCCGATGGGCCGGACCGCGGGTCCGAGTTGCTGGTGGCGCTTCTGCCCGAGCTGACCGGCCGCGTGGCCGACCTCGGCGCAGGCTGGGGCTACATCGCGGGCGAGGTTCTGGCCGAGCAGGCGGGCATCAAGACCCTCGACCTGATCGAGGCCGACCACGCCATGCTGCAGGCCGCCGCCGCCAATATCGACGACGACCGCGCGCGGTTCCACTGGGCCGACGTGACCCGCTTTCAGCCCGAAACCTCCTATGACGCGATCCTCGCCAACCCGCCGTTTCACACCGGGCGCAAGGCCGATCCGTCGCTGGGCCGCGCCTTCATCGCGGCGGCGGCGCGGATGCTGTCCCCGCGGGGGCGGTTTTTCATGGTGGCGAACCGCCATCTGCCCTATGAAGATGCCCTGAAGGCCGCCTTTGGAACCGGGCGGCTTCTTGGAGAGCTCGAAGGCTACAAGATCTACGAGGCGGCAAAGCCCAAACGCTGAGCGCCTGTCATCAGGGACCGATCCGGGACATGACACTTTCCATCCAGGGCAAGACCGCCATCGTGACGGGGGCCGCCAATGGCGTCGGCCTCGCCATCGCGCGGCATTTCGTGGACCGCGGCGCCAAGGTGATGTTCGCCGACCGCGACAAGGCGCGGCTGGCCGATGAATGCGGCGAGATCGCCGAGGATGACCAGGGGCAGGTGCAGTATTTCGCGGGCGACCTGCGCGAGAAGCTGACCATCGAGAACCTTGTCTCGGCCACGGTAGACGCCTTCGACGGCATCGACATCCTGGTGAACGCAAGCCGCCAGGTGCTGACGACCGATCCGCTGGACCCCGCCGACACCTCGGTCGAGACGCTGCTGGAACAGAACATGTTCACGGCGCTGCGCCTCAGCCAGGCGGTCGCCAAGCGCATGATCGCCCGCGCCGAGGAAGACGGGCGGTCGAGCGACGGGGCCATCGGCTCCATCGTCAACGTCTCCTCCATCGCCGCGCGGCGCACCCATCCCGAGCTGATGGCCTATTCGATCAGCGCCGCGGCGCTGGACCAGGCCACCCGCAGCCTCGCCGTGGCGCTCGCGCCGCATCGCATAAGGGTCAACGGGGTCGCCTTCGGCTCGCTGATGTCGGCAAGCCTCAAGACCTCGCTCAACGAGACCTCGGGCCTGCGCGAGGAGATCCGGGATTGCACGCCGATGGGCCGCATCGGCTCGGCCCGCGAGGTCACGGGCGCGGTGCAGTTCCTCGCCTCCGAAGGGGCGGGCTTCATCACCGGCGAGGTGATCACCGTGGACGGCGGCCGGACGCTTCTGGACAACGTGACGGTCGCGGCCCACTGAGGGGCGCGCGCATCGCCGGTCATCCTCCGCGGATCGGCGTCATGGCAAGGTCGAAGGTGGCGCGCACCTGCACGCTGTCCTCGCCGGCGGCGCGTTGCTGGAGGGCCAGCCCCACCTGTTCCACCAGGTAGCGCCCCACCGTTTCGGCCGGAAGGTCTCCGGCCCAGTCGCCTGCTGCGCGGCGTTCGTTCAGCCACGCGACGAACCCCGCCACCGCGCCAGCGTCCAGCGCCGCGACAAGGTCCCGCGTGTCCGGCCCGAGGCGGTGCTTGCCCGCGCGCATCTTGAAGAACACGCAGCCCGTTTCCATCCTCGCATCCTCGGTCGCAAACCGGGCCACCGCTTCCAGGGTGTCGCGCAGCGGGGCGTCGCGCGACAGGATGTCCCGCAGCTCCGACAGGACCTCAGCGGCATAGCGCGCGAGGACCGCGCGCATCAGCCCGTCCTCGCTGCCGAACGCGCGGTAGAGGGCTGGCTTCGACACGCCCGCCAGCCCGCAGATCGCGTTGATCGACACGTCGGCCGGGTCCGCGCGCCAATAGGCGCGCATGGCGATCTCCAGCGTGGTGTCGATGTCGAGGGTGCGGGGCCGTCCACGGCCCTGTCTGGATGTCTCGTCCATATTTACGTACCGTATGGTATTTTATTGTTGACCCAATGTCTGCGCGAACGTACCAATCGGTACGTTAATAATCAAGCAAAGCCCCGACTGTGGGGGGCAAGGAGTGCATATCATGAAAAAGGCCCTGATTTCCGTCGCGCTTGCGGCGACCACCATCGCCGGACCGGTGGCGGCCGAGGACATCGACACGGTCCGCGCCTTCTACAGCGACATCCTGACCGCACCCGCCGAGACGACCGCGGCGCGCTACTACGAGCTGTTCTCGCCCGAGGTCGTGTCGATCCCCACCCCGCCGGGCGGGCCGGGTGCGCAGGGGATGCTCGACACCGTCGCTTTCCTTGGGCAGGTCGTCCCGGACCTGAGCTGGGTGCCGGACGAGATCATCCCGCTTGACGACGGGCGCTTCGTGGTGCGCGGCACGGCGACGGGCACGCCCATCGGGCCGTTCTTCGGGGTTGACCCGGCCACGGGGCGCAGTTTCGAGATCATGTCGATCGACATCGTGACGGTCGAAGCAGGCCTGATCTCGCATGTCTACCACCTCGAAGACTGGGTCGGTGCCATCGCGCAACTGACCTCGGGCCAGTGAACAGCCTGCGCCCCATGAAAAAACCCCGGCCCAACCGGACCGGGGTTCCCTGAACGCGAAAGGCGCACTGCCGCCTCAGCGGCGGTCGTCCTCGTCATCCTCGTCGTCGTCATCGCCACCGGCGGGCAGGTTGAACAGGCTCTCGGCGTCGTATTCGCGCGCGGGCTTGTCCTCATCCTCGTCCGAACGGCCGAGCGAGAAGGTCTCCAGCCCCGAGATCGCCGTCGGCATCCGCGGCTCCGGGTCCATCCCGAGGCTCTGCTCGGTCGAGACCAGCCGCATCCGCTCGTCATCGGTCATCACCTCGCCGTCGCGCGCCTTCTTGGCGTTCGCCTTCTGCACGGCGGCGTCCAGCTCCGACTGTTTGCACAGGCCGAGCGCCACCGGGTCGATGGGCTGGATGTTGTTGATGTTCCAATGCGTTCGCTCGCGGATCGTCTGGATCGTCGGCTTGGTGGTGCCCACCAGCTTGGAAATCTGGCCGTCCGACAGCTCGGGGTGGAACTTGACCAGCCACAGGATCGAGGCCGGGCGATCCTGCCGCTTGGACAGCGGCGTGTAGCGCGGGCCGCGGCGCTTTTCCTCGCCCACGGCGGCGGCGTTGAACTTCAGCTTCAGCGTATAGGCCGGATTGGCCTCGCCGCGGTCGATCTCGTCCTGCGTCAGCTGGTTGTTGACGATGGGGTCGAACCCCTTGACGCCCTGCGCCACGTCGCCATCGGCGATGCCCTGAACCTCGAGCTCGTGCAGGCCGCAGAAATCCCCGATCTGCTTGAAGCTGAGCGTGGTGTTGTCCACCAGCCAGACGGCGGTGGCCTTGGCCATGATCGGTTTGTTCATCGTGATACGTCCTTCACAAATGCCTTCTCCCCTGCCGGGCGGGCCGGCGGCGGAGGGTCCTCCGCCATTCCTCGATTTCGGGGAAGTCGCCATGTATATAGGCGCGAGCGGCACAAGAGGGAAGAGGAAATGAAGCGTCTGGTGTTGGTGCTGGTCTGGCTGGCGGGGGCTGCATGGGCCGAGGGCGAGCGGGCCGGAGACTTCGATTACTACGTGCTCGCGCTCAGCTGGACGCCCAGCTGGTGCGCGCTGGAGGGCGACGCGCGCGGCTCGGCGCAATGCGATCCGGGGCAGGGTTACGGGTTCACGCTCCACGGCCTCTGGCCGCAATATGACGAGGGCTGGCCGAGTTTCTGCCCCACGGCAGAGCGCCCGCCTTCGCGCGCCATGACCGGGGCGATGACGGATATCATGGGCTCGTCGGGGCTGGCGTGGCACCAGTGGCGCAAGCACGGCACCTGCACGGGGCTGTCGGCCGAGGCGTATTTCCGCCTGTCGCGGCTTGCCTACGAGAGCATCACCCGGCCCGAGCTTCTGCGCCGCCTCGACCGCGAGGTGCGCCTGCCCGCCGAGGTGATCGAGGAGGCGTTTCTCGAGGAAAACCCCGCATTCACCGACCCGATGATGACGGTCACCTGCCGCGCGGGCCGCGTGCAGGAGGTGCGCCTGTGCCTCACGCGGGAGCTGGAGCCGCGCAGCTGCGGACGCGACGTCGAGCGGGACTGCAGCTTGCGTGATGCGATCTTTCCGCCGATGCGCTAGCGCCTGCTACGCGCCCTCCCAGCGGCGCAGCATCCAGTACCACTGGTCGGGGTTGGCACGGATGCGCGCCGACAGGCTGTCGTTGAAGGCGCGGGTCATCGTGACGGGGTCGCCACGCGGGATCGGCGCCTCGAAAACCACGTCGAAGGAATGGCGGTCCCCGGCGCGGATGCCATAGGCCGGGATCATCGGCAGGTCGTATTTCAGCGCCAGTTCCGCCGCCGACAGCGAGGTCATCGCGTCATGCCCGAGGAACGGCAGGGGCACCCCCGCCGGTGCCTTCTCGTCCAGCAGGATCGAGACGATCCCGCCTCCGCGCAGGTGACGGACCAGCGCCATCGTCCCGCGCCGCCCGGTGGCGAAGATCGGCAGGCCCGCGGCCTCGATCCCGGCGCGCAGGCGACGCTCGTAGTGGCGGTTCTTGTTCGGGCGGTAGACCGCGCCGCTTTCCATGCCGTGCATCTTGATGACGGCGCGCACGGCCTCCCACTGGCCGAAATGGCCCGAGACGATGATCGCGCCGCGCCCCGCGGCCTGTGCCGCCTTGAGCACGCCGAGGCCCGGCCCCGAGACGTGAAAGCGGTGGTGGCGGGTCTGGAACTCGGCGTCGTGGTAGATCTCGAACAGGGTCTGGCCCATCTGGCGGCCCATCTCGCGGCCCAGCCTTACCCGCGCGGCGCGCGGCATCTGCGGAAAGACCCGCCGCGCTTCGCGGTCGAACCGGGTCTGCGCGGGCGGAAACCAGCGCATCACCGCCTCGAGCGCCGCGCCGAGCCCTTCGGACCGATCCTCGAAACTGCGCCCGCGCGACGCGGTCAGCGCCGACCAGAGCGGCAGGTAACGGGCATGGTGGAGGACGGAGCGGAAATGCGCTTGGAGCATGGCACTGTATGGGCGGGTTTGCCGTCACCGCCAATCGAAAACGGACGGAGCGCGCAGGCCGGGGGTGCGACCCGACGTCCGCACGCCCCCGGCGGCGACAAGCTCACCGGTTCGCACCCGCCCTTGCGGGCCGGGGCTCCGCCCTTCCGGGTGCCGAAGGCTCCATTGGAGCCTTCGCCGGTGACTGCGTCACCGGTTCGCGCCCGGAACCCAGAGGACATCATCCTTGCCGTCGTTGTTGGCGATGCGGCCCGCGACGAAGAACCAGTCCGACAACCGGTTGAGGTATTTCACCCCCTCCGCGTTGATCGACTCGACCGTGCCCAGTTCCACGCTCATCCGCTCGGCCCGGCGCGCCACCGTGCGGCAGACATGCAGATGCGCCGACAGCGCCGAGCCGCCCGGCAGGATGAAACTGCGCAACGGCTCGAGCCGCGCGTTCATCGCGTCGATCTCGGCCTCCAGCCGCGCCACCTGTTCGGGGATGATGCGCAGCGCGGGATACTCCCGCTCGGCGTCCTTCTCCATGTTGGGCGTACACAGGTCCGCGCCCAGGTCGAACAGGTCGTTCTGGATCGCCTTGAGCTGCTCGGCCATCTGCCCCTCGGCATGCAGCCGCGCCACGCCCAGCGCGGCGTTCAGCTCGTCCACCGTGCCATAGGCCACCACGCGGGCCGAATGCTTGGCCACCCGGCTGCCGTCGCCCAGCGCCGTCTCGCCCGCATCGCCGGTGCGCGTGTAGATCTTGTTCAGGACAACCATTCCCTCACCCTCCCGATTGGCCGCGGACGAAGACGAAGACCATGATCAGCACCACCGCGCCGAACTGCGCGATCAGGCGCCACCACATGTACTTGTTCGACTCTTTCGCCGCCTGTGCCGTCCCCTTGCGGAACGAGTTGATGCCCATCAACAGGATGGCCAGCACCGCAAGGCAGGCCAGGAGGGCGATGATCAGGAGAGGGTCTTGCACTGTGTCGTTTCCTTACGTCCGTCCGAAGCCCGGAGCCTAGCGCGCCCGCGCCAAAAGGCTAGAGCCGGTCGATGATCCGATCCTGCAGCGCGCCGGGCAACACCCGCGTCAGCACCGCCGCCACGTAGGCGGGCGTGGTGATGTAGTAGCGCCGCTGCGGGCGGGGGTGTTCCAGCGCATGCACCAGCTTCTTCACCACCGCCTCCGGCCCCAGCTCGAACAGGTCGCGCCCCGCCTCGCGGCGGGCGGTCCATTTCGTCCGGTAGAACCCGGCATGCCGTGACGCGCCGAGGTCGATCCACCGGTCGAACTGCGCCATCGAGCGGTCGCGGAAGCCCGATGTCACCGGCCCGGTGTTCAGGATCGAGACATGGATGCCCGTGCCCCGCAACTCCACGCGCATCGTGTTCGTCAGCCCCTCCAGCGCGTGTTTCGTCGCCACGTAGGCCGCCCGCCATTTCAGCGCCGTGAACCCCACGACCGAGGAATGCTGCACGATCCGGCCCCCGCCGGTCTCGCGCATGTGGCGGATGGCGTGGCAGGTCAGCTCGTGAACCCCGAAGAGGTTCGAGGAAAACACCTCCTCCAGCGCGCCGCGGGGCAGGTCCTCGGCCGCGCCGGGCATCCCGTGGCCCGCGTTGTTGAACAGCGCGTTCACCCGCCCGCCCGCCAGCGCGACGGCCTCGGCCCAGCCCCGCGCGATGCTGGCGCTGTCGTGGTGGTCGATGCGGGTGGCCGCGAACCCCTCGGCCTGCAG
>NZ_JASJOE010000039.1 GCF_030163755.1 Roseicyclus amphidinii
CGCGGTAGCGCTGCGCCTGCCGCGCCTGCCGGGCGAGCGAGGAGAGCTGCGAGGCGAGCTGTTCCAGCACGTCCTCGACGCGGGCGAGGTTGGTTTCCGCGCCCTTCAGCTTCAGCTCGGCCTCGTGCCGGCGCTGATACAGGCCCGAGATGCCCGCAGCCTCTTCCAGCACGCGGCGGCGCGCGCGCGGCTTGGCGTTGATCAGCTCGGAAATCTGCCCCTGCCGGACCAGCGCGGGCGAATGCGCACCCGTCGAGGCGTCGGCGAACAGCATCTGCACGTCGCGCGCGCGCACGTCCTTGCCGTTCAGCTTGTAGGCCGAGCCCGCGTCGCGGGTGATCCGGCGGGTGATGTCGAGCGTGTCCTCGTCGTTGAAGCCCGCGGGCGCGAGGCGCTGGGAATTGTCGAGTTGCAGCACCACCTCGGCAAAATTGCGCGCGCCGCGGGTGGCAGCCCCGGCAAAGATGACGTCCTCCATCCCGCCGCCGCGCATGGCGGTGGGGCGATTCTCGCCCATGACCCAGCGCAGCGCCTCGAGCAGGTTGGATTTGCCGCAGCCGTTCGGCCCCACAACACCGGTCAGACCCTCCTGGATGATCAGGTCGGTGGGGTCCACGAAGCTCTTGAAGCCATTGAGGCGCAGCCGGTTGAAGTGCATCAGCCTGTCCTTGCGGTCGCGGCGGGGTGTTGGGCCGGCATCCTACCCCCCTCGTCGCAGGCCGAGTCAACGGCCAGCCACCGAATATGGCATTTTGAGCGGCTTTATCCCCAAGATTTGCCCATTTGCGCAGGATATTGTGGATGAAGCGCGGCGGATTCATGCCGATGGAGGGGGCGGCACGGGAAATCCGGCACAGGTTGAGATGGCACCCGCGCGATGCTACATTGCAGACATCCCGGCGCCGGGGACGAGCAGGCGCGCAATGCAGGAGGATCGAGTCCTGACCGGACAGACCCATGCGGTGGCCGAGACCACTGCCCACGGGGCCAGCCATGCGGCCCAGACCGAGGCGCTGACCAGCGACATGCTGCTCGAGCATATCCTCGCATCCCTCGACGACGACAAGGCCGAAGATGTCGTGCAGATCGATCTGCGCGGCAAGTCGTCCATCGGCGACCACATGGTCATTGCCTCGGGCCGCTCCTCGCGGCAGGTGGCGGCCATCGCCGAGAAGCTTGTCGAGCGTCTGAAAGAGGCGTTCCGCCTGTCGGCCAAGGTCGAGGGCAAGGAGGCCGGCGACTGGGTGCTGATCGACACGGGCGACGTGATCGTTCACATCTTCCGCCCCGAGGTGCGCGAGTTCTACCAGCTCGAGAAGATGTGGATGCCCGCGACCGCAACGTCGCAGTAACCGCGACGGATGCGGGTTCACCTCTGCGTTGTCGGGCGCCTGCGGGGCGGCCCGGAGAAAGACCTCGTCGACGATTACCTGAAACGCTTCGATCGAAGCGGCCGCGCGCTTGGCCTGACGCTGGGCGAGGTGGTCGAGGTCGAGGACCGCAAGGGCGGCGGCATGGCCGCCGAGGCCGAGCTTCTGCGCCGCGCGCTGCCCCGTGGCGCGGCGCTGTGGATCATGGACGAGCGCGGGGCGCAGCTGACCTCGCCCGAGTTCGCCGGGCGGCTGGGGGCGGCGCGCGATGCCGGGCAGGGCGACGTGGCGCTGTGCATCGGCGGGGCCGACGGGCTGGACCCCGCGCTGAGGGCCGAGGCGGCGCTGGCGATCTCTTTCGGGCGGATGGTCTGGCCGCACATGCTGGTGCGGGTGATGCTGGCCGAACAACTGTATCGCGCGGGGCAGATCCTTGCGGGGACCCCCTATCACAGGGTCTGACGCCGCGCGCCCGCTTTAACGATTTGATGTCGCATGTTCGAGGCGCGCGAAACCGGTTCCCACTTTTGCGCAACACGACCTAGCGGTTCAGGATGTCCTTGTGGAACCGCCTGAGCAGCAGCAGGCCGAAGAACAGCGGGACAAGCGCCCAGAGCGCCACGACCGTGAGCGAGATATAGGTGGGGTCATAGGTCGCGTAGACCCCGGACCGCGACAGGCCGGTGATGTGGATCCAGGGCGTATACCAGAGGTAGCCCTGGAACCATTCGGGCAGGTGTTCGTAGATGAAGAGCACCCCCGCGATCAGGATCATCGGCCGCGTGATGATCGACCAGACATTCGCCCAGGCCGAGAACAGCCCCGTCAGCAGGCAATTCAGCGTCCCGATCCCGAGGCCCACCAGCGCGGCCAGCAGGACCGACAGCACGATGGGACCGGGCGACAGGGTCGCGCTGGCCTCGGTCAGGTGCAGGATGCCGAACAGGACGATGACCATGACCGTGATGCTGGTCAGCAGGTTCAGCAGGAACCGCGCGATGATCGCGTCCAGCCATGACACCGCCGGGTAGTAGAGCAGCTGTTTCGAGAACTGGATGGCGTTCTGCACGGTCAGCGCAACGGTGGCGTAGACCGTGAAGGGCAGGTAGCCCGAGGCGTAGAACAGGATGAAGGAATTCCCAAGCGGCGGCGAGCGCAGAAGGATCGTGAAGGCGACGGTGAGCACCACCAGCGCGCCGACCGGTTGGGCCACGGCCCAGACATAGCCGCCGGGCGTGCGCCCGTAGAGCGTCGACATCTCGCGCAGCATCAGGGCGAGGATGGCGCGGAACGCGGGAAAGCTGCGCTTCGCCCGTGGCAGGCGCGGCCGCGGTCCGGCTGTCAGGGGCTGGCGTGGGCTCAGGTCCGCCTCCGGTATGGTGCCAAGTCTCTGGCTTTGCTGGGTCGGACTATGTATGACGGCAGGGTAGAGTTCAAACACGAAGGCAGCGTTCCAGCCTTGTCCGACGCAGCAGGACCCCGGAAGGACGCCCCGACCGACTGTCCGGGGGCACAGGTGCCGCGGCCTGCGGCCCCCGGTGGTGCGGCAGGGAACAAGCCCCCCGGAGGCGCTTCGCCGCAGACACCCGACAGCTCTTCCGGCACACCCGCGCCCATCGCCTTCAGGCCCTACGCCCGCCCCGCGCGGCTGAGGCGGCGGCATTTCGGGCTGGTGTTGTCCTACCTCCTGCTGGTGCTGGTGCCGCTGCTCGGGATCGGCTTCTACCTTCAGACCTTCGCGCAGGATCAATATGCCTCGAGCGTCGGCTTCACCGTCCGCAGCGAAGAGACCGGATCGGCCACCGACCTGCTGGGCGGGCTGTCGCAGATCGCCGGGGGCAATCCCGGCCGGGATGGCGACATCCTGTTCGAGTTCATCACCAGCGCCGAGATGGTGCGGCGGATGCAGGACCGCATCGACCTTGTCGGGCATTACTCGGCCCCCCATGCCGTCGATCCGGTCTTCGCCCTGTCGCCCGACGCCACGCTCGAGGACCTGGTGAGCCATTGGCGCGAGGTCGTCCGCGTCTCCTATTCGCAGGGCAACGGGCTGATCGCGCTCGAGGTGCTGGCCTTCGAGCCGCAGGTCGCGCAGCAGATCGCGCAGGCGATCATCGAGGAGAGCCAGACCCTCATCAACGAGCTGAACGAGCAGGCGCGGGCGGATTCGATGCGCTACGCCGAAGAGGACCTCGAGGCCGCCATCGTCCGGCTGCGCGCCGCGCGCGAGGCACTGACCCAGTTCCGCACCCAGACCCAGATCGTCGATCCCGAAAGCGACCTGCAGGGGCGCACGGGGGTGTTGAACAACCTCCAGCAGCAGCTGGCCGAGGCGCTGATCGAGTTCGACCTTCTGTCGGAGAACACCACCAACCCCAACGATCCGCGGCTGGTTCAGGCCGAACGGCGCATCCAGGTGATCCGCGACCGGATCGGGCAGGAACGGCTGAATTTCGCAACCGAGGATGTCGGCGCCGAGGGCGAGGACTACCCGACGCTCATGGCCGCCTACGAAGGTCTGGTCGTCGATCGCCAGTTCGCCGAGGAAAGCTATCGCGCCGCGCTTGCGGCGGTGGACCTTGCGCGCACCAACGCGGCGCGGCAAAGCCGCTACCTTGCGGTCTTCATCCAGCCGAACCTGCCCGAAAGCCCCGGCTTTCCGCGGCGCGGGACGATCATGGGCTTCGCCCTTCTGTTCCTGACGCTGGGATGGGCGATCATGGCGCTGATCTACTACAGCATCCGCGACCGGCAGTAGGGCTGTGCGGCGATGATCCGCTT
Source organism: Roseicyclus amphidinii (assembly GCF_030163755.1). GTDB lineage: Bacteria > Pseudomonadota > Alphaproteobacteria > Rhodobacterales > Rhodobacteraceae > Roseicyclus > Roseicyclus amphidinii. The sequence goes on from NZ_JASJOE010000039.1 coordinate 4,152, forward strand.
CGAGAACCTGACCAAGGGGTTCGAGGTCAACGGGCAGCGCAAGCTCGTGATCGACGACCTGACGCTGACCATCGAGACCGGCCGCTCGCTTGCGCTTCTGGGGCGCAACGGGGCGGGCAAGTCGACGCTGATGTCGATCATCGCGGGCAACATGCGGCCCGACGCGGGCCAGGTCGTCAGCGACGGCACGATCTCATGGCCGATCGGGCAGACCGGGTCGGTGCATCCGCAGATGACCGGCGCGCAGAACGCGCGGTTCCTTGCGCGGGTCTATGGCGTGGACACGACCGAGCTGACCGCCTTCGTCGAGGATTTCGCCCAGCTGGGCGACCATTTCCACATGCCGGTGCGGACCTATTCGGCGGGTATGCGGGCGCGGCTGTCCTTCGGGCTGTCGATGGGGATCAAGTTCGACATCTACCTGATCGACGAGGTCACGAGCGCGGGCGACGCCGCCTTCCGGGCGCGCAGCGCCGCGCTGTTCCATGAGCGGATGGCCAGTTCGGACGCGATCATGGTAAACCACAATCTTTCCGAGCTCAGGGAATTCTGCAGCGCGGCCCTGCTGCTGGAGCACGGGAAACTCTCGTATTTCGAAGACCTTGACGAGGCGATCGAGCTCCACAAGCGCAGCCTGCGCTAAGGGTTTCTCAACCAGAGCGCGAGCACAGGGTTAAGCCTTTCGCAAGCATTGGGCGCTAACGACCCGCCCCTTCCACAATCCGGCCAAGCGACCACCCATCGGGGCGGCGATGCCATGGCGCGACATCTTCGCCATGGAGACCGCCATGACATCGCTCGGTGTGATCGGGCAGACGCAATCCTTCCAGGGGCTGCTCGATCACGGCATCACCGATCTCCTGGTCCACGAGACGGCGGAGGGCAGCACGCTCTACACCATCTCGGGGCAGGGCGGCGGTGTGGCGGCCTATGCGCTGGGCGGGTCGGGCGGGCCGGTGCTGATCGACTTCGCGCCCTTCGACCTGGCCTATGCCGCGGACGTGATGGACAGGCTGACCCTGCTCGACACGCCCGAGGGGCCGCGGCTGGTGGTGGCGGGCGACGCGGAGGGGGCACTTACCTCCTTCGCGGTGGCGCCCGACGGCACGCTCGGCGCGGCGGGCGGCATCGCCGGGCTTGCCGGCGGCACTGGGGGCACCGTTCTCGACATCGGGCAATGGGGTGGCGACAGGCTGTTCGTCGCCAATGCCGGGTCGGGGTCCATCGACGCCTATGACCTGACGCCCACCGGCACGCTGAGGCGGGCCTTCGGGGTCGAGGACACCGAGACGACCTATGCCGATACGGTCTTTGCACTGGAAACCCTGACGGTTGCGGGGGTCGACTACCTTGTGGGGGCCAGCGTCACGGACAGCGGCGTCACCGCCTACCGGATCGAGCCCGACCGGCTGGTTGCGACCGGCAACCTCGGCGTTGCCGAGGGGATCGGCATCATGACGCCCACCGCGCTGGGCACCGCCGTGATCGGCGGGCGCAGCTTCGTTCTGGTCGGCTCGGCCCCCTCGGACGGGGTCGGGCTGTCGGGCGCGATCACGGTGATGGAACTGCGCCCCGGCGGGCAGTTGATCCCGACCGACCACGTGATCGACACGCTGGACACCCGGTTCGGCGGCATCCAGAGCCTGAACGTGGTGCAGTCCAACGGCTTTACCTATGTCATGGCGGCGGGCGGCGATGACGGGCTGACGGTCTTTGTCCTGATGCCGCACGGACGGCTTCAGCTGATGAACGTTCTGCCCGACGACCACGCCGGGGGTCTGGAGAACGTCACCGCCATCGCCGGTTTCGCCAGCGGCGACGGGCTGCGGCTGTTCGTCTCCTCCGAGATCAGCGCGGGTGTGACCGAGCTGTCCCTTCAGACCGGGCGCAGCGGCTCGGTGCTGATCGCGCAGCCCGGCGGCGGCGGCACCACGGGGGGCGCGCGCAACGACATCCTTGTGGGCGGGGCGGGCAACGACCTGCTGCAGGGCGGGCAGGGCGACGACATCCTCGAGGATGGCAGCGGGCTGGATACCCTGAGCGGCGGCAGCGGCAACGACATCTTCATCCTGCGCAGCGACGGGGTCACCGACAGGATCGTCGATTTCGAACCGGGGCGCGACCGGCTCGACCTGTCGGCCTGGCCGTTCCTCTACGATCCGTCGCAGCTGTCGGTTCTGCCCCTGTCCAACGGTGCGCTGGTGACATGGCGGGGCGAGGTGCTTGTCTTGCAGACAGTGCTGGGGACCAGCCTGACCGCGGCACAGGTGATCGCCGCGATCCTGCCCGCGCCGAACCGCAGCCCGGTCCCCTTCGATCCGCCGCCGCGCCTTCTGCCCGAGGGGTCGTTCGACGGCACGCCCGACAACGACCGCTTCACCGGCGGCGCCAGTGACGATGTCATCACCGGCGAAGGCGGCAACGACACGCTGTTCGGCGGGCAGGGCCGCGACCGGATGGAGGGGGGCGCGGGCAATGACGAGATCCGCGGCAACCTGAACGGCGACACGATCCAGGGCGGCGACGGGTTCGACAGGCTCTACGGCAATTTCGGCCATGACATGATCTACGGCGGGGCGCAGGCCGACAGCATCTACGGCGGCGACCAGAACGATCGGCTGTGGGGCGAGATGGGCAGCGACTTCGTCGTCGGGCAGGGCGGCAACGACACGCTCTGGGGCGGCGACGGGTTCGACACGCTGCGCGGCGGAGCGGGCAACGACCTGCTTTACGGCGGCGACCGCGCCGACGTGATGCAGGGCGGGCTGGACAACGACAGGCTTTACGGCGAGGGCGGCAACGACCGGCTGGAGGGCAATGGCGGCGACGATCTGCTGGATGGCGGCGACGGGCTGGACGGGCTGTTCGGCTCGACCGGCAACGACACGCTGATCGGAGGCGCGGGGGATGACCGGCTGTTCGGTGGGGCGGGCCATGACCGGCTGGACGGGGGAACCGGCAATGACACGATGTTCGGCGGCGGCGGCGCCGACCGCTTCGTCTTTGCGGCCGGGCATGGCGACGACCTGATCCGCGATTTCGACCCCGGTGCCGATATCCTCGAGTTGACGGGGCTGGCACCGGATGCGGGCGCGCTGACCCTGACGGCGCGGGAGGACGGGATGCTGGTGACGACGCCGGGGGGCACGATCCTTCTGGAGGGGGTGGCCGAGGGCGCGCTGCTGGTGGATGATTTCGTGTTCTGACGGGCGTGGTCCGGGCCGGTCTGCGCGCCGGGCGCTCTAACCGCGTTGCGCGGCAAGGATGCGCCGGTAAACGGCGTGGAGATCCTCGGCCTGATCGGTCGAGCGGCGCAAGGCGGGGCGCAGGGCCTGCCTCGGGGCGGGCGGCTGGCGGAACCGGTCGGGCTCAGCCTCGATCCGCGACAGCGCCGCGACAAGGCCGCTGTGATCCGAGACATCGACGCGGAGCCCGTTTTCTCCCTCGGCCACATCGGCCCCGATCGCGCCGCGATCCGAGGCCACCACCCACAGGCCCAGCGCCAGCGCCTCGCGCGTCACCAACCCGTAGCTTTCCGGCCAGACCGAGGGCGCGATCAGAACGTCGATCCGGCCGTAGACCTCGCCCACCTCGGCCAGCGGGCTGCGCGGCAGGAACAGGACAGGCGTGGCGTTCCAGACCTCCTGGCGGGTCTGGCCGGGGGGCAGGCCGTGGTCCACGACGACCAGTTCGAGCGCGCCGAAGCGGCGGGCATGGAGCGCCGCCTTGAGAAGATGGAAGCCCTTGTGCCGCGCGGCCCCGCCGATATGCCCGAGGCGCACCCGCCCCGATCCCGCGGGCGCGGGCGCAGGCACCCGTTCGGGCAGGATCGAAACGCCGTTCTCGACGGCCTCGACCGCGGTCAGGCCGGCCTTGCGATGCAGATCGGCGAAGGCGTCGGAGACGGCCAGGACGGCCGCGGCCCCCGCCAGCCCCCGGCGGGTGACCTGCGCGCGCGCGGACAGGGTCGCGGCGGCTTCGGGGCGGAAATCGTAGGGTTCGGGCGTGCCGTCCGGCGCGACGACGAACTGGTGCGGCGACAGCCACCATCCATCGTGCAGGGTGACCACGTAAGGCACGCCGCGCCGTCGCAGCGTATCGGTGACCGAGGCGGTCAGGCGCTGGATGCAATGGACATGCACGATGTCGGGCCGGATCCGCGACAGCAGCCGGTCGAAGACATCGCCCATGCGATGATCCTGCACGGCCATGGTGTCGATACCGTCGCGCGCGGTCACCGTCCAGACGCGCGCGCCGTCGCGGGCGTGGCAGCGGATCTCGTAGGGGCGTTCGCCCCCCTCGAGCGTGGCGACCACGTCGATCTCGTAGGCGTCGCCATGCAGGCGCAGCAGGTCGGCGACATTGTCCTGCACCACGCGGGTGGCCCCGCCGATATCCTGCGGCGGGTAGAAGACGTTGACGATCATGAGGCGCGTCTTGCCGCGCGCCGCAGCGGGGCGCACGGCCTCGAACATGGCGTCGAAGCCTGCGCCCATGACCTGCAGGCTGTAGTCGCGCATGACCTGCGCGCGGGCCGCCGCGCCGATCCGAGCGCGCCGGGCCGGGTCGTCGATCAGCGCCAGAATGGCGGCGACGAAGGCGTCCTTGTCCGCGGCGAGATAGCCGGTGGCGCCGTCCTCGATCACCTCGGACAGGGTCGCTGCGGGCGAGACCACGGAGGGCACGCCGAACATCGCGGCCTCCATCCACTTGATCTCGCTTTTCGCGTCGGTCAGCAGGGAGGGGGCCAGCACCGACAGGGCGATATCGGCCTCGGCCAGCTGGGCGACATAGGTCTCGAAATCCCAGGTGGGGCGGATGAGGCGCAGGTCGGGATGATCCGGGTCCAGCCGGGTGAAGGCCGGGAAATCGCCGACCAGCCGCACCTCGACCTTGCCGGGGCGGCGGGCGAGGATCTCGGCCAGCGCGGGCTCGAGGATTTCGGTGAACTCGGCCTTGTGGGCCTTGGTGCCCGATCCGTAATGGAGGACAAGCTTGTCGCCGGGGGCTTTTTCGCGCCGCGCCACGCGGCCCTGCACCTGCATATGCGGGTGGCCCAGCGCGTTGCGATGGAGGAAGACCTGACCGCTGCGCACCACGCCCTGCATCGCGTCGCGGATCGTGGGCGTCGAAGCGATGCCGTAGGCGCACAGGCTCATGGCATGGCGGAAGAGCGGCACGCCGCAGGCCATGGCGGCGTGATCCGCGGGCGTGATGCTGCCCGCGTAACTCGCCAGCGGCGGCGGAAAGACGGCGGCGTCGAAGATCAGGTCGTCGCAATCGTAGAAGGTCGCCAGACCCTGCTGCGCGGCTTCGGCGATCAGGTCGATCACCGGCGGGAAACCCGGCACGCGGACGAAGATGACCGCGTCGAACGCGTCGAGCCGGTCGCGCAGCCGGTCGAGGTCGTGGGCCTGGTGAAACAGCTCGGCCTCGTAACCGGCGGCGCGCAGCTGGTCGATCTTCTGATCGGCGCGGTAGAGCTTGCATTGGTAGAGGTCGTCATTGGCCAGCACCGCCACCCGGCGGATCGCGGCCGACCGGCGCGGCGCCTCGAAGCGCGGGGTGCAGAGGGTGAGGGCTTCGGCGAGCTGGCCCTGCACCTCGGCCACCGACATGCGCGCGACGAAGGACCCGGGATCGCGCCAGATCGCGTCGAAGATCGCCCGACCAAGATCGCGGCGGCGGCGGCTGAGGGCGACATCCGCGAACAGGGTGTCGGGGAAGGTCCGGGCGACCTTCAGCGCGTCGGCCAATCGACCCTGCCCCGCCAGCAATTCGGCCAGCGTGATGGCGTTGGCGCCGGTGTCCATGCCTGCGGGCACGGATTTGCGCAGCTGGATCTCGGTTCCCGGGCTGGTCCTGCCGTGCAGGAGGTCGGCCAGGTCGAGCGAAGCGCGCGCATGGCGTGGGTCATGGTGGAGCAGCAGGCCCAACAGCCCCTCGGCCGCGCCCGGATCGCCTGCACGGCGGCGCGCGCGGGCGAGGTCGAGGAGGAAGGCCTCGACCTCGGGGGCGCTGGGGTCCAAGGCCGCGGCCCCCGGAACGGGCAGCGTGGCGAGGTGATGGAGCGTCGCGGCAAGGCCCGCATCCGCGGCCAGATCGGCCGAGGCGGCGCGGAAGGCGGGCAGCGCCGAGAGCACCGCGTCGGGCAGGGTCACACCGCAGTGCATGGCGAACCACGCCCGCGGATTGGCATGCGCCCCGGCGCGGACGCCGCAAGCCGCCCAATGGCGGCGCAGTGCGGCGGCATCGCCGGGGGGCGGCGGCGCGACCCCGGCGAAGGCGAGCGCGTCGCGGTAGAACACCGCGTCAAAGGCGTGGTCGGGATGCGGCGCGATCCCCTCGGCCAGCCCGGTGGTGCAGAAATGCGCCAGCGCGGCCAGCCGGGTGGTTTCGGTCAGCTTGTGCCCCGCGGCCTCGGCGGCGACGGCGTAGAACTCGTGTTCGAAGACCTGTTCGAAGACCGGGCCATGCACCCCGCGCATCAGCCATAGATGCGCCTCGGTCAGGGCGGCCTCGGCCACCGCGACGCCCGCGCGGCGCAAGGCGCGGCAGGCCTCGGGCGCGGTCATGTCCTCGGGCAGGGCAAGGCCGTGGAACCGCCTGACAAAGGACGCATCCCAACGGTCGGGCGTGGCCATGCGCCCCTCGGCATGGCCGAACTCGAGATAGTGGAACACCGCCTCGCCGGGGCTGGCCACGGCATCGGCCACGTCGGGATTGGCGGCGAGATAGGCCCCGACGTTGAAGCCGCCCGCCAGCGCCGCGGCGTTGCGATGCGCAGCCAGCGTGCGCGCAACGCCCTGTTTGCGCGCCATGGCGCGATAGCGGACCTGCCAGTCCTCGGGCCCGCCGCGCAAGGTCAGCCGGGCCACCTGCCTGCCGATCTTGCGGAGGGTTCTCGCGGTCCCTGTTCCGAACATGCCCGACACAGGCCTCAACCATTGCTCAACCCCGGTTGCATAGCCCGGCAGGCGGCCGGTGTCATCCATGGTCATCCGTGATGGCGTCGCCTTGCGCCTTCCCGGCGGGGTCCATAGAACCGGGGCGAAGGAGGCCCGCCATGCCCAACGACCAGACGTCAAAGCCCGTTGTCCTGTGCATTCTCGACGGCTGGGGCATCGGCCCGACCGAGGCGGGCAATGCCCCCCTGCTGGCGCGCACGCCCACCATGGACCGGCTGATGGCGACCTCCCCGAATGCGACGCTGACCACCCACGGCCGCGCCGCGGGCCTGCCCGAGGGGCAGATGGGCAATTCCGAGGTCGGGCACACCAACATCGGCGCAGGCCGCGTGGTGGCGATGGATCTCGGCATGATCGACCTTGCGATCGAGGACGGGTCGTTCTTCGGGAAACCGGCACTGGCCGATTTCATCGCGGCGCTGAAGGAGAGCGGCGGGCGGGCGCATCTGGCGGGGCTGACCTCGCCCGGCGGGGTGCATTCGCACCAGTCGCATATCGTGGCCGCGGCCCGTGCGCTGGCCGATGCGGGGCTCGAGGTTCTGGTCCACGCGATCACCGACGGGCGCGACGTGGCGCCGGGATCGGCCGCCGAGCAGGTCGCCGCGCTGGAGGCCGACCTGCCCGAGGGCGCGCGGATCGTCACCGTTTCGGGGCGCTATTACGCCATGGACCGGGACAACCGGTGGGATCGGGTGGAGAAGGCCTATCGCGTGATGGCGGAGGCCGAGGGCGACAGCGGGCCGGATGCCACCGGCATCATCCGCATGGCCCGTGACGCGGGCATCACCGATGAATTCATCCTGCCTGCCGTGGTCGAGGGCTACACCGGCATGGAACAGGGCGACGGGCTGTTCTTCGTGAACTTCCGCGCGGACCGGGCGCGCGAAATCCTCGCCGCGCTCGGCGACCCGGATTTCGACGGCTTCGACCGCGGGCCGCGCCCGCCGCTGGTGGCCCGGCTGGGGATGGTGGATTACTCGAAGGCCCATGACGCCTACATGACCACGATGTTCCCCAAGCAGGAGATCGTGAACACGTTGGCCGAATGGGTGGCGAAACAGGGGCTGCGGCAGTTCCACATCGCCGAGACCGAGAAATACCCCCATGTCACCTTCTTCCTGAACGGCGGCAAGGAGCCCCCCGTGCCGGGCGAAACGCGCTACATGGCGGCATCCCCCAAGGTCGCCACCTATGACCTGCAGCCCGAGATGTCGGCAGGCGAAGTGACCGATCATCTGGTCGAGGCGATCGGCGCGGGGCATGACCTGATCGTGGTGAACTACGCCAACCCCGACATGGTCGGCCACACCGGCGATCTGTCCGCCGCGATCAAGGCTTGCGAGGCGGTCGACGCGGGCCTCGGCCGTGCGGTGGCGGCGCTGGAGCAGGTGGGCGGCGCGATGATCGTCACCGCCGACCACGGCAATTGCGAGACGATGATCGACCCCGTGACCGGAGGGCCGCACACGGCGCATACGCTGAACCCGGTGCCGGTGATCCTGTTCGGCGGACCGGACGGCGCCGGGCTGCGCGACGGCATCCTGGCCGATCTCGCGCCCAGCCTGTTGCAGCTGATGGGCCTGCCGCAGCCGCCCGAGATGACGGGGCAGACGCTTCTGACATGATCCTGCGCACGGCCCTTGCCGCCCTTCTGCTTCTGAGCGCCCCGGCGCGAGCCGAGCTTGACGCCGCCGCCACCGCGTCGCGCGCAGCCGAGATGCTGGAGCAGGCGGGCTTTGCCCTGCTGGAAGCCGACGGCGCACGCGACCGGGTCGAGGCGCTGACCCAGACCGTCCGCGCCTACGAGGAGGGGCTTCTTGCCCTGCGCGAGGGCATCCGGCAGGCGGCGCTCAGGGAGCAGACGATCCTCATGGTCTTCGAGGCCGAGCGCGACCGGCTCTCGCGGCTTTTGGGCGTGCTGCAAAGCATCGAGGGCGCGCCCGCGCCGCTTCTGATGATGCACCCCGAGGGGGCGCTGGGCACGGCGCGCTCGGGGATGATCGTCTCCGAGATCACCCCCGCCGTCGCCGAGGAGGCCCGCGCGCTGCGCGGCCAGTTGCAGGAACTGGCGACGCTGCGCGGCCTGCAGGACGGCGCGGTCGCGCAGCTGTCCGAGGCGCTGGAACGGGCGCAGGACGCGCGCAGCGCCCTGAGCCAGGCGATTGCCGACCGGCGGATGCTGCCCGAGAATTTCACGCGCGACGAGATCGCAATGGCCGAGCTTCTGGACAGCGTCGATTCGCTCGACAGTCTTGCCGCGCTGCTGTCGGCGGACCCGCCCGAGGCCGCGCCGGAGCTGCCCGATTTCGCGCAGGCCCGCGGCGACCTGCCGCTGCCGGTTCTGGGCACGCCGCTCCGCGCCTTCGGCGAGGCGGACGCGGCGGGGGTCACCCGGCCCGGCCTGGTCCGCGCCACGCGGCCCCGCGCGCTGGTCACGGCGCCCTGGCCCGCATGGGTCCGGTATGCCGGGCCGCTTCTGGACTACGGAAATGTGATCATCCTCGAACCCGAAGGGACCTACCTTATGGTTCTCGCGGGGCTCGGCACCCTTTACGTGAGTGCCGGTGACCTCGTGGCCTCGGGGGCTCCGCTGGGGTTGATGCCCGGTGGGGCGGACGGCGGAGATGAAGATTTGATCCTGCGTGAGCCGCAAAGCGGTGGCGCCGGGCTGACAGAAACGCTCTATATCGAGTTGCGGGAGAACGGTGCGCCCGTCGACCCGGCGGAATGGTTCACCGAAACGGCGCGAGACTGAGACGAAGGACAGGACGGCATGAACAAGTTGATCATTGCAGCCATCGGAGGGATCTCGGGAGGCGTGCTTCTGAGCACCCAGGTGGCCGGACCGCTCATCGCGCAGGAGGACCGCGCGAATGCCTCGGTCTACGAGCAACTGGACCTGTTCGGCGACATCTTCGAACGCATCCGCGCCAATTACGTCGAGGACGTGGACGAAGCGGCGCTGATCGAGGCCGCGATCAACGGCATGCTGACCTCGCTCGACCCGCATTCCAGCTACCTGCCGCCCAATGATTTCGACGACATGCAGGTGCAGACCCGCGGCGAGTTCGGCGGTCTCGGCATCGAGGTGACGCAGGAGGACGGCTTCGTCCGCGTCATCACGCCGATGGACGACACCCCCGCGATGGAAGCGGGCGTCGAGGCCGGCGATTTCATCACCCATGTCGACGGCGAGGCGCTGCTGGGCCTGACGCTGGAGGAAGCGGTGGACCTGATGCGCGGGCCCGTCGGCTCGGAGATCGTGATCACCATCGTCCGCGAGGGCGAGGACGAACCCTTCGACATCACCATCATCCGCGACCGTATCCGCCTGACCGCGGTGCGCGCACGGCTGGAGGGGAACACGGCGATCCTGCGGGTGTCGACCTTCAACGACCAGACCTATCCCAACCTGCGCGAAGGTCTGGAGGAGCAGATCGCGGAGGTCGGCGGCCTTGGCAACCTGAACGGTGTCGTGCTCGACCTGCGCAACAATCCCGGCGGTCTTCTGAGCCAGGCGATCCGGGTGTCGGACGCGTTCCTGGAACAGGGCGAGATCGTCTCGACCCGCGGCCGCGACCCTGAGGATGGCGAACGCTACAACGCCACGCCCGGCGACCTGATCGAGGGGCTGCCGCTGGTGGTACTGGTGAACGGCGGGTCGGCCTCGGCCTCCGAGATCGTGGCGGGCGCGTTGCAGGATCATCGCCGCGCGGTGGTGGTGGGCACCAACAGCTTCGGCAAGGGCTCGGTGCAATCGGTGATGCCGCTGGCGGGCGATGGCGCGATGCGGCTGACCACCTCGCTGTATTACACGCCCTCGGGCCGCTCGATCCAGGCGCTCGGCATCGCGCCCGACATCCTGGTCGAACAGCGCGAGCCGGTCGTGACGGAGGAAGAAGAGGAGGGCACCGGCCCCCGCCGCAACGAGGCAAGCCTGCGCGGTGCGATCCAGAACTCGACCCTGAGCGAGGACGAGCTGCGCCAGCTCGAGGAAGAGCAGGCCATCGCCGAGGCGACCGCGCGGCTGCGCAACGAGGATTACCAGCTGGCCTATGCCATCGACATCCTGACCGGGCTGAACGCGCTCGGGCCGCGCGGCAACTGACGGCCGTGACGTCGGACGCGTTCGCGCACCTGCCCTATCGCCCCTGCGTGGGCGTGGTGTTGATGCACCCCGACGGGCGCGTCTTCGCCGGGCGGCGCGCCGACATGGCCACGCCCGCCTGGCAGATGCCGCAGGGGGGCATCGACAAGGGCGAGACCCCGGTCGAGGCCGCCTTGCGCGAGCTGCGGGAGGAAACCGGGGTCGGGGCGGCGCATGTCACCGTTCTTGGGGAAACGGCGGACTGGCTGCCCTACGACCTGCCGCCCGAGGTTCTGCCCTATCGCGGCAAGTATCGCGGGCAGACCCAGAAATGGGTTCTGATGCGGCTCGACGCGGGCGACGGGGTGATCGACCTTGCCCACGAGGACGTGGAGTTTTCGGACTGGCGCTGGATGAGCGGGGCGGAGTTGCTGGCGCTGATCGTGCCCTTCAAGCGCCCGATCTACAAGGCGGTGCTGTCGGAGTTCGGGCTGCTCTGACCCGTCTCATCCCGCCTCGTAGATCTCCAGCGGCAGGCCGTCGGGGTCTTTGAAGAAGGTGAAGCGCCTGCCGGTGATCTCGTCGGTGCGGATCGGTTCGACCGCCACGCCCTTCGCCTCCAGCGCCGCGGCCACCTGCGCCACGTCATCGACCGCAAAGGCGAGGTGGCGCAGCCCCTGCGCCTCGGGCGTGTCGGGGCGGGGCGGCGGATCGGGGAAGGAGAACAGCTCGATCTGCGCGCCGTCCGGCAGGGCGAGGTCGAGCTTCCACGAGCCCCGCTCGGCGCGGTGGGTCTCGGCCACGACGCGCAGGCCGAGCGTGTCGGTGTAGAACGCCTTGGACCGGTCGTAATCCGAACAGATGATCGCGGCGTGGTGGATGCCCTTCAGCATGGCGGCCCCTCGGGATGCGGTTGCGCCCCCCTCCTGCCCCATCGCCGCGCGCCTGCCAAGCGGGACTCCAAATGAGAACAAAAGGTGAATATACTGCCGGACATGGGATTCGCCGAACTGTCCATCACCTCGAACTTCACCTTTCTCACCGGGGGCTCGCACCCCGAGGACTACGCGCGGCGTGCGGCCCTGCTGGGCCTGTCGGCCATCGCCATCGCCGATGTGAATTCGGTGTCGGGCGTGGTGCGGGCCTGGTCGGAGCTGAAGAAGATCGCCGAGGAAATCGAAGAGGCCGCGGCCGCGCGCGCCGATCCCATCGGCCCGCCGAAGCCCGCGCATCTGCCCAACCCACCCCGCGCGCCCATCGACCATGTGCCGCGCCTTCTGCCCGCGGCCTGCCTTGTGCTGACGGACGGGATGCGGCTGACCGCGCTGCCGCGGGACAGGTCGGGCTGGGCGAGCCTGTGCCGTATCCTGTCGGCGGGGCGGCTGAGGGCGGAGAAGGGCGACTGCCACCTGACGCTCGAAGATCTGCTGGCCTTTCCCGACGGGCTTGAGCTGCTGCTGCATGCGCCCGACCGGCCCTCGCCCGACTGGCGCAGCCGCGCCGCGCGGCTGGTGGCGGCTTTGAAGCCGCAGATGCATCTGCTGATGGCGCCCGCCTATGACGGGCAGGACGCCGCGCGCTTCGCCGCCGCCGAGCGGCTGGCGTTGGCGCTCGACCTCGACACCGTCGCCTCGGCCCGGCCGATCATGCACCACGGCGCGCGGCGGCGGCTGACCGATATCCTGACCTGCATCCGCGAGGGGCTTCGCATCGAGGATCTTGGCACCGCGGCACAGGCCAACGCCGAGCAGCGCCTGAGGGGCGAGGCCGAGATGCGCCGCATCTTTCGTGGCCACGAGGCGGCCGTCGACCGCGCCGAGGAGATCGCCGCGCGGCTCTCCTTCGACATCCGCAGCCTGCGCTACGAATACCCCTCGGAAATCGCCGATGGGGAAACCGCCGCGGATCGGCTGGCACGGCTGGCCCATGACGGCCTGACCTGGCGCTATCCGCAGGGCATCCCCGAGCGCGCGCAGAAGCAGCTGGAGCACGAACTGCGCCTGATCGGGAAACTGGGGTATGAGCCCTATTTCCTCACCGTCCATGACATCGTCGCCTTTGCCCGGTCGCGCGGCATCCTGTGCCAGGGGCGGGGGTCGGCGGCGAACTCGATCACCTGTTACGCGCTCGGCGTGACCTCGGTCAGCCCCGAGATCGGGACGATGGTCTTCGAACGCTTCGTCAGTGAGGCGCGCAACGAGCCGCCCGACATCGACGTGGATTTCGAGCATGAGCGCCGCGAGGAGGTGATCCAGCACATCTACGAGCGCTACGGCCGCCACCGCGCGGGGTTGTGCGCCACGGTGATCCATTACCGCGGCAAGCGCGCCGTGCGCGAGGTGGGCCGCGCGATGGGCCTGTCGGAGGATGTGCTCTCGGCGCTGTCCTCCCAGATCTGGGGGTCATGGTCCAAGACGGGGCCGGAGGTCGCGCGGATGCGCGAGATCGGGCTCGACCCCGAAAGCCCGCGGCTGAAACAGACCATCCAGCTGATCGAGGAGATCATCGGCTTTCCACGGCACCTGTCGCAGCATGTCGGCGGCTTCGTCATCACCGAAGGCCGCCTCGATGAGCTTGTGCCGATCGAGAACGCCAGCATGGAGGACCGCACCGTCATCTGCTGGGACAAGGACGACATCGACGCGCTGGGCATCCTCAAGGTCGATGTTCTGGCGCTGGGGATGCTGTCTTGCATCAGAAAGGCCTTCGGCCTTCTGCGCCTGCATCACCAGGCCGATTACAGCCTCGCCACGCTGCCACCCGAGGACCCGGCGGTCTACGACATGCTGTGCAGGTCCGACTCCTTGGGCGTTTTCCAGGTGGAAAGCCGGGCGCAGATGAACTTCCTGCCGCGGATGCGGCCGCGCTGTTTCTACGACCTGGTGATCCAGGTGGCGATCATCCGCCCCGGCCCGATCCAGGGCGACATGGTCCACCCCTTCATCCGCCGCCGCAACGGCGAGGAGCCGGTCAGCTTCCCCTCGGACGAGCTGGGCCGGGTGCTGGGCAAGACGCTGGGCGTGCCGCTCTTCCAGGAACAGGCGATGCAGATCGCCATCACCGGCGCAGGCTTCACGCCCGACGAGGCCGACCGCCTGCGCCGGTCGCTTGCGACCTTCAAGAAACACGGCTCGGTCAGCGAGTTCCGCACGCGCTTCCTGCGCGGCATGCGCGAGCGCGGCTACGATCAGGATTTCGCGGACCGCTGTTTCAGCCAGATCGAAGGCTTCGGGAGCTACGGCTTCCCCGAAAGCCACGCCGCCAGTTTCGCGCTGCTGGTCTATGCCTCGGCCTGGCTCAAGCGGCACCACCCCGGCATCTTCGCCTGCGCGCTGCTGAATGCGCAGCCCATGGGGTTCTACGCGCCGGCCCAGATCGTGCGCGACGCCCGCGAACACGGGGTCGAGGTGCGGCCGGTCTGCGTGAACCGGTCCGCCTGGGATTGCACGATGGAGCGGACCGAGCGCGGTGCGCTGGCGCTGCGGCTGGGGTTCCGCCAGGTCAAGGCGATGCGCGAGGAAGAGGCCGACTGGCTGACCGCCGCGCGTGGCAACGGCTACACCGCGGTCGAAGATGTCTGGCGCCGCGCCGGGCTGGACGCGAAGACGCTGACCATCCTGGCCGAGGCCGATGCCTTCGCAGCCCTGGGTGTGTCGCGCCGCGATGCGCTCTGGGCCGCGCGTGCGCTGACCCCGAAGAAGGAACTGCCGCTGTTCTCGGGTGACCTCGACGGCGAGGGGATCGTCGAGGCTGCCGTGCAGCTGCCCGAGATGACCGAGGGCGAGGCGGTGGTCGAGGATTACGTGTCGATGCGCCTGACGCTCAGGACGCACCCGGTGGCCCTGATCCGCGACCGGTTGAGCCCGGGGATCGACCGGCGGCTCCTGGCGGACTCACGTCCTTGCAAGGACGTGGCCAGCGCCTTGCAAGGCGCTGGTCCCGCTTTTGCAAAAGCGGGATGAGATCCTTGCAAGGATCTTGCGCGCTCAAAGCCCGTATTTCTCGCGCTTCGCGCCGACGGCCTTCATCACGCGCACCAGTTCTTCGCTGATGCCCGGCTCGGACAGCGCGTGCCCTGCCGCCTTGATCATGTGCAGCCGTCCCGCGGGCCAGCCCGCCAGCAAACGATGCGCCGAGAGCGGCGGGCAGATCATGTCGTAGCGCCCCTGAACGATGGTGCCCGGCACCTGCGCGATACGCGGAAGGTCGCGGAGGATTTGCCCATCCACCTCGAGAAAGCCCTTGTTCACGAAATAATGGTTTTCCAGCCGCGCGAAGGCGCGGGCGTATTCCGCCGGGCTGTCGCCGCCGCCGCCGTCGCTCTCCATCGAGGCCAGCGCGTTTTCCCACGCGGCCCAGGCCCGCGCGTAGCGCGTCTCGAGCATAAGGTCGCCGGAGAAGAGCCGCCGGTTGTAGGCCGCGATCAGGTCGCCGCGCTCGTCTTCGGGGATCAGCGCGCAGAAGCGCGCCCATTGGTCCGGCCAGAACTGACCGGCGCCACCGCCGTAGAACCAGTCCAGCTCGCGCTGCATCGACAGGAACACCCCGCGCAGCGCGAGATAGGCGACCCGGTCAGGATGCGTCTCGGCATAGACAAGGCCCAGCGTCGCGCCCCAGCTGCCGCCGAAGACGGCCCAGCGCTCGATGCCCAGCGTGCTGCGGATGCGCTCGATATCGGCCACCAGGTGCCAGGTCGTGTTGGCGCGCACGCTGGCATGGGGCCGCGAACGGCCGCAGCCGCGCTGGTCGAACAGCACGATCCGCCATTGCTCGGGGTCGAAATACCGCCGCATCGCGGGCGAACAGCCGCCCCCCGGCCCGCCGTGCATAACGACAACCGGTGCCCCCTCGGGATTGCCGCATTGCTCGACGTAAACGTGATGACCATCGCCCACGTCCAGCATGCGCTGATCGAACGGGTCGATCGGCGGGAACAGGTGCGCGGCTGCGCGCTTTTGGCCGGAGAACTTGTCCATCACGATCCTATATAGACCACAAGACGCGGTCCGCATGGGCTAGCCTGACAGAATGCGAGGGGATTTGCCATGGCAGAGGTCAATCAAACCGGCGACACGATCGACACCGTCGATGCGGGCGAAGTGGCCAAGTTCGAGGCCATGGCCGCGGAATGGTGGGATCCGAACGGCAAGTTCAAGCCGCTGCACATGCTCAACCCCACGCGGCTCGACTACATCACGCGCCAGATCGCCGCGGAATTCGGCCGCGACCTGTCGGCCGAGATGCCCTTTGCCGGGCTGCGCCTGCTCGATATCGGCTGCGGCGGCGGGCTGCTGTCGGAACCCATGGCGCGGCTGGGGGCGACGGTCGTCGGCGCGGATGCCGCCGCGCGCAACATCCCCGTGGCGCAGGTCCATGCCGCGCAATCGGGGCTGGCGATCGACTACCGCCACACCACCGCCGAGGCGCTGGCCGCCGCGGGCGAGCAGTTCGACGTGGTGCTGAACATGGAGGTGGTCGAGCACGTGGCCGATCCGCTGGGCTACCTGACCGCCTGCCGGCAGTTGCTGAAACCCGGCGGGCTGATGATCTGCTCGACCATCAACCGCAATCCGAAAAGCTACCTGATGGCGATCATCGGGGCGGAATACGTCATGCGCTGGCTGCCCAAGGGCACCCATGAGTGGCAGAAGTTCATCACCCCCGACGAGCTTTACGGGCTGATCCGGCAGGCGGGCCTCGACCCGGTGGACCGCAAGGGCTTTGCCTTCAACAAGCTGACGTGGTCCTGGTCGATCTCGGACCGGGACCTGAGCGTGAACTACGTCACCGCGTCGGTGAAACGGGCCTAGCTGTCATTCTCCAGCCGCACCCGCATCTCGCGGATGACCGGCAGGGCCTGCCGTACCCGATCCGCGCCGATCTCGCGCACGGTTTCGGACAGGATCGGCGCGATGGCCGAAAGCGCGGCCTCGCGCGCGCGGCGGCCCGCGGGGCTGATCGCCACCATCTTGCGCCGCGCATCGTCCCAGTCGGGGCGGATGTGGATGTAGCCCGCCCATTCCAGCCGCCCCAGCGTGTTGGTCATCGCCCCCCGCGTGACGTGGAAGACACGCGCCAGCTGCGCCGGCGATTTCTCCTCGGTGGAGGCGGCGAGATGGTTCAGGACCGAGAAATGGCTGAGCTCCATGCCCTTGGGCAGGGCACGGCTCAGGCGGTTGCGCGCCAGCTGGTCGGCCATGAACATCTCGGAGAAGAGAGCCACGGAAAGGGGATCGTCAGGGGTCGCCATGCGCGCATAAGGCCACCCCCGGCCCGGTGAGGGCAAGGGGCGAAGGGTCGCAAGCCGTTCAGCCCGCGGTCAAAAGCGGGTCGAGCTTGCCCTGCCGATCCAGCGCGGCCATGTCGTCGTAGCCACCGACATGGGTCTCGCCGATGAAGATCTGCGGCACGGTGTGGCGGCCGTTGGCGCGGGCCATCATCTCCTGCCGCTTGGGCGGGTCGCGCGACACGTCGTATTCGACATAGGCCGCGCCCTTGTCCGCCAGAAGCCGCTTGGCGGCGTGGCAGTAGCCGCAAAGCGGCGAAGTGTAGATCTCGATGCTGGGCATGTCAGTCCTCGGCTCAGGTCGATGAGCAATCTAAACATCCCGCGCCACGCGCGCCAGAGCGATCACGCGAACGGGACCGGCCCCGCCCGCGAGCAGCGCCTGCGCCGCCGCCGACAAGGTCGCGCCCGAGGTCATCACGTCATCGACGAGCAGCACGGCGCGCCCCGCAACCTGCGCCGCCCTGCGCGGGTTGACGCGGATCGCGGCGTCGAGGTTGCGGAACCGCCCCTCGCGGTCGCGCCCGTCCTGCGAGGCGGTGTGCCGGGCGCGGATCAGCGCGTCGGGCAGCCAGTCGCGCCCGCTGGTCTCGGCCAGCGCCTTTGCCAGCAGCGCCGCCTGGTTGAAGCGTCGCGCGGCCAGCCGCCGCCAGTGCAGCGGCACCGGAACGATCAGCGGATCGTCCTGCATCAGAGCGGCCCCGGCCCGCGCCAGCCATGGGCCCGCGGCGCGCGCGATCTCGGCCCGGTCGGCGTGTTTCAGGCCCAGCACCAGCTTTCGCCCCGTGCCGGCATAGTGCATCACCGCGCGGCCCTGCGCCCATGGCCGGGCGTTGGCGTGGCATTCGTCGCAGATCAGCCGCTCGGCGCTCGCATCCTGCCCCGGCAGGGCGACCCCGCACAGGTCGCAACACGATCCGAAGACGAAGGGCGTGTCCGACCAGCAGGTCGAGCAGATCGAGAAATCGCTCTCGACCCGCGCCCCGCATCCGAGGCATTCGGGCGGAAACACCGCGTGCAGGACAGTTTGCAAAATCATGTCACGCCCCTAAGTAGCGACGGGTCAGCGACAGGACCGGACCACAGTGCCCCAAGCCAACCCACAGCCCCGCCTCGTGGATGCCCCCCGCCTTGCGCGGGCACGGGCCCGTGCGCGGCTGGACCGGGCCGGGTTCCTGCATCACGAAGCGACGCTCGAGCTTCAGGAAAGACTCATCGACGTTAACAGGAGGTTTACGCGGCCCGCCGTCGTGACCCCCTTCCCGGAGGTCTGGGCCGCGCTTGTGCCGGGTGCGCATATCGTCGCACCTGACGAGGTGCTGGCGCTGGAGGCGGGCGCGCATGACCTTGTCGTGCATGCCATGGCGCTGCACTGGGCCGATGACCCGGTTGGGCAGGTCGTGCAGTGCCGCCGCGCGCTGCAGCCCGACGGGCTGTTCCTGTCGGTCGCCTTTGGCGGCGAGACCCTGACCGAGCTGCGGCAGGCTCTGGCCGAGGCGGAGGTCGAGACGCTGGGCGGGCTCAGCCCGCGCGTCGCGCCCATGGCCGAGATCCGCGACATGGGCGCGCTTTTGCAGCGCGCGGGGCTTGCCCTTCCGGTCGCGGACCGCCTGCCGAAGACGGTGACCTATGCCAATGCCTTCGCGCTGATGGCCGACCTGCGCGCGATGGGCGAGACCAACGCGCTGGCCGACCGGCACCGCGCGCCCGTTCCGCGGCGGCTGTTCCTGCGCATGGCCGAGATCTATGCCACACGGTTTCCCGCGAAAGATGACCCCGCGCGCATTCGCGCTACGTTCGAGCTTGTGTTCCTGTCGGGCTGGGCCCCGCACGAGAGCCAGCAGAAACCGCTCCGCCCCGGCGCGGCCAAGGCGCGTCTTGCCGACGCGCTTGGCACGCAGGAATTTGACGAGACCGCCCTGCCGGTCCTACACCCGACCGACGACTGAGGCCGACCAGAGATGAACATGATGCGTGATACCGCCGTTCCGGCGACCGACCTGCCCCATGCCCCCGCCGATCACCCGAAGGTGAAGTTCGGCAAGGTCGGCGTCTTGCTGGCCAATCTCGGCACGCCCGATCACTACAGCTACTGGCCGATGCGCCGGTATCTGAACGAGTTCCTGTCGGACAAGCGCGTGATCGACTACAGCCCCTGGATCTGGCAGCCGCTTCTGCAGCTGATCATCCTGACCAAGCGGCCGTTCAGCTCGGGCGCGGCCTACAAGTCGATCTGGAACGAGGAGCTGAACGAAAGCCCGCTGATGACCATCACCAAGGCGCAGACCGCCAAGATGGCCGAGCGGATGGCCGAGCGCTACGGCGACGACGTGGTCGTCGATTATTGCATGCGCTACGGCAACCCCTCGACCAAGTCCAAGGTCGATGAGCTGGTGGCGCAGGGCTGCACCAAGATCCTGTTCTTCCCGCTGTATCCGCAATACGCGGGCGCCACATCGGCCACGGCCTGCGACCAGTTCTTCCGCAGTCTCGAGAACATCAAGTGGCAGCCGATCGCCCGCACGGTCGAGCCCTATTACGAAGACCCGCTTTACATCGAGGCGCTGGCCCAGTCGGTCGAGCGCGCCTATGCCGGGCTGGAGACGAAGCCCGATGTGCTCGTCGCCTCTTACCACGGGGTGCCGAAACGCTACCTGATGGAGGGCGACCCCTACCATTGCCAGTGCCAGAAGACCTCGCGCCTGTTGAAGGAGCGTCTGGGCTGGGCCGACACCGATATCGTGACCACCTTCCAGAGCCGCTTCGGCCCCGAGGAATGGCTGAAGCCCTACACCGTGGAAGAGGTCGCGCGGCTGGCCGAGGCCGGCAAGAAGCGGATCGCCGTGATCGCGCCCGCCTTCAGCGCCGATTGCATCGAGACGCTGGAAGAGATCAACGAGGAAATCCACGAAAGCTTCGAGGAAGCGGGCGGGGAAGAGTTCACCTATATCCCCTGTCTCAACGACGACGACCTGCACATGGATGCGCTGGCCGCTGTCGTGGAACGGAACCTGAAGGGCTGGCTGGACTGACGCTCAGGCCGCGGCGGCGGCGTTCACGGGGTGACCGGTGTAAAGCTGGTCCCCCACGCGCACGGTGACCATGCCATTGGCGTGACGCCGCACGAAATGACCCTGCACCGACACGCAGCTTCCGATCTCGATCGTGGTCAACATGGCCGATTCCCCTCAAGGCGGTCGGGATGACCTTACGTCATTTTCCCGCTGTCGGGTGGAAAATAACCCGCCACGCTTTCAGGGGCACACTGTCTTTCGATTGTGCGTGATTGCCGGAAGGGTCAAAGCCAGTCGCGGAGGATGGGGATAAGCGGGATATCCGCGGGCGGCATCGGGTAGTCGCGCAGCTCGGTCTTGCGCGCCCAGGCCAGCGTCTGCCCCTCCTGCGCCCGCGGAATGCCCTTCCACTTGCGGCAGGCGAAGAGCGGCATCAGCAGGTGGAAATCGTCGTAGCTGTGGCTGGCGAAGGTCAGCGGCGCAAGGCAGCTGTCCCAGGTCTCGATCCCCAGTTCCTCGTGCAGTTCGCGCACCAGCGCCGCCTCGGGGGTCTCGCCCGGCTCGACCTTGCCGCCGGGAAACTCCCACAGGCCGGCCATGGATTTGCCCTCGGGGCGCTGCGCCAGAAGCACGCGCCCCTCGCCGTCGATCAGCGCGACCGCCGAGACCAGAACGGTTTTCACGACCGGTAATCCGCGTTGATGTCGATATAGGCGTGGGTCAGGTCGCAGGTCCAGACCGTCGCCGCGCCCCGGCCAAGGCCGAGGTCGACACCGATCACCAGCTCCTGCCCCTGCATGTAGGTGGCGCCCGCCTCTTCCGAGTAGCTTTCGGCGCGCCAGCCCTTTTCCGCGACGACGATATCGCCGAAGCGGATCGTCAGCAGGTCGCGGTCCGCCGCCGCGCCCGATTTGCCGACCGCCATGACGATGCGGCCCCAGTTCGGGTCTTCGCCCGCGATGGCGGTCTTGACCAGCGGCGAATTGGCGATGGCGCGCGCGACCTTGTCCGCGTCCCGCGCGGATTTCGCGCCGGTCACCTGGACCTCGACCAGCTTGGTCGCGCCCTCGCCGTCGCGCACGATCTGTAGCGCAAGATCCTGCATCACGGCCTGAAGCGCGGCGAAGAACACCTTGCCGTCCACCGAACGGGCCGAGGCGATGGGCACGTTCCCCGCCCGCCCCGTCGCGGCCAGAAGCACCGTGTCCGAGGTCGAGGTGTCGCTGTCCACCGTCACCGCGTTGAAACTGGTTTTCGTGGTGGCCGAGAGCATCGCCTGCAACCCGTCCTGCGTCACCGCGGCGTCGGTGAAGACATAGCCCAGCATCGTCGCCATGTCGGGCGCGATCATGCCCGAGCCCTTGGCGAAACCCGCGATCCTGACAGGAACGCCGCCGATCTCGACCTCGGCCATGGCGCCCTTGGGAAAGGTGTCGGTCGTCATGATGGCGCGGGCCGCCACGGCGGCCTTGGCCGCATCCAGCCCGTCGGCCAGCACCGGCAGGACGGCGGTGATCTTCTCCGCCGGAAGCGGCTCGCCGATCACGCCGGTCGACGAGGTGAAGACATGGCCCGCCGGGATCTTGAGCGCCGCGGCCGCCGCCTGGGCGATCACGGCGACATCCGACGCGCCGCGCGCCCCGGTGAAGGTGTTGGCATTGCCCGAGTTCACCACAATGGCAAAGCCGTTCTGCGGCACCTCGGGCAGGGCCGCGAGTTTCTCCTGGCAGTCGAGCACGGCGGCCGACCGGGTCGCCGAGCGCGTGAACACGCCCGCGATGGTCGCGCCCGCCGCGATCTCGGCCAGCATCACGTCGGTGCGGTTCCTGTAGCGCACCCCCGCCTCGCCCGCGGCGAAGCGCACGCCGTCGATGACGGGCAGATCGGGGAACGCCGCAGGGGCGAGGGGCGAGACCTTGAGCGGCGCCTTGACCGGCGCGGGGGCCGGGGCCGAAACCGCGGAGGCCTCGGCCTGCTTGCTCTTCTTGGCCTTGCCGCCGGACTTTACCTTGTCCTTCGACTTGGCCTTTTTCTTCTTCTCGTCCTTCGCCATCCGCGTGGTTCCCGTGTTGACGCCTTACTCGGCGATCAGATCCAACGCCCGGATCGCGGACGGGTCAATCGCAATCTCGGGGCGCTCGATCTCGGCCTGTTCGACCACCTCGGCCATGGTGGCATCGACGCGGGCCTGCCGCAGACCTTCCTCCAGCTCGGCGCGCACTTGCTCCAGCGCCGGCGGGGCCTGTTCACGGGTGTCGTTCAGAACGATGACATGCCAGCCGAACTGCGTCTGGACAGGGGCCGAGACCTCGCCCACCTCGAGCGCGAAGGTCGCTTCCTCGAAGCTCGGCACCATCATGCCCGCGCCGAACCAGCCCAGCTGACCGCCGTTCGGCCCCGACGGACCGATCGAGCGTTCCGCCGCCAGTTCCGCGAAATCCGCGCCCGCGGCCAGTTCCCCGATCAGGGCCTCGGCCTCGGCCTCGGTCTCCACGAGGATGTGGCTGGCGTTGTATTCCACCTGCGGCTCGGCGCTGCCGAAGACCGCGTCATACTCGGCCTGAAGCTCGGCCTCGGTGATCTCGGCATTGCCGACGCGATCCAGAAGCGTGGCGGCAAGAAAGGCGCGGCGCTCGTTGGCAAGGCCCAGCTCTTCCATCCGGCCCATGTCCTGCGCCGCGACGGCGGCCAGCGCCTCCTGCTGCACGAGCTGCTCGAGCAGGCCGTCGAACAGCACGTTGTCCGGCAGCTCCTGGAACTGCGGCGGCAGCATCCGGGTCATGGCGATCAGGTGGCCCAGCGTGATCTCGGTGCCGTTGACGGTGGCCAGCACCGTGTCGGCCGAGGGCGTCTCCTGCGCGGCGGCGGGCAGGGCGATGAAGGCCGACAGGGCGACCCCCGCGAGATACTTCTTCATGGAAAGCGTCCTTTCGGTTTTGCACGGACGGACCTGCCCGCGTTGACACGTTTGGGGCGGCCCCTTATGTCGCTTGGCGTATCGCATCGGGGCCCCGGCCTGTTGCCCGCGTTGATAGACCGCCACGATGGGCCGAACAACCCGGACCCCCACACGATGAATTGAGATTTTTCCGGTCCCGCGCGGCGCATCGCGCAGGGGGCCATGACATGAAGGCGCTTCACATGCTGGGACTGGGCTCGCTGACGAAAAAGGTGTTCGGCACCTCCAATGACCGCAAGGTCAAGGCGGTCCGGCCCCTCGTGGCGAAGATCAACGCGCTGGAAAAAGAGTTCGAAGCGAAATCCGACACCGAGATCGTCGCCAAGACCGCCGAGCTGCGCGGCCGCGCGCAGGGGGGCGAAAGCCTCGAGGACCTCCTGCCCGAAGCCTTCGCCAATTGCCGCGAGGCCGCGCGCCGCGCGCTGGGCCTGCGCGCCCATGACGTGCAGCTGATCGGCGGCATCTTCCTGCACCAGGGCAACATCGCCGAGATGAAGACCGGCGAGGGCAAGACGCTGGTCGCCACCTTCCCCGCCTACCTGAACGCGCTGACGGGCAAGGGCGTGCATATCGTCACCGTGAACGACTACCTCGCCAAGCGGGACGCCGACTGGATGGGCAAGGTCTATGCCGCGCTGGGTCTGACCACCGGCGTGGTCTACCCGCGCCAGCCCGACGACGAGAAGCGCACGGCCTATGCCGCCGACATCACCTATGCGACCAACAACGAGCTTGGCTTCGACTACCTGCGCGACAACATGCGCGCCAGCCTGTCCGAAATGGCGCAGCGCGGCCACAACTACGCCATCGTCGACGAGGTCGACAGTATCCTGATCGACGAGGCGCGGACGCCCTTGATCATCTCGGGCCCGTCGCAGGACCGCTCGGACCTTTACGTCGCCATCGACAAGGTCATCCCCGAGGTGAAGGACGAGCATTTCACCCTCGACGAAAAGCAGCGCAGCGCGAGTTTCACCGACGAGGGCAACGATTTCCTCGAGGACAAGCTGCACGAGCTGGGCATCCTGCCCGAGGGGCAAAGCCTGTATGACCCCGAGTCCACGACCATCGTCCACCATGTCACCAACGCGCTGCGCGCGCACAAGCTGTTCCTGAAGGATCAGCAGTATATCGTCCGCTCGGGCGAGGTGGTGCTTGTGGACGAGTTCACCGGTCGCATGATGCCGGGTCGTCGCCTCTCGGACGGTCTGCACCAGGCCATCGAGGCCAAGGAGGGCTGCCAGATCCAGCCCGAGAACGTTACGCTGGCCAGCGTGACCTTCCAGAACTACTTCCGCCTTTACGGCAAGCTGGCCGGCATGACCGGCACCGCCGCGACCGAGGCCGAGGAATTCATGGCGATCTACGGGCTTGGCGTGGTCGAGATCCCGACCAACGTGCCGGTCGCCCGGATCGACGAGGATGACGCCGTCTACCGCACCGCCCGCGAGAAATACGAGGCCATCGTGGAAGCGATCCGCGATGCCCATGGCCGCGGCCAGCCGGTGCTTGTCGGCACGACCTCGATCGAGAAATCCGAGATGCTTGGCCGGATGCTGGAAAAGGCGAAGCTGCCCCACAACATCCTGAACGCGCGCCAGCACGAGCAGGAGGCGCAGATCGTCGCCGACGCGGGCAAGCTGGGCGCGGTGACCATCGCCACGAACATGGCCGGGCGCGGCACCGACATCAAGCTGGGCGGCAACGTCGAATTCAAGATCATGGAGGCCATTGCCGCCAACCCCGACGGCGATCACGAGGCCATCCGCGCCCGGATCGAGGCCGAGCACAAGGCCGACGAGGAAAAGGTGAAACAGGCGGGGGGCCTCTATGTCCTCGCCACCGAACGGCACGAGAGCCGCCGGATCGACAACCAGCTGCGCGGCCGCTCGGGCCGTCAGGGCGACCCCGGCAAGTCGTCCTTCTTCCTGTCGCTCGAAGATGACCTGATGCGCATCTTCGGGTCCGAGAAGCTGGACAAGATGCTGTCCACCCTCGGCATGAAAGAGGGCGAAGCCATCGTCCACCCCTGGGTGAACAAGTCGCTCGAACGCGCGCAGGCCAAGGTCGAGGGGCGCAACTTCGACATCCGCAAGCAGCTGCTGAAATTCGACGACGTGATGAACGACCAGCGCAAGGTCATCTTCGACCAGCGCCGCGAGGTGATGGGCGCGGACGACATCGCCGAGGTCGCCCGCGACATGCGCCACCAGGTGATCGAGGATCTCGTCGACACCTACATGCCGCCCAAATCCTACGCCGACCAGTGGGAGGTCGAGGAGATGGACCGCGCGGTGCGCGAGACGCTGGGCGTGGCCGTGCCGCTGGCAGACTGGGCCGCCGAGGACGGCGTCGACCAAGAGGTGATCGAGGAGCGGCTGCAGACGGCGGCCGATGAATACATGGCCTCAAAGGCGGCGCAGTTCGGCCCCGAACAGATGCGCTCGATCGAGAAGCAGGTGCTTCTGCAGACCATCGACCAGAAATGGCGCGACCACCTTCTGACGCTGGAACACCTGCGCTCGGTCGTGGGCTTCCGTGGCTACGCGCAGCGCGATCCGCTGAACGAGTACAAGACCGAGGGCTTCCAGCTGTTCGAGGCGATGCTCGACGGGTTGCGCACCGACGTGACCTCGAAGCTCGCGCGGATCCAGCCGCTGAGCAAGGAACAGCAGGAACAGCTGATCCGCCAGCTTCAGGCGCAGCAGCAGGCCGCCGAGCGGCAGCTCGAGACCGCCACCACCAGCGGCGGCCCCGCCGAGGCGCCGGCCCCCGCCGAGGGCGCACGCCCCGGTTTCGACGAGACCGATCCGGCGACCTGGGGCAACCCCGGCCGCAACGATCCCTGCCCCTGCGGGTCGGGCAACAAGTTCAAGCATTGTCACGGGCGTCTCGCCTGACGCGGGTCGGGGGGACCGGGACAGGGCCTGTTCACAAAGCCTGACAGGTTTCTCCGCGCTTTCGCCGCATTGCGGTGCGATGCCTCCCGGCAGGGGAAGCTCAAGCGTCGGGAACTTTCGGCATGTCGCGTATCGGAACGGCTCTTCGCCTTGGCAGCGTCGTGGCGCTGGCGGGGCTGGGATATCTCGGCTGGCAGCAGTCGATCCCCGGCTTGCCCGCTTTCGCCTCCTCAGCGGCGAGCCCGACCCCGACATCAGCCGCCATGTCCGCAGCCGATGCGCCCCCGGTTCAACCCGCCCTGCCCTTCGTGCCGGACAATGCGCGCGGCGTGAACCTGCCTGCGCAGGTTTACACCGCCTCGGCCAGCGCGCCACCTCCCCCGCCCGAAGCCGAGGTGCCGGTCAGCACCTTCGGCTTGCCCTGCGGCCTGTCGGTGCAGAGCGAGGCAATGCCGGGCGCGATGGTCGCGCTCGATGTCATGGCGCCCTGCCGCCCCGGTATGCGCGTCGCGGTCGAACACGCGGGCCTGACCCTGGCCGCGGTCACCGACCGGGCCGGGCTTCTGACCATGGACATCCCGGCGCTGGAAACGCCGGCCTTCTTCACGGTCCGGCTTGCGGACGGCGAAGAGGCCGTCACCGTCGCGGGCCTGCCCGACCTGATCGACTTCGGGCGCGTCGCGGTCTCGTGGCAGGGCGCAGCAGAGATCGAATTGCACGCCTTCGAGCAGGGGGCGGGTTTTGGCGCGCCCGGCCATGTCTGGCAGGGCGCACCGGGCAGCGCGGCGGGTGCCGCCATCGGGGCGGGCGGGTTTCTCACCCGCCTCGGCGACGCGAGCCTTGCGCCGGCGCAGCTTGCGCAGGTCTACAGCCACCCGCTTGCCACCGTCCCGGCCCCGCGCCTCTCGGTCGACATACCGGTCACCGACGCGACCTGCAGTCGCCCGCTTTCGGCGCACAGCCACCGGGTGACCCCCGAGGGCCGCGCCGAAGCCCGGAGGATCACCCTCACGATGCCCGGCTGCGACGCGGTGGGCGAGTATCTGGTGTTGCAAAATCTCTTCGACGGGCCGAGACTCGCCCGCAACTGAAGTTCCGTTGCACAGTATTCATGCCGTTTGTCCCCGGGGCGGCCCGTCTCGCCGCCCTTGTCGTGTTGATGTTCCCCGGCCCTGCGCCCGCGCAGGATGTCGAGCTGCGGTCGCTCGACGGGTCGGTCACGCTCGAGGGCGACCTTCTGGCCTATGACGGGGCCTATTACCGGCTCGACACGGTCTACGGTCCGCTGACCGTCGCCGCCGAAGGCGTCGCCTGTGCCGGTCCCGGTTGCCCCGATCTGACCACTTTCGTCGCCGAGGCGCGGATCGCGGGCGAGGTGACG
This sequence comes from Roseicyclus amphidinii, assembly GCF_030163755.1. Taxonomy (GTDB): domain Bacteria; phylum Pseudomonadota; class Alphaproteobacteria; order Rhodobacterales; family Rhodobacteraceae; genus Roseicyclus; species Roseicyclus amphidinii. The sequence continues at coordinate 31,747 of NZ_JASJOE010000039.1, forward strand.
CTGGCCGAAGGGCTGCTGCCCGCGCTGCTGGCCGGTTTCGCCGCGGATCGCGGCCTGACGCTGGCCCCGCCCACGCAGCGGGCCGAGGGCGAGGGGCTTGACCACGCGCTGTTGCGGCAGGACGGGACGGTTGCGGCGCGCTTCACCGTGACGCCTGGCACCAGCGACACCGGCTTTCTCGCGCTGCTGAACGGCGACAGCGACCTGGCGCTGACGCTGCGCCCGCCGACCGAAGCCGAGCGTCGCGCCGACCGCGCGGCCGCGCCCGAGGATCCGCCGCTGGGCCGCCGGGTGCGGGTGATCGGCCTTGATGCGCTGGTGCCGGTCGTGGCCCCGCAAAACCCGGTCGATGCCCTGTCGCTGCCCGAACTGGCCGCGGTCGCGGCGGGCGAGATCGTGAACTGGCAGGACCTCGGCGGCCCGGACGCGCCCATCGCGCTGCACCTGATGGCCCCCGAGATGGGGCTTGCACAGGCCTTCGCCGCCGAGATGCTGGGCGCCGAGATGGCCGACCCGGCCCCCGGCACGCGCCTGCACGACAGTGCCGCGGCGCTGTCGGCGGCGGTCGCGCGCGATGCCTATGCCCTTGGGGTGACGGTGCAATCGGCCCGCGGCGCGGCGCGCAGCCTTGCGCTTGCGGGGGGGTGCGGCATCTCGCAGGCCGCCGATGCCGATGCCGTCAAGGCCGAGGATTACCCGCTGACGGCACCGGTCTATCTCTACCTCGCGCCGCGGCGTCTGCCGCAGCTGGTCCGCGATTTCCTCGGCTGGACCGAAACCGAGGCCGCCGAGCGGATCGTCGCGGGCGCGGGCTATGTCGATCAGCGCCTGACGCGAATGCCCCTGTCACGGCAGGGGGTGCGGCTGGCCAACGCGGTCGCCGCCGCGGGTCCAGAGGTGCCCTTGTCCGAGTTGCAGCGACTGGTGGCGACCCTTGGCCGCGCCGAGCGGCTTTCGGCGACCTTCCGCTTCGCCGAAGGCTCGGTCGAACTCGACGCGCCCTCGCGCGCCGCCGTCGCGCGGCTTGCCGCGGCGATCGAGCGCGGCGCATTCGACGGGCGGCGGCTGGTCTTCGCGGGGTTCTCGGACGGTGCGGGGCCCGCCGCGGTGAACCTGCGCCTGTCGCTGCGCCGGGCC
>NZ_JASJOE010000003.1 GCF_030163755.1 Roseicyclus amphidinii
GGGGTGTTTCGCTGCCTTCGGCAGCGCCCCGCCGGGGGGCTCTGCCCCCCGGACCCCCCGCCGTATTTTTGGGAAGATGAAGGGGGATCAGCCCTTCTTTTTCGTGGCCCCGCTGCGAACGTGTTTCGACAGGCGCGAGGGGATGGATTTCTTCCGGTCCTTGTAGGGGTTCTGGTCCGCCTGGCTGCGCATCCAGAGCCGGATCGGCGTGCCCGGCATGTCGAAATCATCGCGCAACCCGTTGACAAGATAGCGCGAATAGCTGTCCGGCAGCTTGTCGGGATGGCTGCACATCACCACGAACCCCGGCGGCCGCGTCTTGGCCTGGGTCATGTAGCGCAGCCGGATACGGCGGCCCGAGGGGGCTGGCGGCGGGTGCGCCTCGGTCATGGCGGCGAGCCAGCGGTTGAGCTGCGCCGTGGTCACGCGGCGGTTCCAGACGTCATAGGCCTTGAGGATCGCGGCCTGCAACCGGTCCAACCCCTTGCCCGTCTTGGCGGAAACCGTCACCAGCGGCGCGCCGCGCAGCTGCGGCAGGAGCGTGTCGAAGGCCTGTTTCAGCGCCTTCAGCTTCTCCTGCTTGTTGTCCTCGATGTCCCACTTGTTGACCGCAACCACCACCGCGCGCCCCTCGCGCTCGGCCAGGTCAGCGATGCGCAGGTCCTGTTGCTCGAAGGGGATCGCCGCGTCGAGCAGCACCACCACGACCTCGGCGAATTTCACCGCGCGCAACCCGTCGGCGACCGACAGCTTTTCCAGCTTTTCCTGCACCTTGGCCTTCTTGCGCATCCCCGCCGTGTCGAAGATGCGCATATGCGTGCCGTCCCAGTTCACCGGCACGGCGATGCTGTCGCGCGTGATCCCGGCCTCGGGGCCGGTGAGCAGACGATCCTCGCCGATGATCTTGTTGATCAGCGTGGACTTGCCCGCATTCGGGCGCCCCACGACGGCGATTTTCAAGGGACGCGCGGCGGTTATCGGGCGAAGTTCACCCTCCGCATCCTCATCGACATCGACATCCGTCTCGGCCTCTTCGACCACCGCCACGGCCTCTTCCGCGGCCTCGACCAGGGGGGCCAGCGCCACCGCCAGCTCGCCCATCCCCTCGCCATGCTCGGCAGAGAGCGCGATGGGCTCGCCCAGACCAAGCGCATAGGCCTCAATCACCCCGGCCTCGCCCTGTCGGCCCTCGGCCTTGTTCACGCCGAGGATCACGGGACGGCCCGAGCGGCGCAGGATCTCGGCGAAGAGCTGATCGTTGGGCGTGATGCCCGCGCGCCCGTCGATCAGGAAGAGGCTTGCATCCGCCATCTCGACCGCGCGTTCGGTCAGCCGCCGCATGCGGCCCTGCAGGCTGTCGTCGGTCGCATCCTCCAGCCCCGCCGTGTCGATCACGGTGAAGCGCAGGTCACCCAGCCGCGCCGCGCCCTCGCGCAGGTCTCGGGTGACGCCGGGCTGGTCGTCGACCAGGGCCAGGCGCTTGCCCACCAGCCGGTTGAACAGCGTGGACTTGCCGACATTGGGGCGGCCGACGATGGCGAGGGTGAAGCTCATGGGGTCATTCCGGAGATACCAAGGTGGCGCACGTATCCCAAGGGCGGGCGCGCATCAAGGGGCCAGTCGCCGCGCCGCGCGCTCGAGCGCCTGGGCAAAGGCGCTGCGGTCGGCCCTGGAAAAGGGGCGCGGCCCGCCGAGCGCCTGCCCCTCGAGCCCGCCGCGCAGGTCGGCCATGAGGTCGCGGGTGGCAAGCTTGCCGCCGATATTGGCCGCGGTCAGCGCTTCGCCGCGGTGGGTCAGCACCTCGGCCCCGGCCTTCAGCGCGCGATCCGCAAGCGGCAGGTCGGCGGTGATGACCAGCGTGCCGGGGGCCGCGGCTTCCGCGATCAGGTCGTCAGCGGCGTCGAACGCATCGCCCGCCATGGTCATGGAGATCAGCGGGTGATCGGGGTGGCGCAGGTAGGTGGCCGCGTAAAGCAGCACGGGCAGCTTGTGGCGATAGGCGACGGTGTAGATCTCGTCCTTCACCGGACAGGCATCGGCATCGACGAGAATCATGTCCGCCCCTCCGGTGCGAGACTCATGGCCGCCCCTCCGGTGCGAGGATCATACGAAGAACCCGGTGTCGAACGGGACCGAGACTTGTCCGCCGCCGACCTCGGTCAGAGTCATCTGCCCCTTGGCAAGCGTCAGCTCGGCGACCTCGGCCCAGCCCGGCGGGCGCGGGAGCGAGACCATCGCGTGCCGGATCACCTGCGTGCCGCCAAGCGCCATCGCCGTGGGCACGCCCATCGCCGTCAGGCGGTTCTCCGCCAGCGCCGCGGCCAGCCCGGCACCGCCCAGGGCGCAGCCGTCCTCGATGCCCAGAACGCCGGTGTGGCGCCCGTTCCACGGGGAAAAGTCGCGGCCTCCGTTGGAGATCCAGAGCATCGTCACCGGCATCAGCCTCGCGTCCTTCAGGACGACCAGCATGTCATCCTCGGCATTGCGCATCGCCACGGTCCAGCCGACCGTTGCGCCGCGGGCCTCGACCAGCAGGCAGAAATCCTCGACCGCGTGCCCGGCGGGGTAGTGGTGCAGGTCCCAATCCGTGCCGTCCTCGCAGGCGAGCCGCAGGTCGCGGCCGACGACGGGCCGGGTCTGGTTCAGCGCCCAGAGATTGCGCCCCGCGTATTGCGGGTCGGGGTCGGTCAGCACGGCGCGCTTGGGCGAGCAGGACAGCCGGCCGCCCTCGGCCATGCGGATCATCGGGTGATGGGCGAATGTGACGGCACCCGCGCCGCCCTCGACGCGGTGGGTCTGGTAGAGGACAGGCCCGGTGATCTGCACGATCTTGTCCACCGTCGCGCCGCGGACGGGGACGGACAGGCGCAGATGCGCCTCGGCCACGTCGCTGCGGATCACCGCCCAGCCTTCGTTGGCGCTGGGGCCGTGGATCGGGCCGCCGTCGATGTCGTCCCGCCCGAAGGGCATGCAGAGGAAATCGCCCGCCAGCCGCTTGTTCACAAGTGGCAGGTCGGGGTCGTCCTGCACCGCGGCCTCGTCGCGCCAAGGCGCGGAATGCAGGGGGCGACGCCCGCCCACCCGCCACTCGGGCAGGTTGCCGACGGCGGGGTCGAGCGTCAGCGCGCTGTCGCCGTGGGAGAGGCGGATCACGCGCCGCCCCCGGCCACCTTGCGCAACAGCGCCGTCACCAGGTCGGCATCGGACCCGGCGCTGATCATGGTGAAGCCCGCCGCGATCATCTCGCCCTCGAGCGCGGGCGGCCCGAACAGGCCCGCGGCCTTGCCCGCGGCGCGGATCACGCCAGCCCCGTGGCGGATCGCGTCCCAGACCTCGGCGTTCATCGGGTCATCCCGGTGGCCCATGTCGGCGGCGAGGTCGGCGGGGCCGAAGAAGACGCAATCGACCCCGTCAACGGCGGCGATCTCGGGCAAGGCCGCGACCGCGGCGCGGCTTTCGACCTGAACGATGACACAAATTTCCGCGTTGGCGGTTGTAGCGTAGTCGGGGATGCCGCCATAGCCGCTGGCGCGCATCGTGTAGCCGCCGTTGCCGCGGATGCCCTCGGGCGGGTAGCGGCAGGCGGCGACGGCGGCGCGCGCCTCCTCGGCGGAGTTGACCATCGGCACCATTACCGATTGCGCCCCGATGTCGAGCGCCTGTTTCAGCACCCATGCCTGGTTCACCGGCACCCGCACGATCGCGGGCGTGCCGGTGCCCGCCAGCACCATCAGCTGCCGCCGGATCAGCGCGGGCTCCCACGGGCCGTGCTCGCCATCGACGAGGCACCAGTCGAAACCCGCCTGCCCCGCGATCTCGGTCACCGTCTCGGCCCCCAGCGCCAGCCAGAGGCCGCGCTGCAGATCGCCCGCGGCGAGCGCCGCCTTGAATTCGTTTCGTGCCACCGGCATTGTCCGTCCCTTTCCGTCAGAGCGCGCCGCCCGTCACCTCACGATACCAGCGCCGGATGAGCGCGCGGTCCTCGTCGGTGAGAAAGGCGAAATTTCCAGGCGGCATCGCGTGGGTGACACCCGCCTGCAGGTAGATCTCGCGCGCATGGACCGCGATGCTGCGGTCGGTGTCGAGCATCACGCCCTTGGGCGCGGCGGCAAGGCCCGCCATGTAGACCTCGGAGGCGTGGCAGGAGGCGCAATTGGCATGGACCAGCCCCGAGACCTCGGGGAACAGCGCATGCGCGGCGAAGCGGTCCTGACGGGGGGTGAGGGCGGCCTCCTCGGTCATCTCGTCCTGCATCAGCGGCAGGACCGACAGCCAGACGATCACGGCGAAGATCGCGGCCGTCGCGCCCCAGGTCCACCACTTGTGGCCGCCGCGGGCGTGCATCGTGTTGAAGAAATGCCGGATCGTGACGCCCATCAGGAACACCAGCGAGGCGATGAGCCAGTTCCATTCGCTCGCAAAGGCCAGCGGGTAATGGTTCGACAGCATCAGGAAGATGACGGGCAGCGTCAGGTAGTTGTTGTGGGTCGAACGCAGCTTGGCGATCTTGCCGTATTTCGGGTCGGGCGTGCGCCCCGCCTTGAGGTCGGCCACCACGATCTTCTGGTTGGGAATGATGATCATGGCGACATTCGCCGTCATGATCGTCGCCGTCAGCGCGCCCAGGTGCAGCAGCGCCGCGCGGCCCGAGAAAACCTGCGTGTAACCCCAGGCCAGAACCACGATGATCCCGAACAGGAGCAGCATCAGAAGCGTGGGGTTGTCTCCCAGCTTCGACTTGCAGAGCAGGTCATAGGCCACCCAGCCCAGCGTCAGCGACAGGGCCGAGATGAGGATCGCCTGCCAGGGCTGCAACTCCATCACATTCCAGTCGATCAGGTACAGCTCGGCCCCCACCCAGTAGAGCAGGATCAGAAGCGCCGCCCCCGAGAGCCATGTCGCGTAGCTTTCCCATTTGAACCATGTGAGATGCTCGGGCATCGCCGCGGGGGCGACCATGTATTTCTGGATATGGTAGAAGCCGCCACCGTGGACCTGCCATTCCTCGCCATCGGCGGGGCCGGGGATGCTGCGGTTGAGGCCAAGGTCGAGCGCGATGAAATAGAAGCTCGACCCGATCCAGGCGATCGCGGTGATGACATGCAGCCAGCGGACGGCGAATTCCGCCCAATGCAGCAGGATGGTTGCGTCCATGTCGGCCCCTTCACGCAGCGATGACCGGTTCCCCGGTCCCTTGGCCGGACCATCCGACGAAACCAAGGGGGGACGCAAGATGCCCCGCGCGCCCTCGGCCCACACTCCCCCTGCCGCCCTGCCCGCCCGCGCCACCGTCCGCGGGCCTTGTCAGGCTGACGTGGCGGCACCGGGCCGTTGGCCCGAAAGGGGCGCTGGTGCGGGCGAATGTCCCGCCACTCCGCCCCGCCTGCAGGCCGCCGTTCCGATAAGGCCTCGGGTGACGGTTAGGCCTTTCCTTCGACAAGGCCATTGGCTACCGTTCGTCGCCATAAGACAGAAACTGTCCAATCGGGAGATGGAACATGAAGAAAATCCTGCTGGCCTCTGCGGCCACCTTCGCACTTGGCGGTGCGGCCATGGCCGACGGCCACGGCAATTCGATCTCGCTCGGCGTGATCCTGGGCTTCACCGGGCCGCTTGAATCGCTGGCACCGGGGATGGCGCAGGGCGCCGAGATGGCGATTGCCGAAGTGTCCGACAGCGGCCTGCTGCTCGACGGCACCACCGTGACGCCGGTGCGCGGCGACTCCACCTGCATCGACAGCTCGGCCGCCAACGCCGCAGCCGAGCGCCTGATCACCTCGGACGGCGTCAGCGGCATCGTCGGCGCGGACTGCTCGGGCGTGACCACCTCGATCCTGACCAACGTCGCCATGCCCAACGGCATGGTCATGATCTCGCCCTCCGCCACCTCGCCCGCGCTGTCGACGCTCGAGGACAACGGCCTGTTCTTCCGCACCGCGCCCTCCGACGCGCGCCAGGGCGTCGTGATGGCCGAGATCATCATGGAGCGCGGCATCGACACCGTCGCCGTGACCTACACCAACAACGACTACGGCCTTGGCCTTGCCAACAGCTTCGCGGCAGCCTTCGAAGCCGCAGGCGGCACCGTGACGCTGGTGGCCGCGCATGAAGACGGCCGCGCCGACTACTCGGCGGAAGTGGGCGCACTGGCCTCGGCCGGTGGCGACGCGCTCGTCGTGGCGGGCTACGTCGACCAGGGCGGCTCGGGCATCATCCAGGCGGCGCTGGACACCGGCGCGTTCGAGACCTTCGTCTTCCCCGACGGCATGGTCAGCCAGGCGCTTGTCGACAACTTCGGTTCGGACATCGACGGCTCCTTCGGCCAGAACCCCGGCACCGACAGCGACGGCGCGGCGATCTACCAGGGCATGGCGTCCGAAGCCGGCTTCGACGGCACCTCGCCCTTCTCGGCCGAGGCCTATGACGCCGCGGCGCTGATCCTGCTGGCGATGCAGGCGGCGGGCTCGACCAACCCCGGCGATTACGCGATGCACGTGATGGACGTTGCCAATGCACCGGGTGAGCCGATCCTGCCGGGTGAACTGGCGCGCGGCCTCGAGCTCTTGGCCGCAGGCCAGGACATCGACTACGTCGGTGCCTCCGCGGTCGAGCTGATCGGTGCCGGTGAAAGCGCGGGCAACTACCGCGAGATCGAGATCGAAGGCGGCGAACTGGTCGTGGCCGGTTTCCGCTGATCGCGCTCAAATCCTAGAATGGCAGACAGCCCGGTGTCGCAACCGGGCTGTTTCGCAACAGGGGGACCATTCCCGATGATCGTCGTAGAAGACCTTCACAAGCATTTCGGCGGGTTCCACGCCGTCGACGGGGCCAGCCTGCGGATCGAGACCGGCTCGATCACCGGGCTGATCGGCCCGAACGGTGCGGGCAAGACCACGCTCTTCAACGTGATCGCGGGCGTGCTTCCGCCCACCTCGGGCCGCGTCGTCATGGACGGCGAGGACATCACCGGCCTGCCGCCGCATGTGCTGTTTTCAAAGGGCCTTTTGCGAACCTTCCAGATCGCGCACGAGTTTCACTCGATGACCTGCCGCGAGAACCTGATGATGGTGCCCGCGGGCCAGTCGGGCGAAACGCTCTGGAACACGTGGTTCGGCCGCAAGCGCATCGCCGACGAGGAACGCGCGCTGCGCGCCAAGGCGGACGAGGTGCTGGAGTTCCTGACCGTCGAACACCTGGCCGACCACCCCGCCGGGCAGATCTCGGGCGGGCAGAAAAAGCTGCTCGAACTGGGCCGCACCATGATGGTGGACGCCAAGATCGTCTTCCTCGACGAGGTGGGCGCGGGCGTGAACCGCACGCTTCTCAACACGATCGGCGACGCGATCCTGCGCCTGAACAAGGAACGCGGCTACACCTTCTGCGTGATCGAGCATGACATGGATTTCATCGGCCGCCTGTGCGACCCCGTCATCTGCATGGCCGAGGGCAAGGTGCTGGCCGAGGGCACGCTGGACGAGATCAAGGCCAACGAGCAGGTGATCGAGGCCTATCTCGGCACCGGTCTCAAGAACAAGGACAAGCTGGCCGAAGGTGCGGGCGCATGAGCGACAACCCCTATCAGAACGACCGCGGCAACAAGGACTGGTCCATCGCCAAGCAGGGCGGCGGCACCATGACCGCCACGCCCGGCACCGGTCACGCGATGTCGACGGGCAACGCGTTCCTGATCGGCGACACGATGACCGGCGGCTACGGCAACGGCCCCGACATCCTGCATGAGTGCACCATCGCCGTGGACCCCGGCGAGATCGCGGTGATCGTCGGCCCCAACGGCGCGGGCAAATCGACCGCGATGAAGGCCGTCTTCGGCATGCTGAACGTGCGGCAGGGCTCGGTGCGGCTGGATGGCGAGGACATCACCGACCTCAGCCCGCAGGCGCGCGTCGCCAAGGGCATGGGCTTCGTGCCGCAGACCAACAACATCTTCGCCTCGATGTCGGTCGAGGAGAACCTCGAGATGGGCGCCTTCATCCGCCGCGACGACATCCGCGAGACGATGGAACAGGTCTACGAGCTGTTCCCGATCCTCAAGGACAAGCGCCGCCAGGCGGCGGGCGAGCTGTCGGGCGGCCAGCGTCAGCAGGTCGCCGTGGGCCGCGCGCTGATGACCAAGCCCAAGGTGCTGATGCTGGACGAACCCACCGCCGGCGTGTCGCCCATCGTGATGGACGAGCTTTTCGACCGGATCATCGAGGTCAGCCGCACCGGCATCCCGATCCTGATGGTGGAACAGAACGCCCGCCAGGCGCTCGAGATCGCCGACAAGGGCTATGTCCTCGTGCAGGGGCGCAATGCGCATACCGGCACCGGCAAGGAACTGCTGGCCGACCCCGAGGTCCGGCGCAGCTTCCTCGGGGGATGACGACCATGCCCCCCCTGCCCCCGGTCCCGACCGCGCTTGTCGCGCTCGGCCTCGGCCTCGGTCTGCCCGCGCAGGCCGCGCAGGCGGAACCCTGGGACTGCCGCTTCACCGTGGAATGCCTTGTCGCCGAAGGCTGCGCGGCGGGCGAGTTCGGCGCGCAGGTGATCGCCGTCGATCACGCGGGCGAGCTGGTGCTGTCGACCGTCACCGGCGACAGCCCGGTGGACCGCCTGACGCCCGAAGGCGCGCTGCCCGCGACCTATGCGGGCGCCGGGCGGGACGGGATCGCCGAGTTGCTGACCATCGAGACCGACCGGACCGCGATCCTGACCCTCCACATCTTCGACGGCCAGGCCGCCGCCATAACCTATCTCGGAACCTGCGAAGGGATGACCTGAATGGATTTCCTCAACGCCCTGGTGACACTGCTGAACTTCGTCATCATCCCGGCCACTGCCTATGGCGCGCAGCTTGCGCTCGGGGCGCTCGGCGTGACGCTGATCTACGGCATCCTGCGCTTCTCGAATTTCGCCCATGGCGACACCATGGCCTTCGGCACCATGGTCGTGATCCTCTGCACCTGGGGGCTGCAGGCGCTCGGCGTCAGCCTCGGGCCGCTGCCCACGGCGCTGCTGGCGCTGCCGGTCGGCATCGCGGTCACCGGCCTCCTGGTGATCGCCACCGACCGGACGGTCTACCGCTTCTACCGGGCGCAAAAGGCCAAGCCGGTGATCTACGTGATCGCCTCGCTCGGGGTGATGTTCATCATGAACGGCATCGTGCGCTTCATCATCGGCGTCGATGACCAGCGTTTCGCCGACGGCGAACGCTTCATCATCTCGGCCCGCACCTTCCGCGAGATGACCGGACTGGACGAAGGCCTAGCCTTCCGCACCAGCCAGGGCCTGACCATCGTGGTGGCGGTGATCGCGGTGGCGCTCTTGTTCTGGTTCCTCAACCGCACCCGCACCGGCAAGTCGATGCGCGCCTTCTCCGACAACGAGGATCTCGCGCTGCTGTCGGGCATCAACCCCGAACGCGTCGTGATGATCACCTGGCTGATCGTGGCGGCGCTGGCGACCACCGCGGGCGTGCTCTACGGGCTCGACAAGAGCTTCAAGCCCTTCACCTATTTCCAGCTGCTGCTGCCGATCTTCGCCGCCGCCATCGTGGGCGGCCTCGGCAACCCGGTGGGCGCCATCCTCGGCGGCTTCGTCATCGCCTTCTCCGAGGTCGGCGTAACCTATGCCTTCCGCAAGGTCGTCACCTACCTCGCCCCCGGCGAGTGGGAGCCCGAGGGCCTGCTGCAACTGCTTTCGACCGACTACAAGTTCGCGGTCAGCTTCGGCATCCTGCTGATCGTCCTGCTGTTCCGCCCCACCGGCATCATGAAGGGGAAATCGGTATGACCACGGCACCCGACCCGACCCGGCCCTCCGCCACGCAAGCCGGCCCGACCCGCAGGCTCGACACCCGCGCGGTGCTGCTCTTCGCGCTGGTGGCCGTGCTCTTCATCGGCACCGGCTTCCTGCAATCGTGGAACACCACGCTCACGATCTTCAACATGGGTCTCATCAGCGCCATCATGGCGCTCGGCGTGAACATGCAATGGGGCTACGCGGGCCTGTTCAACGTGGGCGTCATGGGCTTCGTGGCGCTCGGCGGGCTGGCCGCGGTGCTGGTCTCGATCGACCCCGTGGGCGAGGCCTGGGCCGCGGGCGGCCTGCAGGTGCTGCTGGGCCTCGTGCTGGGGGCCGCGACCATCGTCGCCGCCATCCTCGCCTACATGCGCCTTCCCGCGGGGCGGCTGCGCACGCTGGTCATGCTCGCCATCCTGATCGGCGGCTTCTTCATCTTCCGCGCCGTCTTCGACGCGGGCGTCGCCGCCGTCGAGGCGGTCAACCCCGCCTCCACCGGCTTTCTCGGCGGCCTCGGCCTGCCCGTGATCCTCGCCTGGCCGGTGGGCGGGTTGCTGGCCGCGGGCGCGGCCTGGATCATCGGCAAGACCGCGCTCGGTCTGCGCTCGGATTACCTGGCCATCGCCACGCTCGGCATCGCCGAGATCATCATCGCGGTCCTGAAGAACGAGGACTGGCTGGCGCGCGGCGTGAAGAACGTCACCGGCATCCCCCGCCCCGTCCCCTACGAGGTGGACCTGCAACAGGCCGAGTGGTTCCTCGACCTCGCCGCCCGGATCGGCGCGAACCCGGTCACCTTCTCCTCGATCTTCGTCAAGCTCTGCTACGCCTCGCTCTTCATCGTGGTGCTGCTGGCGCTGATCTGGCTGTCGGAAAAGGCGTGGAATTCCCCCTGGGGCCGGATGATGCGCGCGATCCGCGACAACGAGGTGTCGGCCTCGGCCATGGGCAAGGACGTCAAGGCGCGCCACCTGCAGGTCTTCGTGCTGGGCTCGGCCATCATCGGCATGGCGGGCGCGATGATGACCACGCTCGACAGCCAGCTGGTGCCCGGCACCTACCAGCCGCTGCGGTTCACCTTCCTTGTCTGGGTGATGGTGATCGTGGGCGGCTCGGGCAACAACTGGGGCGCGGTGCTGGGCGGCTTCCTGATCTGGTGGCTCTGGATCCAGGTCGAGCCGCTGGGCCTCGGGCTGATGCAGATCCTCACCTCCGGCATGGCCGAGGACAACTGGCTCAGGAACCACCTGATCGACAGCGCGGCCTACATGCGGCTCTTCACGATGGGGGTGATCCTGCTCCTCGTGCTGCGCTTCAGCCCGCGCGGCCTGATCCCGGAGCGGTAAACGCCGAAAGGGGCGCGTTCACCTCTCGTCAAGGTTAACGCGCCCCCCCTTTTTCTCCGTTTCAAAAATATCTCGGGGGGAGAGACGGCCGCAGGCCGTCGAAGGGGGCAGAGCCCCCCTTTTTCACACCGCTTACCGCCCCTCGAACACCGGCTTGCGCTTCTCGAGGAAGGCCACCACGCCCTCCTTGAAATCACGGGTCTTGCCGCATTGCCCCTGCAACTCACCCTCGAGCAAGAGCTGCTCGAAGAGCGAATTGCCGAAGCTCGCCTGCATCGCCTGCTTCACCCGCTTGAAGGCCTCCGTCGGCCCACTGGCGAGATGCATCGCGCGGGCGCGCCATGTCGCGTCAAAGGCCTCGTCCTCGACCGCTTCCCAGATCATCCCCCACTCGGCGGCCTGCCGCGCGGTGATCCTGTCGGCGAAGAGCGCCGCGCCCATCGCCTTCTGCAGGCCCACCGTCCGCGGCAGGACCCAGGTGCCGCCCGCATCGGGGATCAGCCCGATCCGGCTGAACGCCTGGATGAAGCTCGCGCTTTCCGCAGCAATGGTGATGTCGGCCACCAGCGCAAGGTTCGCGCCCGCGCCCGCCGCCGTGCCGTTCACCGCCGCGATGACCGGCACCGGGCACTCGACGATGGCCATGAGCATGGGGATATACTCGTCGCGCAGCGTCCGCTCGAGGTTCAGGTTCGCCGCATTCGCGCGGTCGCCAAGATCCTGCCCCGAGCAAAAGGCCCGCCCCTCGCCCGTCAGCACGACCACCCGCGCCGTGCGGCCCGCGGCCTCGACCGCATGGGTGATCTCGGCCCGCATCTGGGTGTTGAGCGCGTTCATGACATCCGGGCGGCGCAGCGTGATCACCGCCATGCCGTCAAGATCGTCCCGGGTGATGGTTTCATACTGCATGGCTGGTCTCCGCTTGCCTGTCGGGGAAAAGACTAGGCAAAGCCATGCGCGCGGAAAAGACGAAACGCGGCGTCAGTCGCCCATAAGGTCCTTGAGCCGCGCCTGTTCCTCGGCGCTCAACGCGGCCTCGGTCGGGGCCGGGCTGGCCGCGCGGCGGCGGATATAGACCAGCGCAAGCCCCCCGCCCGCCAGCAGGATCAGGAACGGCGCGACCCACAGCGCGATGTTCGAGCCCGTCAGCGTCGGGCGCAGCAGCACGTATTCGCCGTAGCGGTCCACGATGAAGCTGACCACCTCGGCGTCGCTGTCGCCCGCCACCAGCCGCTCGCGCACCATCAGCCGCAGGTCGCGCGCCAGCGTCGCGTTCGACTCGTCGATGGACTCGTTGCGGCAGACGACGCAGCGCAGCCCCGCCGAGATGTCGCGCGCCCGTTCCTCGAGCGCGGGGTCGTCCAGCACCTCGTCGGGCTGCACCGCGTAGGCCGGCACCGCCGCCAGCGCGCCAAGCACCAGCACCACCGCCAGCGCCGCGCGCGGCAGCGCCCTCAGCCCGTGCCACAGCCGGGCCAACCAACCGGAGAGGCACATCATTCCGCGGGCACCCCCCGCGGCTCGGGCTGCGCCTTGGCGGCACCGGCCGCCACGCGGTAGCGGCGGTCCGACAGGCTCAGAAGACCGCCAAGCGCCATGATGATCGTGCCGCCCCAGATCCAGTTGGCGAAGGGCTTGATCCAGGTCCGGACCGCCCAGCCGCCATTGTCCTGCGGATCGCCCAGAGTGACATAGACATCGCGGGTGAAGCCGTTGTTGATCCCCGCCTCGGTCGTGGGCATGCCTGCCACCGGGTAGATCCGCCGCTCGGGACGCAGCACGGTGATCTCGCGCCCGTCCGCCTCGCGCACCGCGACATGACCCATGGTCGAGATGTAGTTCGGCCCCCGCACGTTCTCGTCCACGCGCAGAAGTTCGATTTCGTAAGCGCCGACGCGGTAGGGCTGCCCCTCCTGGGCGACGCGGATATCCTCGACCTGGTAACCGGTCAGGGCCACCACGCCGAACATGGTGATGCCCACGCCCGCATGGGCGACGGTCTTGCCCCAATCCGCCCGCGGCAGCCGCCACAAACGCCCGAAGCGGCCCGCGATGTCACCGCGGCCCGTGCGCGACCACAGGTCGGTCAGCGCGCCCGCGACCAGCCAGACCGACAGCGCCACCCCAATGGGCGAGAGCGCCGAGTGCCCGGTGTAGACCGCCCAGGCCAGCAGGCCGAGCGCCACGGCCAGCACCAGCGCCGGGACCAGCGCCGTCAGCGCGCGGCCGATCTTGGCGCGCTTCCACGGCAGCATCGCGCCGATGGGCAGCGCCACCGCCAGCCCGAAGACGAAGGGCGTGAAGGCCATGTTGAAGAAGGGCGGGCCGACCGACACCGTCCGGTCCCAGAACATTTCCGAGATCAGCGGCCAGATCGTGCCGATGAAGACCACGAAGGTCGAGACCGCCAACAGCAGGTTGTTCACCACCAGCCCGGTTTCCCGGCTGACGGTCGAGAATACGCCCTTGGCCTCCATCACGCCCGCGCGCAGCGCGAACAAAAGCAGCGCACCCCCCATGAAGAAGCACAGGATACCAAGGATATAGACCCCCCGCTCGGGATCGTTGGCAAAGGCGTGAACGCTGGTCAGCACGCCCGAGCGCACGATGAAGGTGCCGATCAGCGAGAAGCCGAAGGCGAGGATCGCCAGAAGGATCGTCCAACTTTTCATCGCTTCGCGCTTTTCCACCACGATGGCCGAATGCAGCAGCGCCGCGGCGATCAGCCAGGGCATAAGGCTGGCATTCTCGACCGGGTCCCAGAACCAGAACCCGCCCCAGCCCAGCTCGTAATAGGCCCACCACGAGCCGAGACCGATGCCGATGGTCAGGAACAGCCAGGCCGCCAGCGTCCAGGGCCGCACCCAGCGGCCCCATGCCGCGTCCACGCGCCCCTCGATCAGGGCGGCGACGGCAAAGGAGAAAGCCATCGAAAGGCCCACGTAGCCGAGATACAGGAACGGCGGGTGGAAGGCGAGGCCGGGGTCCTGCAGCAGCGGGTTCAGGTCCTGCCCGTCGAAGGGCGGAAACTCCAGCCGCAGGAACGGGTTCGAGGTGAAGAGGATAAAGGCGAAGAACGCCACCGCCACCGAGCTTTGCACCGCCAGCACCCGCGCCTTGAGCGTCGGCGGCAGATTGCCCCCGAACCACGCGGCCGAGGCGCCGAACAGCGTCAGGATCAGCACCCACAGAAGCAGCGAGCCCTCGTGATTCCCCCAAACGCCGGTGATCTTGTAGAGCAGCGGCTTGTCGGTGTGCGAGTTCGCCACCACCAGGTTCAGCGAGAAATCCGAGGTGACGAAGGCATAGGTCAGGGCCGCGAAACTGAATGCGGCCAACAGGAATTGCGTGGTCGCGGCGGGTTCCGCCACGGCCATCCAGGCGGCGTTGCCGCGGTGCGCACCGACAAGCGGCACGATCATCTGAAAGACCGCCACCATGAAGGCGAGGATCAGGGCGAAATGTCCGAGCTCTGTGATCATGGCAGCCACATTAGGCCGCGGCAGCGCCCGCGCCAATAGGATGCGACACCGCTTCACATCGGATTGACCCTGTCATCTGCCGTCGCCCTGTCCTGCCATCACCCGCGCCGTGCCCACGTTGTCGCTCGCCATCGCAAGCGACTTGATGACGGCATGCACCCCCTGCCCTTCGGCCAGCCCGAGGGCCGCGACCGAACGTTGCGTGATCCGCGACAGGATCACCGCCTCGCCCGCCTTCAACCGAACAAGGGCACCGGGCCCGTGGCCGGGGTGGATCGAGATGATGCGCGCCGCGATCAGGTTCAGCGCCGACAGCCCCTCGGGGCGGTCGCGCGAGATCATCACGTCCTGCGCCTCGATCCGCAGGCGCAGGCGCGCGCCGGGCTCCGCCGCGATCTGCGGCAGGTAAAGCGTGCCGCCCGCGGCCGCGACCCGCGTCAACCCGTCGCTGTCCTGCGCCTCGACCACCGCCTCGATCACCGCGCCCGCCGCGCCGGGGTCGAGCGCGGGCACCGCGGCAGGGTCCGACAGGACCGCGCTTGCCGGGCCTTGGGCCACCACCCGGCCCGCGTCGAGGGCCACGACCGTGGTGGCCAGCCGCGCGACCTCTTCCATCGCGTGCGAGACATAGAGGATCGGCAGCCCCGCATGGTCGCGCAGCCGTTCGAGAAACGGCAGGATCTCGGCCTTGCGCGCCGGGTCGAGGGCGGCGAGCGGCTCATCCAGCAGCAGCATCCGCGGCCCCGACAGAAGCGCCCGGCCTATCGCCACCCGCTGCCGCTCGCCGCCCGAGAGCGCGCCGGGGCGGCGCGTGAGCAACCCGCCGATGCCCAGAAGCTCGGTGACGCCGGGCAACTCGCCCTCGGCCTCGGCCAGCCGCGACCGCCGGCGCGCGCCATAGAGCAGGTTCTGCCTGACGGAGAGATGCGGGAACAGCCGCGCCTCCTGGAAGACATAGCCGATGCGCCGCACCTGCGGCGAGAGCCACAGGCCCGCGGTGGTGTCGGCCAGCGTCACATCGCCCAGCCGAACCCGCGCGCGGTCGGGCCGCATCAGCCCGGCCACGACATTGGCGACCGTCGTCTTGCCCGCCCCCGACCGGCCGATCAGCGCGGTGACCCCCTCGGGCGCGTCGAAGCCCAGCTCAAGCGTCAGCCCCGGAAACCGATGCGCGATTTCGACCGACAGGCTCATGCGCCCGCCACCCGCCGGGCCGCCCGCGCCGCGATCCATTCCGAGACCAGCAGCGCCCCCATCGACAGGACCACGGCGAAGATCACCAGCCGCGCGGCCGCCCCTTCGCCGCCCGGGATCTGCAGGAAGGAGTAGATGGCCAGCGGCAGGGTGCGTGTCTCGCCGGGGATGTTGGAGACGAAGGTGATCGTCGCCCCGAACTCGCCCAAGGCCTTGGCAAAGCCCAGGATCGTGCCCGCGATCACGCCCGGCAGCGCCATGGGCAGCGTGACCGTGACGAAGACCGCCGCGCGGCTGGCCCCCAGCGTGGCGGCGGCCTGTTCCAGCCGTGGGTCCACCGCCTCGAGCGACAGGCGTATCGCGCGCACCATCAGGGGCAGCGCCATGACGCCCGCCGCCACCGCCGCGCCGGTCCAGCGAAAGGCGATGGGCAGGCCCACGGCCTCCAGCACGCGGCCGAGGGGCGCTTGCGGGCCGAAGGTGATGAGCAAGAGGTAACCGGTGACCACGGGGGGCAGGACAAGCGGCAGGTGGACGATGCCGTTGACCAGCGCCTTGCCCGGAAAACTCCAGCGCGCCAGCGCGTAGGCGGCGAAGAGCGCGATGGGCAGCGTCAGCGCCACCGCCATCAGCCCGACGCGCAGCGAGAGGGTCAGAACCTCCCATTCCGCGGGGCTGAGGGGGACCCACATCGCCTCAGTCATCCCCGGCACACCCGAAGCCGTGGCGGCGGAAGACCTCGGCTGCGGCGGCGCCCTGCATCAGGGCCAGCAACGCCGCGGCCCCTTCGCCGTCGCCCTGCGCCAGCGCCGCGGCGGGATAGAGGATGGGGTCATGCGACCCCGCGGGCAGCTCGGCCAGCACCGCGACGCGCGGCTCGGCGATGGCGTCGGTGGCGTAGACGATCCCGAGGGGGGCCGCCCCGCTTGCCACCAGCGCAAGCGCGGCGCGGACGTTGTCGGCCTCGACCACCTGCGGCGCGACGGCCTCCCACAGGCCGAGGGTCGTCAGGGCCTGCCGTGCGT
Source organism: Roseicyclus amphidinii (assembly GCF_030163755.1). GTDB lineage: Bacteria > Pseudomonadota > Alphaproteobacteria > Rhodobacterales > Rhodobacteraceae > Roseicyclus > Roseicyclus amphidinii. The sequence continues at coordinate 16,849 of NZ_JASJOE010000003.1, forward strand.
AGATGCCCGCGGGCACGGCCTCGGTCAGGGCGAGCGCGAGGCGGCCCGCGCCGAGGCGCTCCGGCAAGGCGGCGAGGTCGAGGGGCGCGGGCGCGCCCGCGGGGGCGATCACGACGAGGCTGTTGGTCAACAGATCCACCCGGCTGCCCGCGCGCAGCTGCCCGCCCTCCTCCAGCACGTCCATCCAGGCGGTGTTGGCCGAGACGAAGACATCCCCCGGCGCGCCCGCCGCGATCTGGCGCGCCAAGGCGGAACTGCCGGCGTAGACCAGCGTCAGGGTGCCGCCGGTCTGGTCCTCCCACAGCGTCGCCACCTCGTCGAGCGCCCCCCCGAGCGAAGCCGCGGCATGGACCGTCAGGTCCTGCGCGGCGGCTTGCATCCCGGCGCAGGCGCATGCGGCGGCAAGAAGCGGCCGGAGGCGGCGGCCAAGGCGTGAGACAAGCGGCATAGAGGCCCTCGGAAAGCGATATGTTCGAGCAGACATATCGCGCCGGAAGACCGCCGGGCAAGCGTTATGTTCACCCATGCCGATCGCCCTGCCCGCTCAGGACCGCAGCATCGCGGCGATGGCCGCGATATGCTCGGCCCCCGCGTTGGCGACCTCGGCCTCGAGCGCGCGGTAGCGCGCCAGCACGGCCGCGCCCTCGGGCGTCAGCCGCGCACCGCCCCCCGCGGCCCCGCCGCGGCTGGAGGCCACCAGCGGCGCGGCGAAACCGGCGTTCATCTCTTCGACCAGCGCCCAGGCGCGGCGATAGCTCATGCCCATGCGCCGCCCCGCCGCCGAGATCGAGCCAAGCTCGCCGATCCCCTGCAACAGGTCGGCCTTGCCCGGCCCGAGCTTCGTGCCGTCCTGCCCCAGCAACAGGCGCAAACGAATGGTGGTGGATGTGCTGTCGGACGCTGTCATCGCGCGCAGCATGACCGCGCGCCTGCGCGACGGCAAGCGGCAAGCGGCAAGCGGCAAGACGGCTATCGCTTGCGCTCGGCGAGGATGCGGCGGCTTCGGGGCAGAAGCAGGTGATCGGGCAGCGCGCGGCCCGCGTCGCAATGGGCCAGCGTCACCGCCAGCCGATCAGCCCGCGACAGCGCCAGCACGAACAGCCCCAGCCCGAGCCCGCCGTTGACCCATGGCCCGAAGGGCGCCGCGGTGGCCGTCAGCGTCGCGGCGAGCCCCAGCAGCAGCGTGCCCCAGATCTGCACCTCGGCCCGCATCGCGGTGGCCATCAGATGCGCCGATTGCTCGGCCCGCGATTCCTCGGACCAGATGCCGAACCAGCGCATGAGGAACAGCCGCCTGAGCGCCGCGGTGTTGCGGTAGCCCGTGGGCAGCCGGTCGCGGCCGAACAGGTCGGAGACGATATTGTCCTCCAGCCAGCAGATGCGCATGAGCGCCAAAAGCGCGATGCCGCCCACGGGGCCGAAGGGCAGCCAGAGCGGCGTGAGCGCCCCCGCCCCCACCAGCGCCGCGCCGAGGATGATATGTCCGGGCTTCATGGTTGCCTCCCGTGTCCAGAGACTCGGGGTTATCCTGCGCCGGGATAAAGATTTCGCAAAGAAATATTGTCGGCGCAAAGACGGGGCGCGGAAAGGTGCCGAGGGGAGGCGCTGCCGCCTCACATATCCACTTTCCTGAATATGACGCGCGCGCTACGGTGGGGCGATCATGAGGGAGGAGACCCGAGATGCAGATCACCCGCCGCCGCCTGATGGCCACCGGAACCGCGGCGTTGGCCGCCAGCGGCCTGCCCCGCATCGGCTGGACGCAGACCACGCTGAGGATGGGCGATACCGAGATCACGACGCTGAGCGACGGCACGCTGTCGCTGCCGGCCGAGTTCATCTTCGGGCCGATGCCCTCGGGGGAACTGGCGCAGGTGCTGGCGCCCTATGGCGTCGATCCCGCCGCGCCGCTGACGCCGCCCTGCAACCTGACGCTGCTGCGGCGGGGCGATGTGCTGGCGCTGTTCGACGCGGGCTCGGGCACGCAATTCATGCCTTCCGCGGGGATGCTGCCCGATGCGCTGGCCGCGGCGGGGATCGACCCGTTCGACGTCACGCATGTGATCTTCACCCATGGGCATCCGGATCACCTCTGGGGGGTGCTGGACGATTTCGACGAGCCCTATTTCGCCAATGCCGAACACATGATGGGCGGGGTGGAGTTCGACTACTGGATGGACGACGCGACCGTCGGCAGCATCGGCGCGGAACGCGCGGCCTTTGCCGTGGGGGCGCAACGGCGGCTCTCGGTGGTGGCCGCTGCGATGACACGGTTTGGCGACGGGGACGAGGTTCTGCCGGGCGTGGTGGCCGCGCTGACGCCGGGGCACACGCCGGGGCACATGGGCTTCGTCATCGGCGAGGGCGCGGAAGCGGTGATGGTGCTGGGCGATGCGATCGGCAACGATCACGTGGCCTTTGCCCGGCCCGGCTGGGTCTCGGGCTCGGACCAGGACCCGGAGGCGGCGGCGGCGACGCGGGTCGCGCTGTTCGACCGGATCACGGCGGACGACATGGGCGTCATCGGCTTCCACCTGGGCGGCGGCGGGATCGGCCGGGTCGCAGCCGAGGGTGAGGGATATCGCTTTGTTCCGGAGGCGTGAGGCCCCTTCATGCGATGCATGAAGATCGCCTTGCAAAGCATTGAAGGAAAAGAGGGGCGCCACTGGGGCGCCCCTTCGAGTTTCGCGTATCAGGCTCTGATGTTCACTGCCCGAAGTGTTCTGCCTGCGGCCTGATCCGCGTCAGGGGCGAGCGCACCCGCCCCGGATGACAGGCGCGCGACCTTGGGCCCCGCGCGCCCGATTGGTGTTCAGCTACAGCCCGACGTCGCGCCGCAAGTGTTGCACTTCATGCAGGTCCCGTTGCGGACCAGCGTGTAGTTGCCGCATTCGCCGCAGGCTTCGCCCTCGTAGCCCTGCATCTTCGCCTTGGTGCGGGCGTCCATGCTGACCGTGCCGGTGGTGACCGCCGTGGTCGAAGCGACCGCCGCCACGGTGGCGCCGCCGCGGGTCTCGGGGACAAGGGTTTCCAGCGTCGCCACCGGGTCGGCCGCGCCGCCCTGGAAGACCACCAGCTCCTGCGGGGCGCGCTTGCGGAGGTAGCCCGTCGAGGCGACCTGGCGCAGCACGTCGATGGGCGAGGAGGCGCGGCTGTCCGGCACTTCCTTGACGTTCGACACGCCCTCTTCCGCGCCGCGGCCCACGTCGTCGAAGGTCTGGCCGGTGGGTGCCACATGGGCGAGGTCGGTCCGGTCGAGGTAGGACACGGCCAGCTCGCGGAAGATGTAATCGAGGATCGAGGTCGCGTTCTTGATCGAGTCGTTGCCCTGCACCATCCCCGAGGGTTCGAACTTGGTGAAGGTGAAGGCGTCCACGAACTCCTCCAGCGGCACGCCGTACTGAAGGCCGACCGAAACGGCGATGGCGAAGTTGTTCATCATCGCACGGAAGCCCGCGCCTTCCTTGTGCATGTCGATGAAGATCTCGCCCAGCGAGCCGTCCTGGTATTCGCCGGTGCGCAGGTAGACCTTGTGGCCGCCCACGATGGCCTTTTGCGTGTAGCCCTTGCGGCGGTCGGGCATCTTCTCGCGGTGGGCCTTGATGACCTCCTTGACCACGATCTTCTCGACGATCTTCTCGGCGATGACCTGCGCTTTTTCCATGGTGGTGCCGGTTTCCAGCACCTCCTGCGCGTCCTCGTCATCCTCCACCAGCGCGGAGGCCAGCGGCTGCGACAGCTTGGAGCCGTCGCGGTAGAGCGCGTTGGCCTTCACCCCCAGCGACCAGGACAGTTCATAGGCCTTCTGGCAATCCTCGATCGTGGCCGAGTTGGGCATGTTGATCGTCTTGGAGATCGCGCCCGAGATGAAGCTTTGGGCGGCCGCCATCATGTAGATGTGGCTGTCGACGTTGAGGAACCGCTTGCCCTTCTTCCCGCAGGGGTTGGCGCAGTCGAAGACGTGGTAATGCTCTTCCTTGAGGAAGGGCGCGCCCTCGAGCGTCATGGTCCCGCAGACATGGTCGTTGGCGGCGTCGATCTCGGCCTTGGTGAAGCCGAGGTGGCGCAGCATGTCGAAGGTGGGATCGTTCAGCTTGGTCGCCGGGATGCCCAGCGTTTCGGTGCAGAACTCGGCCCCCAGCGTCCACTGGTTGAAGACGAAGCGGATGTCGAAGGCGGAGGGCAGCGCCGCCTCGATCTTCTCGATCTCGGCGCGGCCGAAGCCGTGGCCGATCAGGGCGGTGTGGTTGATGCCGGGTGCCTGCCCCAACGTGCCGTGACCCACGGCATAGGCGATGATCTCTTCGATCTGGCTGGAGGAATAGCCCAGCGTTTCCAGCGCGCCCGGCACCGACTGGTTGATGATCTTGAAGTAGCCGCCGCCGGCCAGCTTCTTGAACTTGACCAGCGCGAAGTCGGGCTCGATCCCGGTGGTGTCGCAGTCCATGACAAGGCCGATGGTGCCCGTGGGCGCAATGACGGTGGATTGCGCGTTGCGGTAGCCATGCGCCTCGCCGAGGCTGAGGGCATCGTCCCAGGCCTGCTTGGCCAGCTTGATCAGCCGGGCGTCGGGGCAATTGGCGTGGTCGAGGGCGACGGGGTTCACGTTCACCGCCTCATAGCCCTCGGTCTTGCCATAGGCCGCGGCGCGGTGGTTGCGCATCACGCGCAGCATGTGCTCGCGGTTGCGCTCGAAGCCCGCGAAGGGGCCCAGCTCGCTGGCGATCTCGGCCGAGGTGGCATAGGCCACGCCGGTCATGATCGCGGTCAACGCCCCGCACATCGCACGACCCTCGGCGCTGTCATAGCCAAGCCCCATGTTCATCAGCAGGCCGCCGATGTTGGCGTAGCCAAGGCCGAGCGTGCGGAAGTCGTAGGAGAGCTGCGCGATTTCCTTGGAGGGGAACTGCGCCATCATCACCGAGATTTCCAGCGTCAGCGTCCAGAGCCGCGTGGCATGGACATAGCTTTCCGCGTCGAACTGGCCGCCCGAGTAGAAGGTCAACAGGTTCATCGAGGCGAGGTTGCAGGCCGTATCGTCGAGGAACATGTATTCCGAGCACGGGTTTGAGCCGCGGATCGCGCCGTCTTCGGGGCAGGTGTGCCAGGCGTTGACGGTGTCGTGGAACTGGATGCCCGGATCGGCGCAGGCCCATGCGGCATGGCCCACCTTTTCCCAAAGCTCCCGCGCCTTGACCGTCTTGGTCGGCTTGCCGTTGACGCGGCTGATCAGCTCCCAGTCGTCATCGTTCTCGACGGCCTTGAGGAAGGCGTCAGTGACGCGGATCGAGTTGTTGGAGTTCTGGCCGGAAACGCTCGAATAGGCCTCGCTGTCCCAATCGGTGTCATAGGTCGGGAACTCGATCGAGGTGTAGCCCTGACGCGCGTAGTCCAGCACGCGCTTGATGTAGGTTTCGGGGATCGCGGCGGATTTCGCGGCGCGGATCGCCTTTTTCAGCGTCTCGTTCTTCGTGGGCTCGACGCCATCCTCGAGCAGGCCGTCCCACTCGCGGATCGCGGTGAAGATGGCGTTCAGCATCTTCTCGTGGGTCTTGGAGCCCGCGACGAGGCTGGCGACCTTCTGTTCCTCGATCACCTTCCAGTCGATGAAGGCCTCGATATCGGGGTGGTCGGCGTCGACGATCACCATCTTGGCCGCGCGGCGCGTGGTGCCGCCCGACTTGATCGCGCCCGCCGCACGGTCGCCGATCTTGAGAAAGCCCATCAGGCCCGAGGACTTGCCGCCGCCCGAAAGCTTCTCGCCCTCGCCGCGCAGGTGGCTGAAGTTGGTGCCGGTGCCAGAGCCATACTTGAACAGGCGCGCCTCGCGCACCCAGAGGTCCATGATGCCGCCCTCGTTCACGAGGTCATCGGCGACGGACTGGATGAAGCAGGCGTGCGGCTGGGGGTGTTCATAGGCGCTGGTCGACTTGGTCAGCTTGCCGCTTTGCCAATCGACGTAGAAATGCCCCTGGCTCGGGCCGTCGATGCCGTAAGCCCAATGCAGGCCGGTGTTGAACCACTGCGGGCTGTTGGGCGCTGCCATCTGGCGCGCCAGCATCAGCTGCATCTCGTCGAAATAGGCGCGGGCGTCGTCCTCGGTGGTGAAGTAGCCACCCTTCCAGCCCCAGTAGCACCACGCGCCCGCAAGGCGGCGGAACACCTGCTTGGCCGAGGTCTCGCCGCCGTAACGCTGGTCTTCGGGCAAGGCGGCGAGGGCGGCCTCATCGGCGACCTGCCGCCACAGGAAGCTGGGGACGCCCTTTTCCTTGACGGGCTTCAGGGCCGCGGGAACGCCGGCCTTGCGGAAATACTTCTGCGCGATGACGTCCGAGGCCACCTGGCTCCAGCCCACGGGCACCTCGACGGCGTCGAGCTTGAAGACCACGGTGCCGTCAGGGTTGCGGATTTCCGACGTGGTGGTGGTGAATTCCAGATCAGCATACGCATCTGCGCCGGCACGGGTGAATCTACGGTCGATCTTCATGGATTACTGCCTCTTCTAGCCCTGGTTCGCTCCGCGCGGTCTGCCAGCGTCGTTGCGCTCTGACCGTCTTGGTCTTGAAGGCAAGAAGGCACCCCCCCGGCCCGGCTGCACCGGCCCGTCACACCCCTTGCGGGATGTGCCTGGATGTCCATGTCGGGATTTCTCCCTGCCCCCCGCCGACGCACCATATGTTGTGGTGTCTCAATCGGCTCGCACAATCTGACGTAGGAGGGGTCGGAGGGTCAATCGTTTTTTTGGCAGCCGAGGCGGCAAATTTGGGTTGAAAACGGCGCCCCTTTCCGTCCCTCCGCCGGTGTCACGATTCTGATCGGATGCGGCTCGGCGTCCGGTATCGGCGGATATCGTTGTTTTTCGCAGGGATAACGGCGGCGGTTGAAGTATCACCCAAGGTCGCCGGCCCAAGGGCATCCTATCCTTCGTCGCCGCGCCTTGCTGCCAAAGATATGGCAGATACACCACAGGCAAGCGCCAGAACCGGCCATGTCCCACCACATTACGGAGAGGTAACCGGCAGATGACACTAGATGTGGTATGTGGCGGGATTGGTCGGGGCGGCGAGATTCGAACTCACGACCCCCTGTACCCAAAACAGGTGCGCTACCAGACTGCGCCACGCCCCGACCTGATCCCGCTCTTAGCGCCGCCGGGCGGGGCAGCGCAACCCCGCAAGATCACTCGACCGGGCAGGGCCAGGCGGCGGTCTCCTGCAGGATGGCGGGGTGGCGCATCTGGTCGCCCGCGGACAGGCCCAGCTGCTCGGACATGCCGCCGTTGATCTCGAGCACATACTGGATGTCGGGAATGCCCGGCGTCGGTTGCCCCTGAGCATCCACGAGGAAGCCGCTGGGCACCGGCGTCTCGTCGAGCGGGACGGCGTTTTCGTGGATATGCACGATCGCGCCGGTTTCATCGGCAAAGATCATGTCGAGCGGGATCAGCGTGTTCTTCATCCAGAACGCCACCGTGTTGGCGCGCTCGTAGACGAACAGCATGCCGACCATGCGCGGCATCTCGGGCACGTTCATCAGCCCTTGCGCCCGCGCCTCGGGCGTGTCCGCGACGGCGACACGAAACCGGACCGAGCCGAAGTCGCCCCGGATCTCGACGCGATCCTCGGAGCAGGCCGCAGCAGCCTGTGTGACAGGGGCTGCGGCCAGAACCAGGGCCGCGACGAGAAACCGGAACGGGCGCATCGGCGCTATCCTTTACACGTAATCCCAGGCGCGCACTTCGGCCGCCATCTTGCCGCGGGGACCATCCACCACCCTCATCGCCACGGCTTCGCCGGGCATGAGATCGGCAAGCCCGCAGCGGCGCAGCACCTCGACATGCACGAACACGTCTTCAGGATGCCCGAAGATGTTGGCGAAGCCAAAGCCTTTCGTCTTGTCGAACCATTTCACGCGGCCGGGCACGAAGGGCACGTCCGAGGGGATGTCGATCTGGAACCCCTCGTCACCTTCGTCCAGCCCTTCGGGCGGGATGATCTCGATCACTTCGCTGGCCTGCACGCCGCGCGGTGTCATCTGCACCCGCACCGAGATGCGCGCGTCATCGGCCACGGAGCCCTGCCCGAAATTCCTCAGAACATTCGCATGAAGGAGGATGTCGGGCCCTCCCTCATCCGCCACGATGAACCCGAATCCCTTTGCGACGTCGAACCACTTCACGCGGCCTGCGACGATCGGTGAGATATCTTGCTTTTCATCAGCCATACAGGCCATTCCCATCATCCGTTGCTACGAAATGTCCCCGCGCCGAACCTGAAGGGGTATCGCAGCAGACTCAAGTCGAAATTATTGTCCTAGAATAACATTTAGCCCGAAGGGCTGCGAATCCGCACTGTGCGCGTGCGTTCATGCACGCATCATGCCAACCGGCATGACGGGCCCGGCATCGGCATGGCGGCTCAGGGATTGAGCCGCGTCACCTGCCATGGTTCGGCGGGACCGGAGCGGGTCCAGCGGAACCGGTCATGCAGCCGAAAGGCGCCGTCGGCCCAGAACTCGATCTCGACCGGGGTGATGCGGAACCCGCCCCAGAACGGCGGCCGGTCGGGGTTCGGTCCCTGCTGCGCGGTGATGCGGGCGACCTCGGCCATCAGCGCGGCCCGGCTGGCCAGCGGCCGCGATTGCCGCGACGCCCAGGCGCCGAGGCGGCTCTTGAGCGAGCGCGAGGCGTAGTAGGCATCGGCCGTCTCGCCCTCCTCGCGGGTCACCAGCCCGCGCACCCGGACCTGCCGGTGCAGGGATTTCCAGTGCATCACGAAGGCCGCCTTGCCCGAGGCCATCAGCTCCTGCCCCTTGGCGCTTTCGTAATTGGTGTAGAAGACGAAAGCCCCCTGCCCCGCGCCCGCGCTTTCGATGTCCTTGAGAAGCACCATCCGCACGTTCGGCAGCCCCTCGGCGTCGACGCTGGCCAACGCGATGGCGTTGGGATCGTTGGGTTCCGAGGCCTCGGCCTCGGCCAGCCAGGCCCGCGCGATGACGAATGGGTCGTCGCCCGCGAAGATGCCGGTTCGTTCGGTCATGGGTCGTTCTCCACATGGTTCCTGGGACGACGAGCTAGCGCCCGAGCGGCCCCGCAGCAAGACGCCCTATCTTGAAGCCCCGGTGGGGATGGCTTACCAGACCGGTAACACAGCTTGGCGGATGGGGAATGCGATGGGGTTGATGACGGGCAAGCGCGGGCTCATCATGGGGCTCGCAAACGACAAGTCCATCGCCTGGGGCATCGCCAAGGCCGTGGCGGCCGAGGGCGCGGAGCTGGCGTTTTCCTATCAGGGCGAGGCGCTGCTGAAGCGGGTGAAGCCGCTGGCCGAAAGCCTCGGCTCCGAGCTGATGATCCCCTGCGACGTGGGCGACGAAGCGTCGCTCGACGCGCTCTTCGCGGAGCTTCAGGAAAAATGGGGCAGCCTCGATTTCGTGGTCCATGCCATCGGTTTTTCCGACAAGAGCGAGCTGCGCGGCCGCTACGTCGAGACAAGCCCGGCGAATTTCGCCATGACGATGAACATCTCGGTCTATTCCTTCACCGCCGTTTGCCAGCGCGCCGAGAAGATGATGCCGAACGGCGGCAGCCTTCTGACGCTGACCTATTACGGCGCGGAGAAGGTCATGCCGCATTACAACGTCATGGGTGTCGCCAAGGCCGCGCTCGAGGCGTCGGTGATGTATCTGGCCGAGGACCTGGGCCGCGACGGCATCCGCGTGAACGCGATTTCCGCGGGCACGATCAAGACGTTGGCCGCCTCGGGCATCGGCGATTTCCGCTACATCCTGAAGTGGAACGAGAACAACGCGCCGCTCCGCCGGACCGTGACGCAGGACGAGGTGGGCCAGTCGGCCCTCTACCTGCTGTCGGACATGTCCAGCGCGGTGACGGGCGAGGTGCTGCATGTCGACTCGGGCTATCATGTCATCGGCATGAAGAACCCCGAGGCCCCCGACATGAGCCTCGAGAAGAAGGAGGGCTAGGCCCATGATCACGCCCCTGCCCCATGAGAAAGGCTTTCACGTCAGCTGGGACCAGCTGCACCGCGACGCCCGCGCGCTGGCCTGGCGGCTGGACAAGCGCGGCCCGGGCGAAGACGGCGGCTGGCGCGCGGTGGTCGCGATCACCCGCGGCGGCATGGCCCCCGCGATGATCGTCGCGCGCGAACTGGACATCCGTACCGTCGATACGATTTCGGTCAAATCCTACCACGCGGGCGGCGGCAAGGCCGACAAGCAGCGCGAGGCCGAGGTGCTGAAAAGCCCCGATGACGCGATGATGGGCGATGGCGAGGGCGTGCTGATCGTCGACGACCTGGTCGACACCGGCAAGACGCTGGAGCTGGTGCGCCAGCTCTACCCCAAGGCGCATTTCGCCACGGTCTATGCCAAGCCCAAGGGCGAGCCGATGGTCGACACCTTCATCACCGGGGTGAGCCAGGACACCTGGATCTTCTTCCCCTGGGACATGGCGCTGCAATACGTCGAGCCCTATCGCGGCAAGGACTGAGCGCGACACCGAAAATTCGTACGAATTTTCGCATCATGCGAATTTTCGTACGAAAATTCGTTACGGCGTCGCCAGAGCCTCGGCCAGCACGGCGCGCACGGCCTCCACCGGCACATCGCCCGTGACGAAGGCGTCGCCGATCCCGCGCGCGAGAATGAAGCGCAGCTGGCCGTCCACCACCTTCTTGTCCTGCGCCATCAGCGCCAGCAGCCCGTCGGCATCCGGCAGATCGCCCGGAATGTCGGCCAGATCGCGCTTCATGCCCATCCCGGCGAGATGCGCGCGCACCCGGCTCGGGTCTTCCTGCGCGCAAAGCCCCAGCCGCGCCGACAGTTCGAAGGCCAGCGCGCAGCCGATCGCCACGCCCTCGCCATGCAGCAGCCGGTCGGAATAGCCCGTCGCGGCCTCAAGCGCATGGCAGAAGGTGTGGCCGAGGTTCAGAAGCGCACGGTCGCCCTGTTCGGTCTCGTCGCGCACGACGATGTCGGCCTTCATCTGGACCGAGCGGCGCACCGCCTCGGCCCTCAGCGCGGCATCGCCCGCGGCCAGCGCCGGCCCGTTCTCCTCGAGCCAGCCGAAGAACCCGGCATCCCCCAGAAGCCCGTATTTGGCCACCTCGCCGTAGCCGGCAAGGAAATCGCGCGGCGCAAGCGTGCCCAGCACGTCGATATCGGCCAGCACCAGCGACGGCTGGTGAAAACTGCCGACCAGGTTCTTGCCGTGTTCGGTGTTGATCCCGGTCTTGCCGCCCACCGAGCTGTCCACCTGCGCCAGAAGCGAGGTCGGCAGCTGCACGAAGCGCACGCCGCGGCGCAGGATCGCGGCGGCGAAGCCCACGAGATCGCCGATCACGCCGCCGCCGAAGGCGACGACCACGTCGCGCCGCTCGACCTTTTCCGAGAGCCACCATTCGACCACGCGAATGAGGTTCGGCCAGCTCTTCGTCCCCTCGCCCGGCGGCAGGATCAGCGCGGCGCTGTCCACGCCGCCCGCCTGCAGCCCCGCCTGCAACGCCGCAAGATGCAGCGAAGCGACCCGCTCCTCGGTCACGATCCAGACCTTCGGGCGGCGCAGCAGCGGCGCAATCTCGGCCCCCGCGCGCCCGATCAGCCCCGCACCGATGCGCACGTCATAGGCCCGCTCGCCCAGCGGCACATGCACCGTCACCGTCATGGCTCATATCCCTCCACCGCGCCCGCGCGGGCCAGTTCCGCCATCACCCGCTCGGCCGTCTCCTCGATCGACCAGTCGGGGGCCACATGCACCTTGAGCGGCGCAAGGGCATAGACCGGCGCGCGCGCGTCCAGCAGCTCGGACAGGGTGCGCCGGGGATTGTCGGTCCGCAACAGCGGCCGCGTCGTCTTGTGGCGCACGCGTTGCCACAGCAGCTCGAGATCGGCCTGAAGCCAGAGCACCGCCGCCTCGCGCGTCAGGAGCGCGCGGTTCGCCTCGGACAGCCACGCGCCCCCGCCCGTCGACAGGATGCAAGGCGGCCCGTCCAGCAGCCGCGCGATCACCGCGCTTTCCTTTTCGCGGAAGAAGGGCTCGCCGTAGCGGTCGAAGATCTCGGCGATGCTCAGCTGGCTGGAGGCGACGATCTCGGCATCCGAGTCGCGCATCTCGGCCCCCAGCCGGGTGGCCAGCGCACGGCCCACGGCGGTCTTGCCCGCACCCATCATCCCCACCAGGACGACCGTCCGCAGCAGCCGCTCTGCCGTGTGTTCACGCGAATGTGGCGGTGTTTCGCCCATGATCCCGAAATTTCTTTTCCCGTGCCTGGCGCAATTCCGCCCCGGATGCCTTATAAGGATTCCAGAACGGCGGCAAACGCCGATCCGCGGCCAGTGTGTCGCGGTCGAGACGCGAGGCAAGGCAGGACAAGGATACAGGGGGCCATGGGGCGCATCATAACTCTACTGGTGGTGCTGATCGTGCTGGGGGTGCTCGGCCTGATCGGCTATTCCTACTCGGGCTATCTCGTGCCCGCGCAGACCACCGTCACCAGCCCGGTGGAGCTCGATGTGGACTAGGGCCGCGCTCGTCCTGCTGTGCCTCGCCCCCCTGCCGCTGGCCGCGCAGGACGGCTCGACGCTTCCTCCCGCGCTGGCGGATCTCTCCGACCTGCCCGAGACCAGCTCGCCCGACTGGCTGTCGGATACCGTCACGCGGCCGCATGGCGACATCGCCACCTCGGCCCTGCCGCCCGCGGTCACGGTCATGCCGCTGGGCGCGGTCACCATCGACGCGGTCGGGCTATTGCCCGCCGCGATCACCGGCCTGCCCCGCGAGCTGTGGGGCGCGTCCGAGACCGAGACGCTCTCGCGCCTGTTCCGGGCGCAGCCGGTGCAGGGTCTGCCCGCGATCCAGGCCTTCACCGAAACGCTGGCGCTGGCCGAGCTGGACCCGCCCGCCGATGCCGCCCCGGACGTTCCGGGGCTGTTCCTCGCGCGCGTCGACATGCTGCTGGCGCGCGGCGCGCTCGATCCGGCGCAGGCGCTGATCGAACGCGCCGGGGCCTCGAACGCCGAGGTGTTCCGCCGCTGGTTCGATGTCTCGCTGCTGACCGGCCATGCCGACCGCGCCTGTCAGACGATGGAGGCCAGCCCCGACCTCGCCCCCACGCTGCCCGCGCGGATCCTTTGCCTAGCGCGCGATGGCGACTGGCCCGCGGCCGCCCTCGCCCTCGGCACCGGCGAGGCGCTGGGACGGATCACCACCGCCGAGGGCGACCTGATCGCCCGTTTCCTGGACCCCGAGCTCTTCGAGGGCGAGCCGCCGCTGCCCCCCGACCCGGCGCTGACGCCGCTGGCCTTTCACATGCGCGCGGCCATCGGCGAGCGGCCCGCCACCACCGACCTGCCGCTGGCCTTCGCCCATGCCGACCTGAGCGACCTGGCCGGGTGGAACGCGCAGCTCGACGCCGCCGAGCGGCTGACCCGCTCGGGCGCGATCGAGGCGGGCCAATGGCTTGCGCTCTATACCGCGCGCGTGCCCTCCGCGTCGGGCGGGGTCTGGGACAGGGTCGCGGCGCTGCAACGCTTCGACGCGGCGCTCCTGGCGGGCGACGCGGCCGAGACCGCCGCCCGCCTCGCCCCCGCATGGGCGGCGATGCGCGACGCCGGGCTCGAGACCGCCTTCGCCGAGGCCTATGCCCCCCGCCTGCTGCGCAGCCCGCTGACCGGCGACGCGGGGCAGCTTGCCCGGCGCATCGGCCTGCTGTCGTCCGGCTACGAGGCGGTGGCCATGGCCGCCGTGCCGCAGTCCGAGGCCGAAGGCTTCGCCTTCGCGCTGGCGCGCGGCCTTCCCGCGACACCGCCCGCCGGGGCCAGCCTGACCATGCTGGCCGCCGCCCGCGCCTTCGACGCCGAGCCGCCCGCCCACCGCTACGCGTGGTTCGTCCAGAATGACCGGCTGGGCGAGGCGCTGTTGCGCGCGGCGCTGGTCCTGTCGGACCCCGAACGCGACCCCGGCGACATCACCGATGCGTTGGCCCTCTACCGCGCCGTGGGACTCGAGGACGTAGCCCGCCGCGCCGCCCTGCAGCTCGTGCTGCTCGAAGGGTAGCGCCATGGCCGACCCCGACAGCGCGCGCCGGATCTCGGGTTTCCTCGCGGCGCAGGCCGCCGAACAGGGGGCCGCGCGCAACACGCAGCTGGCCTATGGCCGCGACCTGGCCGATGCCGCCGACTGGCTGGCGCGGCACGGTACTGCGCTGGCCCGGGCCGACCGCGCCGCGCTCGAGGGCTACATCGCCCAGCTGGACGCCGAGGGGCTTGCCCCCGCCACCCGCGCGCGACGGCTCTCGGCGCTCAAGCAGTTCTACCGTTTCGCCGTGGACGAGGGCTGGCGCCCGGACAACCCCGCGCTGCAGATCAAGGGACCGGGCCGCAAGCGCAGCCTGCCCGGCACCCTGAGCATGGCGGAGGTCGACGCCCTTCTCGCCGTCGCCGAAACCCATGGCCGCAGCGCCGCGGACCGTCTCCGCAACACCTGCCTGATGCAGCTGCTCTATGCCACAGGCCTGCGCGTCAGCGAACTGGTCGCGCTGCCCGTCGCCGCCGTCCGCGGCGATCCGCAGCTTCTGCTGGTCCGCGGCAAGGGCGGCAAGGAACGCATGGTCCCCCTGTCGCCCCCCGCGCGCGACGCGATCACCGCATGGCTCGCCCACCGCGACGCCGAGGACGCCCGTCACAAGGCCGAAACCGGCGCGCGCCCCTCGCCCTTCCTCTTCCCCTCGCGCGGCAAGGCGGGGCATCTCACCCGCATCCGCTTCTTCACGCTGATCAAGGAGCTGGCGCTGGCGGCCAACCTCGACCCCGCCCGCGTCACGCCGCATGTGCTGCGCCACGCCTTCGCCACCCACCTGCTTCAGAACGGCGCCGACCTGCGCGCGATCCAGGCGCTGCTCGGCCATGCCGATATCGCCACCACCGAGATCTACACCCATATCCTCGACGACCGCCTCAAACGCCTCGTCCTCGAAAACCACCCGCTCGCACACCGTTAAGGTTAACGCGCGCCCCCCTCCCATCTCTATCCCCCAAATATGGCGGGGGAGTCGCGGCACGCGACGGGGGCGGAGCCCCCCCTTTCGGCGCAACACCTGCCACCCGGTGCCACGGTGCCATCTTGAAGCGCACCCCGCCCCACCCCATAACCGCCACATGGAAAACGCCCCCCCGCCCGAGGCCTTTTCGGCCCTCGCCGATCCCGCCACCTGGATCACCGCCGCGGTGATCCTGTTCCTGCTGCTCTGCTCGGGCTTCTTCTCGGGCTCGGAAACCGCGCTGACGGCCGCCACCCGCGGCAAGCTGCGCTCGATGGTCGACCGGGGCGAACATGCCGCGGGCGCCGACCGCGCGCTGGCGCTGAAGGAAGACAACGAGCGGCTGATCGGCGGCATCCTGCTGGGCAACAACCTGGTCAACATCCTCGCCACCTCGCTGGCGACCGCCCTTCTGACCACGATCCTCGGCGAGGGCGGGGTCGCCATCGCCACGCTGGTCATGACGGCCCTTGTCCTGATCTTCGCCGAGGTTCTGCCCAAGACCTACGCGATCAACGATCCCGAACGCACCGCGGCGCGCATCGCGCGGCCCGTCGGCCTTGTCGTCTCGGTCATGGCGCCCGTGGTCTCGGTCGTGCGCCTGCTGGTCCGCGGTGTGCTGCGGCTTTTCGGGGTCAGGATCGACGCCAGCGCCAACATGGTCTCCGTCCACGAGGAGATCATGGGCGCGCTCTCGCTCGGCCATTCCGAGGGGACGGTGGAGAAGGAACAGCGCGACCGGCTGCTCGGCGCGCTCGACCTGCACGAGCGCACGGTGGAGGAGATCATGCTCCACCGCTCGGGCATCGAGATGATCGACGCCGAGGCCGACCCCGAGGCGATCCTGAGCCAGGCGCTGCAATCGCCCCACACCCGCCTGCCCGTCTACAAGGGCGAGCAGGAGAACATCATCGGCCTTGTCCACGCCAAGGATCTGCTGCGCGCCATCGACCGGCTGACGCGGGGCGAGAACGCGCCGGGCATCCAGGGCTTCAAGATCACGGATATCGCCACCAAGCCCTATTTCATTCCCGAGACCACGACGCTCGACGACCAGCTGCGCCAGTTCCTGAAGCGGCACACGCATTTCGCGCTGGTGGTGGACGAATACGGCGCGCTGCGCGGGCTGATCACGCTCGAGGACATCCTCGAGGAGATCGTGGGCGAGATCACCGACGAGTTCGACACCCCCGAAGCGCCGCTGCTCGCCCCCGGCCCGGATGGCAATTACCTGATCGACGGCGCGATGACGATCCGCGACTTCAACCGCGCGACCGACCTGACGCTTCCCGACGAAGAGGCGAACACCGTCGCGGGCCTCGTCATCCACGAGGCGCAGTCCATCCCCGTGGTCGGACAGTGCTTCAGCTTCCATGGCTTCCGCTTCGAGGTGGCCGAGCGCGAGAAGAACCGCCTGACGCGGCTCAAGGTTCGGAAGCTCGGCTGACCGCCCGCCGCAGTCGCTCGAGGTCCGGGCGGTGTGTGATCTGCGCCTGCGCCCGCGCCATGTGATCGGCCGCCGCCTGCCGGGCGGCCAGCGCCATGGCGTCATCGCCCACCCGCCCGATCGCTGCGAAGGCATGGGCCAGCGCGACATGCACCTCGACCGCGTCCCCCGCGCAGCGCGCGATGGGGGCAAAGCTCGCCTCGAAGAGCGCGTGGAGCGACATGGGTTCGATCCAGACCCGGTCATGGCGGGGGGCGTCCAGTTCGGGCGCGACACGCGCCTCGCCGATGACATGCGAGAGGCGGTGGATGATGTCGATGGCCGTGCCGGGGTCGTTCACGCCGGGCGAGAGCGCGCGGGTGGCCACTTCGGCCAGCACGGTCACGCCGAAGACGGGGTCCATCTCGAAGCTGCGCACGTCGTCGATGGGGATCGCCGCGCGCAACCGGCCCATCGCCTCCTTGCCGGGCGCGCGGTCGCCCACGATGCGGGCCATCACGTCGCCGCGCTGCAGGTAGCGGCCCGCGGGGGCGAGCACGTAGATCTGCGCGTCGAGTTTCTTCGCCTCGGATTGCAGCGCCTCTTCGAAGATCTGCTGGACATAGCCCGCGCGGGCCGCGCGCAGGTCGGTGCCCTCCTCGGGGATGGTCACATCGGGGGTCAGGGGCTGCGCCCCCTGCGACGGAAAGCGCGCGGCCTCGTGCACCGCGGTCGCCGCGCGGCGTTCCAGCTGCCGGGCGGTCAGGGTCAGGCTGCCATAGCCCTCCAGATGCAGGATCCAGCGGATGATCGACCAGATGATCGCGGCCACCACGAGAAGCGTGGTGAAGAACAGAACCACCAGCTCGCTTTCGCCGAAGACATCGGCGGCGCGCAGGATGATGGCGATAAGCGCGTAGAGATAGGCGCCGAGGA
This sequence comes from Roseicyclus amphidinii, assembly GCF_030163755.1. Taxonomy (GTDB): domain Bacteria; phylum Pseudomonadota; class Alphaproteobacteria; order Rhodobacterales; family Rhodobacteraceae; genus Roseicyclus; species Roseicyclus amphidinii. The sequence continues at coordinate 34,267 of NZ_JASJOE010000003.1, forward strand.
AGGTCGCCAGAACCGAATGGGTCCGCGTATCCTCGCGCAGAAGGATATGGCTGCGCGGGGTCCATTGCCCCTCGGCCCGCGAAAAGCCGGTCACCATGATCGTCAGCGAAAAGGTCACGACCGCCAGCATCGAGGACGCGATCACTTGCAGGATCGTGTCGACCGAGCGCGCGCCGATCCGGTCGCCCAGCCCCTCGGGCAACAGCGGACCGATCACGGCGGCAAGGACGAGCGCGGCCATGTTCAGCACGGCGAACAGGATCACGCGCACATGGATGCGCCGGGACTGCTGGCGCAGCCAGCGCAGGATCGAGCGGAACATCTGGCCCCTTTCCGACCTGCGACACGGAATGTCGCCTTTGGGCTTGTCGCCGCGGGCAGCGCGCCGCAAGCCTGCGCGGACAAGGCTAACGGAGGCGTCCCATGAAAACCACCACCCGCGTCTGCATCATCGGCGGCGGCGTCGTCGGCTGTTCGGTCGCCTATCACCTGACCAAGCTGGGCTGGTCGGACGTGATGCTGCTGGAACGCTCGGAGCTGACCTCCGGCTCGACATGGCACGCGGCGGGCGGGTTCCACACGCTCAACGGCGACACCAACATGGCGGCGCTTCAGGGTTACACCATCCGCCTCTACCGCGAACTAGAGGAGCTGACGGGCATGTCCTGCGGCCTGCATCATGTCGGCGGTGTGACGCTGGCCGACACGCCCGAACGGCTCGACATGCTCAAGGCCGAGCGCGCGAAACACCGCTTCATGGGGCTCGAGACCGAGATCATCGGCCCGGACGAGATCAAGGCGCTTGCCCCGATCACCAATGTGGAGGGCGTTCTGGGCGGGCTTTACGACCCGCTCGACGGGCATCTCGACCCGTCGGGCACGACCCACGCCTATGCGCGCGCCGCGAAGATGGGCGGGGCCGAGATCGTGCTGCACACACGCGTGCTCGAGACCAATCCCCGCCCGGACGGCACATGGGACGTGGTGACCGACAAGGGCACGATCCATGCCGAGCACGTGGTCAACGCCGCGGGCCTCTGGGCGCGCGAGGTGGCGGCGATGGCGGGCTGTTACCTGCCGCTGCACCCGATGGAACACCAGTATCTCGTGACCGAGGAAACCCCCGAGATCTACGAACGCGACAGCGAACATCCGCATATCATGGACCCCTCGGGCGAAAGCTACCTCCGGCAGGAGGGGCGCGGGCTGTGCATCGGCTTCTACGAAAAGACCTGCCGCCCCTGGGCCGTGGACGGCACGCCGTGGGAGTTCGGCCACGAGCTTCTGCCCGATGATTTCGACAAGATCGGCGACTCCATCGCCTTTGCCTTCAAGCGTTTCCCGGTGCTGGAACGCGCGGGCATCAAGTCGGTGATTCATGGCCCCTTCACCTTCGCGCCCGACGGCAACCCGTTGGTCGGCCCGGTGCCGGGCTTGCGCAACTACTGGTCGGCTTGCGGCGTGATGGCGGGTTTCAGCCAAGGCGGCGGCGTGGGCCTGAGCCTTGCGCAATGGATGGTCGAGGGCGAGCCGGAACGCGACGTGATGGCGATGGATGTCGCCCGCTTCGGGCGCTGGATCACGCCGGGCTACACGCTGCCCAAGGTGATCGAGAACTACCAGACACGGTTTTCCGTGGTCTACCCGAACGAGGAACTGCCCGCCGCCCGGCCCCACCGCACGACGCCCATGTATGACAGTTTCGACGCGATGGGCGCGGTCTGGGGCCAGCAATACGGGCTGGAGGTGGTCAACTTTTTCGCCGAGCCGGGCGAAGCGCGCTACGAGACCCCCTCTTTCCGCCGCTCGAACGCCTGGGATGCCACCGCGCGCGAGGTCCGCGCGGTGCGCGAGGCCGTGGGCATCAACGAGCTGCAGAATTTCGGCAAGTATCGCGTGACGGGCCCCGGCGCGCGGGGCTGGCTCGACCGGATCATGGCGGGCCGTATCCCCGCGCCGGGGCGGCTGTCGCTGACGCCGATGTTGTCGGAGAAGGGCAAGATCATCGGGGATTTCACCGTTTCCTGCCTGTCGGAGACGGAGTTTCAGCTCACCGGCAGCTACGGCGCGCAGGATTACCACCTGCGCTGGTTCGACCGCTGGCTTTCGGGTGATGTGGCGGTCGAGAACGTCTCGGACAGCCGCACCGGCTTCCAGATCGCCGGGCCGCGCGCACGCGACCTGCTGGCCGCAGTGGCGCGGCAGGACGTGTCGGAGATGCGCTTCATGGATGTGCGGCGCCTGACCATCGGGCTGTCGGATGCCATCGTGCAGCGCGTGAGCTACACCGGCGATCTCGGCTACGAGATCTATGTCAACGCGATGGAGCAACGCGCGCTCTGGCGGGTGCTTTGGGACAAGGGGCAGGCCTTCGGAATAAAACCCTTCGGGATGCGGGCGATGATGTCGCTGCGGCTTGACCGTGGCTTCGGGTCGTGGATGCGGGAGTTCTCGCCCGATTACACGCCCGCAGAAACCGGCCTTGACCGCTTCGTCGCCTGGAAGAAGCCGGTCGATTTCATCGGCCGCGCGGCGGCAGAGGCCGAGCGCGCGACACCGCCCGTCCGGCGTCTTGCGACCTTCGTCGTGGAGGCGGAGGACGCCGATGTCGTGGCCTACGAGCCGATCTGGCTTGACGGCGCGGTGGTGGGCTTCTGCACCTCGGGCGGCTATTCGCACTGGACCGGGCAATCGGTCGCCATGGGCTTCCTGCCCGCCGAGCGCATCGTGGAGGGGCTGACCGTCGAGATCGAGATCCTCGGGCAGATGCGCCCCGCCCGGCTGGTGACCACCCCGCTCTGGGACGATCCGCGCCTGCGCGCGTGACACAGCGAGCCGCGCGCCTGCGCGCGTGAGGGGGCGCTCCCGCCCGGGACACGATGCCGGAGGCATCGGTCCCCGTTGGGCCCGGCACCCGGTTCCCGGGTGCGGTCGGCGCTGACAGCCGAGGCCGGGCCCTGTAGGAGGGGCGGTGCAACGGGCGCCCGGCCCGTCGCCGGTGCCGCCCGGACCACGGGGGCGACCGTGACACAGGTTCGAACCGGAGAAGAAAGGCGCGCCGCCCATGACGTCATCCATGACCCCGCCCGTGATCCTGCTGCTCGCCGCGGGGGCCTCGAGCCGCATGAAGGGGCGCGACAAGATGCTGGAGGAGGTGGAGGGCGAGCCGCTGCTGCGGCTGATGGCGCGGCGCGCGCTGAAATCCGGCGTGGCCCTGCGCGTGGTGCTCGGCCCGGGACAGGACGCGCGGCGCGCGGCGCTGGAGGGGCTGGACGTCGAGATCGTCGAGGCCGAGGGCACCGACGGGATGGCGGCCTCCATCCGGGCCGGGATCGCCGGGCTGGACGCGCCGGTGCTGATCCTGCTGGGCGACATGCCCGAGATCACGGCGGGCGACATCTACCTGATGGTGTCGCTCCATGCGCAGGCACCGGGGGCGATCCTGCGGGCGGCGACGCGCGACGGAACACCGGGGCACCCGGTGCTGTTCCCGGCCGACCTTCTGCCGGAGCTGGCGCGGCTGTCAGGGGACGCAGGCGCGCGCGACATCCTCAAGCGCGAGGGCAGGCGCGTTCACCTGCTGCCGCTGAAGGATGACCGCGCCACGGTCGATCTCGACACGCCCGAGGCGTGGGCGGCGTGGCGTGCAGGGCGCGGCGGGCGCGGGTAGCCCCCTGCGCCCTCAGGGGCGCAGAAGTGCCGCTTCCGCGCCGGTCAGACTGCGCCGCGCGGGGGCATGGCTGCCCTCGGCCCCCGGCTCGGCCAGCTCGGGGAACAGGGCGAGGATCTCGGCGCGGGTGTCTTGCACAATGGCGTCCAGCACCTCCTGCGTGGGCTGGAAGCTTTCGGTCCAGGACCCATTCGACATCACCAGCTCATGCCGGTCGAACAGCAGGTGGATGTAGGTCGTGCGGAGCGTCTCGACCATGCGGATCGTGCCGTGATTGACAAGGTCGCGCGCCTTCACGAAGACCTCGGCCTCGTCGAAATTCGCGCGGATCATGGAGCCTGCGACCATCACGCGGTGTTGGGGCGAAACCAGCATGTCGCGTTCCGGCAGACCGAAGCCGAGCGCGCCGGCCTTCACGAGGACCGGCTTGAGCGACGGCATCTCGGCCAGCTGGGCACGGCTGAGGGTGCGGCTGCCGACCCAGCGGATCTCCTGCACGCCGGTATCGCGGGTGATGACCTTGTCACCGGGGCGCAGCGATTCGACCGGCACCTCGCCGCGGGGCGTGGCGATCAGCGCGCCGGGCGTGAAACAGGGGGTTACGGGCGAACAGGCGACCGGGGTCGCCGCAAGAGCGGTCACGCCCTGCGCCTCGGGGGCCTGTGCCGTGGGGGTCCTGGCAAATTCCGTCATCGTCAACTCTGCACATCTGCGGGCCGCGCCGTTGCACGCCGGCGACCCTGAACACTTTTCCAAAACGCCGGCCCATGATCCGGGACCACACCGATCCCATCGCATCAACCGCGGGCGAGACCGCCCGTAGCTTGCAGCGCCCCGAAATCTCGGGATACGCGCCCGACCGGCCCTTGCGCCCCAATGGCGAGACGGCGGATCAGGGCATCAGGATAGCCGCAAGCCACGCAGCCCGGAAGGGGAAAATCCGGGCGGAATACGCCCCCTGTCGCGCGACACGATATCGACACGGGTTCGGCACGGTGCTGGCGCAGCCGCGCCACGCTGCGGACAAGGTTGCCGCAGGGATCGTTTCCGAAAGCGAAACGAAACCGGCGGCCTGCGCGGCACGGGCCGCGATTGTCGCTGTTGCGAAACCATCGGCGTGGGAACGGGGGATCTGGAAACAAAGCGTTTACGCGCTCCGTTCATCACGGAAACGCCGCGGCCGCGGTCTGTTTCGAGACACCGCGCGGTGTCAGGAGCGTCCGGCCCCATGCGTGGACGAACCCTGAGGCGCAGACAGTCGTTTGCGTTCGATCCTCGCACCCGCGCGGTCAGAGGGGGCGCTTCGGGTCGATGTCAGGCCGCATGTCTTGCTGCAGCCTTGCCGCTTCGACCGACGCGGTCACGTCCGCGAAGCGCAACCACACGAAGATCCGCGGCGAGGCGCCGAAAACCGCCTGATCCGAGATCCGCCTTGTGGCACGGTTGGGCATAGCCGACATCATCGAGCGGGTTGTAGGTCAGAAAGGCGGTGTCGATGGTCAGCACCTGCCCGCCGGTGTCGAGGGTGAATTCCTGCGCCTCGGCGTCAAGGTCGGAGACCGTGCCGCGCAACGTGACCTCGCCGATCACGATGGGCGTCGACATGATCCAGGTATAGGCCTCTTCCTCGTCGGCGCTGCTGGCGTAGAAATAGATATTGAGGCCTTCTACATAGACGCTGCTCGCCTCGATCGTGGTCATCGTGAAGAGGTTCTCGTCGATATCGCCGTAGACGGTCACCCGGTCGCCATCCATCAGCCCGTAGGCATCGCCGTAGGAGTCCCAGTCGTCCATCTCGACGGTGATGACGCCGTCGCCGTAGTAGAGCGTGAAACTGTCGGCGGTCGGGTTGCCGACCATGCCGCTCAGGCTGATCCTGCTGTCGTCGGGCCGACTGTAGGGATCTTGCGCCGCGACCGGGGCGGCAACTGCGATCGACGCCGATACTGCAAGTGCCGAAAGTTAAAAGCGCATGGGTATCTCCATCGGTTCGGGTTGCTTGGTGGACCACTCCGCAGCCTGCCGGACCCGTCGGGCCGTGGGCATTGACGCCGGTAAAGGACGCCCTCTTGGCCCACGGTGGTCCCGGCGGTCATCCCGGATGCAGCCCAGCCGGGGGCCGTATCACATTCGTGTTGCCGGGGTGTTCGTGTCAGGGGTTCGGCCGGATGCGCCAGAATTCCCGCAGCTCGGTCACGAGATCATGGGGGAAGGCCGTGATGGCGGGCGATGTCATGATCATGCAGCCCGTAGCCGGCCAGTGCCGACAGCGCCTCGCGCGGTGTGATGCCCAGCGTATCGGCGATCCTCCGGCGGTCTTCCATGTCGAGGGCTGCGCCATCGAGGTCCTGATCCGGCCTGCTGCGCATGAGTGCCTCCGCCCCCAATCCCGCATTCCCCTATGCCCGGCGGAGGTGAGACTGACGCGAGGCGGCGCGCGGTGCCTTTACCGATGTTATCGCCTCGTCGCGGCTGGTCGGAACACACTCGAAGACGCCTGATGCGCAGGGGCTTCACCGTTGCCCCGGCTTGGCGTGCCGCCGACACGGCGGCGTGGATGTCGGGCAAAGGCATGTCCCGAAGCGGAGCGTGAGGACCCCGGATGATCGTCAGACGCGTCATGTCCAACAGCGGCCTCGTCCTGTCGCCCCTCGCCACGATCCGCGAGGCTTCGGCCATCATGCGCGACAGGGGCGTCACCGCCTTGCCCGTCATGGGCGATGAATCGCCGCCGGGGCTGCTGACGGACCGACAGATCGTCACCCGCCTGTTGCCCGACATGCGCGACGCGGCCGCCCGGCCTGTCCGCGACGCGATGATCCGCGACCCGGCGACCTGCCTTGCCGATCATCACGTCACCACGGCCGCGGCGATCATGGGCGACCACCAGGTCCGGCATCTTCTGGTTCTGGAGCGGTGCGGCGCTCTTCTCGGCGTTCTCTCGGTGGACGACATCGCGGAAAACGCCTCGGAGGAACTGGCCGGGCACGCCCTTGGCGAGATCGTCGAGACGCGGGCCTGACGGGCAGGCAGCGCGCCGGTCACGCGACCGGGATGATTTCCTGACGCAGGGTGTCGATGTCGATCTCCGCGATGGCGGCCATCGTGGCCAGATCGTGAACCACGATATCCATGTGATCGGTGACACTCAGCACCTCGTTGCGTTCCAGCCGACGCAGCGTCCGGCAGATATGCACCGCCGAAAGCCCACAGAAGTCGCCAAGCTGCTGCTGGGTCATCGGGATGTGAAACGTCATTCCCTCGACAAGACCGTGAGCGGTCGACCTAAGACAGAGTTCGCACAGGGCGTAGGTGATCACGGTCTCGGCCGCAGCCTTGCCCAGGCGCGTCATGCGCTCGGCCATCCGGGACATCGCGGCGTCGCTGATCTGATGATCCAGCTCGGCAAGGTCGCGGAACTGGCCGCAGGCATCGTGCCACCGCGACCGGGGGATCGCCGCGACGGTCATGTCGGTCAGGGTCTCGACCTCCAGCGCGCTGACGCCCGGAGTGGCCGAGGTCGGTTCAAGGATACCGCCGGACAGGATGATGTCGACGATCTGGCGTTGCCCGTCGGCCAGGGTCTTGGACGCCAGTAGCCATCCCGACAGGACAAGAAAGACCGACCCGGTGTCGTCGCCTTCCAGTTTCAGGAGGGTTCCGGCCGGATAGGACCGCTTGTGTGCATGGATCAGCTTGCACAGCAAGGTCTGCGCCTCTTCGGGCAAGTGCAGTTGGTCGGGCAGCATCGCCTCGGACAGACCGGTTTCTTCAAGACGCTCGAGCATGTCATTCTCCCTGTGGCTGGTGTGCGGATCGCCCCGACGGGCACCAGGTTGCGCATCGGGAAGCGAGACGGTCCAAGGAAAGAGGGCTGGTCTGCACCAGCCGCCCGAGCCGATTTGCGCCGCGATTGATTGAACCTCACGTTTACAGGTTCATGTTCGGTCCGCGAATGACTCAAATCAATAGTTGCGCGCACCATATTTTTATCCCCACCTGCGGCGCAGTTCGCAGGGCGTTTGATCGCCCGGCCCGTGAACGGCCATTCCCCCGGCGCAGGCACCCTGCCCCCGTCCCGTGCTGCCCCCCCTTCCCGGCTTCGGACTGCGATGCGCCCGCGGCGGCCGACTTTACGCAGGTTAATGCACGGTGCCCCCGCACGATCTTTAGTGACGATGACACCGCATATGCCGGGAGGATGCATATGGCTGACGAGTCGCAAAAGGTCGGCGACCTGATGAAACAGATACAGGGTATGCTTGCGCTCAACCCCGAGATCGGGCCCCGGATGGAAGGGTTCTGGAAGACCCAGGACGGAATCCTCGAGGAAACCGAAGCGTTTTCGAAGGCCTGGTTCGAACGCCGCCACGATGCGGCCCGCACGGCGCCGAGGCGGTTCGCAAGTCGAACGGCAACGGGTCCGACCCCTCGGCGGCGATGCAGGCCATGCTCGAATGGCAACAGCAATCGTTCCGGCGGATGGCGGAGGACATGCAGCAATGGGTCGAGCTTTGCTCGCATTGTGCCGCCCGCATGACCCAGGCCGAGATCGAAGCCGGAAAGGACGGTGCCGATCAAGCCGCGAAGCGCGCGAAATCCACCGCCAACACGACCAAGGCGACGCCGGTGTGATCATGGCCATTCCGAGGAACAAGGCCGTACTGGCAACCATCAACGAAGAAGGAGACAGCTCCATTAGTGACAAGAGCGCATATCGTGAAAAACTCGAGGCCCGCCTCGAACAATGGCGCGCCGAGATCGACAAGCTGCAGGCCAAGGCCGCCGAAGCCAGCGCCGACGCCCGCAAGGACTACGAAGACCAGGTGGCCGAGTTGCGCAAGCAGCAGGACGAGGCCCGTGAGAAGCTGAAAGAGCTCGACGAGGCCAGCGACGACGCGTGGGAAGACATCAAGGACGGCGTCGAGAAGGCCTGGGACAAGCTGGGCGACGCCGTGAAATCGGCACGCGAAAGGTTCAGCTGACATGACCTTGGGACGCACTGACAAACCCCTGCGCTCGGGCCTCGCGGCCGGGCTGCTCGGACTGATACTGATCGCCGGTCCGGGCCACGCCCAGGACGAGTCCGACCCCACGACCCTTGACGAGGTGCAGGCCGATTTCTCTGAGGCCTTCGCCTCGATCGGGGAGTTCACCGCCGATCAGCGCGACGCCGCGCTTGCGGTGCTCGACGAGACGCTTTCCCGTCTGGACACGCGCATCGACGAAATCGAAACGCGCGTGCGAGAGGACTGGTCGGAGATGTCCGCCGCCACGCGGGAGCGCACCGCGACCGCCCTTCGGGAGCTGCGCGAGGAGCGCAACCAGCTCAGCGAAAGCTACGGTGCCCTCGCGCAGGGGACCGCGACGGCATGGGACGATCTCATGGCCGGCGTCAGGGCCGGATGGGCCGAGGTCGGCACCGCCTGGACCGAGGCTGTGACGGCCATGACCGAAGACACTGAGACCCGAGACCGAGATGAAGAACGCGACCCGCAGCCTTGAGCATCTGCAACAGGCGCTCTCGATGGAGATGACGGCGATCCACCAGTATCTCCTGCATGCGCATGTGCTTGATGATTGGGGGCTGGACCTGCTGGCCGGCAAGATGCGCGAGGAGATGACCGAGGAGCTTGGTCACGCCGGGCGCTTCATCGACCGTATCCTGTATCTTGAAGGGACGCCCGAGATCGAGACCGCCAAGCCGCCGAAACGCGCCGACGGGCTCGAAGGTCTTTTCGCCGCCGACCTCGAAGAGGAAAAGGGGGCGATCGACTTCTACACCGAGGCCGCCAGGGCCGCGGACGAGGACCGCGACCTGGGCACCCGCATGCTGTTCGAGGAGATCCTGCTGGACGAGGAAGGCCACAAGGATTGGCTCGCCCAACAACTGGCGCTGGTCAACCGCATGGGCGAGCCGACCTACATGCTCCGGCACATGGGCGACGCCGCCGGATCGGCGTGACCTCCCGACCTGCACATCACCATCACTCACCGCTCCCGGCCCGCAATGCCGGGGGCCAGACCCTTGTGAGGGAAGACCTTGACCATGACATTCGAGACATCCGCCGCCGATCCCCGCCGCCTCTCGCGCTGGCTCTGGATCGCCGGGCTGGCGTCCATCCTGCTGGGCCTTGCCGGGATCGCCTTTCCCTTCCTCGTGACCCTCGCGGCGGGGCTTCTGTTCGGGGCCGTCCTCGTCGCGCTCGGCGTGGTGCAGGTCTTGCGCGGGCTCTTGTCGGGTGACGTGGCCGCGCGCGGTCCGACGCTCCTGTTCGGCGCGGCGGCGCTGGCGGGCGGTGCGATGCTGCTCCTCTATCCACCGGAAGGCGTGTTGACGCTGACCGCCCTCATCGCCGCCTTCTTCCTTGTCGGTGGAATGACGAAACTGTTGGGCGCATGGCAATTGCGCGATGCGCGGATGCGCGCGCTCGGATTGGCCCCGGCCTCGGGGCGCGGCTGGCTGGCCCTGTCGGGTGCGCTGTCGCTGGCGCTGGGGCTATTGCTGTTGCTTGGATTGCCCGACGTGGCGACCTGGGCGCTCGGCCTTCTGCTGGGGGTGGACCTGCTGTTTCTCGGGATGTCGGAAATCGCGTTGGCGATGGGCGTGGCCCGCGCCGCAGATGACGGGGTGACGGCATGATCACCGTGGAACACGACAGGCCGCGCGACCGGATCGTGATCCGGGCCTCGGGCACCTTGACCGCCGAGGATTACGAACAGGCCATGCCCGAGATCGAACACGCGATGACGCTGTCGCAAGCGCCGCTGAGGGTGATGCTCAGGCTCGAGGATTTCCACGGCTGGGAGATTGGCGCGCTCTGGCGGGAGCTGAAATTCGACCTGAAGCACCGGGGCGACTTCGCGCGGATCGCCGTCATCGGCGAAACGCGGCTGGAGGATTGGGGCGCGCGCCTGTCGGCGCCGTTCTTCCCGGCCGAGATGCGCTTTTTCCCCGCCGCGCAAGAGGCCGAGGCCGACGCCTGGCTGGCCGGATCGGGGGACGGGCGCGGTGGTATCGCGTAATGGTCCCCTCCGCCAAACCATCGCGCCCGCGAGCTCCGGACAAGGAAAACGGCAAGCAGACCGGTTTTCTCGCCGGAGCCGCCGACGCCTTCATCGTCGCCGCCGCCGCGCTTTACGGTCTTGCGGCGCTGTCGATGGCGGCTGTGTCACTCAGCCTTGTCGTCGTGTCGCTCACGCGGGTCTATGCCGCCTTTGCCACCTCGGAGACGGCAGAAACGTTGTTGCTGGACGCCGTCAGTTCGCTGGTGATCTCGGTGGCGATCCTCGATGTGGCGAAATACGTCATGGAAGAGGAGGTTCTGCGCAGCCGCGAGTTGCGGATGCCGCACGAGGCGCGCGAAGCCGTCACCAAGTTCATGGTCATCATCGCGCTGGTGGTGTCGATCGAAGGCATCGTGTTGGTCTTCGAACTGGGCAAGGACGCGCCGGAATTGCTCATTTATCCTGTCCTGCTGCTCTCCGTGTCGGTGCTGATCGTCGTCGGCCTCGGCGTGTTCCAGCGCCTCAGCCTGAAATCCGAGGCGCGCCTTTCGACGGGGTCGGCGGAAGACGCGGAGGACTGACAGCGGAGGGCCGCGCGGTTGGCTGAAGACACGGACACTCCGCCTTTCGCGCTGTCTGTGGACGAGGTTGTCGCGCGGCGCGACACCGATGCCGGGCGATCTGGTCGTTCTTGAAGCCGGGGACATGGTCACCGCCGGCCTGAGACTGATCGAGGCCGCCGGCCTGCAGGTCGACGAGGCGGTGCTGACGGGCGAATCCACGCCCGTGGAGAAATCCACCGACCCGCTGGATGCCGAGACCGAGGTCGGAGACCGCTGCAACATGGTCTTCAAGGGCACCGCGATCACGCAAGGGTCGGGCCTCGGCGTTGCCGTGGCCACAGGCATGGGGACCGGGATCGGGCGCATCAGCGATCTGGCAGGCAGCGCCAGGGCCGAGGTCACGGCACTGGAAAAGCGGCTCGACCGGCTGGGGCATCGGCTGGTGTGGCTGTCGCTGACCCTGGCCGCGTTGGCGATCGGCGGCGGCATCCTGCGCGGCTCGGACATGGTCGGCATGGTGCAGACGGGGGTCGCGCTGGCCGTGGCCTCGGTGCCCGAGGGGTTGCCCATCGTCGCAACCCTCAGCCTCGCACGGGGCATGTGGCGCATGAGCGCGCGCAATGCGCTGATCACGCAGCTGTCGTCGGTCGAGACACTGGGGGCCACGACCGTCATCCTGACCGACAAGACCGGCACGCTGACCGAAAACCGGATAAGCGTGGTGCGCTACCTGTTCGAGCGTGGCGAAGTCGAGGTGGGCGGCGATGGCGGCGACAGGTTCCGCCGCGACGATGAGGCCATTTCGCTCGAAGACGACACCCGCCTCGACCTTGCCTTGCGGGTCGGCGCGCTTTGCACCAACGCCGAGGCCGGTGGCGAGGACGCTGAGAACCACACGGGCGATCCGATGGAGGTTGCCTTGCTCAAGGTCGCCCGGACCGCGTCAAGGACGCGCAAGGATCTGCTGAACGACCTGCCGGAGCGGCGCGAGCACGCCTTCGACCCCGAGCGGAAGATGATGGCCACCGTTCACGAGGATGGCGACAGGTTCCTCATCGCCGTCAAGGGCGCGCCCGAAGCGGTTCTGGAGGTCTGCTCGGAGGTGATGACCGCAGACGGCGCGACGGAGGCGCTGACGGACGAGGATCGCGCGCGCTGGCGCGACCGCAACATCGCGGCCGCGAAGGAGGGGTTGCGCCCTCTGGCGCTGGCCATGACGGAGGTCCCTGAGCCGGACGCCGAGCCCTACACCGGCTTGCAGCTGATCGGGCTGGTCTGCCTTCTCGACCCGGTGCGCGAGGACGTGCCGGACGCCATCGCGGCCTGCCGGACCGCCGGTGTCCGGGTCGTGATGCTCACGGGCGACCATGCCGACACCGCCGAAACCATCGCCCGCGACGCGGGGCTTGGAGAAGACGACCTGACGGTGATGCAGGGAACCGATCTGGCCGGGATCGAGCCGGGCGACATCTAGGAGGAGCGGCTGGCCGAGGTGATGCGCACGGATGTCTTCGCCCGCGTCTCGCCCGAGGCCAAGCTGACACTCGTCTCGCTGTTTCAGGAGACCGGGCATGTCGTGGCCATGACCGGCGACGGCGTGAACGACGCGCCCGCGCTGAAGAAGGCCGATATCCGCATCGCCATGGGCCAGCGGGGCACCGAGGTGGCAAAGGAAGCCGTCCGGATGGTGTTGCGGGATGACCGCTTTCCCACGATCATCGCCGCGATGCGCGAGGGGCGCGGGATCTTCGGCAACATCCGCAACTTCGCCGTCTACATGCTGTCGTGCAACATCAGCCAGTTGCCTGTCGTGGGCCTTGCGGTCGCCGCCGGGCTGACAACGCCGCTCCTGCCCTTGCAGATCCTCTATCCGAACGTGGTGACCGGCGTTTTCCGGCGCTGGCGCTCGGCCTCGGGCCCGGCAGCGAAACCGTGCTGCGCGACCCGCCGCGCGATCCCGAAGAGCCGATCGTGGACGGCGGAAGCTGGAGGTTTACCGGCGTTCTGGGCGGGGTCGTGACGGCCGCGATCCTGGGCGCGTTCCTGGTCGCGCTGTTCTGGCTGGACCTCGACGACGGCGTCGCCGTGACGGCGGCCTTCCTGACCCTGTCGCTGGGGCATCTGTGGAACATCTTCAACCTGCGCGACCCGAGGGCGGGACCGATCCTGAACGATGTCACCCGAAACGGATATGTCCGGGGCGCGGTGGTGATCTGCGTTGCCCTCATCGCGGCGGCCCTGTGGCTGCCGGGGCTTTCGGGGCTGCTGCACCTGAAGGCACCGGGGCCCGAGGGGCTGGCGCTTGCCGTGGGCGCAAGCCTGATCCCGCTGCCGTTGGCGCAGCTCTGGACCCCCTCGTCCGCAAGCGGCGGAGCGACTGATCCGCTCTTTACCGCGGTCAATGCGGCCCCGGCCCAAGGCTTCCATGCTGGTGCCGCGGCATGGGGGTTCGCCCCTGTCGCAGGATCACAGATCAAGGAGGCGACACATGTCCATGCTCAAGGTCATCGAGGTTCTCGCGGAGTCCCCCGACAGTTTCGACGCCGCGGCCGCCGCAGCCGTCACGCAGGCCGCGCAAACCGTGCGCAACATCAGGTCCGTCTACATCAAGGACATGAACGCCGAGGTCACCGACGGCCGGATCACCTCGTATCGCGTGAACGCCAAGATCAGCTTCATGGTCGACGGCCAATCGGCCAGCTGACCCGAAAGGAGGTCCGACATGCCCCGCAGACATGCCGGTGTCGGTGCCCTGCCCACGGTCGCGTCCCTCGCCACGGGCGCGGCCACGGCGCAGGAGGTCGCCACCACCTACGAGGACGCGTGGATCTCGCTCGGCGGCACGGTCGAGGCGGTGCGGTCCACAAGCTTCCTGCTCGATTACGGCGACAACGACATCACCGTCGAACTGGACCGGTTCGACTGGTCCATCGACCGGGCCGCCCTCGAGGGCCGATACGTCAACGTCACCGGCCGGATGGACCGCAACTTCGGCGACACCCGCTCGATCGAAGCCGCGACGGTCCATGTTCCCGCCCTCAACGACTACATCTACGCCGATCCCGCGGACGAGGAGGGCGACCCTTCGGTCGTTCGCAGCTTCCTGCCGGGGGCCTTTCCGGCCACCGCGTCCGATGGCGCGTTTCTCGCCGTCTCGGGGCGGGTGACCGAGGTCGGCACGGCGGCGATCATCATCGACATCGGCACCTCGCCGCTGCGGGTGGACACGCGGCTGATCCCCGGCGCGCCGGATGCGCCCCCGGTCGAGGTCGGCGACCATGTCGTCGTGACGGGCCGGATGGACGCCGACCGCCTTCTCGACCGGCGGGAGATCGAGGCCAGCACGATCACCCGGCTGACCGACGCCAGCCGGTGACCCCGTAGGGCGGGCCATATCCGGCCCGTCTCCACAAGAAAGGACAGCCATGACCTACACAAGGTTCGCCGCGATGATCGTGACCTCCACGGTTGCGATGTATGGCATGATGTATCTTAACACCTACGCCCTCGACCATGTCTACTGGAGCCAGACGCGCGCCTGGATGGCGCTCTACATGGGGGCGGGCATGGCGGTCATCATGCTGGGATACATGGCCCGGATGTATGAGGGGCGCGGGATCAAGCTGGCGATCTTTCTTGCGGCGGCGCTGGTCTTTGCCGGATCGGTCGCCCTGCTGCGGAGCCAACGCACGGTCGACGACCTCGCATGGATGCGGGCGATGATCCCGCATCACTCCATCGCCATCCTGACCAGCGAACGGGCGCGGATCTCCGACCCGAGGGTGCGCGAGCTGGCCGACGAGATCATCGAGACCCAGCGCCGCGAGATCGCCCTGATGCAGGACCTGATCGCCGATCTCGAGGCACGGTGACGGCCGGGTCCGCGCCCCTGCGGCGCAGCCCCGGCGCGGGCCTCATCCGTCATGGGCCATGATCGACCTCTCGATCCCTTCCAGCGGAAGATTCGTCAGGTCCTTGTCCATCTCGGCCACGATCACCGCGCGCAGCCGGTCGTCGCTGGCCGCGCGGATCGCGCCCAGCGAGCGGGGATCGGCGATCAGGACGAGGGAACCGAACCGCCCCTTCTGCACCATGTCTGACAGCCGACCGGCCAAGTTTCGGGCGAACCGCTCCTCCTCCAGCCGGTGCCAGTCGGTGTCGTCCATCGCGCTGGACCCGTAGGCCGCGACATCGCCGCCGGTCTCGCGCGCCGCGTCATGCTGGCGTCCGGGGCGGTCGGTCGCCATCTCCCGCGCGAGCGGGTTCTCGCTTTGCTCGTGGTCGATCACCTCGAGATGCAGGAACTCCGGGTCGCCCTTGTTCCTGAGCAAGAGATATTTCTCGCCATCGGCGACGACGACCCAGGTGTCATGGTCCAGTTTCACGGCATGTATCCTTTCTTCCTCGCACCCGGTCGGGCCGCCCGCGCCACGCGCGGCGGGCGACGGGCGGGCGGACATGGGGTGCCATGGGGTGCCGGGACGACGCTAGCAGCGAAAAAACCGGCACGACTTAACCGCTGCTAAGGCAACGCCCCGCCGGGCTGATCCACGCTTGCGGTTGGCACATAGCGGCCCGCCTGCCCCCGGCTGGCGCGGGACGACACACCATCGGCAAAGGAGACAGGCACCAGATGCAGACCCCGATCGAAGTCGCGTTCAGGCACGTCGACCCCACCGATGAGATCAAGGCCCTCATCCTCGAAAAGGCCGACCAGCTCGAGACCTATTACGACGGCATCACCAGTTGCCATGTCTATGTCCGCGCCCCGCACCAGAGCCAGCGCAAGGGAAATCTCTACGAGGTGACCGTCGAGGTTCGCGTGCCCGGCACCGAGCTTGTCGTGCGCAACGACATGGGCGACGTGGCCGAGCATGAACATCTGCGCGTCGCCATCCGCGATGCCTTCGCGGCCATGACGACCGAGTTGAAGCGATGGAAGGCGCAGATCCGGGACGAGGTGAAGACCACCGACGGCGGCCCGCTTCAGGGCAAGGTCGTCGAGATCCGCCATGACGAGGATTTCGGCCAGATCATCGCCACCGACCAGCGGATTGTCTATTTCCACCGCAACAGCGTGGTCGACGGCAGCTTCGACGAGCTGCAACCGCGCGATCCGGTCGAGCTGGTCGTGCAGACCGGCGAAAGCCCCATCGGCCCGCAGGCCAGCACGGTGCGGCGGATCGGGGCGCTGGAATTCAACCCGGCGACGAAACCGAGCCGAAGATGAGTGCTGAACCGCTCGACGTCGCCATCATCGGGGCCGGGACAGCCGGGCTTTCGGCAAGAGTCGAGGTCGCGCAAGTGACCGACAGCTACAGGGTCTTCGACCCGGGCCCTTATGGCACGTTCTGTGCCCGCGCCGCCTGCATGCCGTCCAAGGCGCTATTGCACTCGGCCCATGCGTTTCACCGCCGCCACACCTTCGAAACGCTTGGCATCCTCGGTGGCGAGGCGCTCGAGGTGGACGCCGCCCGCGTCATGGAAGAGACCCGCAAGCTGCGCGACAGCCTCGTCGAGGGCGTCAAGGAGAGCATGAAGCCATGGCGCGACACCCATCTCGTGCCCCATGCCGCGATCCTTGAACCGGACGGCATCCTGCGGGCCGGGGAAACCCGGTTCCGCGCGCTCGCGACGGTGATCGCGACCGGCTCGCGGGCGGTGGTTCCGGACGGCTGGCGGCACCGGCTGGGCGACCTTCTCCTGACCTCCGACGATATCTTCGAGTTGCGTGACCTGCCGCGCAGGATGGCAGTGATCGGCCTCGGGCCGGTCGGTCTCGAGCTGGGGCAGGCACTGGCCCGTCTCGGCGTCGAGGTCACCGGCTTCGACCCCGAGGCCACCATCGGTGGCCTCACCGATCCCGATCTGCTGGAGCGGCTCAGCCGGTCGCTCTCGGACGAGGTGACCATCGTCAACGCCGCGGCGGACCCCGTCGCAACAGAGGACGACGCGATCCGCATTAAATGGGACGGCGGCGAGACGGAGGTCGACAGGATCCTCGTCGCGATGGGGCGCAGGCCGAACATCGGCGCGCTCGGTCTCGAGACATGGAACGTCGTGTTGGACCAAGACGGTCGGCCCGACCTGCCGGATGGACGGCTAAACCTGCCCGGAACGCGCATCTACTTCGCCGGGGACGCCGGCACCGGCCCCGCGCTGCTGCACGAAGCCTCCGACGAGGGGCGCCTTGCGGGCTATTTCGCCGCCCGCGGCGGGGATGCCAGATTCGACCGACGGACACCGCTGCGCATGGTGTTCTGCGAGCCGCAGATCGCGCTGGCGGGCGCGACATGGGAGACGCTGAAGGACCGCGCCGACGAAATTGCCATCGGCGAGGCCAGTTTCGACGAGGCCGGCCGCACGCGCCTGCAGCGGGCGCCGGGCGGCGGGCTGCGCATCTATGCCGAGAAGGCCACCGCGCGCATCCTGGGCGCGGCCATCGTCGCGCCCGAGGCCGAGCACCTTGCCCACCTGCTGGCCCTTGCCATCGAGCGGCAGGACGATCTGAGCGCCCTCCTGCGGATGCCGGTCTACCACCCCACCCACGAAGAGGTGCTGCGCCGCGGCCTGCGGCGCGCGCTGAAGGCCACCGCGGTCGAAGCGACCGAGCTTGACGCGATCCGATGCGAGGACGCGCCGGTCGATTGCGGCGCGGACTGAACCCAAGCGGCGCGGCCGGCCCCGCAGCCGCGCCACGCCCCGCACCATTGGAAAGGACATGACATGTCACCCCCCGACGTAAATCTCGAGAAGCAGAAACGCAGGCATTGGCCGGTGTTCGTGGGCGTCGCCGCCGCGATTGCGGTGGCGATTGTCACCTGGCTGGCCCTCGAAGGCCAGTTGGACGAGGCCGAGGAAGACACGTCGCCGACCGTGATGGAAGACGAGGTCGCCGAATGACCGCGCGCAGCGCTCAGGGCATCGCGGGGCCGTAGATGCCGCATTCGAACGGCCACGCGCCGGTCGAGGCACAAGCCGGTGACCGCCGCGTTTCCATCGCGATCTGGGCCAACGCAGTCCTGACGGCTGCGCAGGTCGTGGGCGGCATCCTGTCGGGCAGCCTCGCGCTGATTGCGGACGCGCTGCACAATTTCTCGGACATGGCCTCGCTGGTGATCGCGTTCGCCGCCCGCAAGATCGCGCGGCGTCCGGCTGACGCGCGGATGACCTTCGGCTATGGCCGGGCCGAGGTCGTGGCGGCCCTCATCAACTACGCGACGCTGATCCTCGTGGGCCTCTACCTGATCTACGAGGGGGTCATACGCCTGATCGACCCGCCCGAAGTGCAGGGCTGGACGGTCGTGATCCTCGGCGGCGTGGCGCTGGCGGTCGATGCGCTGACCGCGGCGCTTACGTGGTCGATGCAGAAGCACAGCGTCAACATCCGCGCGCTTTTCCTGCACAACCTGTCGGACGCGCTCGCATCGGTCGCGGTCATCGTCGGAGGTTTGCTGATCCTGCTCCATGAGCTGGCTTGGGTCGATCCCGCGATCACCATCGGCATCGCCCTCTACATCCTCTTTCTCGCCCTGACCGAGATCGACAGCCCGATCCGCACACTGATGCTGGGCAGCCCGCCCGACATCGACCCCGCGGCCGTCATCGACGAGGTTCGGGCTGTGGACGGCGTCGCCGATCTCCACCACGTCCACCTGTGGCAGATGCAGGAACACGCGGCGGCGCTGGACTGTCACGTCGTGGTAAAGGCCGCGTGCTGGCCGCGCGTCGAGACGATCAGGCAGGAGATCAAGGCGAAGCTGGAAACAGGCTTCGGCATCGCCCATTCCAGCCTCGAATTCGAACACGAGGACCGCGCGCACAAGGACGCCGCGCTCTTCGGCGACGGCGACGGGCGACATTAGCCGCCGTTAATGACGCGCCCGTTCGACCGCCCGACACTGATCGGCAAGACGTGACGTCTTGGATGACAGGAGGAGCGGAGTTGCGCATCGCATTGATAGCCCCCTTGATGGAAGCGGTGCCGCCCCGTGCCTACGGCGGGACCGAGCGGGTGGTCGCCAGATTTGCCGAGGCGTTGAGCGCCCGCGGCCACCGGGTCACGGTCTTCGCCAATGCCGAAAGCCGGGTGACCGCGGAGCTTGTGGTCTGCCGGGACCGGTCGCTTCTGACCGATGACCGCCTGACAGAGGGCATGGCAGATCAGATCCTGATGCTCGACCGCGTCCGCCGTATGGCCGACCGCTTCAACATCCTGCATTTCCATACCGAGTTCCTGCACTTCCCGATGTTCGAGGGGATCGCGGGCAAGACCGTCACCACCTGCCATTCCCGGCTCGATTACGTGGGCCATGCCCGCTTCTTTCACCGCTACCGGGACTTCCCGCTAATCTCGATCTCGGATGCACAACGCCGGTCGCTTCCCCACGCCAACTGGGCGGCGACGATCCATCACGGATACCCGCTGGACCTGTTCCGGCACCTTCCGGGCGAGCCCGGAAACGGGTCGGGCGGCTATCTCGCCTTTCTCGGACGGATCGCGCCGGACAAGGGGATCGACACCGCGATCGAGATCGCGCGCCGCGCGCGGGTGCCGCTGAAATTCGCAGCCCGGATCAACGCGTTCGACCGGCCATATTGCGAACAGGAGATCAGGCCCCATGTCGATGGACGCCAGGTCGAATACGTGGGCGAGATTTCGGACGCGAAGAAATCGGAATTCCTCGGACGCGCTCGCGCGCTGCTCTTCCCGATCCGGTGGCCGGAACCTTTCGGACCGGTCATGATCGAGGCGATGGCCTGCGGAACCCCCGTCATCGGCTATCCCTGCGGGGCGGTGCCCGAGGTCATCGCAGATGGCGTCACCGGGCGTATCGTCGGCAGCATCGACGACGCGGTCTCGGCATTGGCTGCGGTCGGACAGCTGGACCGGGCCACCATAAGGTGCCGTTTCGAACATGGATTTCGAGCGACCGGATGGCCGAGGCGCATCTCGACCTCTACAGACGGCTTCTCACCGGCCGCGAAACTGCGCGCCCGCAACGCATCCCTCGCCGCAAGTCTACGGGCGCGCCGGGTCGCTCGATGCAGGCTGCCGGCCTCGGGCTGGCCTTGCGTCCCGATCCGGCCGATCCCGCGGCCCGGACGGACTGAGGCCGTGCAGGCAGAGACACGGAGGGGGTGCCATGACGATCGAGGACGTCCAACCCCAACCGCTTCGGGCCCGACACCCGACACGATTTCCATGTTCTGAAGGATGGCGATCTCTTCGCCGTCTTTCCCGCCAGCGGCGAGATCAATGCCCGCGACGCCACCATGGGCGAGGCACATTCCAAGGACGGATTGTTCTATCGCGATACCCGCTACCTTTCCCGCCTGTCGCTCTCGATCAACGGCACCGGCCTGATCGAACTGGGCCATGACACGCGCGACGACGACGCGGGCTTTCGCAGCGATCTGGCCAACTTGCGGCTCGTCGACAGCCTCGGCACCGATTTCCTCGATTTCGAGCTGCATGTCCGGCGCGAGCGCGTGCTGTTCGACGGGCTGTTCGACGGGCTGTTCGACCGGGTCGAGATCACCAACTTCGGCACGCGCATGGCCGAGCTCGATCTCGTGATCGAGTGCAGGGCGGATTTCCGCGACATCTTCGAGGTGCGCGGCGCGGACCCGTGGGACCGGGGCAGCACCCTGCCCCCGGAATTCGACGGGGGCACACTCCGCTTCGGCTACGAGACTGCCGACGGTCGGCGGCTGACCACGCGGGTGACGCTCGACCCGGCCCCGCGTTTCGACCGCGGACGCGCGCATATCGGCTTGTCGCTGCCCCCCAAGGCGCGGCAGGAGATCCTCTGCACAGTGCAGATCGATGAGCGACCGGTCGCGCGCGCCGATCCCGACGAAGGCGTTCATGCCGATCACGGCGCGCCCGCCCCGAGGCAAGCGACCCCGACTTTCGACGAAGCAATACGGACCGTCGCCGCCCGGATGCAGAGCCGGATCGACCGCACCGCGCGGATCAGGACCTCGCGGCCGTCCTTCGACGCCTGGCTGACGCGGTCCTCGGCCGATCTGGCGATCCTGACCGCCGACCTGCCGACCGGCCCCTACATCCATGCCGGGGTTCCCTGGTTCTCCGTGCCCTTCGGGCGCGACGGGCTGATCACCGCGCTGCAGACGCTGTGGCTTGATGCCGAGCTGGCGGGCGGCGTGCTCGACTTTCTGGCCGCAACGCAGGCGCGCACGTTCGATGCCTTCTGCGACGCGGAACCCGGCAAGATCCTGCACGAGCATCGCAACGGCGAGCTGGCCCGCACCGGGGCGGTGCCGTTCCACCACTATTACGGCGGCATCGACCAGACGCTTCTGTTCGTCGTGCTGGCCCATGCCCACTGGACACGCACCGGCGACAGGGACCGCCTGCAGCGACTTCTGCCCGCGATCCGCGCCACGCTGGTCTGGGCCGCCGAGTATGGCGACAGGGACGGCGACGGCTTGATCGAATACGCCCGTTCCGCCGAAACCGGTCTGCGCAACCAGGGATGGAAGGTTTCCGACGATGCCGTCTTCCATGCCGATGGTGCGCTCTGCGCGAGCCCTGTCGCCCTCGTCGAGGTTCAAGGCCATTACGCCGCCGCCTTGCGGCGGCTGGCCGATGCGCTGGTCGACAGGGTCGACGCCGCTTTCTGGGACGACGACCCGGGCCCCTATTGCATCGCGCTCGATGCGGAACATGTGCCGGTCCGGGTCTCGACCTCGAACGCGGGCCACCTGCCCTGTTTCGGGGCCGCCCTGCCGCAGCGGCTGGATCGCCTGCCCGAGCTGTGGTGCGGCCTGCCGCGCAGGGAGACCGCGCAGCCCGTGGCCTTCCCCTCGGCCTGGGCGCCGCAGGCCTGGGCGGCGGGCGCGCCCTTTCTGTGCCTGCAGGCCTGTCTCGGGATAGAGATCGACGGGCCAGCCCGGCAGATCCGTATCACCGACCCGGTTTTGCCCGCGGATATCGACTGGCTCGATGTGACCGACCTGCGCGTCGGGGATTGCTGCGCGCGGCTGAGGTTCCGGCGCAAGGAAGGCCGAAGGGCCGAGCTGGAGATCCTCGCAGCCGATCCCGCGCTCGACATCCGGCTGGAGACGGCGCGCGGCAGCCCCTGAGCCACACCGCCACCGGTCAGCGTCGCGCGAGCAGGGCGGACAGGGCGCTCCAGCCCCGCGTGTTGAGGATATCGTCCGCCGACAGCCAGCCGCGACGGGCCTGATCCATGCCGTAGCGGATGTTGCCCAGCCCTCCGGTTGAATGGGCGTCGGTAGAAAGCGCGATCTTCACGCCGTGGTCTGCCGCCATCCGGCAATGCACGTCACTCAGGTCAAGCCGGATCGGGTTGGCGTTCAATTCCAGCGCGCAGCCCTGGTCGGCGGCGGACTTCACGATCCGCTCCATGTCCAACGCTATCCCCTTTCGCTGGCCGATCTGTCGCCCCGTCGTGTGGCCGATGACATGGACGTGGGCGTTCTCCATCGCGCGCAGGATGCGCTCGGTCTGGTCCTCTTCGTCGAGGTCGAAATGGGAATGGACCGACGCGACCACGAGATCGAGCCTGTCGAGCAGATCGTCCGAAAAATCCAGCGTGCCGTCCTCGAGGATGTCCACCTCGCAGCCCGCCAGCAGACGGAAGCCGTCAAACCTCTCGTTCAACGCGGCGATGCTTTCGATCTGCGCGTCCAGATCCCCCTCGCTCAACCCGCCGGCCTGGGTCTGGCGTTTCGAATGGTCGGTGATGGCGAGGTAATCGTAACCCCGCTCCTGCGCCGCTTCGGCCATCTCGCGGAGCGTGTTCTTCCCGTCCGAGGCATCGCTGTGGCAATGCAGGTCGCCCTTCAGGTCGTCCAGCTTGACCAGCGCGGGCAATTCGCCCTTCTCCGCCGCCGTGATCTCGCCGCGGTCCTCGCGCAGGACGGGCGCGATCCACGGCAGGCCGATCCGGTCGTAGACCTCTTCCTCGGTGTCGCCCGCGACGCGGGTTTCGCCGTCGAACAGCCCGTATTCGTTGAGTTTCAGGTCACGGTCCTGCGCCCGTCTGCGGCCTGCGATGTTATGCGCCCTGGAGCCGGTGAAATAGTGCATCGCCGCGCCCCAGCTGGCCTTCGGGATCACGCGCAGATCCACGTTCAGGCCCGAACGCAACCTTACCGTCGAGCGGGTCTTGCCCTGCGAAATCACCTCCTCCACCTCGTCATGGTCGACGAACCGGTCGATGATCGCGCCACCGTCCTCGCCAGCGGCGAGAATGTCGAGATCGCCCACCGTCTCCTTGCGGCGGCGGTAGCTGCCCGCGATCTCGGCCTTGTCCACGCCGTCGATCCGCCTGATCCACTTCACGAGCGGCTCGGCGAAATCCTCGGCCACGTCCAGCCGGAAACGGCGCTCGCCGGTATCCTTCTCTTCCAGCGCGTCGCGGATCCTGGCCTGCGTCTTGTCGCCGAACCCGTCCACATCGGCGACCCGCCCCGCCTCGGCGGCCTCCGCCAACTCGTCGAGCGAGGCGAGCCCGAGCGCCTCGAACAGCGCACGGGCGCGTTTCGGCCCGATGCCGGGGATGCGCGTGGCCTCGACGATGGCCTCGGGCACCTCTCCGGACAGGTCTTCGAGCAGCGGCAGCTCTCCGGTCCGGACGATCTCGGCGATCTTGCCGGCAAGGTCCTCGCCGATATCGGGCAGGTCGGACAGATCCTCCCCCTCCTCGACCCGGTCGGCGATCGCGCGGCTCTGGTCGCGGATCGTGGCGGCGGCGTTGCGATAGGCCCGCACCCGGAACCGGTTGGCGTCCTGCACCTCGAGCAGGTCTGCGACATGGTCGAAGATCGACGCGATCTCGCTGTTATGCACCGGCATCCGCGCCCCCTTTCTCAGTCCAGCATCTGGCGAAAGCCCGCCTCGTCCAGCATCTCGACGCCCGCCTCTTGGGCCTCATCGCGTTTCGAGCCGGGATCGGAACCGACGACCACGAAATCGGTCTGCCCGCTCACGCGCGATGTCACGCGCCCGCCCCGGCGTTCGATCTCCTCGGTGGCCTCCGCGCGGGTCCAGTTTTCCAGCGCCCCGGTCAGGACGAAACTCTTGCCCTCGAGGGCGTCACTCTCGCGCTGCAGGGGTTGGGGGCTGACACCCGCCGCAAGGATGCGGTCGATCACCCCGGCGTTGCGCGCCTCGGCAAGGAAGGCCGCGACGCTTTCCGCTGTCTCGGGGCCGATCCCCTCGATCTCCGCGATGTCGGTCGTCGAGGCCGCCCGCAGCGCCTCAAGCGTGCCGAAGGCCCGCGCAAGACGCCGCGCAACGTCATGGCCCGCGTGGCGGATGCCCAGCGCCACGAGGAACCGGTCAAGCGGCACCTGCTGCCGGTGGTGTATCGCGTCGACAAGCGCGGTGGCGGAGGTCTCCGCGACCCCGTCCAGCCTGACGATCTCGTCCACCGTAAGATCGTAAAGGTCCGCGACATCCTCGACCAATCCGCGCGCGACCAGTTGTGCGGCGGTCTTTTCACCAAGCCCGTCGATATCCATCGCCTGCCGTGACCCGTAATGCACCAGCCGGGCCGTCACCTGCGCCGGGCAGGCGATGCCGGCGGGGCAATAGGCCCGCGGCCCATGCCGCTCCACCTTGGCCCCGCAGGAGGGGCATCGCTCGGGCATCTCGAAGGGATCGGAGCGTTCGACGCCGGGCTTGGGCACGCGCTCCGCCACCTCGGGGATCACGTCGCCCGCCCGCTCGATCCGCACGGTGTCGCCCACGCGCAGGTCCTTGCGATGCACCTCCTCGATGGTGTGGAGCGTGGCGCGAGCCACCGTGACCCCGCCCACATCGACCGGGTCGAGCAGCGCCACCGGGGTCAGCGCCCCGGTGCGCCCGACGCCCACGACGATATCGGTGATGCGCGTCTCGCCGGTGCGGGGCGCGAATTTCCATGCGATAGCCCAGCGCGGGCTGCGGCTGCGCGTGCCCAGCGCCGCGCGGGTGTCGCGGCGGTCGAGCTTCAGGACGATCCCGTCGATCTCGAACTCGAAATCGTCGCGCAAGCCGGCCTGCGCGTCATGAAACGCCGCCGCCTCCGCCGCGGTCTCGCAACGCTTGCGCGCGCCCATGACAGGCAGGCCGAGGGCCGCGAGCCGGTCCAGCAGGTCGCCTTGCGTCGGCGCCGCGTCGGTGTCGATGCCGGTTGCGTCGTAGAAGGTCACGGCAAGGCGGGTGTCTTCGGCCGCCGAGGGGTCGTGCCGCCGCAAAAGCCCCGCCGCCGCGTTGCGCGGATTGGCGAAAGGCTCCTCTCCACGCTGCACACGCGCCTTGTTGAGCCTCTGGAACGCAGGGTTCGGCAAGATCGCCTCGCCCCGGACGGCAAGATGCTCCGGCGGGTCCGCGGCCCTGTCGAGGCGCAGCGGCAGGGCGCGGATGGTGCGCATCGTGTGGCTGATCTCCTCGCCGGTCTGCCCGTCCCCGCGGGTCGAGGCCCGCAGGAACCGGCCACCTTGGTAGACCACTTCCACCGACAGCCCGTCGAATTTCGGCTCGGCCAGGACGACCGCCGCGCCGGTCTCGTCGCGGAGCCGGTCGAAGAACGCCGCGATCTCGTCCTCCTCGCGCACCGCGCGCAGGCTGAGCATCGGCGAAACATGGTCGACCTTTTCAAGGTCCGAGACCGCCTTTGCCCCCACGCGCTGCGTGGGCGATGTCTCGGTCACGAGGTCGGGGTGGTCTTGCTCCAGCTCGTCCAGCTCGGACAGCATCCGGTCATACTCCGCGTCCGAGATCTCGGGCGCGTTCTCGACGTGGTAGAGCCGGTCATGCCGGATGATGGCCGCGCGCAACTCCGCGATCCGCTCTTGCGCATCCGGCGTGTCGGACATGTCACCGCTCCCTCCGGGTTTTGCTGCGAGCATCCGCGCGATCACATCGGCGCGGCGGGATACGCGGCGGGATACCGGGGCCAGGCAACGGCCAGCAGGCCCAGCCAGAACAGCACGAGGATCAGCAAGGCGAGCGTCGCTGCCACGCCGCTGGGCGCGCAGGACCACCCCCCGCCCCTGCGGTAGAACCCGCGCCCGCGGGTGTGGGGCCAAGCGAGCCAGCCTGCCACGGCAAGGACAAGCAGCACGACGAACAACCAGAACCAGACGGCACCCATGGTCTTTCTCCTTTTCGATCCTGCACCCTGCGACCGCCATCCGGGCAGATGGTGGCAACGCCGCCCCTCAGGGCAGGCTCGCGCCCCGAGCAAACGCCGCATCGGCAATCGGCCGGACGGTCTGGCCAAGGCGAAGTCCGGTGTCGCCCAACACGGTGCGGATGCCGTCCGGCCGGTGCATCCGCTTACCCCGATGCGCCGCGTCCTGCCCAGTGCGACCCACTTCAGGCAGCGGCGCGGTTCACGGTCCGCTCGGCAAGGTCGGTCAACCGCGCGTCGGTGTCCTTGTCATCCTCGAGGATCGCGGCAAGCGTGGTCGCATCATGCTTGTGCCCCAACTGCTCGGCCCAACTGGCCAGCGTGCCGAGCACGGCCATCTCGTAATGCTCCATCCGCTGCAGCGACGCGATCAGCCCCGCGTCCCTCAGCGTGCCGTCCTCGATCGTCTCCGCCCATTTCCCGGTTTCCGAGATCAGCGCCGCCATCGACCTGTCGGAATGCGCGTCGGCGTCCGCGTCATGGGCACGCAACAGATCGGCCAACCGGTCGCGGTGCTGTTCGGTCCTGTCCCGGTGCGCGCGGATCAGGTCCACGAGGTCGTTGTCCGTGGCCTTGTCGGCGAAACGGCCGAGGCTTCGGGCCATCTGGTCCTCGACCGATGCCATCTCCGACAACTCGCTCAGATACATGTCTTGAAAGCTCATGGGTGTCATTGCCCTGTCCTCCATTCTCTGACGGGAAAGCAACGTCGGCCTTGCCGGGTGCGTTGCAGCATCGGGCCGATCGCCCTACCGCGGCATCCGGCGCTTCTGCGGCTTGCGGATGATCCAGACCGCGGCGCCCAGCGCGGGCAGCACGGCGACCAGAACGGTCACCCCGGCGGCCAGCGGCCCTGCCATCGTGCCCTGCGGCAGAAGCGTTGCACCCGCCCAGAGGGCGAGCATGAACGCCACGCCGCCCACCAGCGCGAAGACCGAGGTGAACAGCAGGTAGGCCGCGACGGGCTTCAGCCTGTCGTGCTTGATCTGCTGCGAGATCGGCCAGAACAGCACCAGAAGCACGATCGGCGCGATCCAGACGAGCGGGTTGAGCGTGGCGGCCATCTTGGTCTCCTTTCCTTGCCATGGTGGGCCCGTGCCGCTGCCGGTCAGACCGCGAGAAGCGCCTTCAGCGGCATCCAGATCCCCATGAGCATCATCATGAGGCTTTCGGTCAGCGACACGGCACCCAGCGGCACCGAGGAATCGCCACCCACGCAGGCGCATTTCAACTCGCGCCCCTCGAGGTAGACCGCCTTGAAGATGCTGACCGCGCCCACCGTCCCGATGAACAGCGCGATGGGGCCGGACAGCCAGACCAACACGCCCGCCGTCATCAGGATACCCGCCGCGGCCTCGGCGAAAGGGTAGATGCGGCCATAGGGCACCCAGCGCCGCGCGAGCAGGTCGTAGTTCAGGAACATGGTCGAGAAGCTTTCGACATCCTGCAGCTTCTGCAGGGCGAGAAAGGTCATCGAGAGCGCCACGAACCACTCCGCGGCGCGCAGGGTCAGGAGGGATTGATACTGGTGCCACGACAGCCCCAGCGCCAGCAGCGCCGCGACCGCGAAGATGGCGATGACGGGCGTGTAACGCGTGTCGCTCTGCTCCTCCTCCGGCGGGTCGATGCCGAAATGGATGCGCAGATCGTCATGGCCGCCGATCCGCTCGCCGCCGATGAAGGTCTGGGGCGTCGTCTCGACCCCGAGGCGGTCCATGAAGGCCTGGGTCTCCTCGCGGGTGCGGAGGGGATGGTCCTCCACTTCGTAGCCCTGCCGTTCCAGAAGGTCCTTCGACTTCAACCCGTAAGGGCAGAGATGATCGGGCATCACCATGCGGTAGAGCTGGGCGGTTCTTGGGTCCGTGTGCTGTATCATGTGGCGGAGTCGACCAGACCGGCGCGCCGAGGTCGCTAACATGCGTCAAGTCGGCTACCCGCGATCCCCCCGGCCCGCCCGCGTCCCGAGCGCGCGCTCCAGCGCCTTGAGAAACCGGATGATGACAAGGGCGAGCCCCGTCGCCATGGCCGCCAGCAGCCATAGGCCAAGCCCGCAGGCAAGCCCCACGGCCCCGGCCAGCCACATGCCCGCGCCGGTCGTCAGGCCCCTCACCTCTCCGCGTGCGAAGATGATCAGCCCGGCGGCCAGAAAGGCCACCCCTTGCGTCACCGCCTCGATAAGGCGGATCGGATCGGCCCGGATATGCGCGCCATGTTCTCGGGTCATGTCGAGGACCGACAGCATCACGAGGCTGTAGAGGCAGGCCGCCAGCCCGATGAGCATATGCGTTCTGAGCCCCGCCGACTTGTCGACAAGCTCGCGCTCCATCCCGATCAGGCCGGTCAGCACGATGGCCCCGGCCAGCCGCAGCGCGATCACCTGCCAGGCCATGACGGGATCGCCCGCCAGTTCGTTCAGCACCGTCTCCATCTCGGCGCATCAACGCCCCGGCGGCCACCGCGTTGCGCAATGCGCTGTTCCGGTGCGGCAACACAAGCACGGGTCGGCGCGTTGATCCGGTGAAACCGCCAAAGACGATGACCGATGACCAAAGCAGCGCCGACAGACCGGGTTCGGCATGAACCGGACCGCCATTTCGAGGATCCCCTCACCCTCGTCGACCGCGACGAGATCGCCTACGAGACGCGGCTCGACATGCTGCAGACATGGCTGTCGCGGCTTGCCGACGGGGCGGCCGCGCGCGGGTCGCGCGACGAGATCGAGGGGGCCATCCTTGCGCTTGAGGCGCGCTCGAAGCTCAAGATCGACACGCCCGAAGAGCAGCCCGGCACAACGACCTATGGAGGGGTCGCACGCTCAAATCTCAGGGATTACGGCCTGCGCCGCCTTCTCGCCCGGCTTCGCGGTGTCTTTCGCCGTTAGCGTGGCCACGGCACCGGGCGCCCGAAACGCAAGCCGAGCCGGAGGCGGTGTCCGTCCATCACGGGACCGCACCGCGCTCCATGACGGGGGCGGGCAGCCCCCACCGAACCACGACAGAAAGGGACACAACCATGACACGCGACACCACCATCAAGAAGGTCCAAGCAGCCCATTCCCCGGTCGGCGCGATGGGGCAGAAATTCCTCGTCGCAGGCAAGACCATGTCGATGCGGCTCTGGGAGGCCGTGCCCGAGGGCGAGGCCGCGCAGCCCTATGCCCACCGCGATTACGAAACCATCGGCTATGCCATCAAGGGCAAGGCCCGGCTGGAGCTGGAGGGGCAGGAGATCACGCTGGAACCCGGCGATTGCTGGCTGGTTCCGGCGGGGGCCGAACACCTCTACCACATCGACGAACCCTTTACCGCGGTCGAGGCGACATCGCCACCGGCCGAGATCGACAACAGGGACTGAGCCGGTCGGCAGGACGGCAAGGCGGCAGGACGGCCCGCACGGCACGCCAGCCTCGCCGTCGATGCGATCCGGCCCCCGGCCCGCGCACGGCCCTCTTGCCGTTCCTCCGTTCGCAGACGTCCCACGACTCGATGATAAGGACCGCGCCGGATGCGGATGCGATGATGCGCGCATGACCCATTCAGCGAAGACCCCACACCCCGAACATGACTGCAAGCCCTTGGCCGTGGACGACGCGGCCGGGCACGAGGAGTTCGAGGACGATCTCCTGCACGAGATCCCACATCTGCGGAATTACGCCATCTCGCTGACGCGCGATGCCGCGGATGCGGGCGACCTGGTTCAGGATGCCGTCCTGCGCGCGCTGGAAAAGCGGGATCGGTTCATTCCCGGCAGCGAGATGCGGCGCTGGTTGTTCACCATCCTGCGCAACCGCTTTCTCGACGGCTGGCGCAAGCGCAGCCGTCGCGGCCACCATGTCCCGCTGGAGGATTGCCCGTCCCACGGGCTCGGGCAACCGGCATCGCAGGACGACTGGATGGAACTGAAGGAATGCGAGGAAAGCCTGTCACGGATGCGCGCCGTCGATCGGGCGATCCTGCTTCTCAGCGTGTTTTCCGCCCTGTCGAACCGGGACATCGCCCGTCGCCTCGGGGTGGCGGAAGGAACGGTCCGCAGCCGCCTTTCGCGGACGCGGGCCGATCTGAGGGCCTGACGCGGACACGGCGCGGACACGGCGCGGACACGGCGCGCCCCTCGGGGCGGCCGCCCGCGCCCTGCCCGGCTCCGCCGCATCGGCGGACCAGGCCGCTACATTCCGTCGCCGTCGAATTCCGGCAGCGATGTCGCATCGCTTTCGAGGATCGGCAGATCATAGGTCGATGCCGCCGGGCGCCACATCCCGTAGCCATCCACCGTGCCACCGCGGTAGGGATAGGCATAGGTCGCCGGCCCGTAGCGCGCCGTCGTCGACACGATCGTCGCGTCGATTGCCCCGTCCAGCACGATCAGGTCCGACACGTAGCCGAAATTGACCCAGGTCGCGTCATCGCCCACCACGCGCACGTAGTCGGACATCAGCTCGGACGCGCGCCAGAGGCCGACGCCAAGCTCTGCGTCATCGACGCCTTCGACCACCTCCGCGGAAATCTCGGCCCCCTCCGGCAGGCCGGAGCTGTCGAACAGGTCATAGTCGGTGATCGTGTCCTGGGTCACGGGGATCGTGACCGACCCGTCCTGGCCGATCTCGACCATGTCCCACGGGACACTGACATGGGTGTCGCCGATGTCCCAGAACCCGCCGACCTCGGCGATCAGCGCCACGACCATGCCGTCGTCGTTCATCACGACATCCTCGACATCGCCGATCCGCTCTCCGCCCGGTCCCATGACATCGCGGCCGAACAACCGGTCCACGCTCCAGGCGTTCTCGACATAAAGGTTCTGGTCGGGCCACCCTTCCGGCACGACGGTGCCGGCGTCCACGACATCCTGCGCTGCGGCTGGAAGCCCGCAGACCGAGACCCCGGCCACGGCAAGAATCAACTCTCGATATCGCATGTCGATCTCCTTTCTCGTCATTGCGCGGCGGCGGGCTGCCGCCATCGCGGGGTTCAGCATGTCAACGACGGGGCTCCGGTTCCGTTGCACGAAAACCAAGCGCAACCGTGGGCCTGCACCGGCCAAGGCGACGGACAACTGCGGACATGGCGGCACCGACGGCGGCCGCCCCGGCACGGACGGCGGATCCGATGACCGCAACGACGATCACCGAGCAGCGTTGTTCCCTCGGGACACACAGGTTCGGCCACCCCTCCCGACGGCGCAGCGATTGCGGCGGAACGGCGGGATCCAGATCGGAGGTAAGGATGACCATCACACGGAGAGATCTTCTCGAGCGGATCGGCTTCACCGGGGGGGCGGCCGCGATGTACATGGCGATGACCCGCCTCGGGCTTGCACAGGACTCGAGCTATACCGGCCCCGTCCGCCTTGCTGGCGACCCCGACGGGGCCTCGGTGCTGATCCTGGGCGCGGGGCTGGCCGGGATGACGGCGGCGCTCGAATTGCGCGAAGCCGGTTACGAGGTCCGCATCCTCGAATACCGCGCAGTCGCCGGCGGGCGCTGCTGGACGCTTCGCGGTGGCGACACCTACACCGAGCTTGGTGGAGAGACCCAGACGGTCGAATTCGCACAAGGCCTGTATTTCAATCCCGGCCCATGGCGCATTCCCTACAACCACTACGCGATACTCGACTATTGCCGACGCCTCGGCGTGGAGCTTCAGCCCTTTGTCCAGGAAAACCACAACGCCTACCTGCACAGATCGACGGCCTTCGACGGCCAGCCCCAACGCTACCGTGAGATCGCCACCGATTTCCGCGGCCATGTCGCCGAGCTTCTGGCCAAGGTCACCGATCAGGGCGCACTCGATCAGGAGGTCTCGGCGGACGACCGGGAGCGCCTCCTCGAGGCGCTGCGCGACTACGGCGCGCTCGACGGGAACAACCGCTACACCCGGAGCGACCATGTCAGCGACTATCGCGGCTACGCGCGCTGGCCGGGCGGCGGCCGGAACGGCGAAGGCGAACCGTCGGAGCTGATCCCGCTCGAGGATCTTCTGGGATCGGACCTCTGGCGGTGGCTGTCCGATGCCGAGACGGTCCACCACCAGCAGGCGATCTTCCAGCCGGTCGGCGGCATGGACATGATCGCCCGCGCCTTCGAGCGCGAAGTGGGCGACCTGATCACCTACAACGCCAAGGTGGTTTCCGTGCTGCAGGACGCGGAGGGCGTGACCGTAGGCTATGTCGACTCCGACAATCCCGGCGACATCCGAGAGCTCCGCTCGGACTGGTGCGTCTGCACCCTGCCCTTCTCGATCCTCGGTCAGACAGAGCACAACCTGGCGGGGGCCAAGTCACGCGCGATCTCGTCGATGTATTACGCCGGCGGCTTCAAGGCCGGGCTCGAGTTCAACCGACGCTTCTGGGAGGAGGACGAGAATATCTATGGGGGGATCACCTATACCGACTTGCCCATCGCGCTCATCAGCTATCCCTCGAACGATTACCTGAGCCGCGGCGGCGGCGTGTTGCTCGGGGCGTATTGCTGGGGCGCAGAGGCCTATCAGTTCAACGCCATGCCCCCTGAGGACCGCACGAAATGGGTCGTCGAATACGGCGCCCGCATCCACCCCCAATATACCGACGAGTTCAAGAGCGCCGTCAGCGTGCCCTGGCACAAGGTGCCTTGGGTGCTCGGATGCTACGGCATCTGGGAGGATCGGGAGCGAGACTACGCGGACACGGCCCGGATGCATGACGACGAACGGATCGTGCTGGCCGGCGAGCACCTGTCATATCTCCCCGGCTGGCAGGAAGGGGCCGTTCTTTCGGCACTCGATGCAATCGCGCAACTCCATGACCGGGTGACCCAGAGCTGAGGAGACATGAGATGAAAACGCTTGTTGCTGCACCCTTCGTGCTGGGTCTTGCGATGCTTGCACCGGCCACGGCCCAGGAAAACCCGTCGCCCGACACCATGGAAGCAGGGCCTCCTGCCTCCGGGTTTCGCACCTTTGCGCCGAGCGACGCCGAGCGCATGACCTTCAGCACAGCGGGCGAGATCCCGCATCGGGAGGGCGAAGCAATCTACCGCGCGATCTGTGCCGGCTGCCACATGCCGGATGGCACCGGTGCGGTCGGTGCCGGCACCTATCCGACACTGGCCGACAACGCCTTGCTCGAAGCGCCAGCCTATCCGATCTACCTGGTCCTCAAGGGTCAAGCCGCGATGCCACCCCTGGGCGGGGTGCTCGACGATGCGCAGATCGCCGAGGTCGTGAACTACATCCGCTCACATTTCGGCAACGACTTCGTCGGCGGCGAATTCGGGGCCGCCATGCCGGAAGATGTTGCGGCCGCACGCTAGTCCTTGCCGTCGGCCGGTTCCGCGGCCTCCTGACTGCGCACCGGGGCCGCAGCTGTGCACGTTTTCCGAGGATCGACGGTTGCGTCCCTTGGCAAACAAGAGCGCAGGAAAAAACCGCGACGGAAACGGGGGGCCAGACCGGGGGCACGCCTTCGTGGAAACGCGCCATGAACCTGAACCGTCGGCTGCCCCATCTGCCATGCCCCGGATATGCGCCAAGGCGCGGCAGGGTCTTGCCGCACCCGTCGCGGACCTGATCACGGCAGCCGCGCGGGATCCGATCATGTTTCACCGAGGTTCGGGTGTGGTCTGGTGCCCGTGGCCGGACTCGAACCGGCAAGCCTTGCGGCGGCGGATTTTGAATCCGCTGCGTCTACCAATTCCGCCACACGGGCACTGCATGTTGCCTACGCCGGGACGCGGGGCGCGTCAATCGGGGATGCGCTGCAACGGCTGGTGGCCCGCGCCCGGATTTGCTACGCGCATGCGCGACGGGCCGGGGCAATCACGCGCCGGCCCCCGGCGGCACATGCGCCACGCGACAGGAGAGCCGCCCATGACGGCACATGGCATCGAGGCGCTGACCACCTCGGAACGGCTGGCCCGGCTGGCGCGTGACGCCGAAACCGAGGCCGAAACCGAAGCCAGGGCCGAGGCCGACACCGGGGCCAAGACCGTGACGCTGGGCTGGATCCTCGGGCAGTTGCGCGAACGCGCCTTCGGCCTGTTCCTGCTGGTGCTCGCCCTGCCCTGCTGCATCCCCTTCCTCTACGGCGTGCCGCAGGTCGTGGCGCTGCCGCTGCTCTTCGTCTCGGGGCAGGTGATGATCGGGCGGCGGCTTCCATGGCTGCCCGCGCGGCTGGCCGCGCGCCGCGTCTCGACCGGGTCGCTGCAGAGCCTGTCGCAGCGCGCCGCGCCCTGGCTGGTGCGGATCGAGGCGGTCAGCCGCCCGCGGCTGGCCGTGCTGACGCACCGGCCGCTCGATCAGCTGGTGGGGCTGGCGCTGGTGGTCTTCAGCGCCTCGATCCTCGTGCCGCTTCCGGGCACGAACACGGTGCCGGGGATCGCGGTGGTGATCGTGGCCATGGGGCTGTTGCAGCGCGACGGTCTGATGGTGATCCTCGGCGGGATGCTGGGCAGTGCGTGGATCGCCACGCTGATCGTCGCGGGGGCGACGCTGACAAGCCTGTTGCGCGGCTGGCTGGGCATTTGAGGCTGGTGCATCGCGGCGCGCTTGCCTACATCGCAGGGGCAAGGGCCCGCGCGGGCCGCAACAGGCCGAGGACCGCATGACACGCATGACACGGGGCACCCTGATCGCGCTGGCCGGGCTGGGCTCGGCGGCGATGTTGCTGGCCGCCTTCGGGTTCCAGTATCTCGGCGGGCTCGCGCCCTGCGCGATGTGCCTGTGGCAGCGGTGGCCGCATGCGGCGGCCATGGTACTGGGTGCGGTCGGCCTTGCCCTGCCCCATGTCGCCCTCGCAGCCCTCGGCGCGCTGTCGATGGCGGTGAACGCGGGCATCGCGCTGACGCACACGGGCGTCGAGCGAGGGTGGTGGGTGCTGAACCTGAGCTGCACGAGCGGCTCGGAGGACCTCGGCGCGATGTCGGCGGCGGACCTGCTGAACCCCGAGATCGGAACCGGCATCGTGATGTGCGACGAGGTCGCGTGGCAGATGTTCGGCCTGTCGATGGCGTCATGGAACGGCATCGCAAGCCTTGTGCTGATGGCCATCTGGATCGCCGCTGCGCGCGCCCGGGCGACCGCCTGAGCGCGCCAAAACAGCCTTAGTGATAGGTGAATTCCCCCGTCACGTTGCGCCATTCGCCGGGCGAGATCATCTTGCGATGGACGAAACGGACCGAATGCAGCGGCCCCTCGATCGCGTCCTGCCAGAACTCGATGAACTCGAACAGCTTGGGGTAATCGGGGGCAAGATCATACTCCTGCCAGACGAAGGTGTTCAGGACGCTGCGGTAATCGGGCATGCGGTAGATCATCTCGGCCGTGGTCAGCCCGTATCCCTTGAGCAGCAGCTCGGTCTCGGTCTCGGTTTCGCGCATGGGGCACCTCTCATGTTGCCTCTTCCACGGCTCCAGAGTGCCTTCGATTTCCTAAAAATCAATGAAAAGAGTATGTTGGCAGTCCCGTGCACTGGCTGCCAGACACAGCGGGCTTCCGGCATTGCACCCCATATCCGGGCCACGTATACTGCGCCACAACAAGATATAGAGCGTCCGAGACAGACAGGCCGAGCACGTGAGCGATACGCCCGAACCCCCTGAAAACGATACGGAATCCGGCCCCGAGCGGGTGCCCTACCACGGGCCCTCCATCGACATCGCTGCCGAGATGAAGACGTCGTTCATCGACTACGCGATGAGCGTCATCATCTCGCGCGCGATCCCCGACCTGCGCGACGGGCTGAAGCCGGTGCACCGGCGCATCCTGTTCGCCATGCACGAGACGGGCAACACCCACGAGAAAGCCTATCGCAAATCCGCCCGCCCCGTGGGCGACGTGATGGGCCAGTATCACCCGCATGGCGACTCGGCCATTTACGACGCGCTGGTGCGCATGGCGCAGCCGTTTTCCATGTCGCTGCCGCTTCTCGACGGGCAAGGCAACTTCGGCTCGATGGACGGGGACAACCCCGCGGCCATGCGCTACACCGAGGTGCGGATGGACGCGCCCGCGGCCTACCTGCTGGCCGATATCGACAAGGACACGGTCGATTTCCAGGACAATTACGACGGCAAGCAGCAGGAACCCACGGTTCTGCCCGCGCGCTTTCCCAACATGCTGGTCAACGGCGCGGGCGGCATCGCCGTCGGCATGGCCACCAACATCCCGCCCCACAACCTGGGCGAGGTGATCGACGCTTGCCAGGCGCTCATCAGGCAGCCCGACCTCAGCTCGGAAGATCTGATCGAGTATATCCCCGCCCCCGATTTCCCGACCGGCGCGCTGATCCTTGGCCGCTCCGGCGCGCGCAAGGCCTATCT
This sequence comes from Roseicyclus amphidinii, assembly GCF_030163755.1. GTDB lineage: Bacteria > Pseudomonadota > Alphaproteobacteria > Rhodobacterales > Rhodobacteraceae > Roseicyclus > Roseicyclus amphidinii. The sequence continues at coordinate 70,975 of NZ_JASJOE010000003.1, forward strand.
GGAGGGGCGCGGCAGCGTCATCATCCGCGCGAAAACCCATGTCGAAGAGATCCGCAAGGATCGCTACGCCATCGTGGTGGACGAGATCCCCTACCAGGTGAACAAGGCCTCGATGATCGAGCGCATCGCGGAGCTTGTCCGTGAGAAGAAGCTCGAGGGGATTTCCGGCGTGGCCGACGAGTCCGACCGCGTCGGCGTGCGCGTGGTGATCGAGCTCAAGCGCGACGCGACGCCCGAGGTGGTGCTGAACCAGCTCTTCCGTTTCACGCAGATGCAGACAAGCTTCGGCTGCAACATGCTGGCGCTGAACGGCGGGCGGCCCGAGCAGCTGACGCTGCGGGGGTTCCTGACCGCCTTCCTCGACTTCCGCGAGGAAGTGGTCGCGCGGCGCACGGCGTTCGAATTGCGCAAGGCGCGCGACCGCGCGCATGTGCTCTGCGGTCTGGCCGTCGCGGTGTCGAACGTGGACGAGGTGGTGCGCACGATCCGTGCCTCTGCCGACGCGGCGGAAGCGCGCGAAAAGCTGATGACGCGGCGCTGGCCCGCCGAGGAGATCCTGCCCTTCATCAAGCTGATCGACGATCCGACGCATACGGCCAATGACGACGGCACCTACAACCTGTCGGAAACGCAGGCCCGCGCGATCCTCGACCTGCGGCTTCAGCGCCTGACGCAACTGGGCGTGAAGGAGGTTACCGACGAGCTGGAGGAGCTTGCGGGCAAGATCAAGGATTACCTCGCCATCCTCGCCTCACGCGAGCGCATCCTGTCGATCATCTCGGACGAGCTGGCCGAGGTGCGCGAGAAATTCGCCGTCCCCCGCCGCACCGAGATCACCGACTGGTCCGGCGACATGGAAGACGAAGACCTGATCGAGCGTGAGGACATGGTCGTCACGATCACCCAGGGCGGCTACATCAAGCGCACGCCCTTGGCCGATTTCCGCGCGCAGCGCCGGGGTGGCAAGGGCCTGTCGGGCGGCGGTCTCAAGGAAGACGATGTCGTCACCTCGCTCTTCGTGGCCAACACGCACACGCCGCTTCTGGTCTTCACGACCTCCGGCATGGTCTACAAGCTCAAGACCTGGCGCCTGCCGCTGGGCAGCCGCGCCAGCCGCGGCAAGGCGATCGTCAACATCCTGCCGATCGAGCCGGGCACCGGCATCGCCGCCGTGATGCCCGTCGACCGGGACGAGGCGCATTGGGACGAGTTGCAGATCGTCTTCGCTACCTCGGCGGGCGACGTGCGGCGCAACGCGCTGTCGGATTTCACCAACGTCATGCGCAACGGCAAGATCGCCATGCGCCTGCCGGACGACGGCAGCGTCAGCCTCGTGAACGCGCGCATCTGTTCCGAAAGCGACGACGTCATGCTGGTCACCGCGGGCGGACGCGCGATCCGCTTCCCCACCACCGACGTGCGCGTCTTCAAGGGCCGCGATTCGACCGGCGTGCGCGGCATCCGGCTGGCCGATGGCGACAGCGTCGTCTCGATGGCCGTGATCCGCCATTTCGAGGCCGAGGCGCAGGAACGCGCCGCCTATCTCAAGCAGCGCCGCCTGATGGCAGGCGCCCCCGAGGAAGAGGTCGAAGCCGACGAGGACGAGGTCACCGTGGCCGAGGGGCAGCTTTCCCCCGACCGCTACGCCGAGATGTCGGCGGCCGAGGACCTGATCCTGACGATCACCGCCAAGGGCTCGGGCAAGCTGTCGTCGAGCCACGACTACCCGGTGCGCGGGCGCGGCGGCCAGGGCGTCATGGCGATGGACAAGGCGATGCGCGGTGGCGCGCTGGTCGCCTCCTTCCCGGTCGAGATGGACGACCAGATCATGCTCGCCACCTCCACCGGCCAGTCGATCCGCGTTCCGGTCGAGGGCATCTCCTTCCGCTCGCGCAGCGCGGGCGGGGTCAAGGTCTTCGACACGTCCAAGGGCGAAGAGGTCGTGAGCGTCGCCTGGATCGCCGACCAGGGCGAAGCCGAAGCCGAAGGCGAGGCCGAGAGCGACGGGGCCTGATCCCGGTTGCGGCACGCCCCGGCCGGGTGTCGGGGCGCGGCCGCGGGCAGCCCATCTCAGCAAATTCGCACAGACACCTTGCGAAACCTCACGTATCTGCGCGTCAGCGCCAAGTGTAATCCCCTGTCACGCAAGCGCATGACACCGTGCCGCTTGAGCGCACAGGAACAGGAAACCACGTGATGCAAGCACTTACCACCTTTGGCCCGCTGGCGGGCCGCGTTCTGATCGGCCTGCTCTTTCTGCTGGCCGGGCTGGGCAAGCTGCCCGACGTGCAGGGCTTTTCGGGCTATCTGGCTTCGGGCGGCCTTCCGGCCTTTCTCGCATGGCCTGCCGTGATCTTCGAGATCGTCGTCGGGGCCCTGCTGATCATCGGCTACCAGACCCGCATCGCCGCCCTTCTGATCGCGGCCTTCTGCGTCGTCTCGGGCGCGCTTTACCACTTCGCCCCCGCAGACCAGCTGCAGATGGCCATGTTCCTCAAGAACCTCGCCATCGCGGGCGGCGCGCTGATGTATGCCGCCCATGGGGCGGGCCGCTTCGCCCTCGACAAGGCCGCGGCCTGAGCCGACCGGGACAGGGGCGGGTTCTCCGCCCCTTTTCTTGGTCCCGCAAACATCCTAAACCCCGGCCATGTCACATACGCAGTCACACACGCTCCATATCATCGGCGGCGGCATGGCCGGCTCCGAAGCCGCCTGGCAGGCCGCCAACGCCGGCGCGCGCGTCATCCTGCACGAGATGCGCCCCGAGGTCGGCACCTTCGCGCACCGCACCGGCTCGCTGGCCGAGATGGTCTGCTCCAACTCCTTCCGCTCGGATGACGACGAGCAGAACGCCGTGGGCCTGCTGCATTGGGAGATGCGCGCCGCGGGCTCGCTCATCATGGAGATGGCCGATGCCCACCGCCTGCCAGCGGGCGGCGCGCTGGCCGTGGACCGCGACCCCTTCGCCGAGGCCGTGACCGCGCGGCTGCACGCCCATCCCAACATCACCGTCGTCCCCGGCGAGATCACCGCCCTGCCCGAGGACGGAGCCACGATCATCGCCACCGGTCCGCTGACCTCCGGCGCGCTGGCCGAGGCCATCGCCGCCGAAACCGGGCAGGACAGCCTCGCCTTCTTCGACGCCATCGCCCCGATCGTCTATGCCGAGACGATCGACATGTCCGTCGCCTGGGAACAGTCGCGCTACGACAAGGGCGACACGCTCGAGGAACAGCGCGCCTACATCAACTGCCCGATGACCCGCGAGCAATACGAGGCTTTCATCGACGCGCTGATCGCCGCCGAGAAGACCGAGTTCAAACCGGGTGAGACCGCGGCCTATTTCGACGGCTGCCTGCCGATCGAGGTCATGGCCGAACGCGGCCGCGAGACATTGCGCCACGGGCCGATGAAACCCGTCGGCCTGACCAACCCGCACCAGCCCGACGTGAAGCCCTGGGCGGTCGTGCAGCTGCGCCGCGACAACGCGCTGGGGACGCTCTACAACATCGTGGGCTTCCAGACCAAGATGAAGTATGGCGCGCAAACCGATGTGTTCAGGATGATCCCCGGTCTGCAGGATGCCAGCTTCGCCCGGCTCGGCGGCATCCACCGCAACACCTTCATCAACTCGCCCACGCTGCTCGACGCGCAGATGCGCCTGCGCTCGAGGCCGCATATCCGTTTCGCGGGCCAGATCACGGGCGTCGAGGGCTACGTGGAATCCGCCGCCATGGGGCTTCTGGCGGGCCGCCTCGCCGCCGCCGAGCTGCAGGGGCACACCCTGCCGCAGGTTCCGCAGGTCACCGCCATGGGCGCGCTCATCCATCACATCACCGGCGGGGCCGAGGCAAAGACCTTCCAGCCGATGAACGTGAACTTCGGCCTCTTCCCCCCGGTCGAGGGCCTGAAGGCCGGCCGCCGCGGCCGCAAGGACCGCTACAAGGCCTATACCGACCGCGCCAAGGCGGCCTGGTCCGACTGGCTCGGCCGCCCCGCCGCCGCCGCGGAATGATCTGGACGCGGGCAAGACGCCCGCGTTAGCCTTGCGCCATGACCAAGGACACCGGACCCACGCTCGACACCCAGCTCTGGAAACCCCGCAGCGTCGCGGAAACCCGCGCGCTCTATTCCGGCTGGGCCAAGGATTACGACGCCGACGTGACCGGCGCGGGCTATGAAACACCCGCCCGCCTGGCCGCCGCGCTTGCCGCCGAAAGCGCCGACCTGACCGCCCCGATCCTCGATTTCGGCTGCGGCACGGGCCTGTCGGGCAAGGCGCTTGCCGCCGCGGGCTTCACCACGATCGACGGCACCGACATCACGCCCGAGATGGTCGCGCAGGCCCGCGCCCTCGGTCTTTACCGCGAACTCACCGTCAGCGAACCGGGCACGGCCCCACCCGCGGGCTATGCCGCGATCACCGCGACGGGCGTCGTCAGCCTCGGCGCCGCCCCGCCCGACACGCTCGACACGCTGCTCGGCGCGCTCGCCCCCGGCGGGGTGCTCGCCTTCAGCTACAATGACGCTACGCTCGCCGATCCCCGCTACATGCAGGCGCTCGAGGGCGCAAAGGCCAGGGCCGATCTCCTCTCCGAGGCCTACGGCCCGCACCTGGCGGCCAAGGACATGGGTTCCACCGTCTACGTTCTGCGCAAGCGATAGGGCCGCATGATCCGCACCCGCTTCGCGCCCTCGCCCACGGGGCCCCTGCATCTGGGCCACGCCTACGCGGCGTTCCTCGCCCATGACATGTCGCGGGCGGCAGGCGGGCAGTTCCTGCTCCGGATCGAGGACATCGACCAGAGCCGCGCCCGCCCCGAGTGGGAGGCGCTGATCCTCGAGGATCTCGCCTGGCTCGGCCTGGCATGGGACGGGCCGGTGATGCGCCAGTCCGACCGCATGCCGGCCTACCGGGCCGCGCTCGACCGGCTCTGGGCCATGGGCCTGCTCTACCCCTGCAGCTGCAGCCGCCGCGACATCGCCGAGGCGCTCGCCGCCCCGCAGGAAGGCGCGGAGCCTGTCATCGGCCCAGACGGCCCGGTCTACCCCGGCACCTGCCGTTCCACCGCGCCGCCCTCGGGCCCGCGCCCCACCGACCGGCACCTGCGCCTCGACATGGCCCGCGCCATGGCGCGTCTCGGACCAGACCCCGGCTTCACGGAAACCGGCCCCACCCATGCCGGCCGGTTTCCCATCGACCCGACGGCCGCGCGCCACGAGATCGGCGACATCGTGCTCGCCCGCCGCGACATGGGCACCTCCTACCACCTGTCGGTGGTGGTCGATGACGCGGCGCAACAGATCACCCATGTGACTCGCGGCGAAGACCTGTTCGAGGCGACGCGGATGCACGTCATCCTGCAGCGCCTGCTGGACCTGCCCACGCCGCTCTACCACCACCACCGCCTGATCCGCGACGAAGACGGCAAGCGTCTCGCCAAACGCGACGACGCCCGCGCGCTGCGCCTCTACCGCTCCGAAGGCGTCACCCCGCAGGAGATGTGCCGCAGGACCGGCCTCTGACCCTTCATCTTCCCCCAAATACGGATGGCGACCGGCCGCTCACTCGGGCGACATCAGTTCAACCTCCTGCCCGTCCCGCAGGCCGGTGTAGAAACAGGACCGCCGGTTGGTATGGCACGCAGGACCGGTCTGCCGCACCAGCGCCAGCAGGCAATCGCGGTCGCAATCCACGCGCAGCTCGACCAGCTCCTGCACATGGCCCGAGCTTTCGCCCTTTACCCAGAACGCGGCCCGCGACCGGCTCCAATAGGTCACCCGCCCCGTCTCGAGCGTGCGCGCGACCGCCTCGGCACTCATCCAGGCCATCATCAGGACCTCGCCCGTCGCCGCTTCCTGCGCGATGCAGGGGATCAGGCCGTTGGCGTCGTAACGAAGGGTAGAAGGATCGAAACCGGGCATGGCGGGCTCTTTGCAAATCGGGATACCGCGGCTACCTATAGGCCAGACCGAGCGGAGGCAAACCCGATGTCCAGCGACAGCGACCTGATCAAGCTCTACTCGCAGCGCATCCTCGCGCTGGCGGCCGACATCCCGCACCGCGGGCGGCTCGAGGCCCCGCAGGCCAGCATCCGGAAACGCGCGCCGCTGTGCGGCTCGACCGTGACGGTCGATCTCGACATGGAGGGCGGCCGGATCACGCGCTTCGGACAGGACGTGAAGGCCTGCGCCCTGGGCCAGGCCGCCGCCGCGCTGATGGGGGCCGAGATCGTGGGGCGCACCCGCGCCGAGGTGGTGGCCGCGCGCGACCAGCTTCGCGCCATGCTCAGGGACGGGGCCACACCCCCCGGCGCGCCCTTTCATGGCTACGAGGTGCTGGAACCCGCCCGCGACTATCGCAACCGCCACGCCTCGATCCTCTTGTCGCTGGAGGCGACCGCCGAAGCCATGGCCGAGGCCGAACGGGCCGCCTGCGCCTGACCGCAGGCACACTACAGACCCCCTGCGCCTGACCGCAGGCCTTTCTCGCACCGCCAGCCCCAGGCCCCCAGGATTTTCCAAAATCCTGCCGGGTCCCGTCAGGGAAAACCGTCACCCTGCCTGTCGACCAGCCAAGGCTTGATCCGCCTGTCACGGGGGGCCAGATCCGACCCCGCACGCGCCATGCGCGCCACCCTCTCGCGCCGCCAGCCCCAGGCCCCCAGGATTTTCCAAAATCCTGCCGGGTCCCGTCAGGGACAAAAAAACCGCCGCGCTCCGTGGGAGGAGGCGGCGGCAGTCAGCGTGTCATTCGGCAAGGCCCGACCCGGGAGGCAAACCGGGCGGGGCAAGGATCGGTGCGGGCAAGTCGGGGACAGATCCCACACCACTGGGCCCTGCCGGACCGCAGGCAGAAAGGTGAACCTCAGATCAGGCCGGGCAGATGCAGCATCCCCATGGTGAAGCCCATGATCGCCAAGACCCCCAGCGCGTCGGTCAGGATCGTGTCGCGCGAGCGGGTCAGGATGTCAGCGATGCGGGTCATGGCCGGAGCCTCCTCTGATCGAGTGTTGCCGATTTGTTCTCATATCCTCACCCCAAAGTCCAGAACTTTTTGAGAACATCCGAGAACAAACCGCGTCAGCCCGCGGAAATCAGACGGATCGCCTTGTCCTGTTCCAGCAGCCACAGCAGCGTCCGCGCCGACAGGCCCTGCGGCCCTTCCAGCCCCGGATCGCGCGCCAGCAGCGCCCGCGCGGCGTTCTGGGCCAGCGCCATCAACCCGGTCTGGCCCTCGAGATCCGCGATGCGGAACCGCGGCAGGCCCGATTGCGCCGTCCCGATCAGGTCGCCCGCCCCGCGGATCGCCAGGTCCTCTTCGGCGATGCGGAACCCGTCCTCGGTGTCGCGCAGCACCATCAACCGCCGCCGCGCCGTCTCGCCGAGCGGCGGGCGATACATCAACAGGCAGGTGGAGGCCGCCGCCCCGCGCCCCACGCGCCCACGCAGCTGGTGCAGCTGCGCCAGCCCGAAGATCTCGGCCTGTTCGATCACCATGATCGAGGCATTGGGCACGTCCACCCCCACCTCGATCACCGTGGTCGCCACCAACACCCGCGTCTCGCCACGGGCGAAGCCCTCCATCGCGGCGGTCTTCGCGTCGGGCGGCAACTGGCCATGGACCAGCCCGACCACCCCCTCGCCAAGTGCTGCGCGCAGCATCTTGAACCGCTCCTCCGCCGCGGTCGCGTCGAAGCTTTCGCTCTCCTCGACCAGCGGGCAGACCCAATAGGCCTGCCGCCCCTCGGCGACGGCGCGGCGCAGGTGATCCACCACCTCGTCCATCCGCCCCGCCGAGACCAGCGCCGTGGTCACCGGCGTGCGCCCCGGCGGCTTCTCGTCCAGCACGCTCACATCCATGTCGCCATAGGTGGCAAGGCTCAGGGTCCGCGGGATGGGCGTGGCCGTCATCACCAGCACATCCGCCCCCTGCCCCTTTTCGCCCAGCCGGATGCGCTGGCGCACGCCGAAACGGTGCTGTTCGTCCACGATGGCCAGCCGCAGGTCGCCGAATTCCACGTCATCCATGAAAACCGCGTGGGTGCCGACAAGGATATGGATATCACCGCGCTTCAGCGCCGCCAGCTTGGCGCGCCGCTCCGCGCCCTTGTCGGCGCCGGTCAGCATCTCGACGACCACCCCCGCCGCCTCGGCCAGCGGCTTGAGGTTCGCGTAATGCTGCCCCGCAAGGATCGAGGTCGGTGCCATCAGCACCCCCTGCCCGCCCGCCTCGACCGCGACCAGAAGCGCCATCAGCGCCACCAGCGTCTTGCCGGCCCCCACGTCGCCCTGAAGCAGCCGGTTCATCCGCATGGGCCGGGCCATGTCGGCGGCGATCTCCTCGACCGCGCGAGCCTGCGCGCCCGTGGGCCTGTAGGGCAGGCTTGCCAGCACGCGCGCGCGCAGCCGCCCGTCGCCTTGCGTCACCCGCCCCTTGCCGCGCTTCAGCGTCGCGCGGGCCAGCGCCAGCGTCAGCTGGTGCGCGAACAGCTCGTCAAAGGCCAGCCGCTCGCGCGCGGGCGCGCCGCGCGACAGGTCTTCGGGGCGCGCAGGCGCATGGGCCATGTGCAGCGCCTCCTCCCAGGAGGGCCAGCCCTTCTCGTCCATCAAATGCCCGTCGATCCACTCGCCGAGGATCGGCACCCGCTCCAGCGCCGAGGCCGTGGCCTTGCGGATGCCCTTTTGCGTGACACCCGAGGTCAGCGGGTAGACCGGCTCGAAGGCAGGGATCTCGTCCGCCTCCTCGGGCGGCAGGATATGGTCGGGGTGCGGCATCTGCGCGATGCCGTCGAAAAGCTCGACCTTGCCCGAAACCACGCGGCGGCTGCCCGTGGGCAGGATGCGCGTGAGATACTCGTCGCGGGCGTGGAAGAACACGAGCTGAAAGCTCGTCGCGGCATCCTCCACCTCGATCCGGTAGGGCCGACCGCGCCCCGAAGGCGGGCGATGCCGGCCCACCGTCACCTCGACCGTCGCCATGCCGGGCAGCGCCACGTCGCGGATCGAGGGTTTGCGGCTGCGATCCACGCCGCCAAGCGGCAGGGTCAGCAGCAAATCCTTGGGCGTTTCGACCGCCAACCCCTTGTAGTGCTTCGCCGTCTTCGGCCCGACCCCGTCCAGCACCTCGAGCGGCGCGAAGAGCGGCCAAAGCTCCTCGGGCCGGCCTTTCGGGTGCTCGCCCTCAGCCATCACCATGCACCGCCCCCTCCGGGGCGTCGTTGACCAGCGCGAGCCACGCGTCCTCGTCGATGGTCTCGATGCCAAGCTCGGCGGCCTTCGCCGCCTTGGACCCCGCGCCCGGCCCCGCGACCAGAAGGTCGGTCTTGGCCGAGACGCTGCCCGAGACCTTGGCCCCCAAGGCCTCGGCCCGCGCCTTGGCCTCGGCGCGGGTCATCTTCTCGAGGCTGCCGGTGAAGACCACGGTCTTGCCAGCGACGGGGCTTTGCGTCGCCCGCGCGGCGGGGGCCTCGATCTCCAGCAGGGCGATCAGCCGGTCGATGGAGGCGCGCTCGGCCACCTGCTCGAAGGTCGTGGCCAGCGACACCGCCACCGTCGCGCCGATCCCGTCGATGCCGGTCAGGTCTTCCCAGGCCGCGCGCGCCGCCGCGGGCACGTCGGCCCAGGCGGCCTCCCGCGCTTTCGCCAGCGAAGCGCGCCGCCCCGCGTCGGCGGCAGCCCGGCGTTCGGCCAGTTCGGCGGCCTCCGCCGCGCGATGGGCATGGGCCGCCGGGGCGGCTGCGTCGACCGTGTCGGCCAGCGCGGCCCAGCTGCCGAAATGCCGCGCGAGGTCATTGGCGGCCACCTCGCCCACATGGCGGATGCCAAGGGCGAAGATCACCCGGCCCAACCCGATCCGCCGCCGTTCGGCGATGGCGTCGAAGAGGTTCCGCGCCGATTTCTCGCCCCAGCCCTCGCGGTTCTTGAGCTGCTGGAGGCCGCTGCCGTAGCGGTCCTCGAGCGTGAAGATATCGGCAGGCTCCGTGATCCAGCCATCGGCGTGGAACGCCTCGACCTGTTTCGCGCCCAGCCCCTCGATGTCGAAGGCCGCGCGGCTGACGAAATGCTTCAGCTTTTCAACGGCCTGCGCGGGGCAGATCAATCCGCCGGTGCAGCGGCGCACGGCGTCACCCTCCTCGCGGATCGCCTCGGAGCCGCATTCGGGGCAGGTCGTGGGAAAGACGTAGGGTTTCGCGTCGTCGGGCCGTTTCGACAGGTCCACGTCCGCCAGTTTCGGGATCACGTCGCCCGCGCGGTAGACCTGCACCCGGTCGCCGATGCGGATGTCCTTGCCGATACCGTTTTCATCCGGCCGGATCGGCTGGCCGTTGGCATCGCGCCCGGCGATGTAATCCTCGTTGTGCAGCGTCGCGTTCGAGACGACGACACCGCCCACCGTGACCGGCACCAGACGTGCGACCGGCGACAGCGCACCAGTGCGGCCGACCTGGATGTCGATCCCCTCGAGCCGGGTCCAGGCAAGCTCGGCGGGGAACTTGTGCGCGATGGCCCAACGCGGCGTGGTCGAGCGCAGGCCGAGGCGGGCCTGAAGCGCGAGATCGTCAAGCTTGTAGACGACACCGTCGATGTCATAACCCAAAGTCGCGCGGTCCGCCTCGATCCCGGCGTAATGGGCCAGCATCTCCTCGACCGTCTCGCAGCGCCGGGTGCGGTCGTTGGTGGCGAAGCCCAACGCGCGCAGCCGTTCGATGGCACCCATCTGCGTCGCGGCGAGCGGTTCGGACAGTTCCCCCCAGGAATAGGCGAAGAAGCGCAGGGGGCGCGCGCGCGTCACCTCGGCGTCGAGCTGGCGGAGCGAGCCCGCGGCGGCGTTGCGCGGGTTGGCAAAGGTCTTGGCCCCCGCCGCCTCCTGCCGCTGGTTCAGGGCGGCGAAATCGGCGTGGCTCATGTAGACCTCGCCGCGCACCTCCAGCACCTCGGGCGCACCTGTCAGCTGCAGCGGAATGTCGGAGATGGTGCGCGCGTTGGCCGTCACGTTCTCGCCCACCTGGCCGTCGCCGCGGGTGGCGGCCGAAACCAGCCGTCCCCCCTCGTAGCGCAGCGAGAGCGACAGGCCGTCGATCTTGGGCTCGGCGGTGAAGGCAAGCTCCGCCTCCGGGCTTAGCCCGAGGTAGCGGCGGATGCCGGCAACGAAATCGGCGACATCCGCGTCGTCGAAGGCATTGGCCAGCGACAGCATCCGCTGGGAATGGGTGATCTTGGAGAAGCCTTCGGCGGGGGCTGCGCCGACCTGTTCGCTGGGGCTGTCGGGGCGCTTGAGCTCGGGGAAACGCGCCTCGATCGCGGCCAGTTCGCGCTTGAGCGCGTCATAGGCCGCATCCTCCAGCGACGGCGCATCCTCCTGGTAGTAGGCGCGGTTCGCCTGCGCCAGCAGGTCGGCCAGTTCGGTCAGCCGCGCCTGCGCCTCGCCCTTGGTCAGGGCCGCGGCCTGCGCCGCTGCACGCTCCAGTTCCTCGGCCATCGCGCGCCCATCCCCCTGCCCGGTTGCGTTCCCTTGGGTTTAGGAGGCGGCGGGACGGATTTCCAGCCCAAGCACACCGCGCCGGAGCGGCTTTCAGGCGTTCATCGCAACCCCGAGCGCACCCTGCCCCGGCATCGGATCGCGCAGCACGTAGCCGCGGCCCCAGACGGTCTCGATATAGTTCTCGCCATCCGTCGCCGTGGTCAGCTTCTTGCGCAGCTTGCAGATGAAGACGTCGATGATCTTCAGCTCGGGCTCGTCCATGCCGCCATAGAGGTGGTTGAGGAACATCTCCTTGGTCAGGGTGGTCCCCTTCCTGAGGCTCAACAGCTCGAGCATCTGGTATTCCTTGCCGGTCAGATGCACGGTCTGCCCCCCCACCTCGACCGTCTTGGCGTCGAGATTGACCGAGATCTTGCCGGTGCGGATCACCGATTGGGCGTGCCCCTTGGACCGGCGGATGATGGCATGGATGCGCGCGACCAGCTCGTCGCGGTGGAAGGGCTTGGTCAGGTAATCATCCGCGCCGAAGCCGAAGCCCTTGAGCTTGTTCTCGGGGTCGTCGAGCCCCGACAGGATCAGGATCGGCGTGGTCACCCGCGCGCTGCGCAGCTGGCGCAACACGTCATGGCCGTTCATGTCGGGCAGGTTCAGGTCCAGCAGGATGATGTCGTAATCATAGAGCTTGGCAAGGTCGATCCCCTCCTCCCCGAGGTCGGTGGAATAGACGTTGAGATTGGCATGCCTGAGCATCATCTCGATGCTGCGGGACGTGGTGGGATCGTCTTCGACTAGCAATACACGCATCAGGCAACTCCGAATCTCGTCAACTTGGTCCAGATTCGAACACAATGGTTAATTTCAAGTTACCTTTTCAGACAGGTTTCCGAAGGGCCAGATCTTTCCGCGCCGCCATCGCGGTAGTGCTGGATCGCGGTCGCCCTGAGGGCGGCAAAGCCGTGCCGGGCCGCGGCGGCGCGCCATCCGTCCAGTTCCTCCTCCGACAGGTCCCAGCGGCTCACCGCCTCCTGCGGCGAGATCAGGCCGGCATCCACCGCCTGCACCACCGCCGCCTTGCGGCTGGCGACCCAGCGCCGCGTATCGGGCGGGGGAAGATCCGCCCGGCTCATGCGTCGCCCATCCGCGAGGGTCACGTGGGTCGGGCCTTGCGTGCGCCGGATGAACATGCCTTTCCGCCTCCTCTTGCCGTCTGACACCGACAGTCCTGCACCGCGATTGCTTAATTCCAGGTAAGCGCAGAGGTTGTGGTGCGCCGAATTTTTCCTATATTCGCGGGAATCCCCCGTTTCCCCTGAACTTGACGGAGCCACCGATTATGGCGCTCGACCGGCCGGACATGCTGAATTCGCTCGGGTTTCCCAAGCCCCCGTCCGAAACCCGCGTGGTCGTGGCCATGTCGGGGGGGGTCGATTCGTCGGTCGTGGCGGCCATGCTGGCCGAGGAAGGCTATGACGTGGTGGGCGTCACGCTTCAGCTTTACGACCACGGCGCGGCGCTGGCGAAAAAGGGCGCCTGCTGCGCGGGCCGCGACATCCACGACGCGCGCCGCGTGGCCGAGGCGATGGGCTTTCCGCATTACGTGCTGGATTACGAGAACACCTTCCGCGAGGCGGTGATCGACGAATTCGCCGACAGCTACCTCGCGGGGGCCACGCCGGTGCCCTGCATCCGCTGCAACGAGCGGGTCAAGTTCAAGGACCTGCTGGAAACGGCCAAGGATCTCGATGCAGATTGCATGGCCACGGGCCATTACATCCAGCGCAAGATGGGGGCGCGGGGGGCAGAGCTGCACTCGGCCGCCGATGCCGCGCGCGACCAGTCCTATTTCCTCTTCTCCACCACGCAGGAGCAGCTGGATTACCTGCGCTTCCCGCTGGGGCACCTGGCGTCCAAGGCCGAGACGCGGGCGCTTGCGGCCAAGTATGGCCTCTCCGTCGCCGACAAGCCCGACAGCCAGGACATCTGCTTCGTGCCCAACGGCAACTACGCCGCGGTGATCGAGAAGCTGCGGCCGGGTGCCGCCGAGCCGGGCGAGATCGTGGACATGGACGGCACCGTGCTGGGTGAGCACCGGGGCGTGATCCACTACACCATCGGCCAACGCCGGGGGCTTGGCATCGGCGGGCTTGCCGATCCGCTTTACGTGGTCAAGCTCGACCCCGACACGCGGCGCGTGGTCGTCGGCCCGAAAGACGCACTTTCGACCCGCACCGTCCCGCTGCGCGAGATCAACTGGCTGGGCGACGCGCCCTTCACCTCGCGCGAGGTGTGGGAGATGGAGGTCAAGATCCGCTCCACCCGCCCGCCGCGGCCCGCGGTGATCCGGCCCTTGTCGGAGACAACCGCCGAGGTCGAGTTGTTCACCGCCGAGGAGGGCGTAAGCCCCGGTCAGGCCTGCGTCTTCTATGCACCCGACGGAAGCCGCATCTTCGGCGGCGGCTGGATCTGGAAGGGCTGAAGCCCCCGCCCCAGACCCACCTCAGACCCCGCTGTTCAGCAGGAAGGCGCGAAAGCGGATCGCCTGGTGGCCCACCGTCAGCTCGATCAGCGCGCTGTCCTGGACCAGCACGCTGCTCACGGTGCCGAAACGCGCCTCGAGCCGGTAGCCGTCTTCGCCGTAGCGCGGCGGCTGGCTTTGCCAGTCCGCGCCCAGCATCTCGGCATCTCCCAGACGCAGAACCTCGTCGAAGCGCGCCTGCAGCGCGGCGGTGGCGGGGCCTTCGGGGATGATCGCAACCCGGCGCGTGTCGTCCCAGGTGATCGTGCAGGCCAGCCGCGCAAGCCCCGCCTCGGGCCAGGCCTCGGCATCGTCATGGGCGGCCTGCGTCGCGCCGAAGAGGGCAAAGGCGCGCGGATCGGTCAGGCTGGTCTCGGCCATCAGGTCGCGGGTCGATAGGCCGTAGCGCGAACAGGCGAACAGGCCGCCGGGCACGGATGATCCGGCCAGCGGCGCCCCGAAGCGCCCCGTCAGCGACCACAGGAACGGGTCCGCGACGCGAAGCTCCTCGGGCAGGCGGGGCATGTCGAGGGTGATGCCGCCAAGCGCAAGGTCGAGACGGACGCGGAACTGCGCCCGGTCAAGCCAAGGCTCGGCCCCCAGGGAAAGCACGGCGGCCGGGTCAAGCGTCACCGGCCCGGTGTCCTGCGCATGGGCGGGACCGAGGGACAGGGCAAGGCAAAGGGCAAGCGTGCGCATGACGAGAGGGTAAGTCGCACCGCCGCCGGGGCCAGAGAAAACGCGGCTGGACGCCGAACGGTCCCGATACGCGCTCAAGTAGCCCGAAGGGCGATAGCTCAAGACAGCACGCGCTCAAGTAGCCCGAAGAGCGATAGCGCAACACTCCACGCGCTCAAGTAGCCCGAAGGGCGGTAGCGCAAAAAGAGAGAATAAATGGCGCGGTTGACGGGGCTCGAACCCGCGACCCCCGGCGTGACAGGCCGGTACTCTAACCAACTGAGCTACAACCGCGCGTGGGGGGTGCTTTAGGCAATCCCCGAGACCCCGTCAATGGCCGAAAACACATCTATCGCCCCGATCAGGATCGCGGCCTGCCCGCCCCAGTAGAGCGCCCAGAGAAACCGCGACAGGACCGGCTGCGCCCGGTGCCCCTCGGGCAGCAGGAACAGCGCCACCGCCAGCACGATATCCGACAGGATGAAGGCCAGCAGCCCCAGCGCAAGCGCGCCCGCGGGCAGCCCCAGCGCGACAAGGCCAAGCGCCACCGACAGCGCGGTATAGGCCGTCACGGGCAAACGCAACGGCCCGAGGCGCGGCCAGAGCGACAGCATCAGCGCAAGGGCCACCGCGAACAGGATCGCGGACGGGACAAGGCCCGGCGGCCCTGCCAGGGGCCAGAGCACGCCAAGGTAGACGACATGGCCGAGGGCAAAGGCGCCGAGCCCCGGCAAGAACCCGGTCGCGTGCGGGCGGGACAGGAACCAGTCGCCGACCGCGCCAAGGGCAAGCGCCAGAGCAAGGCCCGGCAGCCCGGCCCAGAGCGCGGCCAGCGCCAAAAGCGCGGTCGCGCCAGTTTTGATGGCGGAGCGTGTCCACGACACGGGCCTGAGCGTCCAGACCGCGCCATAGGCCAGCGCCAGCAGGGCCGCGGGGACAAGAAGCGCCCGGATCACGCCATGCCCCCTGCCCGCCCTTGTCGCCGCCCCGGTCTCCGAAACGCGAACGGCCCCCGCCGAGGCAGGGGCCGTTTCGGAACGCTCTCGCAGCGGATGCCGCGGGGCGTCTGAAGCAAGTGGCGCGGTTGACGGGGCTCGAACCCGCGACCCCCGGCGTGACAGGCCGGTACTCTAACCAACTGAGCTACAACCGCGTTGGAGCGGGGGATATGGCCCCCGGCGGGCGGCGTCAAGCGGCTTTGGCCGCTTTCCCGAGATTTTCCGCATCGCCTCATCCGCGGCGGATCGGCCGGGCCGAGGCCAGCGCGCGGTCCTGAGCCCGCTCGCGCGCGAAGACGTAAAGCCCCGCCCCCGCGATCAGCGCGATGCCCAGCCACACGACGGGGCGCGGCACCTCGCCGAAGATCGCCCAGCCCCAGAAGATCGCCAGCGGCAAGGCGACATATTCGTAAGAGGCCACCACCGAGGCCGTGCCGTGCTTGTAGGCCATCGACAGGCAATAGCCGATCGCCCCCGACATCACCCCCAGAAGCCCGAACAGCCACCAATCCCCCGCCGCGGGCCAGACCCATGCGCGCAGCAGGAACACGGCGGCCGGGTGCTCGACCCCATCGGCGAAACGCCCGTCGCCCGCGACGACGAAGAACCCCAGCGACACCAGCAGAAAGGCCGACTGGATGTAGATCGCCATGGCCGAGGCCGCCGAGCGCGCCCCGAGCTTGCGGGTCAGCACCTGCATTCCCGCGTAGCAGGCCGCGGCGAGGACCGGCAAAAGCAGGCTCGCCCGCCCGATCTCGCCCCAGTCGACGCCGGGGGCCATCATCACGCCGACCCCCACGAAGCCCACCACGATGGCGCCCATCCGGTAACGGCCCACAGGCTCGCCCAGAACGGGGATCGCCAGAAGCGTGATGAACAGCGGCGCGACGAAGAACAGCGCCGTCGCCACCCCCAGCGGCATGACCGACAGCGCCGCGAAGAACAGCATGTTGGCCGTCACGATCAAGCCTGCGCGCAGGCCGTGCAACAGCGGCCTGTCCGTGTGCAACAGCGCCACGCCCCCCTCGGCCCGCAACAGCACGAGGCAGATCGCAAGCCCGATCCCCGAGCGCACGAACACCATCTGGTGCAGCGGGTAATCGCCCGACAGAAGCTTGATACCCATGTCATTGACCGAGATGCAGAGCATCCCCAGCAGGATGAACAGGATCGCGCGCGACTGTCCGGTCATGGCGCGCGCTCCGCCACCGCCTGCGCCAGCGCGGTGCCGCTGGGCCAGTCGACCTGCCGCTCCTGCACGCGGACGCCAAGGAACTCGGCCGCATAGGCGGGGCTTTCGGACCCACCCCACCCGGCATAGACCGCGCGCGCCTGCGTGTTGCCGTCCAGCACCGTCAGCCGGACCGGCCGCGCCGCGGCCAGCCGTGCGGCCATCGCCATGAGCGCCCGCGACAGGCCGCGCCCCCGTGCCTCGGGCGCGACATGGAGGTTGTCGACATACACATGCCCCTCGGGCGCGAAGAGGAGCGCGACGAACCCCGCAAGCGCGCCGCCGTCACAGGCCACGAAGACGCTGTCACGCTGCAACGCGCCCCCGCCCCAGCGGGCGGCGAGGTAGCGTGCGGCCTCGCCCTCGAGCGTCGCATCGGGCAGCAGGGCGCGATAGGCCGCGCGCCAGTTCGACAGGTGCAGGTCGTGGATGGCCCGCAGATCGGCGGGCGTGGCGGGGCGGATCGTCATGCGCCGACCCTGCCCCCGGCCGGTGACCGGGGCAAGGCCGAAGCGATCACCGCTCGGGCAGCGGGATGAACTCGGCGTTGTCGGTCGGCGGCAGCTGGAAGCGGCCATGCGCCCAATCGCCCTTGCGCCAGGCCTCCTTGGCCTCCTCGATCCGCTCCTTCGAGGAGGCGACGAAATTCCACCAGATGTGGCGCGGCCCCTCCAGCGTCGCCCCGCCCAGAAGCATCACCCGAGCGCCCTCGGGGCCCGCGGTCATCGACACCCGGTCGCCGGGGCGGAAGACCATCATCTTTCCCGGCTCGAACCGCTCGCCCGCGATCTCGACCGACCCTTGCGTGACATAGGCGCCGCGATCCTCGTGATCGTCGGGAAGGGGCAGCGTCGCGCCCGGCTCGAGCATCGCGTCGAGATAGAACATCTCGGAGGCTGTCGCGACCGGGGCGCGTTCGCCATAGGCCGTCCCGAGGATCAGGCGCAGGCGCTTGCCTTCGCCCTCCAGCATCGGCAGCGCGTCCTTCGGCGCATGGACAAAGGCGGGTGGGCTGTCCTCGGCATCCTTGGGCAGCGCGATCCAGGTCTGGATGCCGAACAGGCTGTAGGGCTGTTTCAGCATCTCGCCGTCCACCCGCTCGGAATGGGTGATGCCATGGCCCGCCGTCATCAGGTTCACCGCGCCGGGGTCGATCCACTGGTCGGTGCCGAGGCTGTCGCGGTGGTGAAACCGGCCCTTGTAGAGATAGGTGACCGTCGCCAGCCCGATATGGGGATGCGGGCGGATGTCGATCCCCTGCCCCGTGACGAATTCGGCTGGGCCCATCTGGTCGAAGAAGATGAAGGGGCCGACCATCTGCCGCCGGGGGGCGGGCAGCGCGCGGCGCACCGCGAACGCGCCGAGATCACGGGCGCGCGGCACGATCAGGGTTTCGATGGCGTCCACATCGTCGCCGGTCGGGCACTGCGGGTCGAGGGCGGGGTTCCAGCTCATCGGCGGGGTCTACTCTCACTGAGATAACCTTAACCTAGTTTGTTATTATGCGCACAAAATACAAATACACACGCATTGAATGTGCAAATTCGCACCAGCATTGCACCCTGCGGGCAATGCCTTGAGGGTGAGGGCATGTCCGACACTCTCAACCTCATGGGTCGTGTCCTGATCGCCCTTCTGTTCATCGGTGGGGCGGTGCAGAAGCTCGTCGACCCGGCCCCGGTGTCGGGGATGATTGCCGGTCTCGGTCTGCCGCCCCTGCTGATCTGGCCGCTCGCGGCGGCCAATCTCGTGATGGGGATCGGCCTGGTCCTCGGGCCGGGGGTGCGGGCCTGGGCCGTGGCGCTCGCGCTATATTGCATAGCAACCAGCTGGTTTCACTGGCAGCTGCGCGCAGACCCCTGGCAGGTGACGATCGTGGTGAAGAACTGGGCGATTGCCGGCGGCCTTCTGATCCTCGCCGCTCAGGGGCCGGGACGCTTCGCGCTGCGCCTTGGCCGGGGCACTGGTGGGTGGTGAGGGACTCGAACCCCCGACATCTTCGGTGTAAACGAAGCGCTCTACCAACTGAGCTAACCACCCGCCGGGCGACCGGGGCTTAACCGCTCGCTCAAGTCCGATCAAGTCCGCCGGGCGGGAAAGGTGGTGGGTGATGAGAGATTTGAACTCCCGACATCTTCGATGTGAACGAAGCGCTCTACCACTGAGCTAATCACCCTCCGGGTGGCGCGTCTTTAGCCATCCTCGCCGGGGTCTGCAAGGGGGTTATCGCCCGCTTCGCCAGCTTCTTTGTCACCGGCTTCGTCACCTGCCTCACCCGCATCGCGCGGACGGCGGATCTTGACGGTCAGGATGTCGGGGCCATCGGCGTCGGGCTTGCGCGACTTGACCATCAGCTTGCCCAGCGGCGGCAGGACCAGCTCTTCGTTGCGGTCCAGCGCCTTGCCCAGTTCGTCGAGCACCAGGTCGAGGACGATCTTGGCGTCCGACCGTTTCAGCGCGGTGCGCTTGTTGATCGCCTCGATCAGGTCGGGGCGCTTGAACCGCGAGTCGTTGCCCCCTTCGGCCCCGGTTTCCGCGGTGCCCGTGCTGGCCTGCCCCTCGGCAGGTTCGACGGGCTCGATGGTCACGGCGCGCAGATGTCCGCGCTGCGCGCCGCCCGGCGCGGTGTCTGCCGCGGCGCTTTTGCCGGCCGTTTTCTTGATCGCAGCGGCGCTGCGCCGCTTGCGTCCGGCCGGCGTCGATTTGCGGGCGGCCGCGCCGTCGCGCGCCTCGTCCTTGGTGCCACTCATGAAACTGCTCCCCACTCGATACTCGACATCATGCCGGATGTCCCGATCCGGCACGGTCCCTGCTTCGGGACGCGATCAGCTTACCCGGCCTGCCGGGCCGCTTCCAGCCCGATGCGGAGGGTCACGTGCTGCGCGCCAGACGGATGTTGCGGCTGTCCCAGCGCGGCCAGCCGATCAGCTCGGACATGGTGGCGAACTCGTAGCCGCGCGCCACCAGCCCGTCGAGCGTGGCGGGCATCGCCCGGATGGTCGCCCCGATGATGTCATGCGACAGGATCACCGCACCGGGATGGGCGCGCGACAGGATGCGGTTCGCCACGACGCCCGAGCCCGGCCTGCGCCAATCCTCGGGGTCCACCGACCACAGCACGGTCGGCATGTTGCGTGCCTCGAGCACCATGCGGCGCTGGCGCGGGTAGAGGTTGCCGTAGGGCGGCCGCATCGTGACAGGCGGCCGGCCCACCGCGTCCTGGATCGCCAGCGAGGTCCGGTCGAGCTGGTTGAGCACGGCGGCGTCCGAATAGCCGAACAGGCTGGGGTGGGACCATGTGTGGTTGCCGATCTCGTGCCCCTCGGCGACGATCCGGCGCATCAGCGCGGGTTCGCGCTCGACCCGCCAGCCGATGACGTAGAAGGTCGCCCGGATGCCGCGGGAGGCCAGCATGTCCAGAAGCATCGGCGTCAGCGTCGGATGCGGGCCGTCGTCGAAGGTCATCGCCACGACGGGCCGCGCCGTCATCACGCGGGTGATGGTGTCGGGCACCGGGGCGGCGGGCATGCGCGCGCGGTCGGCCGCGGTCTGGGCCAGCGCGCTCGGGGCGAGAAAGGGCACCGTCAGCGCGGCTGCCCCCCCTCGCAGCAGGGCGCGCCGGGTGGGGCCGGTGGGTCTGGACATGGCGCGATTCCGCTGCGTTCGACGTGTTGGGCCCAATGTGACGCCCGCGCCGGAGAACCCAAGCGAATTTACTCACAGGAATGATGACACGTTCGCAACCGCAGCAGACGCGCAACAGCCCCCGGCCCCGCGCCCGTTCCCGAACCCAGATCTTGCGGTCCTTGCCCGCCCGTCCACAGCATGCACCAAGACCCGGCCGCCCAAGCCCTCACGCCCGGCGGGCCGCGCGCATCGGCTGGGCGCGCCGAACCGAACACGGTCGGGATTTTTCAGGGATTTGGCCCTTGACCCGCCCCGCCGAGGCGGGTGCCTTTTGTCGGTCTGCCATTACCAGTTGGGGAAGTAACATGACGAAAATCGCACTCGCCGCGGCGCTTGGCGCCCTGGTCGCAACGACCACGGCACACGCCCAGACACACGCCCAGACACAGGCCCAGACGCTGCAGCCGCAGATGTCGGCGCAGGACGTGGCCGCCGAGACAAGCCTGCATCACAGCCACCTGATCGTTCCGATCTTCACCATGATCATGCTCATGGTCGCCAGCACGTCGAGCCAGACGCCGCTGAAGTGACGGCGGCACGCCGGGGCAATGCCCCGGCAGCTGCGTGTCGCGCGGCCGTCGCTCCATGCAAAAGCCCCCCGCGACGGGATCGCGGGGGGCTTTTCATATCATGCGGGGGCCGGGGACCGGCCGCCGTGGATCAATGCGCCACGGCACCCTCGCCCGCCGTTCCGGCGGCACGGGCCGCGGCGGCGGCTTCCTCGGCCTCTTCGTCCCAGTCGATCCCCTCGGGCTGACGGGTCAGCGCAAGGGCCAGCACCTCGGAGACATGGGCGACCGGAATGATCGTCAGCCCCTCCTTCACGTTGTCGGGGATCTCGGGCAGGTCCTTCTCGTTGTCCTCGGGGATCAGCACCGTGGTGATGCCGCCCCTCAGCGCCGCGAGAAGCTTTTCCTTGAGACCCCCGATCGGCAGCACGTTGCCGCGCAGCGTGACCTCGCCGGTCATGGCGATGTCCTTGCGCACCGGGATCTGCGTCAGCACCGACACGATGGAGGTCACCATGGCGATACCGGCCGACGGCCCGTCCTTGGGCGTGGCGCCCTCGGGGACGTGGACGTGGATGTCCCATTTCTCGATCCGCGGCGGCTTCACCCCGATGGCGGGCGCGACCGAGCGGACATAGCTGGCCGCCGCGTCGATCGACTCCTTCATCACGTCGCCCAGCTTGCCGGTGGTCTTCATCCGGCCCTTGCCCGGCAGGCGCAGCGCCTCGATGGACAGAAGGTCACCGCCGACGCTGGTCCAGGCAAGACCGGTCACCACGCCGACCTGGTCCTCCTTCTCGGCAAGGCCGAACTTGTGGCGCTTCACGCCCAGCATGTCCTCCAGCTTGTCGGGCGTGACGACAACCTTGTCGGTCTCGCCCTTCACGATGGTGGTCACGGCCTTTCGCGCCAGCTTGGCGATCTCGCGCTCGAGGTTCCGCACCCCCGCCTCGCGGGTGTAGTAGCGGATGACGTCGGTCAGCGCGGCCTCGGTCAGCTCGAATTCGCGGGCCTTGAGCCCGTGGTTCTTCATCTGCTTCTCGACAAGGTGCTGCTTGGCGATCTCGCGCTTCTCGTCCTCGGTGTAACCGGCCAGCGGAATGATCTCCATCCGGTCCAGAAGCGGCCCCGGCATGTTGTAGGAGTTCGCCGTGGTCAGGAACATCACGTTCGAGAGGTCGTATTCCACCTCGAGGTAATGATCGACGAAGGTGCCGTTCTGCTCGGGGTCGAGCACCTCCAGCATGGCAGAGGCCGGGTCGCCGCGGAAATCCTGCCCCATCTTGTCGATCTCGTCGAGCAGGATCAGCGGGTTGGTCGTCTTGGCCTTCTTCAGCGCCTGGATGATCTTGCCGGGCATCGAGCCGATATAGGTCCGGCGGTGGCCGCGGATCTCGCTCTCGTCGCGCACGCCGCCCAGCGAGATGCGGATGAACTCGCGCCCCGTGGCCTTGGCGACCGATTTGCCGAGGCTGGTCTTGCCCACGCCGGGCGGGCCGACGAGGCACATGATCGGCCCCTTCAGCTTGGCCGAGCGTTGTTGCACGGCGAGGTATTCGACGATCCGCTCCTTGACCTTTTCCAGACCGTAATGGTCGTCATCGAGGATCTTCTCGGCGCGGCCGAGGTCCTTTTTCACGCGCGACTTCACGCCCCACGGGATCGACAGCATCCAGTCGAGGTAGTTGCGCACCACCGTCGCCTCGGCCGACATGGGCGACATGTTCTTGAGCTTCTTCAGCTCGGCATCGGCCTTTTCGCGCGCCTCTTTCGACAGCTTGGTGGCGTTGATGCGCTCTTCGAGCTCGGCCACTTCGCCGCCCTCGTCGCCATCGCCCAGCTCACGCTGGATCGCCTTCATCTGTTCGTTCAGATAGTATTCGCGCTGCGTGCGCTCCATCTGGTTCTTGACGCGGCTCTTGATCTTCTTCTCGACCTGCAGGACCGACATCTCGCCCTGCATCAGGCCGTAGACCTTTTCCAGCCGCTCGGAGATGTCGAGCGTTTCCAGAAGCTCCTGCTTCTGGCCCACCTCCACGCCGAGATGCCCCGAGACGAGATCGGCAAGCTTCGCCGGGTCCGTCGCCTCGCCGACCGAGGTCAGGGCGTCTTCGGGGATGTTCTTCTTGACCTTGGCGTATTTCTCGAACTCCTCGGCGACAGCGCCGATCATCGCGCGGGTCGAGGCCTCGTCGCCGGGCCGTTCTTCCAGCGGGGCGACGCGCGCCTCGAAATAGCTGTCGGTCGCCGTGAACTCCTCGATCGTGACGCGCACGCGGCCCTCGACCAGCACCTTCACGGTGCCGTCGGGCAGTTTGAGCAATTGCAGCACATTGGCCAGAACGCCGGTGCGGTAGATCCCGTCGGTGGTGGGATCGTCGACCGATGGGTCGATCTGGCTCGACAGCAGGATCTGCTTGTCGTCCTGCATCACCTCTTCCAGCGCGCGCACGGATTTCTCGCGGCCGACGAAGAGCGGCACGATCATGTGGGGAAACACCACGATGTCGCGCAGGGGAAGGACGGGATAGGTATCTTGGGTCAATTCAGCTCTGCCTTCCTTGGTCTTGGCAAAGGGGCCGGGCCCTGCTCGGCAGCCACCATTGGCCCCTTCCGGGTAAGGATGTCCTAACTTGGGGCGCGCAGCGGGGTGTTTCAACCACGCCCGCAGCCCCGGTGCTCGGGATGAACATGCGCCCGCCACGGGCCACGTGCAAGGGAGGGATGGCGGCGCACGCCGCGGACCCCACGAAATATTGTGGATTGCGTTGCAGGTCGCGTGCCACCCGTCTCAGATCGGCGCGATATCGCCCTCGGCGCGGGCCGCGTGGAACCCGGCTTCGAACTCGGCGAAGCGGTCCGCCGCGATGGCCTCGCGCATGCCCTGCATCAGCTCCTGGTAATAGTGCAGGTTGTGCCAGGTCAGCAGCATGGACGAGATGATCTCTCCCGCGCGAAAGACGTGGTGCAGATAGGCGCGGGAATACCCCGTGCAGGCGGGACAGCTGCACTCTTCGTCGAGCGGGCGCGGGTCGTCCGCGTGGCGCGCGTTCTTGATGTTCACGACACCGCGCCGGGTAAAGGCCTGCCCCGTCCGCCCCGAGCGGGACGGCAGGACGCAATCCATCATGTCGATCCCGCGCGCCACGGCGCCGACGATGTCGTCGGGCTTGCCCACACCCATCAGGTAACGCGGCTTGTCCACCGGCAGCATGTCTGGCGCATGGTCGAGGCAGCCGAACATCGCCTCCTGCCCCTCGCCCACGGCAAGGCCGCCGACCGCGTAGCCGTCGAAGCCGATGGCCTTGAGCGCCTCGGCGCTTTCCTCGCGGAAATCCCGTTCAAGCCCACCTTGCTGGATGCCGAAAAGCGCGTGACCGGGCCGGTCGCCGAAAGCGTCCTTGGACCGCTCGGCCCAGCGCATCGACAGGCGCATGCTCTCGGCGATGCGGTCACGGGTGGCGGGCAATGCCGGGCATTCGTCGAAACACATCACGATGTCGCTGCCCAGAAGCTTCTGGATCTCCATAGACCGCTCGGGCGTAAGCATGTGCCGCGAGCCGTCGATATGGCTGCGGAAACTTACCCCTTCCTCGGTCAGCTTGCGCAGATCGGCCAGGCTCATCACCTGGAAGCCGCCCGAATCCGTCAGGATCGGCCGCTCCCAGTTCATGAAGCGGTGCAACCCGCCCAGCGCCGCGATGCGTTCCGCCGTGGGCCGCAACATCAGGTGGTAGGTGTTGCCGAGCAGGATGTCGGCGCCTGTCGCGCGGACGCTTTCGGGCAACATCGCCTTGACGGTCGCCGCCGTGCCCACGGGCATGAAGGCGGGCGTGCGGATCTCGCCGCGCGGGGTCGAGATGACGCCGGTGCGGGCCTTGCCCGAGGTGGCGGAGAGGGTGAAGGAGAAACGCGCGCTCATGGGCACGGCGCTACAGCCTGAGCGAAGCCAGCGCAAGCGCAGGTGATTGACCTCGCGCCCTGCCGGGGTAGGCTTGGGCGAGACGAAAGGATCAACATGACTGTCGTCGATGCCATAGGGTTCCTGGCCGCAGGGCTGGTTTTCCTGACCTTCTGGATGAAGACGCTGATCGCGCTGCGCCTCGTGGCCATCGGCTCGAACATCGCCTTCGCGGGCTATGGCGTGATCGCCGAACTGATGCCCATCGTGGTGCTGCACCTGCTGCTGTTGCCGCTCAACCTCTATCGGGCGTGGGAGCAACTGCGCCTGCGACGGCGGATCGAGACCGCCCTGAGCACACCGCCACAGGTCGAGACCCTGCTGCCCCACATGCGCGAACGCCCCATGGCCGAGGGCGCTGAGGTGTTCCGCAAGGGCGACCGGGCGGATTGCCTCTATTTCGTGGCCAGCGGCCTCGTGGAAATCCCCGAGTTCGCGGCCGAGATCGCGCCGGGCCAGCTGTTCGGCGAGGTGGGGCTGTTCAACCGCGAGGGTCGGCGGGTCGCAAGCGCGGTGATGAAACGGGCGGGCACGCTGTGCCTGATCGAGCGCGACACCATCCTGCGCCTGTGTCACACGCAGCCCGATATCGGGTTGTCCCTGACCCGGCTTCTGGCCGACCGGATCGCGCCCGCGCCTGCCCCGGTCAGGCTGACCCCGCCCGCCGCGGGGCACGACGGCTGACGCGGCAACGCCCCTGTCAAACCGTCACGAAGCCGTGCTACGCGCCGCGCTGAACACCCGCGAGTCGCCCATAGCGGTGGCGCACGGACCAACAGGACCAACAGGACCGACAGGGTCCGATGACAGGCACACGGAAGGCTTGAAGATGACCGAAGGATTGATCCTCGGCTGGGAGGAATGGATCGCCCTGCCCGGTCTCGGCCTGCCTGCGCTCAAGGCCAAGGTCGACACCGGAGCGCGCACCTCGGCGCTGCATGCCTTCGACATCGAACCCTTCGGCCCCGCCAACCGGCCCAAGCTGCGCTTTGCCGTGCATCCGGTGCCGGGGCGCACCGACCTGACCATCGCCTGCTCGGCCCCGATCAAGGACCGGCGCGAGGTGACCTCGTCCAACGGCGAGAGCGAGCTGCGCTACGTCATCGAGACCGCGCTGCGCATCGGCGAGGCCGAGGTGCCGGTCGAGGTCACGCTGACCGACCGCACCAACATGGCCTACCGGATGCTGATCGGGCGGCAGGCGATCCAGCCCGACTGGCGTGTCAGCCCCACCGAAAGCTTCTGCCAGCCGCGCCTGAGCTACGAGGTCTACCATACCGCCGAGGTCAAGCTTGCCGCCCCGCACCGGTCCCTGCGCATCGCGGTCCTGAGCCGCGAGGACAATTTCTCGACCCGCCGCATCGTCACCGAGGGCGAGGCCCGCGGCCACACGGTCGAGGTGATCGACACCACCCGCTGCTACATGGCGATCAACGCGCTGGCCCCCGAGGTGCATTACGACGGCAAACGCCTGCCGCGCTACGACGCGGTGATCCCGCGCATCGGCGCGGGCGTCACCAGCTACGGCACCGCCGTGCTGCGCCAGTTCGAGACGCTGGGCACGCTTTGCATCAACGGCAGCGCGGGGATCACCGCCAGCCGCGACAAGCTGCACGCCCACCAGATGCTTGCCGCCAAGGGCATCGGCATGCCGCAGACGGCCTTTGCCGCCAGCCCCAAGGACACCGACAACCTGATCGGGCTGGTGGGGTCCGGGCCGCTGATCATCAAGCTTCTGGAATCGACGCAAGGAAAGGGCGTGGTGCTGGCCGAGACGAAGAAGGCCGCGCAATCGGTGATCGACGCCTTCCGCGGCCTGCGCGCGAATTTCCTCGTGCAGCATTTCGTGCGGGAGGCCGCGGGCGAGGACATCCGCTGCCTCGTGGTGGACGGGCGCGTGGTCGCGTCGATGAAGCGCACCGCGGGCGGCGACGATTTCCGCTCGAACCTGCACCGCGGCGGCACCGCGCAGGCCGTCCGCATCTCCAAGGAGGAACGCGAGACCGCGGTCCGCGCGGCGCGCGTCTTCGGCCTCGGGCTGGCGGGGGTGGACCTGTTGCGCGGGCATGACGGGCCAAAGGTGCTGGAGGTCAATTCCTCGCCCGGTCTGCAGGGCATAGAAGAGGCGACGGGCAAGAACATCGCCGCCCTGCTCTACGACGCCATCGAGAAACGCGTCCGCCCCGCCCCGGTCAGGAAGCGGCGCGGCGGGGCGTGACCCCACGACCACAGCCATGTCCATGGCGCAGGTGCAACGCCTCAGCCATCAGGCAGCCCCCTTGCATTGACCGTAGAACCCCTCGGCAGGGTAGTCTTGACGTAGGGTAATCCTTCGCAAGAGGGGGCCGACATGGGCGACGATCCCGGTTCGAAACCGCAGATGACCTCGGTCGAGCATCGCTACGAGATGATGATGCGCGAGCTCAGCGAGCGCAACGAAACCCAGATCCGGTTTTTCCGCTGGGCGGCATCGCTCGGGTTCACGCTGGTCGTCATCGCCGGCGGTGTGCTGGCCTTTGTCTTCAACGGCAGCCTGAACGCGATCCGGGTCGAATTGCGCGAAGCTGTTACGATATACGTGAACAGCGTCATCACCGAGGGGACCCAAGGATTCAAGGATATCGAGGAACTTTCGTCTTCCTTCCGACGAGCGACCGAGGATCTCGCGGAATTGCAGGCGACGCTCGAGCGCCTGAGCTTCTTCGAGACCGCGACAGGCCCCGTCGACGAGGTTCCGCCCGCGATCTACGCGCGGTTGAGCGAGCTGGAGGACGGCTTCTGGGGGGAAAGCGCGACGGATGGTGTCGACCGCCCCGCCGACGAGCAGTATTTCGAGGCGGCCGTTCTCCTGCAGCGCGCGATAGATGCCGGTTTGCAGGAAAGCATGGACCCGAACGAGGTGTTCAATTCCGGCATCATCGCCTCGCGCATGGGGTTCGAAGCGGAAGCCGCAAAGCTGCGCACCATCGCCTTCAGCCTCAGGCCCACGCCCGACCATCGGGCGACGATGCTGGCCAGCGAAGACATGTTCGGCATCAGGTATCGCATCGAAAGCGGAGTGCTGGTGCGCGACGACGCCCCGCGCGAGACCGTGCGTAGCGAAGCATGGAACTCCATGCTGCTCCTTGTGGGTTCGGCCGGGATGGAGTCCCAGACGCAGGTCTATTCGCAGGCGGCGAACATGGCCGAGCGCAATCGCGCCCTCGGCTACACGCAGGAACTCGCCGAACGGCTCGAATCCGTGACCACGGATCGTCCGGACCTCGTGACCGCCTACACCTATGCAATCCTCGCCGATCTCGAAACGCGAAGCGGGGGGACAGGCTGGCGCGAGGCGTTCCGGCACTATCAGGGCATGTCCATCGCGCTGCTGGCGGAAGACTCGCCCAACACGCCGATCTACGACCCGACTGTCCGAAACCTGCTGTCGCGGGCCAATTTCGTGGGAGAGCTGAACGAGGTGATCGAGGCCTTGCGGAGTGCCGGCGTCGATCTCTCCCGCGCCCTGCCCTAGTCAGCAGGCGACAGGCTGGCCCCCGTCGCCGGCCACGAAAAGCGGCTCGAACCCGCCCCACATCATCCGCGCGCCGTCGAAGGGCATCTCCTCGCCCATCTCGGCCCGAAGCGCGGGGTCGGACATGATCCGCCCCCATGCGGCGTCATGGGTCGCACGGTCGGGCCAGATCATCCAGGCGAAGACCACGGCCTCGCCCTCCTCCAGCTTCACCGCCTGGGGAAAGGAGGTGAGCTTGCCCGGTTCCCCGTCCACGCCCAAGTTCTCCTGCACCGAGAGGCAGCCAAGACGCCGGAACACCGCCCAGCTGGCCGCGGCATGTTGGCGATACTCCGCCTTGCGGGCCTCGGGCACGGCCAGCAGAAACCCCTGAACATACGTCATCCTGCACACTCCTGAGGCCGGGACGGCCCCGAGGCTGCCAGCTTTCTGCCCGCATGGCGAGCCTGTCGCGGCCGGCCCGCCCTTTACGCCCCTGCCCGCTTTCCTTATATCTTCGCTCAGGAATAACCCGAAGGTGACGGACCGATGTCAGACGCGCAGCCGCAGTTGGAGGGCACACCCCTCATCCAGCCATCCAGCACCGATCACCCGCTCTACGACAAGGTGGTCGAGGCCTGCCGCTCGGTCTACGACCCCGAGATCCCGGTGAACATCTTCGACCTCGGGCTGGTCTACACGATCGACATCAACCCCGAGAACGAGGTGCGCGTGATCATGACGCTGACCGCGCCGGGCTGCCCCGTGGCGGGCGAGATGCCCGGCTGGGTCGCCGATGCGGTCGAGCCGCTCGAAGGGGTGAAGCATGTCGATGTCGACCTCACCTGGGAGCCGCCCTGGGGCATGGACATGATGTCGGACGAGGCACGGCTGGAGCTGGGTTTCATGTGACCCGGCCCCCGCAAGACGGCCGCGACCGCGACCTCAAGACGTCCTTGAGACAGCGGACCGCCAGTCTTACATTGACGACAAGGACCCAAGCCCCCGAAGGACCAGACCCATGTTCGGCATTCCCGGCAAGCAGGCCGTCACCCTCACCCCCGCCGCCATCCGCCAGATTTCCCGGCTGATGGACAAGGACGGGCACCAGGGGCTGCGCATCGGCATCAAGAAGGGCGGTTGCGCGGGCATGGAATACACCATGGATTACGTGACCGAGGTCGACCCCCATGACGAGGTGGTCGAGGTCGAGGGCGCGCGCGTGATGATCGCGCCGATGGCGCAGATGTTCCTGTTCGGCACGGAAATCGACTACGAGACCACGCTGCTCGAATCCGGCTTCAAGTTCCGCAATCCCAACGTGACCGACGCCTGCGGCTGCGGCGAGTCGATCAAGTTCAAGGATGTCGAGGAACTGGAGGCCGAACGCGCCGCGACCGGCCAGTGAGCGTCTCAGCCGAAGAGATCGAGGCCGCGCGCGACCTCTTCGCGGGATTGGGCGAGATCACCACGCGCAAGATGATGGGGGGCCTCTGCCTCTATCACGAGGGCACGATCTTCGCGATCATGATGGGTGACGGCGGTCTTTTCCTGAAGGGCGCGGGTCCCGTCGTGGCCGAGCTGGAGGCCGCGGGTTGCACGCAATGGTCCTACCAGCGCGAGGGGCGCGACACGCCTACGCGGATGCCCTACTGGACCCTGCCCGACGCGGCGCTTGACGACCCGGAGATCGCCTGCGACTGGGCACGGCGCGCGCTGGCGGCGCTTGAAGCGGAAATTGGAGAATAATGGAGAGTTGTTGTGGACCGACCGCCCAAGGTCATGGCCTTGCTCGTCAACTGCACCGATTATCCGCCATCTCCAAGCTTGAGACTTTTCCGTGATTTGACAGGATTCGCGGCCCGGACACAGCCTCAATAAGGGTAGCAGAGTTGGAGAAGCGCAATTGTTGAGACGATTCTTTCTCTCGATCCTGGATTTTCTGTATATCGACAGGATTTACTTTAATAAGGTCGCGGCCTTTTTATCTGCGATTGTATGGACAATCATCATCGGTGCGGCCTTCGTCCTGACGGCACGATTGACCTTATTTTAGTGGCGTTCGGCTCCTGAACCAAAGGGTGCCGGTGCCGCCGCGCCTTGACCTTCCGACCCGCCCCTGCAAAGCCTCGGGGACGACAGATAGGCCGAAGGAAACACCCAATGCCCCGCAAGCTTGCCGCCGGAAACTGGAAGATGAACGGCGACGGGGCCTCGCTGGCCGAGATCGACGCGCTTCTGGCTGCCCATCCCGCTCCGGGCGTCGACATCCTGATCTGCCCGCCCGCCACGCTGATCGAGCGCATGGCCCGCCGCATCGCGGGCGGCCCGGTCGCGGTCGGTGGCCAGACCTGCCACACCGCCGCAAGCGGCGCGCATACCGGCGACATCTCGGCGGCGATGCTGGCCGAGGCGGGGGCGAGCCACGTGATCCTCGGCCATTCCGAGCGCCGCGCCGATCACGGTGAAAGCAACGAGACGATCCGCGCACAGGCCGAGGCGGCGATGGCCGCGGGGCTGCATGTCATCCTCTGCGTCGGCGAGACCGAGGCCGAGCGCGATGCCGACGTGACGCTCGAGGTGGTTGGCGGCCAGCTTGCGGGCTCCATCCCCGACGGCGTCACGGGCGCAACGCTGACGGTCGCCTATGAACCGGTCTGGGCCATCGGCACCGGGCGCGTGCCCGAGATCGCGCAGATCGCGCAGGTGCATGACGCCATCCGGGCGGCGCTGGTCGACCGGTTCGGCCCCGAGGGGGGGGCGATGTCGATCCTCTACGGCGGCTCGGTCAAACCCGGCAATGCCGCCGAGATCTTCGCCATCGCCAATGTCGACGGCGCGCTGGTCGGCGGGGCCTCGCTCAAGGCCGCCGATTTCTCGGGCATCATCGCGGCGCTGGAAGCGGCCTGAGGCGGGCGGCGGATCACTCCGTCGCGGGGACGTAGCGGCCGATGCCGACGCGGATCACGCCCTGGTAGTCGGCCGAGTATTGCTGCACGGCCAGCATGTAGCGCCCCGGCTCGACCGGGGCGGACAGCTGCGCGTTCAACGTGCCGTTCGCATCGTCGTTGAAGCCCAGCATCTCGCCCTCCGCATCGAAGAACGAGATCACCGGGTCGCTGTCGCTGACCTCATCCGCGGAGATCAGGATCAGGCCCGCCACCGGCACCTCCATGGCGACCCATGTCGCGCTGTCGCCCGACACGCGCAGATCGCGCGTCAGCTGCGGCGGCAAAAGGCCGAGATCCTCGACCGGCCATGACCCGTCCAGCGGCGGCGGCACCTCTCCGGCGGCATATTGCTCGGCCAGCATCGCGCGCGCATCGGTGCCCCCCAGCGTCAGCGTGACCGGCAGGCCGGGGTCGGACAGGGCGCGCACCCCGATGCAATAGTCCCCCGCCGGCAGCGGCGTGGCGAAATCTATGCGGCTGTCGAGGCCGTCATGATCATCGTTCTCGGCCAGAAGCGCGCCCGAGGCGTCGAAGACGTAGATATAGGGATCGGCCGCGGGGTTCTCGGCCCGCACCGTCAGGCTTTGCGCACTGCCCAGCGTGAAGCGGTAGTAGGGGGCGGCCGCGGCCGTCTCCACGGCGCGCAGCCCCTGCGCAAGCTGCGCATCGACCGGCCCCTGGCCCAGGGTGACGGCGGGGGTCGAGGGCAGGCAGGGCTGCACCCCGACGAAGGGCGCAAGCCCCTCGGTCCCCGCGAAACCGCCTGCAAGCCCCGGCGTCAGCGCCGCCATCTCGAGGCGGCTGACCTGCAGATCGGCCCGGACGCCCGCGCCGCCGAAGCCGGTCACGGCAAGGCAGTAGTCGCCCGCGGGCAGATCGGGCTCGGCCCGGCTGGCCAGCCCGCCGCCCGAATCGTCATCCACCACCACCAGCCGCCCGGTGGCGTCGAACAGCTCCAGCACCGTGTCGCCCGCGGCATCGGCAGGCGCGGCCTCGAGGCGCAGGGCCATCGGCGCGCCGAGGGTGAAGAGCGCGGCAAAGCGCGTGCCCGGCTGCACGTCGACCGCGCCGAGCGCCAGCGGCCCGCTGGCCGCCGCGATATCCGAACCGGCCCGCGTCTGGCCCAGCCACGGCGCGCCGTCGCCCACCCCGCCGCAGGAAATCCCCTGCGCGGCGGCAGGCCCGGCAAGACCTGCGAGCAGGGCGAGAACGGCGACAGGCGCGCGGGGGGCGGGGATGACGGGAACGGCGGTGGCGGGCAACGGGTTACGCATGACAATGTCCTCGGGCACAGCCCCGGCGAAAGGGGGCGTTTGCCCGCGATCCTAGACAGGCGGAGGCCCGGCTGGCCAGCGAAATGGCGCGCCGCGCCCGTGACGGGACAGCCGGCGGCGCGCGCCGCCGCGCGGAGCCTCTGGTCACGCGCCGCGCTGCCGCGCATACTGCCGACCCGATGACACGCGCCAAACCCGCCCCGCATCCCGCGATCCGCACCAGCGCCGCAGCCCAGCGTCGGCGCCTGCACATCGCGTTGTGCCTCGGGCTTTCGCTGCTGGTGCTGCTGGCCGCGCTGGCCTTTCCGCGGCTCGAACGCGCCTACCAGGCGGCCATCGGAGACCGCGACCGCGCCACGCTGGACCTTGCCACGCAGATCCTGCGCGGCGCGCTCAGCCGGACCGAGGCGCTGCCGGGCCTGCTGGCCGAGCGGCCGATCCTCGCCCAGCTTCTGCGCGACCCCGACAATTCGGGCCTCGTGCCCTTCGTCAACGAGCAGCTGCGCCAGACCGCGCTGGCGCTCGACCTGTCGGATGTCTACCTGATGGACGAGCGCGGGCTGACCATCGCCGCCTCCTCCTATCGCAGCGAGCGGTCCTTCGTCGGGCGCAGCTTCACCTACCGGCCCTATTTCACCGATGCGCTGGCCGGTGGCCTCGGGCGGTTCCACGCGCTTGGCACCACCTCGGGCGAGCGGGGCTACTTCTTCGCCGCCCCCGTCATCGACGGAACCGAGATCACCGGCGTGCTGGCGGTGAAATTCACCCTCGACGCCTTCGAGGCGACATGGGCCGACAGCGCCGCGACGATCATCGTGCAGGACAGCTCGAACGTGATCTTCATGTCAGACCGGCCCGAGTGGCATTTCCGCACCCTCGGCCCCGTCCCCGAGGTGGGGCTCGAGGCCATCGCCACCACGCGGCAATACCCGATCGCCCGTCTCACCCCCTTGCCCGCCCGCCGCACGGCGCTGGGCGACACGGGCTACGACCTGATCCGGCTGGACCCCGCCGAGGGCGGCGAGGTCTTCGTGATGCAGACCGACCTTGTCGCCGCGGCGGGCTGGCGCGTGTCGATCCTGTCGCCCGCCGCCCCGGCGCGGACGCAGGCGCTGACGGCGCTGGGCATCGCGGCGCTTGCGGCGCTGGCGCTCATGCTCACCGCCGCGGCGATCTGGCAGCGGCGCATCCGGCTGGTCGAACGCCTTACCCGGCAGCAAGAGGACCAGGCCCGGCTCGAGGCGCGGGTGCGCGAGCGCACGCGCGACCTGGACACCGCCAACGCGCAACTGCGCGCCGAGGTCGAGGAGCGCGCTCGCACGGAAGGACAGCTGCGCAAGACCCAGGCCGAGCTGGTGCAGGCGGGCAAGCTCGCCGCGCTCGGCCAGATGTCGGCCGCGCTCAGTCACGAGTTCAACCAGCCGCTCGCCGCCGTGAAGGCCTATGCCGACAATGCCGAGGCGTTTCTCGGGCTTGGCCGCACCGAGGAGGCGGGCGAGAACATCCGCCTGATCTCGGGCATGGCCGACCGGATGGCGTCGATCTCCAAGCACCTGCGCAACTTCGCCCGCCGCCCGATGGACCGCACCGGGCCGGTGCCGATGCTGGCCGTGGTTCAGGATGCGCTGGAGCTGATGCGCCCGCGGCTTCAGGGCGCGCGCGCGCAGCTGGACTACACCCCGCCCGAGGGCGAGATCTGGGTCACCGGCGGGCGCGTGCGGCTGCAACAGGTGATCGTGAACCTGATCGGCAACGCGCTGGACGCGATGGAAGGCCGCGACGCGCCCGAGATCGCGCTGGCGCTTGAGACCGAGGGGGCGCGCTGCCGCCTGTCGGTGCGCGACCGCGGCCCCGGCCTCAGCGAAGAGGCGCTGGCGCAGGCCTTTGACCCGTTCTTCACCACCAAGGCCCCCGGACAGGGACTGGGGCTTGGCCTGTCGATCTCCTACAACATCGTGCGCGACTTCAACGGCCGCCTGACCGCCGCGAACCACGACAGTGGCGGCGCGATCTTCACGGTCGAGCTGGACCTGACCGATCCCCCCACCGAGATGGCCGCCGAATGACCGCCCCCGCCCACGCCCCTGCCACGGCCCCTGCCAAGGCCCCCGCCCCCGTCCTCTTCGTCGATGACGAGGCCGCGCTGCGCCATGCCGCGACACAGGCGCTGATGCTCGCCGGGCTCGAGGTCATCGCCTGCGCCAGCGCGTCCGAGGCGCTGGCCCATCTCGGCGGCGACTTTCCCGGCATCCTTGTCACCGACATCCGCATGCCCGGCATGGACGGTCTCGGCCTGATGGCCGAAGCCCTGTCGCGCGACCCGGAACTGCCCGTGATCCTGATCACCGGGCATGGCGACGTGGACCTTGCCGTGCAGTCGATGCGCGACGGGGCCTATGATTTCCTCGAGAAACCCTATGCCCCCGCCCGGCTGGTCGAGGCGGTGGGCCGCGCGCAGGAAAAGCGCCGCCTGACGCTCGAGAACCGCCGCCTGCGGGCGGGCACGGTCGCGCCGGGCGACGACCCGATCGGCGCGCGGCTTCTGGGCCGCTCCGAGGTGATGACCGGGTTGCGGGCGCAGTTGCGCGCCGTGGCCGGGACCGATGCCGACCTCTTGATCGAGGGCGAGACCGGCACCGGCAAGGAGGTCGCCGCGCGCGCGCTTCACGCGGCCTCGGCCCGGGCCGAACGGCCCTTCGTCGCGGTCAATTGCGCGGCCCTTCCCGCCGAGCTGATCGAGAGCGAGCTGTTCGGCCACGAGGCGGGCGCCTTTCCCGGTGCCACCCGCGCTCGCTACGGCAAGTTCGAACATGCCCGCGGCGGCACGCTGTTCCTCGACGAGATCGACAGCCTGCCGATGGGGCTGCAGGCCAAGCTCTTGCACGTGATCGAGGAACGCGCGGTCACGCGGCTTGGCTCGAACGACGCGGTCGCGCTCGATTTGCGCGTCGTCGCGGCCTCCAAGCGCGACCTTACGGCCGCCGCCGCCGAAGGCACGTTTCGCCCCGACCTGCTCTACCGGTTGAACGTGGTCACCCTGCGCCTGCCGCCGCTCTCGGCGCGGTCCGAGGATATCCCGATGCTGTTCCTCGCCCTGCTCGAGGCCGCCGCGCGGCGCGCGGGCCGCCCCGTGCCCGAGGTGCCGGGCGCGGTCCTGTCGCGGCTCGCGGCGCGCAACTGGCCCGGCAACGTGCGCGAGCTGCGCAACGCCGCCGAGCGGATGGCGCTGGGCCTCGAGGCGGGCAGCGCACCCACCCCCACGCCCGAGGCCGCCGCAAGCGGCACGCTGGCCGACAGCATGGCCGCCCATGAAAAGGCCCTGATCGCCGCGACGCTCGCGGCCCATGGCGGCAGCCTCAAGGCGAGCTACGAGGCGCTCGGCCTCAGCCGCAAGGCGCTTTACGAGAAGATGCAGAAACACGGCCTGAATCGCGACGCCTTCCGCGAAGAGTGACTCGCGCCCGCCCCGTTCCGGTCCAGTGCCGGCCCCTTTCCAATCCAGTGCCGGCCCCGTGCCGGCCCATGTGTCGAAACCGGAACATGCCGCGGGCCGCTTTGGGTCGGTTTCCACCCATCGCCCGCGAATAAACCCTTCCTGTTAGCGCAAACCGGCCATGCAGTGCTTGCATGGCGGGGTTTCGCGCCGCACAGACCTGCTCCAAGCGGCCCGGAGGGAGCCGGGCGCTTATCTTTCAACAGGGAGAGACCAATGACCTTTACCCGTATCGCTGCCTTTGCTGCGACCACCGCGCTGACCGCAACCGCGGCCTTCGCCGACGCCCATGCCGACCGCACCGGCTGGCCGGAAAGCTTCACCGTCGGCACCGGTTCGCAGGGCGGCACCTATTTCGGCTACGGCTCCGGCTGGGCCGGCATCGTGTCCGAGGTTCTCGGCGTCTCGGGCGGCGCGGAAGTCACCGGCGGCCCGATGCAGAACATGGCGCTGGTCCACACCGGCGAACTGCCCTTCGGCATGACCACCATGGGCCCCGCCGCCGAATCGATCAACGGCACCAACCCGATCGCGCCCGGCCTGCAGATGACCAACGCCTGCGCGATGTTCCCGATGTACCAGACGCCCTTCTCGATCACGGCACTGGCCTCCTCGGGCATCACCTCGGTCGCCGAGATCCCGGCCGGCGCGCGCATCGGCTTCGGCCCCGCGGGTTCCACCTCGGACACCTACTTCCCGCAGATGATGGAAACCCTCGGCGTCGAGTTCGAGCGCCGCAACGGCGGCTGGTCCGACCTCGGCGGTCAGCTGCAGGACGGCCTTCTGGACGTGATCGCCTTCGCGGCCGGCGTGCCGGTTCCGGCGGTGTCGCAGCTCGAGGTGCAGACCGAGATCAACATCATCGAGTTCACCGAGGAAGAGCAGGCCCAGATCATCGAGGCCTTCCCCGTCGCGGGCTTCGACATCGCAGCCAACACCTACACCACGCTCGAGGCCCCGGCCCGCTCGGTGTCGATGTGGAACTTCGCCATCGCCAACTGCGACCTGCCCGAAAGCTTCGTCTACGCGGTCGTCGACGCAGTGATGTCGGACAACGAGCGCATGGTGAACACCCACCGCGCCGCCGCCTCGACCCTGCCCGAGTTCTGGGACCGCAACACGGTCATGATGTGGCACCCCGGTGCGGCCCGCTGGTTCGAAGAGAACGCCGGTGCCGACATCGCGGACGACATGATCCACGGCGCGATGTGATCGCCCGCAAGGCACACTGACAGGATGCGCCCGCAGCGTGGCGCATCCGACCTGACCGGGGCCGTGCCCGAAACCGCCGGGCGCGGCCCTTTTTCCAAGCGAGACATGACCGGAACGGCGCATTCGGCCGCGGGGGACTGATCCAATGAACACCGAAGACAAGAAGCCGGACGCCACGACCGAGGACGGCCCGCTGGGCGTCGTGGTCGCGGAAGGCGTCGACGAGGAACCGGTCGAGGCCAACCGCCGTCTCTTCACCGGCACGTCCTATATCGTGATCGCCACGATCTCGACGCTCTACGCCATGTTCCACATGCTCGCGCTGAACGGCGTGTCACTTTCGGACTGGACCGGGATCGAGCTGGCCTTCCTGCCGCAGTTCCCGATGGAGACCTGGAACTTCCGCATCGTCCATATCTCGGGCGCGCTGGCGCTGGGATACCTTCTGTTCTCGGCCCATGCGTTTTCCGATGACGCGCCCGCGCGCTCCGGCAACCGGATCGTGACGCTGCTCGCGGGCCTGCTGGCGATCCCCGCGCTTGTCGCGGGGGCCACGGCCATCGGCTTTCTCAACATGATCAACTCGGGCGAGCTGCCGCAGATGGGCGGGCTGACCACATGGGCCGCCTTCCCCGGCACCGAGATCTACCAGACCGAGGTGCGCTGGTTCGGCATCCCGCTCCTGATCGCCACGCTGGGCGCCATCGTCACCGGCTGGTTCGAGCGCCGCGACCGCGGGCAGTTCACTGCCTCCGACATCGTTCTGGCGCTCTCGGCCATCGTGCTGGCGATCTACCTCGTGGCGATCTACGGCACCGCCGCGCGCAACTCGGTCGGCACGCCCTTCGTGCCCATCGGCGTGGCCTTCGCGGCCACCGCGGGCTCTGCGCTGATCCTTGAGCTCACGCGCCGCGTCGCGGGCCTGGCGCTTGTCATCATCACCGGCTTCTTTCTCGCCTACACCTTCACCGCGCACCTGCTGCCCGGCATCCTCGCCGTGCAATCCTCCTTCACCTGGCAGCGCTTCTTCGGCTTCGTCTATACCGACGCGGGCATCCTGGGGCCGACCACGGCGGTCTCCTCGACCTACATCATCCTCTTCATCATCTTCGCGGCCTTCCTGCAGGCCTCCAAGGTGGGCGACTATTTCGTCAACTTCGCCTTCGCCGCCGCAGGGCGCGCGCGCGGGGGACCGGCCAAGGTGGCGATCTTCGCCTCGGGTCTCATGGGCATGATCAACGGCACCTCGGCGGGCAACGTGGTCGCTACCGGCTCGCTGACGATCCCGCTGATGAAAAAGGTCGGCTACCAGCGCAAGACCGCCGGCGCGATCGAGGCCGCGGCCTCGACCGGCGGGCAGATCATGCCGCCGATCATGGGCGCGGGCGCCTTCATCATGGCCGAGATCACCGGCATCCCCTACCAGGAGATCGCCATCGCCGCGATCATCCCGGCGATCCTCTACTTCGCCTCGATCTACTTCATGGTCGATTTCGAAGCGGCCAAGCTCAACATGCGCGGCATGCGCGAGGACGAGCTGCCGAAACTCGCGGCCCTGCTCAAGCAGATCTACCTCTTCGTGCCGATCATCATCCTGATCGTGGCGCTCTTCCTCGGCTACTCGGTGATCCGGGCGGGAACGCTCGCCACCGTGGCCGCGGCGGTGATCTCGTGGATGCCGGTCCTGATGATCCGCCTTTTCCCGGGAAGCCTGCCCGAGGCGGCGGTCGCGGGCATGGGGCCGCGCTCGATCCTCAAGGCGTTCGAGCTGGCAGGCGTCATGTCGATCCAGATCATCGCGGTCTGCGCCTGCGCGGGCATCATCGTGGGGGTCATCTCGCTCACCGGTGTCGGCGCGCGCTTCTCGGCGGTGCTGCTGGACCTCGCGGGGGTCAGCCAGCTGATCGCGCTGTTCTTCGCCATGTGCATCGCCATCCTGCTCGGCATGGGCATGCCCACCACGGCGGCCTACGCGGTGGCGGCAAGCGTGGTGGCGCCGGGCCTGATCCAGCTGGGCATCCCGACGCTGACCGCGCATTTCTTCGTCTTCTACTTCGCCGTCGTCTCGGCCATCACGCCCCCCGTGGCGCTCGCCAGCTACGCCGCGGCGGGCATCTCGGGCGCAAACCCGATGGAGACCTCGGTCGCCTCCTTCAAGATCGGGCTCGCGGCCTTCATCGTGCCCTTCATGTTCTTCTACAACTCCGCGCTGCTGATGGACGGCACCTGGGTCGAGGTGATCCGCGCCGGCCTGACCGCAACCTTCGGTGTGTTCCTGCTCTCGGCGGGCGTGCAGGGCTGGTTCATGGGCGCGCGCAGCGCCTGGTTCCTGCGCGCGGGCCTGGTGGTGGCGGCGCTCTTCATGATCGAGGGCGGGCTTTTCACCGACCTGGTCGGTCTCGGCGCAGCAGTGGGCATCTACTTCATCCAGAGGCTCTTCCACCCCCGCCCCGACGCCACCATCCCGGTGCGCGGCGCGGACTGACGACAAGACCCGGTGGCGCGTTAACCCCGCATCAAGGTTAACGCGCCACCGCCCCCCCTTCACCTTTCCCCAAATACGGAATCCCACGCTGGCCCGACACGCGGCGGCATGGCATGAAGCCCCCCATGCAGCGCCTGTCCCAATCCCCTACCGATCCCGCCTTCGTGCAGGACCCCTCCCCGTTCTACAGCCGCGCCCGCGCCGCAGGCCCGCTGGTCTGGTGGGACGACTACGCCATGCCGATGGCCACCACGCACGCGGCCGTCAACACGCTCCTGCGCGACCGCCGCTTCGGGCGCGAGCCGATCGAGCAGCCCGACATCCCCGACCACCTGCGCCCCTTCTACGCGGTCGAGGCGCATTCCATGCTGGAACTGGAACCGCCCCGCCACACGCGGCTGCGCGGTCTCGTGCTGCGCGCCTTCACCTCGCGCCGGATCGCGGCGCTGGCCCCCGAGATCGCCGCCCTCTCGCGCGAGCTCGCCGTCCGCATCGCCCCCGGCGAAACCGACCTGCTCGAGGCCTATTGCCGCCCGATCCCGGTCATCGTCATCGCCCGCCTGCTCGGCGTCCCCGAAGAGATGGCCCCAGACCTGCTGCGCTGGTCCAACGCCATGGTGCAGATGTACCAGGCCCGCCGCACGCGGCAGGAGGAGGAGGAGGCCGCCAGCGCCGCGCGCGACTTCGCCGCGTTCATGCGCGACTACGTCGAGCGCCGCCGCACCGACCCGCGCGACGACCTGATCACCGCCCTGATCGCCGCCGAGGAGGCGGGCGAGAAGCTGACCACGGACGAGCTGATCACCACCTGCATCCTGCTGCTGAACGCGGGCCACGAGGCGACGGTTCACACCATGGGCAACGGCATCAAGCTCTGTCTCGAGACCGGCGCACGCCCCGGCCCCGACCCCGCGGCCATGGTCGAGGAAGTGCTCCGCTTCGACCCGCCCCTGCACCTCTTCACCCGCACCGCCTACGAGGAGGTGACGCTCTTCGGCCATACCTTCCGCCGCGGCGACACGGTGGGGCTGCTGCTCGCCTCCGCCGGGCGGGACGACAGCGTCTATGACGAGGCCGAGGCCTTCCGCCCCGCGCGCGGCGACGGGCCCGCGAACCTCGCCTTCGGGGCGGGGCTGCATTTCTGCGTTGGCGCGCCGCTGGCGCGGCTCGAATTGCAGGTCGCGCTGCCGATCCTCTTCGAGACCCATCCGCAGCTGCGCCTGGCAGAGAAACCCCGCTACGCGAATATCTATCATTTCCATGGGCTTGAACGGCTGATGGTCACGATCTGACGCTGGACAGACACGCAGGGCCGCGCTAGCGTCGTGTCAACCTTTCAGACCGGGGGAGCGCGGATGCGCCCGTTCGTCGCCTTGGTGATCGCCACGCTCGCGCTCTCGGCCTGCGCGGACACCACCGTCTATTACGCCGAGGGGGTCGATCTGCCGACCCGCGCCGCCGATCTGGCGCAATGCGACGCGCAAGCCTTGCGCGAATATCCGGTCCGTGCCGAGCGGCGCTTCACCCCGCGGATCTACGTGCCCGCGCAGACCACCTGCGACGCCGAGGGCACCTGCACCACCAAGCCGGGCTATTTCGAAGGCGGCGAACCCTACACGGTCGACGCCAATGCCGAAATCCGCCGCACCGCGGCCCGCGGCTGCATGGGCGAGCGCGGCTATGCCCGCGTCGGCCTGCCCTTCTGCGAGCCCGAGACGCGCATCCGCCCCAGCCTCGTCATGGCGCCGCTGTCCGAGGGGACCTGCCTCTACCGTCCCGCGGCAGGCGGGCAGCCGATGGTGGTCAACCCGATCTGACACGCCCGGCCCGCGCCTGAGTAGCGGCTACTCCTCCTCATCGGCCTGCGCCAGTCGTGCGCCCGATTTGGACGAGGTCACCACGCCCAGCGACTTCAGCTTGCGGTGCAGCGCGCTGCGCTCCATGCCGACGAAACTGGCCGTGCGGCTGATGTTGCCGCCGAAGCGGTTGATCTGCGACATCAGGTATTGCCGTTCGAACAGCTCGCGCGCCTCGCGCAGCGGCAGCGTGGTCAGTCGCGCCGAGAGCGCGATGCCGTCTTCGTCCTCGCCCGTGGGCTCGGCCTGACCCGGCAGGTCGACCGCCTCGATCGGGCCGGTGCCCTCGCCCAGGATCAGGACCCGTTCGATCACGTTCCTCAGCTGGCGCACGTTGCCCGGCCAGCGCATCGTCTGCAGGATCGCCGCGGCATCCTCGCCGATCTCGCGCAGGGGCAGACCCTGCTCGCGGTTGAACTCGGCGATGAAATGGCGCGCCAGCTCGGGGATGTCGTCGCGCCGATCCTCGAGGCTCGGCACCTCGATTGGCACCACGTTCAGCCGGTGGAACAGCTCCTCGCGGAAGCGGCCCGCCTCGATCTCGGCGGACAAATCGCGGGAGGTCGAGGACACCACCCGCAGATCGACGCGCACCTTGGCGGTGCCGCCGACGCGGGTGAAGCTCTGGTCCACCAGCACGCGCAGGATCTTGGATTGCGTGCCCAGCGGCATGTCCGCGACCTCGTCGAAATAGACGACACCGCCATGCGCCTGCTCCAGCAGGCCCTGCTCCACCCCGCGTTCGGGGCTTTCG
The DNA here is from genome assembly GCF_030163755.1 of Roseicyclus amphidinii. Classification (GTDB taxonomy): domain Bacteria; phylum Pseudomonadota; class Alphaproteobacteria; order Rhodobacterales; family Rhodobacteraceae; genus Roseicyclus; species Roseicyclus amphidinii. The sequence goes on from NZ_JASJOE010000003.1 coordinate 113,557, forward strand.
CGGCCGAACAGCTGCACCTCCATCTCGTCGGGCTGGATCGACGCGGAGGAGACGACGACAAAGGGCGCATCGGCCCGGTTCGACTGGGCATGGATGTAGCGCGCCGCCACCTCCTTGCCCGAGCCGGGGCCGCCGGTCAGCATCACGCGGCCGTTCGACTTCGTCACCTTGTCGAGCTGCGATTTCATCATGCGGAACGCCACGCCATTGCCGACCATCTCGGCCTCGCGCAGGTCCTGCCGGCGCAGCGCGGCGTTCTCGCGGCGCAGGCGCGACGCCTCCATCGCGCGGCGGATCACGACGAGCAGCTGGTCGATGTTGAAGGGCTTCTCGATGAAGTCGTAAGCGCCCTGCTTGATCGCGGCGACCGCGATCTCGATGTTGCCGTGCCCGGAAATGATGACGACCGGCACCTCGGGGTTGTCGCGCTTGACATGGGACAGGATGTCGATCCCGTCCATGTTGCTGTCCTTGAGCCAGATATCGAGGATCATCAGCCCCGGCGCGCCCCGGTTCAACTCGGCCATGCACTCGTCCGAGCTTCCGGCCATGCGCGTGCTGTAGCCCTCGTCCTGCAGGATGTCGCAGATCAGTTCCCGGATATCGCGCTCGTCGTCGACGACAAGGATGTCGCTCATTCTTCTTCCCCGTTTGACAAGATCGGCAGGGTGATCCGCGCCATCGCCCCGCGATGCGCGCCGTCCTCGAACGGCTCGGCATCGACAAGCTCAAGCGTCCCGCCATGTTCCTCGATAATCTTCTTCACGATCGGCAATCCCAGCCCCGTGCCCTTGTCGCGGGTGGTGACGTAGGGCTCGAACAGCCGCGCCCGGTCGGCGGGCAGGCCGATGCCATTGTCCGCGATGGTGATGACCGCCATCCCCTCGGCCAGGCTCAGGGCCCCGCGCAGCTGCGGCACATGCCCGTCAGGCGCGCCTTTTTCCTGCAAGCTTTCAATGGCTTCGCCGCCGTTCTTCAACAAGTTCGTCAAGGCCTGCCCGATCATGGTCGCGTCCAGTTCGGCCATCACGGGCGTCTCGGGGATGTCGAAAGCGAAGCGCACGCCGGGCTGGCCCGCGCTCTGCAAGGTCACCGCGTCGCGCATCAGCTGCGCAAGGTTCTCGACCCGCGTCTCGGGCTCGGGCATGCGGGCGAATTTCGAGAACTCGTCGACGATCCGGCGCAGGTCATTGGTCTGGCGCACGATGATGCCGGTCAGCTCTTCAAGCTTTGCCTTCTCTTCGCCCTCCAACGCCTTGGAGTAGCGCCGGTTTATCCGCTCCGCCGACAGCTGGATCGGGGTCAGCGGGTTCTTGATCTCATGCGCGATGCGCCGCGCGACATCGCCCCAGGCGGCCATCCTTTGCGCGCTGACCAGCTGGGTCACGTCGTCGAAGGCGACCACGTAGCCCTCGAGCCGCCCGTCCGCGTTGCGCCGCGTGGCCATGCGCACCAGCAGGCTTTCCTGCTTGCCGCCGCGGGTGAGCTTGATTTCCTCCTGCACCGCCTCGGCGGTGGATTTCTGCAGCCGCTCGAAGAGCGCCGCGAACTCCGGCACGCAGGCCTGCAGGCTCAGGCCGCTGTCGCGCTGCTCGACCAGCTGCAGGAGCCGCAGCGCCGAGCGGTTCATGAAATCGACGCGCCCGCCCTCGTTCAGCCCGATCACCCCCGCGGTGACCGAGGAGAGCACGCTGTCGAACAGCCGCCGCCGCGCCTCGGTCGCGTCGTTCTGCTCGATCAACGCGTCGCGCTGGCCCTTGAGCTGCCGGGTCATCTGGTTGAACAGCCGCCCCAGCATGGCGATCTCGTCGTCGCTGCGCTCCTCTGGCACGCGCACCTCGAGGTCGCCCGTGCCCACCCGCTGCGCGGCGCCGGCCAGCTGCCCGACCGGGCGCGACAGGCGTTCGGCGAACCACAGGCCCAGCCAGATCGCGGCCAGAACCATGATCAACGCGAAGCCGAGGTAGAGCAGCCCGAACTCGAACAGCACCCGGCCCCGGTCGGCCTCGAGCTGGCGATACAGCTGCACGGTCTGCTGCGTCTCGTCGAGCAGCGCAAGGATGTCGCCATCCACCTCGCGGCTGACATAGAGATAGCGGTCGGGAAAGGCGGTCAGCCGCACCAGGGCGCGAAACTCGTTCTGGGCGCGATCCTCGAGCAGGACCAGCTCGCCCTCGGCGGCGCGGGCCAGCTCTTCGGCGGCGGGACGTTCGTAATCGAACAGGTAGCTCGACTCGCCGCGCGCGCGGATCTCGCCGCCCCCGTCGATGACGAAGGCCTCCTCCAGCCCGCGCTGGATGCGCGATTGCCCCTGGCTGAGGATCTGGCGCAGGTCGCCATCGCTCAGCAACACCGAGGCGCGGCGGTTGAGGTTCAGGAAATTGGCCAGCGCCACCGTGTCGGTCGACAGGTCGTCGCGGTGTTCCTGGCTGTAGGCGGTCGCGGCATCCACCGAGTTGCCGAGCGCGCTCGACACCCGGTCCGAGAACCAGCCCTCGAGCCCCATGTTCACCGTGATCGTGGCGAAGACCGCGACAAGGATCGTGGGCACCAGCGCCACGATGGTGAAGACGCCCGTCAGCCGCAGATGCAGCCGCGACCCCGCCGAGCGCGCGCGCCGCGAGGCCACGATCCGCGCCACCTCGCGCAGCACCAGCGCCGCCACCACAAGGATATAGACCAGATCCGCCAGCAGGATCAGCCGCAGGCCCGGCGCATCGGCAAGATCGGCCAGCGGGCCGAGCACGAGAAAGGTCAGAAGCGCCAGCACCGGCCCCAGCAGGACAAGGCCAAGCGTCGCCGCGCTGCGCACGTTCGGATCGTCCTTCACCCGCCAGACCCTGTCGAGCGGTCCGGCGACCTGCCTGTCCGCGGGATCGTCCACGGGCTGCCCCCCAACTGGTGCGTGCTGCGGTGCGGGTTGTCTCCCGCATGCCACGCTACTGTTGCGGTTTTACATCAACTTTCGCCGACGAGTCACGCGGATATCGAGATCGGTGATCTTTTTTCGCAAGGTATTGCGGTTGATGCCCAAGAGGTCGGCACATTTGGCCTGGTTGCCGCCGGTGGCCTCGAGCGCGATCTCGATCAGCGGTGTCTCCACCTCGCGCAGGATGCGGTTATACAGCCCCGCGGGCGGAAGGACGCCGCCATGCAGGTCGAAGTAGCGCCGCAAATGCTTGCCGACCGAGGCCGAGAGCTTGTCGCCCTCGCCCACGCCCATCAAGGGCTCGATCGCGGGCTGGTTGCCCAGAACGGCCTCGACCTCGGGCTTGGAGATTTCCTCGGACTGGCTGGTCACCGTCAGCCGCTTGATGGTGTTCTCCAGCTGGCGCACGTTTCCGGGCCAGGAATAGGCCCGCACAAGGTCCAACGCATCGGGCGCGAAGCGGCGCAGCGCCACCCCGTCGCGTTCCACCCGCGCCAGGAAATGCGCCGCCAGAAGCGGGATGTCGTCGACCCGCTCGCGCAGGGCCGGCACGCTGATCGTCACGCCACCCAGCCGATAGAACAGGTCCTGCCGGAACAGGCCCGCCTCCATCTTCTCCATCAGGTCCTTCTGGCTCGTGGCCATGACCCGCGGCGCGGCATCGCCGAAGGCGTCGAGCATGCGCACGATCTTGGCCTGCGCCTCCTCGCTGAAGTCACCGACCTCGTCGAACAGGATCGAGCCCGACTTCGCCCGCGCCACGATGGCCGAGGGGCCGTCCATCCCCTCGAGGTCGCTGGCCGCGGCCACCACGAAGGGCAGCGTGCGCCGGTCCGAGAAATCGTGGATCGCGCGGGCGATCAGCGATTTGCCGGTGCCGCTTTCACCGGTGATCAGCACCGGCAGGTCGGTGTTCATCACGCGGGCGACCAGCCGGTAGAGCGCCTGCATCGCGGCGGTGCGCCCGACCAGCGGCAGGTCCTCCTGCGCCGAGCCGGGCCGCGTCACCGCGCTGTCCTCGCGCAGCGCCGCGGCGGGTTTGGCGCGCCGTTTCAGATCCAGCGCGCGGGCGGCGCGTTTCATCAGGTCGGGCAGGTCGAAGGGCTTGGGCAGGTAATCATAGGCGTCCTTCTCGGTCGCCTGGATCGCGGTCATGATCGTGTTCTGCGCCGAGATGATGATGACCGGCAGGCCGGGCCGCTTCTCGGTGATCTGCGGCAGCGTCTCGAGGCCGTTCCCGTCCGGCATCATCACGTCCGAGATGACAAGGTCGCCCTTTCCCTCCTCCACCCAGCGCATCAGCGTCATCAGGCTCGAGGTCGCATGCACCTTGCAGCCCGCGCGGGTCAGCGCCTGGGTCAGAACGGTGCGGATGGTGCGGTCGTCATCCGCGACGAGAACTGTTCCGTCCATGGGTCAGCCTTCTCCGGTTGTCTGTGCGTGTGTCGGGGCGGCTCGTCTCATTGCGCCCCCTTGGGTGCGACTGGAAGGGAGATGCGGAACACGGTGCGCCCCGGCACGCTGTCGACGGCGATCCAGCCATCGTGATCCGCGATGATCTTGCTCACCAGCGCAAGGCCGAGGCCGGTGCCGTTCTCGCGCCCCGAGACGAAGGGCTCGAACAGGTCGCGCGCGATGTCGGGCGGGATGCCGGGGCCGTCGTCGATCACCTCGACCTGCAGCGGCACCGCGGCCCCCGATCCATCCTTGCGCCGCACCTTGAGCGACAGCTCGTAGAAACTGCGCAGCCGGATCGTGCCGCCGGCCCGCCCGGCCTCGGCCGCGTTCTTCAGAAGGTTCAGGAACACCTGCTGCAACTGGTCGGGATCGGCCCAGGTGGGCGGAAGCGAGGGGTCGTAGTCATCCTCGATCTGCATGTGGGCGGCAAAGCCGATGGCCGCGGATTTGCGCGCGCGGTCCAGCACGTCGTGGATGTTGACCGCGCGCCGATCGGGCGGGCGGACATTGCCGAATTCCTCGACCTGGCCCAGCAGCTTGAGGATGCGCCGCGTCTCCTCGACGATCAGGTCTGTCAGCTCCCGATCCTCGCCGCTGGCGTTCATGCTGATCAGCTGCGCCGCCCCGGTGATGCCCGCCAGCGGGTTCTTGATCTCGTGGGCCAGCATCTCGGCCATGCCGATGGCCGATTTCGCCGCCGTCTTCGAGGACATCGCGCGGTCGAAGCGCCCGGCCAGCTCGCGGCTTTCGAGCAGCACCAGCACGTGATCGGGCTTGTCCGCAAGCGGCGCGATCTGCACGTCGCAGGAGGCGGGCTTGCGGCTGCCGGTGCCGACATCGACTGCGTTCACGAACAAGGGCGCGGCCCCGTCACGGACGCGGGCGAAAGCCTCCTCCAGCGGCGCATCGACAAAGATCTTGTCCCAGATCGGGCTGCCGTCGAGGCTTTTGCGGGAGGCGTTCAGGAACAACTCCGCCGCCGGGTTCACATCGACGATGCGGTCCTCGGCGTCGCAGATCAGCGCCGGGATCGGCAAGGACGCCCAGAGGCTCATGGTCACCTGCGTCATGCCGCATCCCTCCGGGCCGCAGGGCACAGCGCCTCGGGCAGGCGGGCCAGCACCTCGTCGGGGGCGCGCGCGGTCAGCACGGCGCGGCGCAGCGCGGCCTCGGTGCCCGCCTCGTCCATGTACCAACCCAGATGCTTGCGCGCGACGCGCAGCCCCAGGTCGCGGCCGTAGAAGCCCAGCATCGCCTCGTAATGGCGCGCCACCATCTCGGCCAGCGCGTCGCCCTCGGGCACCACCGGCGCAGGCGTGCCATGAAGCGCCGCTGCGATCTCGGCCAGCAGGTCATCCTGACCGGCGGGCAGGGGTTGCTCCACCATCTCGACGCCGAGGCGCAAGAGGTGGGGGGCGAGGTCGGAATAGACCTCGGCG
>NZ_JASJOE010000040.1 GCF_030163755.1 Roseicyclus amphidinii
GTCTCCGCAGGGCTATGCCCTGACCGAGGCGGGCCAGCGCCTGTTGCCGCGCGCCGAAGCGGCGGAGGCCGCGCTGGCCGAGGGGCAGGCGGAAACCGCCGCGGCAGGGGGCGAGCGGCTCTCGGGCACGATCCGCATCGGCGCGCCGGATGGCTGCGCGAATTACCTCCTGCCGCAGGTCTGCGCGGGGATCGGGGCGGCGCATCCCGATCTCGACCTGCAGATCCTCGCGCTGCCGCGCGTGGTGAACCTGTCGCGGCGCGAGGCGGACCTTGCGATCACCGTCTCGCAGCCCGCGACCCAGAGGCTGAGGGCCGAGAAACTCTCGGATTACCACCTGTCGCTTGCCGCCTCGCGCGACTGGCTGGCCCGGCACGGTGCCCCCGAAAGTCCCGAGGCGCTGAAGGGCGCGCGGATGATCGGCTATATCCCCGACATGATCTTCGATGCCGAGCTCGACTATCTCGCGCAGCTCGGCGTGGCGCGCGTGCCGCTCGCCTCCAACGCCGTCTCGGTGCAACTGAACCTTGCCCGCGCGGGCGCGGGGCTTGCCATCGTGCATGAGTTCGCGCTGCCCGCCGCGCCGGAGCTGGTCCGCGTGCTGCCGGGTGCCGTGCGGCTGACCCGCAGCTTCTGGCTGGTCACGCACGCCGGGCCACGCGATGCGCGGCTCGAGCGGGTCTCGACCCTGCTGCGCGACGGGATGCGCGCCGAGATCGCCCGGCTCGAGGCGCTGACCGCCTGAGCCGCCGTTTTCCTTGACAGGTCAACCTCCGCGGGTGGACGCTGTCATCAAGGGACGGAGGCAAGCAAAGGGAGGCAGATCATGCTGGTGCAGCAGATCCTGAAATCGAAATCCGATGATGGTGTGGTGACGATCGCCCCGGGAACCCGGCTGGAAGAGGCCGCGACCCTGCTCGCGCAGCGCAAGATCGGCGCGGTGGTGGTCTCGCCCGATGGCAAGGCCGTCGCCGGCATCCTGTCGGAGCGCGACATCGTGCGCGAACTGGCCGCTCGCGGGGCCGCCTGCATGGCGACCGGTGTCGACGAGGTGATGACGCGCGAGATCGTCACCTGCGCCCGCTCCGACAGCTCGGAGGCGGTGCTGGCGATGATGACCAAGGGCCGCTTCCGCCACCTGCCGGTGGTCGAGGGGGGCGAGATGGTCGGCCTCATCTCCATCGGTGACGTGGTCAAGGCGCAGCTCTCCGAACTGGCGATGGAGAAAGAGGCGCTCGAGAGCATGATCAAGGGCTTCTGAGCCGCTCTCGGAACAAGGCTGCGACGCGCCGGGGGCTTGCATTGCCCCGGCGCGGGTGATTGTGTCCGGCGCGACGAGGACGGCACCGGCAGGGACAGCGCGATGCGGACAGGGCTTTATCCGGGCACATTCGACCCGATCACCTTGGGGCATGTCGACATCATCGAGCGGGCCTGCCTGCTGGTCGACCGGCTCGTGATCGGCGTGGCGATCAACCGCGACAAGGGTCCGCTCTTCTCGCTCGAGGAGCGTGTGGCGATGGTCGAGGCCGAAAGCGCGCGCCTGTCCGAGACGACCGGGACCGAGATCGTGGCCCATCCCTTCGAGAACCTGCTGATCGACTGCGCCCGCGATGTGGGCGCTTCGATCATCATCCGTGGCCTGCGCGCGGTTGCCGATTTCGAATACGAATACCAGATGGTCGGCATGAACCGGAAGCTCGACCATTCCATCGACACCGTCTTTCTCATGGCCGATGCCGACCGGCAGGCCATCGCCTCGAAGCTGGTCAAGGAAATCGCGCGGCTGGGCGGCGATGTCTCGGCCTTCGTGCGGCCCGAGATCAAGGCGGCGCTGGCCGAGAAGTTCGGCAAGTAACGCACCGATAACGACAGAAAAGGAGGCTTGGCGCATGGCCGAGATCAAGGACCCCGAGAACACCATTCTCATCGAGCTGAAAACCGGCACCGTCACCATCGAGCTGCTGCCCGACGTGGCCCCCCAGCATGCCGCGCGGATGAAGGAGCTGGCCCGCGAAGGCGCCTATGACGGGGTGATCTTTCACCGCGTGATCGAGGGCTTCATGGCCCAGACCGGCGATGTGGAGCACGGGAAAGAGGGCGGCAACATCCGCCGCGCGGGCACCGGCGGCTCGGACAAGCCCGATCTGCCCGCCGAGTTCTCCAAGCTGCCCCATGACCGTGGCACGCTGGGGGCTGCGCGCTCGCAGAACCCCAATTCGGCCAACAGCCAGTTCTTCATCAACTTCACCGACAACCACTTCCTGAACGGGCAATACACGGTCTATGGCCGCGTGATTTCCGGCATGGAGCATGTCGACCAGATCACCCGCGGCGAGCCGCCGGCGAACCCCGACAAGATGATCAGCATGAAGGTCGCCGCCGATGCGTAAGCTGGCGCTGGCCTTCTGCCTGCTGGGCGCGCCCGCATGGGCCACCGGGCTCGAGATCGACATCGCGGGCGAGGCGCAGGGGACCATCGTGATCGACCTCTTCGAGGACGTGGCGCCCCTGCATGTCGAGCGGATCACCACGCTGGCCGCCGAGGGCGCCTATGATGACGTGGTGTTTCACCGCGTGATCGACGGCTTCATGGCCCAGACCGGCGACGTGGAGTTCGGCCGCATGGGGCAGGACATGCGCTATGCGGGGCGGGGCGGCTCGGACTATCCCGATCTTCCGGCCGAGTTCTCGGACATCACCTTCGACCGGGGCGTGATCGGCATGGCGCGGGCGCAAAGCCCCGACAGCGCCAACTCGCAGTTCTTCATCATGTTCGCGCCCGGCGCGTTCCTTGACGGCGACTACACCGTGGTCGGGCAGGTGGTCGAGGGGATGGAGATCGTGGACGCGATCAAGCGCGGGCGTGGGCGCAACGGGGCCGTGATCGGCCCGCCCGACCGCATGACCGCCCTGCGTGTGCGCGAGGATGACCCCCAACCGCCGCCCGCCGAGGGCGAAGCGGCGAGCCAGTGACGGCACGCTGACAGGGTCACACAACCGCGTGAGGGGGGCAGTCTTGCCCCCCTTTTTCGTGGCATGCTGCGGGCACCCTGCACGGAGGTCCCGCATGAAACCGCTCGTTGTCGCCCTCGGGCTTGCCGCAACACTGCTTGCCGCTTCGCTTGCAGCGCAATCGCCCCGCTGGGTGGGTGACTGGCCCAACACCGATTTCGACACGCGCACGGTCGATCTGTCCGAGATCCGCTCGGGCGGGGTGCCGCGGGACGGCATCCCCTCGGTCGAAAACCCCGCCTTCCTGCGGGCTTCGCAGGAAACCCGGCTGGAGGGGGCCGAACCCGTGGTCACGCTTGCCCTGCCGGGCGAGACCCCGCGCGCCTACCCGATCCGCTACCTGACCTGGCACGAGATCGTGAACGACACGGTCGGCGGGCGGCCCGTGGCCGTCACCTTCTGCCCCCTGTGCAATTCGGCGCTCGCCTTCGACCGACGCGTGGGCGGGCGGGTGCTGGAGTTTGGCGTCTCGGGCAACCTGCGCAACTCCGACCTCGTGATGTATGACCGGCAGACCGAAAGCTGGTGGCAACAGGCCACGGGCGAGGGGATCGTGGGCGAGATGGCGGGGGTGGAGTTGACGGAAATCCCGATCTGGATGGAAAGCTGGGACAGCTTCCGCAGCGCCCATCCCGAGGGGCTCGTGATGGACGAACCCGACGCGCGGCGCCCCTACGGGCGCAACCCCTATGTGGGCTACGACAGCGCGGCCCGACCCTTCCTCTACGCGGGCGAAGACCCGCCCCATGGCATCGAACCGCTGGCGCGCGTCGTGCGGGTGGGTGAACGGGCGTGGCCTCTGGAACGGCTGGCGCGCGCGGGCCAGATCACCGAGGGCGGCGTGACGATCAGCTGGGCGGCCGGCAAGGCCTCGGCGCTGGACACCGCCGAGATCGCCGAGGGGCGTGACGTGGGGCAGATCCGGGTGCGCGACGGGCAGGGGCGCGACGTGGTGCATGACGTGATGTTCGCCTTCGCCTTCCACGCCTTCTGGCCCGAGGGCGCGTGGATGCTCGGCAACTGAGCCCGTTCCGCGCCTTGCTGCGCCTGCAGCAATGCCCTTGCGGCGCGCGCGGGAAAACCGCATCGTGCAAGGCGGAATCGGTGTGCGCCCCTCGAGGTTCGCACAAGGGGGCGGGACACGGGTGAGCTTGGTCGCAAAAGCCATGCGCAGCGAGGCGGGAAAGGGGCTGACCCTCATCAGCCCGACGCTGGTCTATGCGCTTCTCCTGCTTGCTGCGCCGCTGGTCAGCATCGTTCTTCTGAGTTTCTGGACGCAGAATTTCCTGACCATCGAGCGGGTCTTCACCACCGGCAACTACGCCGAGGCGCTGACCGACCCGCTGTATCGTGAACTGATGCTGCGCTCCTTGCGCATCTCGGGGATGGTCACGCTCCTGACCGTGGCGCTGGCCTTTCCGGTGGCCTATTATATCTCGTTCCACGTCCGCCCCGACCGCAAGTCGCTGTGGCTGTTCCTGATCACCATCCCGTTCTGGACCAGCTACCTGATCCGCGTCTTCCTGTGGCGCGTGATCCTGGCCTATGACGGGCCGGTCAATTCGGGGCTGATGGCCGTGGGCCTGATCGACGAGCCGCTGTCGTGGATCCTCTACAACGCCAACGCGGTGGTGATCACGCTGGCCCATGCCTTCGCCCCTTTTGCGATCCTGCCGATCTTCGTCAGCCTCGAGAAGATCGACCGCTCGCTGCTCGAGGCCTCCCGCGACTTGGGCGAAAGCAAGGCCATGACCTTTTTGCGCGTGACGCTGCCGCTGGCCATGCCCGGCGTGCTGGCGGCGGTGCTGATCGTCTTCATCCCGACGGTCGGCGACTACGTCACTCCGCGGCTTGTCGGCGGGTCGGGCGGCACGATGATCGCCAACATGATCTACGCGCAGATCTTCGATCTGAACGACCGGCCCATGGGGGCCACGCTGGCGGTGCTGGCGATGATGATCGTGGCCATGGTGCTGCTCTGGGGCATCTCGCGGCTGCGGTTCTGGCTCTGGCTCGCGGATCGCGCGGGCGGAGGGGTGAAGGGCATGGCCGTGGCACTGGCCGCGGCGCTTGCCGAGATCGTCGCGCTGCGCGCGCTGTTCGTCCTCGGGCCTGCGCTTTTGGTGGCCGGGGCCGGGGTGATCGTGCTTCTGGCGCTGGCGACGGCGGGCTCGATCCTGATCTTCCTGCGCCTGCCGAAGGGGAGGTGGGGGATATGAAGCTGACGCCGCTCACCGTCTTCGCCGGTCTCTACCTGCTGGTGCTTTATGCGCCCATCGCCCTTTTGCCGCTTTTCGCCTTCAACGACGGCACCGTCATCGCCTTTCCGCTGCAGGGCTTCACCCTGCAATGGTTCGCGGCGCTGCTCGACACGCCCGCGCTGCACGAGGCGACGCTCAACTCGCTGATCATCGCGGTCTCGACCAGCGTCTTCGCCACCATCCTCGGCCTCTTCGCCGCCCGCGCGGCGACGCGCTACAATTTCCCCGCCAAGGGCGGGATCGTGGGCTTCATCATGCTGCCCCTCGTGCTGCCCGAAGTTATCGTGGCGATCTCGCTCCTGATCGTGCTGATGCAGCTCGGCCTCGACAGCGGGACATGGTCGATCATCGCGGGCCACACGCTGATCTGCACACCTTTCGCCATCGCGATCCTGCAGGGCAGTTTCTCGAACATGGACCGCAGCCTCGAGGAGGCCGCCGTCGACCTTGGCGAAACGCCTTGGTCGACCTTCCGGCTGATCACCCTGCCGCTGGTGACGCCCGGCATCATCGCCTCGCTTCTGATCTGCTTCACGATCTCGCTGGACGAGTTCATCATCGCCTTCTTCCTCTCGGGCAACGAGCCGACCTTGCCGGTCTATCTCTGGGGGCAGCTGCGCTTTCCCGCGCGCCTGCCGGTGGTGATGGCGCTCGGCACGATCCTCGTGATCCTGTCGGTGCTGCTGCTCGTCCTTGCCGAAACCTTCCGCCGCCGCGGCTTGAAACGCGCAGGCCTGAAAGACACCGGAGGCTTCCTGTGAGCCAGACAAACGGCCCGACCCTGGCCAAGGGCCAGCCTATCATCACGCTCGAGGGCGTGCAGAAATACTACGGCGACTACCACGCGCTGCGCGGCATCTCGGCCGAGATCCGGGCCGGAGAGTTCTTCTCGCTTCTCGGCCCCTCGGGCTGCGGCAAGACCACGCTCCTGCGCGCCATCGCGGGGTTCGAGGATATCTCGGGGGGCGTGATCCGGCTGGACGGCCGCGACATGGAGGGCGTGCCGCCCAACCGGCGGCCCACCAACATGGTGTTCCAGTCCTACGCGATCTTTCCGCATATGAGCGTGGCCGAGAACGTGGGCTTCGGCCTGCGCCGCTCCTCCATGAGCAGCGACGAGAAACGCCGCGCGGTGGCCGAGGCGCTCGAGATGGTGGGGCTGGGAAAGTTCGGCGCGCGCGCCGCCCATGCCCTTTCCGGCGGTCAGCGCCAGCGGGTCGCGCTGGCGCGCGCGCTGATCCTCAAGCCCAAGGTGCTGCTGCTGGACGAGCCGCTCTCGGCGCTCGACAAGAAGATGCGCGAGGTGATGCAGGTCGAGCTGATCAAGCTGCAGCGTGAGGTGGGGATCACCTTCATCCTCGTGACCCATGACCAGGAAGAGGCGCTGGTGATGTCGGACCGCATCGCGGTCATGTTCGAGGGCGAGATCGCGCAGCTCGACGACCCGGAAACGCTCTACCGCCGCCCCAACTCGCGCCGCGTGGCCGAGTTCATCGGGATGATGAACTTCCTGCCCGCCCGTGTCCTGCCCACCGGGCCCGGCGGCGGGCGCATCGCGCTGGAGGTCGCGGGCCTCGGCCCGGCCGAGATCGAGGCCGCGCAATGCCCCAATGGAGCCAACGTGGGCGAGGCCGAGATCGGCGTGCGCCCCGAAAGCCTGACCGTGCTCTACGAGGGCCAGGGTGCCGAGGGCGGCCGCGAGGCCGAGGGGACGGTGAAGGAGGTCGTCTATTACGGTGACATGACCTATTACGACATCCTACTCGACGGCGCGCCCGCGCCGGTGCGCGTCTCCATGCGCAACATGCCCGGCCGCCGCGTGCTGGACTACGGCGCCCGCGCGCGGCTCGCCTGGGACCCGCGGGCGATGGTCTTGTTCTGCTGAGGGGACGGCACGCCGGGCTGCGTTGACATTCGGCGGCCAACGTCATTGCCTCTGACCACCGGCCGCAGGCGCGTATCGGGTCACGGACGGATCGAAGCACCAGAACCGGCCCAGACCCTCACACGCGCGGCCATCTTTGTGGTAAAGAGCGATGACCAAGGTTTTCGTCATCGTGTCCAACAAATGTGGAACCACGTCGCTTCACGCCTTCGTCCGGGCCTCCGGCCTGTCCTGCGCTCACTGGCGGCTCTCGCGTGACCGGACGCTTGCCGTGGCGATGTTCTCGAACCTGTCGCTGCAGCAACATGTGCTCGAGGGCTTCTCGGATTTCGACGTCTACAGCGACATCAACCATCTGTCGGACACGATGCATCTCGAGGCGAACACGCTGTTCAGGACGATCGCCGCCACCGTGCCCGATGCGCGCTTCATCCTGAGCACGAGGCACAAGAACCGGCGGCTCGCCTCCTCCCGCTCGGCGGCATGGCAGCCCCGCCAGCGGGTCGTCCCTGGCACGCGCGCGCAAATGCTACGGTGCCTCGCGCGAGGAGGTGCTGGCGATCTGGAGCGACCAATGGGACTGGCATCATGCGGCGGTGACCGGGTATTTTGCGGCCAAGCCTGGGCGGCTTCTGGTCTTCGACATCGAGACCGACCCCGTGGACAAGCTGGTTACCTTTTTCGAAGGCTCCTTTCAGCTCGCCCCCCAACGCTGGGGTCGGCGCAACCGCAGCGGCGCGCGCGCGGGTTGATCCCCTCGCAAGGCCTGTTTCAGCGCCGCAGAGTATGCGCGTTCTGCGCAAAGTGCCGCGCAAGGCTGCTGTCCAGCAGAAAGGCCAGCACCGGGTCGGACAGGTAGTCCTCCATCAGGGCTGCCGTGCGGTCCAGAAAGCGGTCGATGTCGTGGTTGACTTCGGTGTTGGTGTCGCCCTTCCGGAACTTGTCGCCCACGCCATAGGGCAAGCCCGGCTTGGCCCCGTTGCCTCGCCGTTTCTTCAGGTCGAATTCCTGTTGGCTCTTTACCGAGTAATGATTGAGCGAACACACAAGGTGGCGCTGTGCAAGCGCATCGCTTACGGCGGGGGGGTGCCCCATCTGGTCGGCGTGATCCACCGTCGTGCCGTCTGGATAGACGAAGGAGGCGATGGGAGCCTTCGGCCAGGGCCGGTGCATCCCGAAGTTCTTGAACAGATCACACGGCCTGTGAAAGCTCTTGAAGAAGCGATTGGCGGGGTGAACGAAAGGCGCGCAGCGGCGGAACCGTCGCGTCACCATCTCGTCGGTCCACACCTCCTGTCCCGCGCTGCCGAAGTTCAGCCAGTTCACCGCGATGGCATCCGCGTCGGGACAGTCGGCCAGGAAATCGGTGACGTTCTCATGTTTCTTGGGCACGAAGAACTCGTCCCCGTCGCTGCAGAAGACCCAATCGGCGGTCTTGTAGGCCTCCATGCCGCGGAAGATCTTGTAGGAATGCGACTGCGGGTTGTTGTCGAACCCGTAGTTCTTCACGAAATCGACCTCGCCCATCGCCTCGAGGCGCTTGAGGATCAGGTCGGTGAAATCGTCGGAGTCGTTCTCGAAGATGACGACGTGGTCGAACCCGACCGCCTTGTGGAACGCGAGCCACTCGATCACGTAGGGCCCCTCGTTCTTGAGGGACGTCACAAGGACTAGCTTCATGGTCACACCGGTACTCGTCATACCACCCTGCCAGGCCAGCCCGTGCATGATGCGATGGCGGCTTCCAAGGGCTCTTCCAGCACCTACACCTTATGACCGGGCCGCCGCAATGACATGTCAGCGCCGCGACGCCATTAGCCAGATCCCGTCCCGCGCGCGCACGGTCAGGTAGGCGACCGGCACCGGATCGCGCCCTGCGACCCTTTCGAACCGAAAGGCGCGGACCAGCATCGCCAGCAGAAGCGGCCCCTCGACCATGGCGAAGCCCGCCCCGGTGCAGACCCGCGCGCCCGCCGAGAAGGGGACGAAGGCCTCGCGCAGGCAGGTCTTGCCGTTCTCCGTTTGCCAGCGGGCGGGGTCGAAGCCGTCGGGGTTCTCCCACAGCCGTTCATGGCGGTGCAGGTGCCAGGGCGAAAGCACGATCTGGCTGCCCACCGGCAGGTCGCGGTCGCGGAACCGTTCGGGGCGGGTCGTTTCCCGCACCATCATGGGCACCGGTGGATAAAGCCGGAGGGTTTCGCGGAACACGTCGCGGGCCAGGCGCAGCTTGCCCATCACCGCGAAATCGGGGCCCTGTGACAGTGCGGCCTCTGCTTCTTCGGCCAGCTTCTCCTGCCACTCCGGATAGCGCGCCAGCAGGTAGAGTGCCCAGCCCAGCGCGCTGGCGCTGGTCTCGTGGCCCGCGAGAAAGAAGATCGCCACCTGGTCGACCATCTCCTCGGTGGTGAAGCGCGCGCCCGTCACCGGGTCGGCGGTGGTCATGATCTTGGTCGCCAGGTCATCGGGTGCGGTGCCGGCCGCGATCTCGGCCATGCGGGTCGCGGTCAGCCGCGTGATCAGGTCGCGGATCGCGCGCGCCGTGCGGCGCGTCTGGGCGCGGTGGCCGCGGGGCATCCAGCGGGGCAGGGGGAGGAAGGCGGCGGCGTTCAGGATCGGCTGGCTGCGCTGGTAGGCGCGGAACTGGTGAAAGACGGCGCTGGCGACCTCGTCCTCGATCGGCAGCGAAAACAGCGTGCGGAAGATCACGTCGGCGGCGGCGTGGCTCATGTCCTCCTCGATTTCGCGCGGTCCCTCGCCGATCCGCGCCACCGCCGCCTCGCCCGCCGCCCACATGGCGGGGAAGGTGTCGCGCAGCCGCCCGCCTTCGAAGGCGGGGTCGATGATCCGACGCTGTCGCTGCCATTCGGCGCCGTTGGTCAGGAACACCGACCGCCCGAGCAGCGGGCGCAATCCTTCGCCCACCCGGTCGGATTTCGGGAATTCCATCGGCCGGGTCTTCAGCACCTCGTCCACCAGCGCGGGCTGGTTCACGAGGTAGGAGCGGAAGAAGGGCGTGCGGAACTCGGCCATCCAGGCGCGGTAAAGCCGCGCGGGCTGCGCCGAAAGGATATCCTGCCGGAACAGCCGCATGTGGCGCCAGAGCGACACGCGCTCGGCCCGCGCGCGGGGCTTGGGCGGCAGATCGGGCGCGTCGCTCATGCGGCGATGCCCCTGTGGCGGTTGACCGGGGTCTCGATCCGGCTTTTGGAGGGCGCCCGCCCCGCGAAACGGGTGCCAAGCGTCAGCGGTCCGGCAGTGATGCGGATGTAATCGTAATCGTCCGCCCGTCCGGGCAGGTTGTCGAAGGCGTTGAGATACTGGAAATGCAGTTCGAAGAGCCGCCAGCGCAGCGCCGCCAGCGTTTCGGGGCGCAGTGTTTGCGTGAAGGCCGCCGAGATCACCAGCGGCCAGCGTTTCCCCTCCGGGGCCACGCCCGAGACCGCGACCGGATCGCAGAGCGCGAAGGCGCAGCCGTCGCCGGGGGCGGTGACATCGACCCAGGGCACGCTCGCGGTGCCGAGAAAGGCGAGATCCGCGCGCAGTCGCGTCGCCCGCGGCAGGAAGCTGACCATCGGCACGACCTGCCCAAGGGTCAGAAGCGACAGGGCAGGGCCCCCGGCGGGCACGCGCCCGTCGCGCAGCAGGTCGGCCAGAACGGACACGGCGATATAGGCCCCCGAGGAATGTCCGACGACCAGCACCTCGTCCACGTCGCTGGCAAGCGCCGCGGCGATGCGGTCGGCGAAGCGGCGCATCCGGACCTCCTGCTCGGGCGGGTAGGCGCCGTGCAGGCGCGAGGAAAAGGCGTAATCCTTGACGAGATACCAGGCATACAGATGATCGCGGCGCTGGAACCAGCGCAGGATCGGCCAGGCCGCGCCGATCACCACGGCGAGCCGCAAGGCCCCTTCGGCCGTCGGGGGCAGCATCGGCCCGAGCAGGCGGGCCGCCACCGCCGCGGCGACGACCCCCGCCGCGAGCGCAAGCGCGAGCTGCGCCAACAGCACGACCACCGGGTAAAGCGCCGCGATCACCGGACCCTTGCGCAACCGCATCAGCCGGAACAGCGCGCCCGACCCGATATAGGCCCAGGCGGTCCGGGCCAGCGCGAGGTAGCCCGAAACGATCCCCCCCCGCATTCCCGCCTGCACGATATCGGCCCAGTAGAGCAGCTCGAACCGGGCATCCACCTCGGCCCCCTCGATGCGGGCCCGCACGCCCCAGCCGAACCGCGCACCTTGCGGGGCCGTGCCCCGGTCGATCTCGTAGCCCGACAGGGCGGCCTGCCGCGCCGCCTCGCGCCGGTAGCGTTCACGGTAGGCGCGCGGCGGCACCGGGTCGAAGCCGGGAATGTAGAAGACATGCCTGCGCGTCACCTGCTGCGTCATGGCAGGCAGGATAGCGTCGGATTGCGGCATGGATAGGGCCGTTCAGCCGAGCGCGCCGAGCGCCGGGAAGGTCTCGAGCAGCCAGAAGGAAAAGGCCGAGAAGGCCCCCGTCATCAGCGCCACGCCAACGGCCACCAGCAGCACGCCCATGGCGCGCTCGATGGTTTTCATGTGGCGCTTGAGGCGGTTCATCACGCCCATCGCCTTGTCGATGAAACCCGCCGCCAGAAGGAAGGGGATGCCGAGCCCAACGGCATAGACCGCCAGAAGGGTGGTGCCCTTCTGCACGCTCGCCTCGGTCGCGGCGATGGACAGGATCGCGCCCAGCTGCGGGCCGATGCAGGGCGTCCAGCCGAAGGCGAAGGCCAGCCCCAGGATATAGGCCCCCAGCGCCGAGCCGCCCCGGTCGCCCGCATCCAGCCGCGCCTCGCGGTTGAGGATCGGGATGGTGATGACCCCCAGGAAATGCAGCCCGAAGACGATGATCACCGCCCCCGCGATCTGCGACAGCAGGATCTGGTTCTGCAGGAAGAACTGCCCGAAGATCGAGGCGGTGAAGCCGAGGAAGACGAAGACCGTCGAGAGGCCCAGCACGAAGAAGAGTGCGGCCAGAAGCGCCTTGCGTCGCGCCGCGCGGGCGTCGCTGTCGATCTCGGCCATGGTGATCCCGCCCATGTAGGCGAGATAGGGCGGCACGATGGGCAGCACGCAGGGGCTGAGGAAACTCAGGATGCCCGCCGCGAAGGCGACGAGCATGGCAGGCAGCAGGCTGGCGTCGAAAAGGTCGATCCCGAACATGGGCCAAGACCTAGCCGCTTCGGCCGCCCGCGTCACGCGCCAACGCGTCACATTCGCGTGGAAAGGCGCAGGGCGTAGGGCAGGGCGCATGGAGTGGGATATCGAGATCGACGCGCAGGGGCTGAAATGCCCCCTGCCGGTGCTGCGTCTGCGCCAGCGCCTTGCCGCGCTGCGGCCGGGGCAGGTGGTGCGGCTGGTCGCCGATGACCCGATGGCCGAGATCGACGTGCCGCATTTCTGCGCCGAGCAGGGGCACAGGCTGCTGGGCTCCGGGATGAGCGGGGCGGCGACGGTGTTCTTCGTGGCGAAAGGCTAAAGCGCGCCTGTGCGCCGTGGGGCGGGTCGAAAAACTGCAGTTTTTCGGGTGCGCGAAACTGCAGTTTCGCGGGTTCGTTTTGCTGCCGCAAAACGCGGACGGAAAACTGCAGTTTTCCGCCGTCTCATGGCCCGTCACGCGGGCGCAGGATGCGCACCGGGTCCTGGTTGCAGAAGATCACGATCTGGCCGGCATTCTCGACCGCGCGAAAGCCGCGGCGATACACTTCGCAGATGAAGGCCTCGCGCCCGATATAGCGCTCCACGTCGCGCGCGGAGCGACGGATGACCTTGCCCTCGTGGGCCTGTCTGGAGCGGAACACATCTGCGAGGAAGGCCTCGGGTGAGTGATTGGGGGGCAAACGGTCCATGTCCGCCAGACTGGCATGGAAGGCTTGACGCAACCTTAACGCGGGCCCGCTTTCGCGCGTTCCAGCACGAAAACCCGCACCGCCGAGGCCAGCCCGGATGTCACCCCGCGCGCGGCGTCGATCTCGGCGATCAGCTCGTTGACGGATTTGCCCTCGGCCTCTGCGATGCGGCGCAGCTCGTACCAGAACGCGTCTTCCAGCGACACGCTGGTGCGGTGTCCGCGCAGCGTCAGCGAGTGCTTGCGCGGGCGCGCGGTGCCGCTCATTGCCCCGGCTCCCCCTCGGGATCGGGATCGAGATCGGGCGCGCTGCGTCGATGGCCGTCCAGATGCGCGGCCTCGGCCTTGACGCGGGCCTCCTCGGCCTGGCGCTCGGCTTTCGTGCGCCCGAAGCGGGCGGCGTTGGCATCGGCCGTGCGGCGTTTCTCGTCCCGCGCCCGTTGCTTGCGGACCCGGCCAAGGTTGATCACATCGCGCGCCATGGCCGGTCCTTTCGTCAGTCGGGGGCCGCAAGGCCGGTGACGGCCTCGGCCAGCGCCACCGCCACCTCGGGCGACAGGCAGTCGATCGCGGGGGGTGTCATCTCGGCCGATGCCGCGCCCGCGGCGACCAGCCCGACGAGGGCCGCGTCGAGGCGCAGGATCTCGGGGCGGATCACGGCGGCAAGGTCGGGCGCGTCCGTCGGAGCCGGTGCCGCGCCACCGGTCCAGCGGTCGATCCAGCACGACTGGATCGCCTTGGCCGCCTCGATCTGCGCCGCCGAGAAGGCCACGAGCGGCGCGGGGGCAAGCCCGAGCTCGCCGGCCCGCGTCGCCATGGCCTCGAGCACCGCCGCCTCGCGGGGGAGGTCCTCGACGGGAAGCCCGCGCAGGAATTTCCAAGCCGCGACATCGACCATCAGCGACAGCCGCTCGGTGACCAGGCCCGGCAGGGTGGCGGCATCGCCCGCCGCCTCGGCGCGCGCCATCCCGCCCGGCATCGGCCCGCCAAGGGCGAGCGCGAGACCCAGCGACAGGACAGGCGCGCGCAGGCCCCTCACCCCTTTGGTCCGATCATGTCTTCGGGGCGCACGACACGGTCGAAGGTCGCTTCGTCCACGAAGCCCAGCCGGATCGCCTCTTCCTTGAGCGTCGTGCCGTTCTTGTGGGCGGTCTTGGCGACCGTCGTCGCGTTGTCATAGCCGATGGTGGGCGCCAGCGCGGTCACCAGCATCAGGCTTTCCTTCATCAGCCGGTCAATCCGCTCGACATTGGCCTGCGTGCCCTTGAGCATCCGCTCGGTGAAGCTGTCGGCGGCATTGCCCAGCAGCGTCATCGACTGCAGCAGGTTGTAGGCCATCATCGGGTTGTAGACGTTCAGCTCGAAATGGCCCTGGCTTCCGGCAAAGGCGATCGCCGCGTCATTGCCGAGGATATGGGCGCAGACCTGCGTCATCGCCTCGGCCTGCGTCGGGTTCACCTTGCCCGGCATGATCGAGCTGCCCGGCTCGTTCTCGGGCAGGATCAGCTCGCCCAGGCCCGAGCGGGGGCCGGAGCCGAGGAAGCGCATGTCGTTGGCGATCTTGTAGCAGGCCATCGCGGCCGTCTTGATCGCGCCCGACATGAAAACCATCGCGTCATGGGCGGCCAGCGCCTCGAACTTGTTGGGGGCGGTGACGAAGGGCAGGCCGGTGATCGCGGCGATATTGGCCGCGACGGTGGTGTCCCAGCCCTTGTCGGTGTTCAGCCCCGTGCCCACCGCGGTGCCGCCCTGGGCCAGCTCGTAGATGCCCGGCAGCGCCATCTTGATCCGCGCGATGCCGTTCCTGACCTGCATCGCGTAGCCCGAGAACTCCTGCCCCAGCGTGAGCGGCGTCGCATCCTGCGTGTGGGTGCGGCCGATCTTGATGATGTCCTTGAATTCCTCGGACTTGGCCTCCAGCGCCTCGGCCAGGGTCTCGAGGCCGGGGATCAGCACCTCGTGCGCCGTCACGGCGGCGGCGATGTGCATAGCCGTCGGGAAAGTGTCGTTCGAGGACTGGCCCATGTTGCAATGGTCGTTCGGATGAACCGGCTTTTTCGAGCCGATCTCGCCGCCCAGCATCTCGATGGCGCGGTTCGAGATGACCTCGTTCGCGTTCATGTTCGACTGCGTGCCCGAGCCGGTCTGCCACACCACCAGCGGGAAATGATCGTCGAGCTGGCCGTCGATCACCTCCTGGGCGGCGGCGATCATCGCGTCGGCGAGCGTCGCGTCCAGCTTGCCGCTGGCCTTGTTCGCCTCGGCGCAGGCGCGCTTGATGACGCCGAGCGCGCGCACGATGGCCACGGGCTGCTTTTCCCAGCCGATCGGGAAATTCATGATGGACCGCTGGGTCTGCGCGCCCCAGTAGCGGTCGGCGGGCACCTCGAGGGGGCCGAAACTGTCGGATTCTGTGCGTGTCGCGGTCATCTTGATCACTCCGGTATGCCGTTGCATGCCGTTTAGCGGCGGCGGCCCTGCGCGGCAAGGCGCGGGGATGTCTCAGGCGGGGTTTTGCGTGAAACGATACACGCGGGCGGGCGGCATGTTCCACCAGATCTTGCGGCTGACGCGCCAGTGCAGGCCCAGGTCCTCGCGCAGGGCGCGGGCGACGGGCGGCTTCGGGCCGTAGGTGAACTGGACATAGGGTCCGCCGGGCGCGACGCGCCGGAAGGTGCCGGTCAGGATGTCGCGCTGCAGCGGCAGCGGCATCGACAGGAGCGGCAGACCCGAGACGACGGCCTGCGCGTTCTCGACGGGCAGGTCGCCGACATCGCCCGCGCTCATCTGGTGGACGTTCAGCCCCGGAAACCGCGCGCGCAGGCGGTCGCAGAACTCGGGGTTCATCTCGATGGAATGGAGGTTCTCGGGGGCTACGCCCCGGTCGAGGATGGCTTGCGTGATATTGCCCGTGCCCGCGCCCAGCTCGATCACCGGGCCCTTCGCCGGGTCGATCCCGGCCACCATCTCGGCGCAGAGAAACCGCGAGGAGGGGGCAAGCGCCACCACCTGGTGCGGGCGCCGCAGAAGCTGCCCCATGAAAAGGGCGAAATCGCTGCCGGCCATTCGGACCACCCCACCTGAACGCGTGCCTGTCAGCCGGGTTGTAACCGGGTTTCGTGACAGGTCCAGTGGGTCAGTGGTCTTTCTGTCAGTGGTTCTTTCTGAACGTGTCGAGGCTCACGACCTCGGCATCCTGCGGCGCAGGGCGCGGCGCGGGCCTGTCGCCGCCATCGGTGGGCGCGGGATCGTCGCCTTCGACCTCGGGGGCCTCGGTGCTTTCGAACCGCAGCCCGAATTCGACCGAAGGATCGACGAAGGTGCGGATCGCGTCGAAGGGGATGCGCAGCGGCTCGGGATTGTCGCCGAAATTCAGCACGATGGAGAAGCCGTCATCATCCACCGCCAGCCCGTCATACCAATGCTGGATGACGATGGTCATCTCCTCGGGGTAGCGGTCTCGCAGCCAGTCGGCGATATCCACCCCCGGCGCGGTGGTGTCGAAGGTGATGAAGAAATGGTGATCCCCCGGCAGACCGTCGCGCGCCACATCCTCCAGAACCTGCTGGATCAGGCTGCGCATCGCGCGATGCATCAGGCGGCCATAGGCGATGGAGGCGGTGCGGTCGGACATGATGGCAGAGCATCCCTTGGGGGAGTGATGCGCTCACCATAGAAGATTCGTTCCGATTTGAAAGGCGGCCCGTTCCGCTGCCCGCCGCCGCCGTGACCGGGGCTCAGACGCCCCCGAAATTGGCAAGGATCAGCCACGCCGCCAGCCCGGCCTCGCAACCGAAGAAGGTCCAGCTTTGCCGGCTTGCGGCATTGTCACGGAAGATCGAGGTGACGCGTCCCGTTGCCGCGCCTGCATAGGCAAGGCCGACCACGACCCAGGCGAGCGGCTGGTCGAGCATCATCGCGCCAAGCCCGAGCCCCACGAAAAGGCAGCCCGAGGCGGCCGAGACCTCGGTATAGGCCATGTTGGTCGGCCCGGCCTGCATGTCGAGCTGTTCCATGGTCCAGCGCGGCGCAAGCCAGCCCATCAGCCCGAGGAGGATCGTCAGCCCCGCAACCGCGTAATTCACATAGTCGATGGCGGTCATGGCCGTCCTTTCACATCCACATCGGCGCACCCCGGCGCGCCGTCTTTCAGGTTAAACGCAGGGGCGGGCCTGTTGGATCACTTGCATCTGAAAAAAGATCACGCCGACGTGAGCGGGCGCGCGTGGCCCGTTGCAGGCGGGACCGCGATCAGGATGTGGGGAAAGTGCAGGCTTCTGTTGCCAGGTGCCTGCGGACCCCGCCTTACGCTGCTAGGCGCAAGGGCTTAGTTTCGGCGACTCGAGCAGCTTACGCTGCCAGAGCCATTGCCGGAGCACGGTTGTCATTTGCAACTGTACGTTTCGGACCGATAACGGTGGTACCTCACCGGGACAAAGCCAACCCCTTTAGACGTTCGTCGATCCTGTTTCGGCCCCATGATCCGCAAATGACGGAGATTTGGTGGAGCCGCCGGGTACCGCCCCCGGGTCCGAGCCGCTTATTCCGAGCGCGTTTATGTCCATAGTCCCGTTGCCGGAACATGCTGAACATACGCAGCCGCCCGCGGGATTTCAAGGAGGCTCGGGGGGCTCGGGGGGCTTGAGGGGTGGTGGGTTGCCCGTGTAATGTATGTAATAACATTACATCAAAGGTGCACCATGTCCGACCCCCGTCTTCCTGTCACTGTCCTGTCCGGCTTCCTTGGCGCGGGCAAGACCACGCTTCTGAACCGCATCCTGCAGAACGGCGACGGCCGCCGTATCGCCGTCATCGTCAACGACATGTCCGAGGTGAACATCGACGCGGATCTCGTGCGCGCCGAAGGCGGGCTCAGCCGCACCGACGAGACGCTGGTCGAGATGTCGAACGGCTGCATCTGCTGCACCTTGCGCGACGACCTGCTGGTCGAGGTGCGCAAGCTGGCCGAAGCGGGGCGCTTCGACGCGCTGGTGATCGAATCGACAGGCATCTCCGAACCCCTGCCGGTGGCCACCACCTTCGACTTCCGCGACGAGGAGGGCGAAAGCCTGTCCGATGTCGCGCGGCTCGACACCATGGTGACGGTCGTCGATGCGGTGAACCTGCTGCGCGATTTCGCCAGCCATGACGTGCTGGCCGACCGTGGCGAGAGCATGGGCGAGGGGGACGAGCGTCGCCTCGTTCACCTGCTGACCGACCAGATCGAGTTCGCGGATGTCGTGATCCTCAACAAGGTGACCGAGGCCGGGCCGGAGCGCGCCGATGCCGCGCGCAAGATCATCCGCAGTCTCAATGCCGATGCGCGCCTGCTCGAGACCGATTTCTCGGACGTGGCGCTTGGCGATGTGCTGGAGACGGGGCTGTTCGACATCGACCGCGCCCATGAGCATCCGATGTGGGCCAAGGAGCTTTACGGCTTCCGCGACCACGTGCCCGAAACCGAGGAATACGGCGTCACCTCCCATGTCTACCGCGCCCGCCGCCCCTTCGTGCCCGAGGCGATTCTGGCCCTGCTGGACGGTGATCTGCCGGGGGTGATCCGCGCCAAGGGGCATTTCTGGATCGCCACGCGCCCCGACTGGGTGGCGGAGTTCTCGCTGGCTGGCGCGCTGTCGGGCGTGACGCCGCTTGGCACATGGTGGGCCGCGGTGCCTCGCGAGCGGTGGCCTGCGCACAAACCTGCGCAGGATTACATCGCGCAACACTGGATCGAGCCATGGGGCGACCGGCGGCAGGAGCTGGTTTTCATCGGGTCGGGGATCGATTGGCCGGTGCTGAAGGCGCGGCTCGATGCCTGCCTGCTGGCCGAGGGGGCCGACGGCCGCGACCTGCCCGACCCGTTCCCCCGCTGGCGCAGGCAGGAGGATGCGGCGTGACGCGGCGCGGCAATCTCGGGGCGACCTCGCTTCGGCCGCGGCGGCGCGAGCTGGACCCGATGCGCGTCTATGACCGCCTCCCGCCCGAGCTGCGCGCCTGGATGGCCGAGGCGGCGCTGCCCTGGTCGCCCAAGTCCTGCTTGCGCCTGTGGCGCAAGGCCTTGTCGGAGGAGGGGTGCCCGGCACGCGCCCGCGCGCGGCTGGACCGGGCCGAGGCTGCGCTGCTGGCGCGGGACCGGATGCGCGGGGACAGGCCCTGATCCGACGCAAAACGGGCGCCCGCTTGGGGCGCCCGTCCTGTCTTCATGGGTGACGGTGGATCAGAACCCGGCCTTGATCCGCTCGAAGGCTTCGGCCTGACGCTCGCGCTGCTCGTTCGAGATCGGCAGCTGTGCAAGGACCGGAACGGTCACTTCGCCAAGGCCCGCGGCCTCCATCGCCTCGGCGCCGAGCGCCTGAAGCGCCGCGTCATTGGCCGAACCGAAACCGTTCACCAGAAGCGGGCCGGCCGACACGTCGGCATGCATCGCGTTCACGAAGTCATAGGCCTGGTCTTCCGAACCTTCGCCTTCGGCCATGTTGACGTAACCGCAAAGCCAGACGCTCGAGCCCTCGGTCGTGTTGCGCTGGAAGCCCACCGGGAAGCCCTCGTCGGCCAGCGCGACCGGAACCTCGTTCCAGACCCATGCCGCCAGAACCTGCCCCGAGGCCATCAGCTGCTGGATTTCCGCGGGGTCGACCCAGTAGTTCAGCAGGTTCTCGTGAATGCCGCGCAGCCATGCGGTCGCCGCTTCGAACTGCGCGTCGGTCGCGTTCGCCCAGTTGGTCACGCCGGTGGCGAGATAGGCCAGCGCATAGGCGTCATCGACGTTGTCGGGGATCGACAACCGGCCGGCATAGGCGGGATTGTTGAAGATCTCGAGGCTGGCGACATCCTCGGCCGGGACCTCGTCGGCGTTGTAGGCCACGGCGGTCGAGCCGTAATCCGTCGGCAGGAAGAACAGCTCGGCCGAACCGGCCAGAACATCCTCGCCCACGAGATCGGCGTTCAGCGTCTCGTAGGCCGCGATGCGCGAGCGGTCCCAGGGCTCGATGATGCCCGATTCCTGCCAGCGCGGCACCGAGCCTGCGCAGATATGCGTCACGTCCGAGCGGAACCCGGCCAGCAGGCGCTGGAACGCCTCGTCCTCGTCGCCGAAGAAGACGAATTCGGGAGATGCGCCGTGCTGGTCGATGAAGGGCTGGTGGAACTCGGGGTTCTCGAACCCGGAATAGTCGAACACCAGAAGATCCTGCGCCATGGCGTAGGACGGAACGGTCAGCGCGAGGGCCAGGGCGGTGCCGAGGGCCGGGCGATGGGTCATGATGCTGTTTTCCCTGTTGATGAGTGGGCGGTGAAACCGCCAACGAAGGTAGGGCCCATGGCCCCTGCCTGCAAGGGTCTGCATGTGTCCGCAAGGCGTGCCGCCACGTGCGGCTACTCGACCCCGCGCTCCGTGCGCCGCGCGGCGAAGACCGAGCGCGCCAGCTCGCGCGTGTAGCCCTCCAGCTCCTGCAGGGCGGCCTCGATGTCCGCGCCGTCTCGGGCCTCGGCCGCGTCGGCGATGCGGGCGTGCAGGGCGATGATCGCCTCGCGCGAGCGGGCGGTGAAGGTGATCATGTTCATCAGCGGCTGCATCGCTTCGACCGCACCGGCCAGCTGGTAGGACAGGACCGGGTTGCCCGCCGCATCCACCAGCGCGCGGTGAAAGGCGACATCCGAGGCGCAGAACGCCTCGTCGCTCAGGCCGGGCTGGCCCTGCCGCGTGATCTCGGCCCGCATGGTGGCCAGGTGATCTGGCGCGCGCCGTTCGGCGGCCAGCCGTGCACAGGCCCGTTCCATGGCGAAGCGCGCCTCGCAGGCGGTGTCGAAGCTGACGTCGTTCATCCCCAGAAGCAGGGTCGAGGTGGTGATCTGCTGGGCATGGGCATCGGCATAGCTCAGCCGGTTGACGAAAGCCCCGCCGAACGCCCCGCGCTGCGTGCGGATCAGCGATTGCGCGGCCAGCCGCTTCAGCGCCTCGCGCACCGTGGGGCGCGACACCTCGAACTGCTCGGAAAGCTCGGCCTCGGACGGCAGGCGGTCGCCCACGATCAGCTTGCCCGACACGATCGCATCCCGGATCGCGGCGGCGATCTGGGCAGAAAGGTCGGCGGGGTTGTTCGGGTCGATTTTCATTTGTCAGGCATTTAAAAGTCTGACATTTCATTGTCCAGCAAAACGAGTCGTCGGGGAGGGCGGCACGCCATGATCGCAGCCCGCATCCGCGCCATGGGCGCGCCCCATTGGCTGGGTCTTTACGGCCTGATCCTGGGCGCTTGGGGCCTGCTTTACGCGATGGCGGTGCCCGCCGATCTGCGCGCGGCCTCCTCGCTTTACGGGATCGAGTTTCTTGCCGCGCTCTGCGTGGCGACGCCGGACGCCGCGGGCTATTTCGGCCTGCTGGCCATGTGGGCGATCATGTCGGCGGCGATGATGGCCCCCACCGCGCTGCCCGCGCTCGCCACCTATGAAGATCTGGGGCAGGCAGGGGCGGAGACGCGGATTGCCGGGCTGGTCGCCGGATACCTCGCCATCTGGGTCGGCTTCTCGACCTTCGCCGCCGCCGCGCAACTGACGCTGTTCCAGGCGGGGCTTCTGGACCCGTTCGGCACCAGCCTGTCGGCGGTCCTTTCGGCGGCACTTCTGGCGTTGGCGGGCGCATGGCAGTTCACCCCCCTCAAGGAGGCCTGCCTGTCGAAATGCCGCGCGCCGATGATGTTCTTCCTCCAGCATTTCGACGAAGGCCCGTGGCGCAACGGTCTGCGCCTTGGCGCGGTCTGCCTCGGCTGCTGCTGGGCCTTGATGCTGCTCGCCTTTGTCGGGGGCACGATGAACCTGGTGTTCATGGGGATCGCCACGATCCTGATGGCGCTCGAGAAACTGCCCGAGATCGGGCGTTGGCTGACCCGTCCGCTGGGTGTGGCGCTGCTGGCAGCAAGCGCCGTCACCCTGTGGACCGCATTCTGAAACGGGAGAGACACATGGCAAGCGACCGCATTGCGACCCCCTCGCGCATCGACAACCGGGCGGCGGATGCGCCGCGCTCGGGGCATGGCAGCGTGCCTTGGGCGATCAAGGGCGAGCTGATCCTGAACTGCAACTGCACCGTCTTCTGCCCCTGCGTCGTCTCGCTGGGCCTGCACCCGCCGACCGAGGGGCATTGCCAGACCTGGGGCGGCGTGCGCATCGACGAGGGCCATTACGGCGACGTGGACCTGTCGGGGCTGAACATCGGCCTCTTGATCGAGATCCCCGGCATGATGAGCCGCGGCAACTGGAAGGTCGCGCTTTTCATCGACGAGCGCGCCAGCGACGCGGCCTATAACGCGCTGGTCGACATCTTCTCGGGCAAGGCCAAGGGCACGACGGGCCTGTTCCAGGTGCTTGTGGGTGAGGTGATCGGGGTGGAGCGCCAGCCGGTCAGCTACGAGACCGACGGCAAGACGCGCCACATCACCGTGGGCCGCAAGATCGAAGGCGTGGTCTTCCCCGTGGGCGGCAAGGACCCCGGTGAGGATATCGTGATCCGCAACACGAAATACTGGATGGGGCCGGACATCACCGTCGCCACGGCCAGCAAGGGCCGCGTGCGCGCCTATGGGCGGGTCTGGGATTTCGGCGGGCGCTCGGCCGAGATCTGCCAGATCGACTGGTCCGGGCCGGGCAAGGGGTAAGGCGCGTGATCACGCCTGCCTATTGTCAAACCATGGCGCGCTACAATGCGTGGCAGAACCAGTCGCTATTCCACGCGGCCGCAAGCCTGTCCGAAGCGGCGCGCGAGGAGGATCGGGGCGCCTTCTTCGGCTCGATCCGGGCGACCCTCAGCCACCTGATGTGGGGCGACCTGATGTGGATGGCGCGCTTCGACGGGGGCGAGGGACCGGGCGGCAGCATCGCCGTCTCGCCCGGCCGCTATGACTGGGCGACTCTCTGGGCCGAGCGGCCCAGGCTCGACGCGCGCATCGCGGGCTGGTCCTGGATGGTGACCGAGGAGGAGCTGG
Source organism: Roseicyclus amphidinii (assembly GCF_030163755.1). Lineage (GTDB taxonomy): Bacteria > Pseudomonadota > Alphaproteobacteria > Rhodobacterales > Rhodobacteraceae > Roseicyclus > Roseicyclus amphidinii. Next base: position 23,013 of record NZ_JASJOE010000040.1, read on the forward strand.
CGGGCGATCTGCACTGGTATTCCTTCGCGCAGGCGCGCGAGATGTCCAAGCCCTACGGGCTGTGCGTGATGCACCTCTTCAACCACCAGGCCCACCACCGCGGGCAGGTTCACGCCATGCTGACCGCCGCGGGGGCACGGCCCGACGACACCGATCTTCCCTTCATGCCGGACGAGGTTCCCGAATGGCGCTGATCTCCCCCTCCCGCCGCTTGCGCCGCACACCGTTTTCCGAGGGGGTCGAGGCCGCGGGCGTCTCGGCCTACACGGTCTACAACCACATGCTTCTGCCGACCGTCTTCGCCTCGGTCGAGGAGGATTACCGGCATCTCAAATCCGCCGTGCAGGTCTGGGATGTCGCCTGCGAGCGGCAGGTCGAGGTGCGCGGCCCCGATGCCGGCAAGCTGGTCCAGATGCTTACGCCCCGCGACCTGCGGGGGATGTTGCCGGGGCAATGCTACTACGTGCCGATGGTGGACGAGACGGGGGGGATGTTGAACGATCCGGTGGCCGTGAAACTGGCCGAGGATCGCTGGTGGATCTCCATCGCCGACAGCGATTTGCTGTTCTGGGTCAAGGGGATCGCCCATGGCTACCGGCTCGACGTGCTGATCGACGAGCCCGATGTCTCGCCGCTGGCGGTGCAGGGGCCGAAATCCGACGAGCTGATGGCCCGCGTCTTCGGCGACGGGGTGCGCGACCTGCGATTCTTCCGCTTCGGCTTCTTCGATTTCCAGGGGCGCTCGATGGTCGTCGCACGCTCGGGTTATTCCAAGCAGGGCGGCTTCGAGATCTATGTCGAGGGTGCCGACATCGGCATGCCGCTGTGGACAGCGCTGATGGAGGCGGGGCGCGATCTGGACGTGCGGGCGGGTTGCCCCAACGGGATCGAGCGGGTCGAGGGCGGGCTTCTGAGCTACGGCAACGACATGACGCGCGACAACACCCCGCACGAGGCCGGGCTGGGCCGCTTCTGCAACACCGCCACGGCGATCGGGTGCATCGGGCGCGATGCCCTGCTGCGGGTGGCCAAGGAAGGACCGGTCAAACAGGTCCGCGCGATCGAGATCGGCTCGACCGCCCTTCCGCGCTGCGACCGTCCGTGGCGTCTGCTCGCCGGGGTGAAACAGGTGGGGCAGGTGACCTCGGCCGCGCAATCGCCCGACTTCGGCTGCGGCGTGGGGATCGGCATGGTCCGCATGACCCATTGGGACGCGGGCACCGAACTGATCGTCGAAACCCAGGACGGCGCGTTTCCGGCACGCGTACGAGAGACGTTCTGGATTTGAAAACAGGAAATTGCGGCGCGTTCTTCACGCATCGCATGAAGATGGAGGGACCAAGATGACATTCCGCGCACTGGTGGTGGAAAAGGAAGACCAGGGGCCGACCTCGGCCTCGGTCATGGTGCTGGAGGATGACCGCCTGCCCGCGGGCGAGGTGACCGTCGCGGTCGAGTATTCCACGGTGAACTACAAGGACGGGCTTTGCATCGGGCCGGGCGGCGGTTTGGTCCGAACCTACCCGCATGTGCCCGGCATCGACTTTGCCGGCACGGTCGAGGCCTCGGATGATCCGCGCTACAAGCCCGGCGACAAGGTCGTGCTGACCGGCTGGCGCGTGGGCGAGGTGCACTGGGGCGGTTACGCCGAGAAGGCCCGCGTCAAGGCCGACTGGCTGGTGCCGCTGCCCGGGGGGCTGACGACGCGGCAGGCCATGGCGGTGGGCACCGCGGGCTTCACCGCGATGCTCGCCGTAATGGCACTGGAGTATCACGGGCTCGCGCCCGGCGCGAGCGAGGTGCTTGTCACCGGGGCCGCGGGCGGCGTCGGCTCGGTCGCCACGGCGATCCTGGCAAACCTCGGCCACGAGGTTGCGGCCGTGACCGGTCGGCCCGAGCAGGAGGACTACCTGAAAAGCCTGGGAGCCAAGCGGATCGTTCCGCGCGAGGAGCTGGCCGAGACCGTCAAGCGCCCGCTCGAGGCCGAGACCTGGGCGGGCTGCGTCGATGCCGTGGGCGGCGCGATGCTGGCGCGGGTGCTGGGGCAGATGAGATACGGCGCCTCGGTCGCCGCGGTGGGTCTTGCCGGGGGCGCGGGCCTGCCCGCGACGGTCATTCCCTTCCTTCTGCGCGGCGTGAACCTGCTGGGCATCGACAGCGTGATGCAGCCCTACGACAACCGCCTCCGCGCCTGGGAGCGGATCGCCCGCGACTTGCCGATGGACCGGCTCGAGGCGATGATCCAGCCCGCCACGCTGGCCGACCTGCCCGAGCTGGGCGCGTCGATCCTCAAGGGCGGCGTGCGGGGTCGTGTCGTGGTCGACGTCCGGGCCTGACCCCTTCACCCGCCGCGCCGGATCGGGCAGGCTGCCCCCGTCCGGGGTGTCCCGTGACACGATGACAGGGACGGAGACGGGGGCGGCGATGGCGCGTGACAAGACCGTGGGGCTGGCGCTCGGCTCGGGCGGGGCGCGGGGTTGGGCGCATCTGGGCGTGCTCTCGGTGCTCGACGAGATGGGCGTGTCGCCCGGCGTGATCGCGGGCTGTTCGATGGGCGCGCTGGTCGGGGCGGCCGCCGCGGGCGGCGTGCGCTCCGAGCTGGAGGAGTGGGCGCGCTCCCTGACGCAGGCCAGGTTCCTCGGGCTGCTCGACCTGCGCTTCGCCGGTGGCGGGCTGGTGGCGGGGCAGGAGATCGCCTCGGTCCTCGGGCAATGGGGGCTCGACTGCGCCATCGACGAGCTGGGCGTTCCCTTCGCCTGCGTGGCGACCAATCTCGAGAACGGCCGCGAGGTCTGGCTTGACGAGGGGCCGCTTCTGCCCGCGGTGCGGGCCTCGGTCTCGATGCCGGGGCTGTTCGCGCCGCAGCAGATCGGCGGGCGCTGGCTGGTGGATGGCGGGCTGACCAACCCGGTTCCGGTCTCGGTCGCGCGCGCCAAGGGGGCGGACGTGATCATCGCGGTGAACCCCAACGCGAAACCCTCGGGGCGGGTCTGGGTGCCCGAACCCGCGGGCAGGGGGCTGTGGGACCGCATGGCGGCGACCCTGCCCGAGGCGCTGCGCCCCGATCCCGCACCCGACGAGGAGCCGAAACCGCAAGGCGCCGACGTGGTCGCGGCCTCGATCGACATCATGATGGAATACCTGCGCCGCACCCGCGCCGCCGCCGATCCCGCCGACGTGACCATCGAGGTGGACCTGTCGGACCTGACGACGCTGTCCTTCTTCGAGGCCGAAACGGCCATCGCCGCGGGCCGCGCCGCCGCCGAGGAGGCGCGCCCGCGGATCGAGGCGGCGTTGAGCGCCGCCTGAGCCGTTACTCCGCTGCGCGCAGCGGCGGGGCGTCGGGGTCGAGCCGTTCCGGCTCGGCCAGCTCTTCCGCCCCCTCGGGCGGCGGGCCATCGGCGAGCTTTTCGCCAAGCGCGATCTCCTCGTCGGGGCGCAGCTCTTCCGCCACGGCGACCGGCTCGGGCTGTTCGTCCCAGAAGATCGTCGGGTTCTGCGCCCGCCGCGCTTGCCGTTGCAGCGCCCAGTCCTGTGCCCGTGCGCTCATCCGCTTGGCACCCAGCCGACCGATGCCGCGCGCGGTCCAGCCGAGGATGGTCCAGAACCACACCCGCAGCGCCAGAAGCGACGGCGTGAAGATCAGCGTCAGCACCGTGGCGATGCCAAGGCCGAAGACCACCGCGGTCGCCAGCTGTTTCCACCACAGCGCGGTGGGGCTGTCGACGGTGTAGCCGCCCGCCCCGAAGTCGAGCGAGATGCCGTACATCATCGGCGCAAGGCCCGCCATGGTGGTGATCGTGGTCAGCAGAACCGGGCGGATGCGCGTTTCGGCGGTCCGCACGATGGCCTCGAGCCGCGGCATGTAGCGCGCGTATTCCTGGTAGGTGTCGATCAGGACGATGTTGTTGTTCACCACGATCCCCGCCAGCGCGACGATGCCGGTGCCCGTCATGATGATCGAGAAGGTCTGGTCCATCACCAGCATCCCGATCAGCACGCCCGTTGTGGACAGCACCACGGCCAGCAGCACCAGCACGGCGTTGTAGAAGGAATTGAACTGCGCGAGCAGGATGATGAACATCAGCCCCAGCGCCGCCCCGAAGGCCGAGGTCAGGAAGGCCTGGCTTTCCGCCTGCTCCTCCTGGTCGCCGGCCCATTCCCAGGACACCGAGGCGGGCAGGGGGGTCTCGGCCGTGAGCCAGTCGCTGATCCGCTCGATCCGCTCGTTCGCGGTCACCGGCGCGACCACGAGATCGCGGTCGGGGTCGTCGATGATGGCGCGGATATCGTCAAGCCCGCGGGCCTCTTCCCAGAGCTCGATGTCATAGTGGTCGACCGTCGGCGCAAGGAACAGGCTGACCGGGAAGCCGCGGGTCTGCGGGATCGACAGGTCCGGCTCCGCCCCGGCGTCCACGGCCTCCTGCGGGACGACGCGGGCCAGCGCCAGCTCGCGGCGGAGGCTTGTCGGCCCGCCCTCGACCTGCTCGGCCTCGGGGATCGGTTGCTCCCATGCCAGCGCGACAAGGCCCGGTTCGACATCGGCGCGCACATCGAAGATGCGGCTCTGGTCGATGCGGGTGATGCCCGCAAGCTGCGGCGCGCTGGTATAGGTGACGAAATTGGCCAGCGGCACCAGGCCGTCACGGGTGCGGACCCTGAGCGTGTCGAGCGTCGAGAGCATCCGCGCCTCCTCGGGGAAGCGGACGCGGATGTCGATTTCCTCGTCCGAGGAGTCGACCCGGATCGTGTCGAGCAGGATGCCCCGCGTGACAAGCTGCACCATCGCGCCCACGGTCGCCACATCGGCACCGTAACGCCCGGCGGCGGCGGTATCGACGTTGATTTCCCAATCCACGCCGGGCAGGGGCAGGGTGTCGTCGATCTGGATCAGGCCGGGGAGCGTTTCGTAGAAGTCCCGCGCGGTCTGCGCGGCCTGCTGCAACTCTTCCCAATTGTCGCCCGACAGCCGCAGCGTCACCGGCTTGCCCTGCACCGGGCCCTGCGCCTGTTCCGAGATCTCGGTGTAGATGCCGGGGATCCGGTCCAGTTCGGCGGCCAGCCGGTCGAGGATCAGGTTGCCGTCCTCGCGCTCGCCCCAGGGTTGGAAATCGATCTGGACCTGGCCCACGCTGTCCACCGGCCCGGTGTCGCCCGGACCCGCCGAGAGACCGCCATCGCCCGCGAAGGCGAAGACATCGCGCACGCCCTCGGTGCGCAGCACCACCTCCTCGACCTGGCGGACGAGGATGTCCTTTTCCTCGATCGACAGGTTGCCGCGCGCGCGGACGTAGACCACGGCGCGTTCGGGTTCGGTCTCGACGAAGAATTCGACGCCGTTGTTGTTCTCGGCGAAATAGCTGAACACCGTCACCACGAAGACGCCGACGGCGGCCACGGCAACCAGCGGCATGACGGGGTTGCCCGTCATCATGGCGATGAACCAGCCGAAGGGCGTGCGCTTGTAGCCCGCCTGCACCGGTTGCTGGCGCGGCGGCAGCGCGATCGAGCCCATCACCATCGACATCAGCATCGAGAGCAGCACGAACATGAGCGCGCCGGGCAGCATCGCCGAAAAGGCCGAGGCCTCGGGCCCCGGCGGGGGCAGCAGAACGCCGGGGTTGATCGTCTGCATCGCGGCGAGGAACAGGCCGTAGCCTACCGCGCCCGCAAGCGCCACGCGCAGCGCATACCACGGCAGCAGCGCCTTCAGCGCCGCCGACCCGGTCTCGATCAGCCGCGAGCCGCGCGCGGCGACCCCGCCCAGCACCGGCAGGTAGATCAGCGCCACGATCAGCGAGGCCGACAGAACGAAGATCAGCGTGACCGGCAACATGCCCATGAATTCGCCCGGCACGCCGGGCCAGAACAGCATCGGCAGAAAGGCGCAGAGCGTCGTCGCGGTGGACGAGACGATGGGCCAGAACATCCGCTTGGCCGCGTCGGTATAGGCCTGCATCGGCCGCGCGCCGTCCTGCAGGCGCTTGTCGGCGTATTCCACCACCACGATGGCGCCGTCCACCAGCATCCCCACCGCAAGGATCAGGCCGAACATCACGATGTTGGACACCGGGATGCCCATGACGCCCAAAAGGATGAAGCACAGCAGGAAGGAGGTCGGGATCGCAAAGCCGACCAGCAACGCCGAGCGCGTGCCGAGCGAGGCAAGAACCACGATCATCACCAGCGCGATGGCGGTCAGCACCGAGCCCTCGAGTTGCCGCACCATGCCTGCGACCTGCACCGACTCGTCGAGCGAGGTGTCGACCTCGACCGAGGCCTGAAGCTCCTCGGGCCATGTGGCGCGGACCTCGTCGATGGTCTGGCGGACCAGCTCGACCGTCTCGATGATGTTGAAGCCCTGCCGCTTGACGACCTGCAGCGCAATTGTCGGCTCGCCGTTGAAGCGCGCGGTCCCCTCCCGGTCCTGGTAGGTCAGGCGGATCTCGGCCAGCTCGCCCAGCGTGACGACGCGGTCGCCGTTCACGGTGATGGCGAGGTTGTAGATGTCCTGCGTGCTGTCGAAGCTCGAGGGAATGGTCACGGAAATCGCGCCGGTCTCGGAGGTCAGCTCGCCGGCCGCGATCAACTGGTTGTTGTTGACGACCGCGTTGATCAGGTCGGCGGCGGTCACGTCATAGGCCTCGAGCGCCAGCGGGTCGATGATCACCTCGATCATCTCCTCGCGGGTGCCGGTCAGACCGGCCTCGAGCACGGGGGGCAGCGCCTCGAGCGCGTCCTGCATCTCGTTGCCGAGGCGGATCAGCGTGCGTTCCGGCGCGTTCCCCGAGAGCGAGACGGTCAGGATGGGGAACTCGGAGAAGTTGATCTCGTCGATGGACCAGCTGTCGGCGCCGTCGGGAAACTGCGTCTCGGCCCGGCCCATGGCGTCGCGCACATCGGCGATGGTCGAGCTCTTGTCCCAGCCGAACTCGAATTCCAGGAACACCCCGGCAAAGCCTTCGTTGGCGGTCGAGGTGATCGTGGTCAGCCCGTCGAGATCCTGGAACTCCGCCTCCATCGGGCGCACCAGCAGGCGCTCGGCATCCTCGGCGGAAATACCGGGGAAGGGCACCGTCACGGCGAGGATCGGGATGTCGATATCCGGCTCGCCCTCTTTCGGCAGGCCGACATAGGCCGCGGCCCCGATGACGAGCGAAAGCACCACGAAGGCCACGACCATGCGGGCGCGGCTGGCGGCCCAGTCGATGATGCCGGTCATTGCGTCAACTCCTGGTAGGTGACGCGCACGGGCACGCCGTCGGTCACGAATTCCTGGCCCACCGTGATCACGTCGGCCACCTCGGGCAGGCCGGTCAGCCAGACGCCCGTGGTGGTGTCGCGGATCATGCGGACGGGCACAAAGCGCACGACGCCCTCGTCCACGATCCGCACGCCCAGCGTGCCGTCATCGTTCAGCGTCATCGCCGAGGCCGGCAGCAGATGCGCGGGCATGCCCTCGGACCGGACCAGGATGTCGGCGGTCTGGCCGTCGCGGATCGTCACGTCGGGGTTGGGCACGGTGATCTCGACGCGGAAGGTCCGCGTCGCCTCGTCGGCGGAACGGCTGACGAAACTCACCTCGCCCCGCACCTGCCGCCCCGAGGACAGCCGCGCGCCCGCCTCCGCGCCCAGCATCACCCGGTCGACCTGCGCCTCGGGGACGAAGCCCACCAGCTTGATCGGGTCGAGCTGGATCACCGTGGCGCAGGGCGCGCCCGGCTGCATCAGCGTGCCGATCTCGGCGGTGTCGGTCTCGAGGTAGCCCGCGAAGGGCGCGGTGATGGTCAGGCGCGCGATCTCTTCCTCGGCGCGGGTCACCGCGGCCTCGGCCGAGCGGATGCCCGAGCGCGCCTGCGACAGTGCGGCCTCGCCCGACTGGATCTGCGCCAGAGCGCCCTCGCGCGTCGCTTCGGCGCTGGCGGCCCGCGTCTCCGAGCCGAAACCGCTTTCGCTCAGGCGGCTCGCGGCATTGGCGTCGATCTCGGCGGCGGTCAGCTGCGCGCGGGCGCCGGCAAGCTGCGCCTCGGCCTCGGGCAGGCGGGCGCGGGCGCTGTCGAGCGCGGCCTCCGCCTCCTCCAGCGCGGTCAGGCGGGTTCCGGGGTCGATCTCGCACAGCAGTTGCCCCTCCTCGACGAAAGCGCCTGCGCGGATCGGGTCCGAGATGATCCGCCCCGAGGTCTCGGCCGCCGCCGTCACCTCGCGCAGCGCCTCGGTCCGGCCGCGCAGCTGGACGGCGTTTTCCGTCACCTGCGCCTCGGAGCGGCGGGCCACGACATGCACGCGCGCATCATCCGGTGCGCTTTCGGCCGGGGCCGCCGCGGCGGTCTCCTCGGTCAGCGGTTCGGCGACCGTCCCCGTTGGTTCGGGCGCGAAGCGGGTGGCGAACCCCACCAGCCGTTCGCGGTCGAGGATCACGAAATAGAGCGCGACACAAACAAGCGCGGCAATGATCAAGGGAAATGGGCGCATCGTGAAACCTCGGTTCCGGGGGCGTGTCTGTCTCGTGTGAACGGCCGCCGGCATGTCAACTCGTCGCCGGGGCGGAAGGGATCTTGCCTCTTCTACGCTGAACCGACCGGTTCAGATTAGATTTTTCTGCGCCGCCGCGCAAGACTGAACTAATCGGTTCATTTTTTACGTCAAGCCCCCGCTTTCCTCGTCAATCACCGTGGTGGTGCGACGCGCGGCCCGGATCGGGCCATGGGTCGGGCCTTGCGGCGGCGCGCCCCCTCGGGCTATGTGGCCCGGACGAAAAAACCTTTGGGGCCGGGGCGGGATGTCCGATACCGACAGTTTCATCAACGAGGTGACCGAAGAGGTCCGCCGCGACCGGCTTTACGCCATGTTCCGCCGGTGGGCGTGGCTTGCCGTTCTGATCGTCGCGGGCCTTGTGGGCGGCGCGGCCTGGCTGGAATATTCCCGCGCGCAGGAGCGGGCGACCGCCCAAGCCTTCGGCGATGGCCTGCTGTCCGTGCTGGACCGGGCCGAGCCCGAGGCGCGGGTCGCGGGCCTCGATGAGATCGCGGCCGGTGACACCGACCCGCGGGCGCGGATGATCGTGGCGCTTCTGGCTGCGGGCGAAGTCGCGCGCGGCGGGGCCGAGGCCGAGGCGGCC
>NZ_JASJOE010000041.1 GCF_030163755.1 Roseicyclus amphidinii
GGGCAACACGCCGCGGCGGCGCTGCGCGGCATCGGCGATCACGTTGGGCCGGCGCACGCGCGACTTGATGACATCGGCGATGCGGGCGCGGATGCGGTCCTCGTCGGGGGCGTCGATGCCCTCGGCCTCGGGGTGGTCGGGCGCGACCAGCTCCGGCTCGATCCGCGCCTCGGGCTCGCGGGCACGCAGCATCGGCATCCGCGCGAACAGCCCCGGCTGCCGGCGCGCGCCGGGCAGGGTCACATCCTCTTCGTCGTCGTGAAGGATCGGCACCGTGCGATGCGCCGGGTCGGCGGCGAACTGCGCCGGACCCTGCGCGCTGCGCGTGGCGCGGCGCTCGGCCAATTGCGCGGCGGCGCGGCCCGCGCCGTTGCCCGCGCTGCGCAGCCCGCCCGACACCATCGCGCCCACCGATAGGAGCCCGAGCAGCAGGAAGCGCAGCCCCAGCCGCAGCTCGTAGCGGTCCACGCCCAGCACGTAGAGCGACAGCATGAGGCCGGAGACGAAGGCCAGCGCCGCCAGCAGCTTCAGCCCCGCCTCGGGGCTCATGGGCAGCGCGTTCAGCACCGCGCCGAGGATCGTGTCGCCGAACAGCCCGCCCAGCCCGAAGCTGTGGGTCCAGGTCTCGGGCGGCGTGATCGAGGCCGCGTAGATCGACGCCAGCGCCACCGCGATGGGGAGGATGACCGTGCGCCCGATGGCGCGCTCGTGCCCGCGCTGGAGCAGGAAGCGCAGCCCCCATGCGAAGGCCGCCAGCGGCAGCAGGAAGGCACCATACCCCATGATCATCATCAGGATCGCGGAGATCGATGCCCCGAAGCGCCCGAGCAGGTTCTGCGGCACGGCATCCGTGGCCGCCATGAAATTCGGGTCGTCCGGCGCATAGGACACCAGCATCGCCGCCAGCGCCGCGGCCAGCCCGATCAACGCGAAGCCGGTGGCCTGTTGCCCGAACCGCAGGAGGATCTCTTGCATCCGGTCGTCGAGCAGGGGGTCACGCTGTCGGGTCTGGTAGGCCATCGTTTACTGTCCTTGTCCGTAGAGGCACGCCTTGAGCCGGGTCAGCCCGTCGCGCATCTCGTCTTCGGGGGCGACCATCGCCACGCGGATGCGGTCCGCGCCGGGGGTCTGCCCGTTCACCTCTCGGGCGAGATAGGCGCCCGGCAGCACGCGCACGCCCGTCTCCTGCCAGAGCTTCACCGCCGCCGCCTCGCCGTCCTCGACGGGCAGCCACAGGAAAAAGCCCGCCTGCGGCGCGCTGTAGCCCGGCACGTCGCCGAGGATCTCGTCGGCGATGCGGTATTTCGCGCGGTAGAGCGCGCGGTTTTCCTCGACATGGGTCTCGTCGCCCCAGGCGCGCGCGGCCACCGCCATCATCGGGATCGGCAGCGGCGCACCGGCGTAGTTCCGAAGCTGCTTCATCCGCGCGATGCTGTCCCGCCCACCGGCGGCGAAGCCCGAGCGCAGGCCGGGCATGTTCGACCGCTTGGAGAGCGAATGGAAGATCACCACCCGTTCGGGATCGGCCCCGATCCGCGCCGCGGTTTCCAGCGCGCCGGGCGGAGCCGTGTCGCGGTAAAGCTCGGAATAGCATTCATCGGCGAAGATGCGGAAATCATGGCGTTCGGCCAGCGCCAGCAGGCTCTCCCAATAGGCGGCATCGGCCACCGCGCCCTGCGGGTTGGCGGGCGAGCAGATGTAGACCACCGCGGTGCGGTCGAGGGTCTCGGCGGGCAGCGCGGCGAAATCGGGAAGGTCGCCGGTGTCGGCGGTGGCGGGGACGTAGACCGGTTCCGCCCCCACGGCCAGCGCGGCCACGGCATAGACCTGGTAGAAGGGGTTGGGCATCAGAACGACGGGGCGCTTGCCGCCCTTGGTTTCGGGGCAGAGCGCGAGGCAGGCGTTGAACAGCCCCTCGCGCGTGCCGTTCAGCGGCAAGACCTGCGCGTCGGCCGAGACGCTCACGTCGTAGCGGCGCGCGATCCAGCGGGCGATGGCGGTCTGCAACTCGGGCGTGCCGTCATTGGGCGGGTAGCGCCCGATGCCGTCCAGCGCGCCCGCGATTTCGTCCCCGACCCAGGCCGGGAAGGGGTGGCGCGGCTCGCCGATGGTCATATGGATGACCGGGCCGCCCGGCGCGTGAACGTCGAGCAGCTTCCGCAGACGCGGAAACGCGTAGTCGGGCAGGTTCGAGAACCGCTCGGGAAACACCATCAGACTGCCTCAAGTTCGGGGTCATGAACGCCCCGTTTGGTGCAAACCTACAGTGTCCCCGCCAGCCGGTCCAGAAAAAGCAGCGCGGGGCCGGGCGGTTGTGGCTATCCGGCCAAGGCGGCCTCGGCGGCATGGCCAAGTCGCAAGAGCCGCTCCTCGGCCATGGGGGCCGCCAGCATCATCAACCCGCAGGACGGCGTGCCGGTGGGAAGGCTGAGGCCGCAGAGCCCCATCAGGTTGCCGACGCGGGTGTTGCGCAGGGTCAACAGGTTCTCGGTGACGTAGTAATCGGGGTCCGACATCAGCCGCGCGATCTCGGGCGGGGTGTTGGGGACGGTGGGCAGGATCACCGCGTCATAAGCGGCGGTCTCGGCGGCCCAGACCGCGCGCAGCTCGCGCAGCCGCCGCCATGCGGCGACGAAATCGGGGGCGGAGTGGTCGGCCCCGCCGCGGAAACGGTCGAGGATGCGGGCATACATCTTGTGCGGCGCGGCCTCGATCACGTCGCGCCACGTGCCGTAGGCCTCGGTTGCGAAAAGGACCGGGGAGAGGTCCATCGCCTCCGCGATGCCGGTGACGGTGCCGGTTTCGACCGTGACGCCCGCCGCTTTCAGGCGGTCGAGCGCATGGGCGAAGCCCATGGCCGGGGCCTCGCGCACGTCGCTCGTGTAGGGCTCCAGCACCAGCATTCGCGTGCCCGCCAGCGTCGCGCCGCGCAGGTCGGCGGGCGTGCCGCCCTCCATGATCGCCAGCAGATGCGCGCAATCCTCCACGCTGCGGGCCAGCGGGCCGACGGTGTCGAAGCTTTCGGCAAGCGGCACCACGCCCTTCAGGCTGAGGCGGCCATGGGTCGTCTTGAGCCCCACCACGTCGTTCCACGCGGCGGGCACCCGCACCGAGCCGCCGGTGTCCGAGCCGATCCCCGCGGGGGCCAGCCCGAAGGCGATGGAGGCCGCGGCGCCGGAGGAGGAGCCACCGGGCGCGCAGCCCGGGTCGTTCACGTTGGGCGGCGTGCCCGGCAGGGGGTCGGTGTTGCCGCCATAGGCGGGGTTCATCCCCAGCCCGGCAAAGGCCAGTTCCGACATATGCGTCTTGCCGAGGCAGACGGTCCCCGCCTGCGTGGCGCGGGCCAGCACCTCGGCATCCGCCTCGGGGACGCGGCCCTCGAGCAGCATGGTGCCCGCCTCGGTCACCACGCCCGCGCTGTCGAACAGGTCTTTCCAGCTGATCGGCACGCCGTCGAGCAGGCCCCGACGCACGCCGTTCTTTGCCCGCTGCCGCGCGGCCTCGGCCTCGGCGCGGGCGCGGTCGGGGGTCAGGCGGGTGTAGATGCGGGGGCTGAACTCATGCGCGGCGGCGGCGTCGAGATAAGCCTCGGTCAGCTCGACCGGGTCGATGCGGCCCTCGCCGATGCCGCGCCCCAGATCGCTTGCGCTTTGCCACAGCCAATCGCTCATGTCCCACCCCTGCCCATGTTGTCGCGGTGTGACGCTACAGCCCACCCGCGGCATGGACAATCCCGCTTGGCGGGCCATAGTCGGGCCATGACACATGACGCCGATATCCTGATCGTCGGAGGGGGGCTGAACGGCCCCTGCCTCGCGCTGGCCTGTGCGCAGGCGGGGTTGTCCTCCATCGTGATCGACGCCCTGCCCGAGGATGTGCGGCAGGGGGCGGAGTTCGACGGACGCTCCTACGCTTTGGCCTTGGCCTCGGTGCGGATGCTGCGGGCGCTTGGGCTTTGGGACGGGCTGGAGGACGCGGCGCAGCCGATCCTGCAGATCAAGGCCAGCGACGGGCGCGCGGGTGAAGGGGCCGCGCCCTTCTTCCTGCATTTCGACAGTGCCGAGATGGAAGAAGGCCCGATGGGCCACATGCTCGAGGATCGCCACCTCCGCCGCGCGTTGATGGCGGCGATGGAGGCGGAGACGCTGATCCTTCACCGCCCCGCCACGACCGTGGTGGCGCAGTCGACGGAGGGCGCGGCCCGCGTGACGCTGGCAAGCGGCGAGGTGCTGACGGGCCGCGTGTTGATCGGCGCGGATGGCCGCCGCTCGGGCACCGCGGCGCGGGCGGGGATCAGGCGGACGGGCTGGGATTACGGGCAGACCGCGCTGGTCGCGGCGATAGCGCATGAGAGGCCGCATGAGGGCATCGCGCACCAGTTCTTCATGCCGCCGGGGCCGCTGGCGATCCTGCCCTTGCCCGGCAACCGCTCCTCGATCGTCTGGTCGGAGCGCCATGCCGATGCGAAGCGGCTGATGGCGGCGGATGACGCGGCGTTCCTCGACCACCTGCGCCCGCGCTTCGGGGATTTCCTGGGTGAGATTTCGCTGGCGGGCCAGCGGTATGCCTATCCGCTGAACCTGACCATCGCCAACGCCTTCGTGGGTGAACGCCTTGCGCTGGTCGGCGATGCCGCGCATGGCGTCCACCCCATCGCGGGGCAAGGCCTGAACCTTGGGCTGCGCGACGTGGGCGCGCTGGCCGAGGTGCTGGCCGAGGCGAAACGCCGGGGCGAGGATATCGCGGCCGCTGACGTGCTGGCGCGCTACCAGAGCTGGCGGCGCTTCGACACCGCCGCGCTGGCGCTGGCGACGGACGGGGTGAACCGGCTGTTTTCTAACGACAACCCCGCGCTGCGCCTGATCCGCGACATCGGCATGGGGGCGGTCAGCGCCATGCCGTCGCTGCGCCGCGCCTTCATGCGCGAGGCGGCGGGGCTTACGGGGGATGTGCCGAGGCTGTTGCAGGGGCGGGCGTTGTAAAGCCGGAGCTAGTCCAGTGCCCGCGCCTCGCTTTCCAGCATGATCGGGATGCCCCCGCGGATCGGGTAGGCCAGGTGGGCGGCCTTCGACACCAGCTCCTGCCGCTCGGCGTCATAGCTCAGCGGCGCATGGGTCATCGGGCAGACCAGCGCCTCGAGCATGCGGCGATCGACGGGGGGCGCGTCGCCCTCGGTCATTGCATCTTTTCCTCGGGGCCGCCGCCGCGGAGCGCGAATTCGATCAGCGTCACCAACGTTTCGCGCCGCGTCGTCAACGAGGGGGCTTCGAGCAGGGCCTGTTTTTCCTCGGGGTCGAAGGGGCAGAGCATCGACAGCGAGTTGATGAGCAACTCGTCCTCGGCCTCTTTCAGGCTGTCCCAGTCGGTCGAGAGCGACATCGCGTCGAAATAGCGGCCCAGCAGGTCGAGGAACGCGGGCCGGTCGAAACCGCGGTCGTGCTCCACGTTGCCGAGATCGGCGGAAAACCCGTCCCATGTCACGTCGCAGCGGCGGTAGGGGGTGAAGCCCGAGACCTCCTGCCGGATGCGGAAGCGCGAGATGCCCGCGAGCGTGATCATGTAGCGCCCGTCCTCGGTTTCCGAGAACTGCGTCAGGCGACCGGCGCAGCCGATGGCATGCAGGCGCTTTTCGTCGGACCCCGGCACCTCGCGCGGCTGGACCATGCCGATCAGCCGGTGCGAGGTCTTCATCGTGTCGTCGAGCATCGCAAGGTAGCGCGGCTCGAAGATGTGCAGGGGCAACCGGGCGCGCGGCAAAAGCAGCGCCCCCGGAAGCGGGAAGACGGGGATCGTGTCGGGAAGATCTGCGGCTGACATCATGGGCATGGACCTAGCGCCCCACCCGGGTCAGGCAAAGATCATCGACGAGAGTTTCCGCCGCCCGTTCAGCGCGATGGGGTCCTGCGGTTTCAGCGCCTCGAAGATGGTGAAGAGCTGCGCCTTTGCGGCACCGTCGTTCCACTCGCGGTCGCGGCGGAAGACCTCGAGCAATTCGTCGACGGCCTCCTGCACCTGCCCCGCGGCATGCAGCGCCTGCGCATAGTCAAAGCGCGCCTGCAGGTTGGCCGGATCACCCTCGACCGCGGCCTTGAGATCGGCCAGCGGGCCGGCATTCTCGGCCTGGCGGGCCAGCGCGATCTGGGCGCGGACGGCCTCCAGCTCGGGCGCTTTGGCGATGGCGTCGGGGGCGGTGTTCAGGATGCCCTCGGCCTTGTCGGTCTCGCCCATGGCGAGATGCGCGCGGGCCAGCCCGGCCATGGCGACGGCATTCTCGGGCTCTTCGCCGAGGATCGCGGCGAAGGTCTGCGCGGCGTCCACCGCGGCCCCTTCGGCCAGCATCGCCTCGGCGGCCTCGAGCGCCTCGGCCAGACCGCCGTCATCGCCGCCCATGGCGGCAAGGCGGTCGATGAATTCCTTGATCTGGCCCTGCGGGATCGCGCCCTGGAACATGTCCACGGGGCGGCCATCGACGAAGGCCACGACCGTCGGGATCGACTGCAGCGGCAGGCCCTGCTGGGCCAGCGCACCGGCAAGGCGCTGCTCGCGGTCCACGTCGATCTTGACCATCTTGACCTTGCCCTTGGCCGCCGTCACCGCCGCCTCGAGCATGGGCCCCAGCGTCTTGCACGGGCCGCACCAGGTGGCCCAGAAATCGACGATCACGGGCACCTCGCGGCTGCCCTCGATCACGTCGGCCATGAAGGTGGCCTCGGTCCCGTCCTTGATCAGGTCGGTTGCGGGGGCGGCTTTGCCCTGGCCTTGGCCCTGTCCGAGTTCCAGCATCGTTGTCTCCGTCACATCTGCACGTCTTGGCCCCTATATGCGCGCGACCGCGCCGCGCGCCAAGGGTGTCACAGGTCGAATGTGGCGAAAACCGGGGCGTGGTCGCTGGGCTTTTCCCAGCCGCGGGCGGCGCGCAGGATGCGGCTGGAGTGGCCCGCGTTCGAGATGTCGGGCGTCGCCCAGACGTGATCGAGGCGGCGGCCCTTGTCGGCGGCATCCCAGTCGCGCGCGCGGTAGGACCACCAGCTGTAGAGCAGACCGTCGGGAAAATCCTGCCGGGTGATGTCGACCCAACCGGCGGCCTCCTGCACCTGGGCCATGTGCTCGACCTCGATCGGCGTATGGCTCACGACCTTCAGAAGCGCCTTGTGCGACCAGACGTCATCCTCGCGCGGGGCGATGTTGAGGTCGCCCACGAGGATGGATTTCTCGGGCCGGTCCGCGCCGAACCAGTCGCGCATCTCGGTCAGGAAATCGAGCTTGTGGCCGAATTTCTCGTTCTTTTCGCGGTCGGGTTCATCGCCGCCCGCGGGGACGTAGAAATTGTGGATTGTCACCCCGTTCTCGAGCCGGGCGGCGACATGGCGGGCATCGCCCTTGCCGCAGATGTCGCGGTGGCCCGCGTCCTGAAGCGGCAGGCGCGACAGGATGGCGACGCCGTTGTAGCCCTTTTGCCCGCGGGCGACCATGTGGGGGTAGCCCGCCTCGGCAAAGACCTCGGCCGGGATCTTGTCTACGGGCGACTTGCACTCCTGCAGGCAAAGCACATCCGGCCCTTCCTCGGTCAGGAGCTTGACCACGAGGTCGGCGCGCAGGCGGACCGAGTTGATGTTCCATGTGGCAAGCGTGAAGGGCATCGGCGGTCTCCGGTCGTGACGGGTCGCCCCGGTTTACGGAGCGCGGCGGGCGATGGCCAGACCGCTGCGCGGGCGAACGGGCAAAAGAAAGGCCCGAACCGAAGTTCGGGCCAAGTCCAACAGGGAGGTAATGAGAAACTGGTAACGAACAACCCAAGGTTGCGCATTGACCTGGATCAACGTGGCAGAGTTGACCATGCCCGCGTGAAGAAAAGGTTAATGAGCGCGCCGCCTCATGCGACCAGCCGGTAACCGCCGCTTTCCGTGACCAGAAGCCGCGCGTTCGAGGGGTCGGGCTCGATCTTTTGCCGAAGCCGGTAGATGTGGGTTTCCAGCGTGTGCGTGGTCACGCCCGCGTTGTAGCCCCAGACCTCGTGCAGAAGAACATCACGCGCCACCACGCCTTCCTGCGCGCGGTAGAGGAACTTGAGGATGTTCGTCTCTTTCTCGGTCAGGCGGATCTTCTTGTCGTCCTCGGTCACCAGCATCTTCATCGCGGGCTTGAACGTGTAAGGGCCAAGCTGGAACACCGCATCCTCGGACTGCTCGTGCTGGCGCAGCTGCGCGCGGATGCGGGCCAGAAGCACCGGGAAGCGGAAGGGCTTGGTCACGTAGTCGTTCGCGCCCGCATCCAGCCCGAGGATCGTGTCAGCGTCGCTGTCATGGCCCGTCAGCATCAGGATCGGGCATTTCACGCCCTGCTTGCGCATCAGGCGGCACAGCTCGCGCCCGTCGGTGTCGGGCAGACCCACGTCGAGCACGACAAGATCGTAGATCGCTTCCTTCACCCGCTCCATGCCCTGCGCACCGGTGCCGGCTTCGAAGACGTCGAAATCCTCGGTCATCACCAGTTGTTCGCTCAGCGCCTCGCGCAGGTCGTCGTCGTCGTCGACCAGCAGGATCTTTTTCAGATTGGCCATGTCGCAGGCTCCTTCAATCGTGATGTGGTCGAGATTGACGTGGGGGGGGCGTTTGGCAAGCGACTGAAAAACAATCTCACGGCGACGTGTCGGGATGCGAGGGAATGTTTCAAAACCCGATCTTCGGCAGTATGCAGGCGCCATGAGCCTGTTGCCCACCCCCACCGAACATGTCGCGCGTGCGCGCGCCGACCTGCGCGTCGGCCTTCCGGTCGTGATCGGGGGCGCGGGCGCCGGCCTCATCGTGCTGGCCGCCGAGACGCTGACCGCCGACCGGCTGGAGGCGCTGCGCGCCCTGCCGGGGCGGGCGGTCGTGGCGATCACCAACTGGCGGGCCGAGACGCTCAAGGCGCGCGCCTATGACGGCGACCTCGCGCGCGTGACGCTGCCGGGCGATGTCGAGGCGCAGTGGGTGCGCGCGCTGGCCGATCCGGCGCTGGACCTTGCCGAGCCGATGAAAGGCCCGCTGCCCAGCCTGCGCGAGGGCGACGCCGCCCTGCACCGGCTGGCGCTGATGCTGGCGAAATCCGCGCAGCTTCTGCCCGCGGTCGTGGGGCTGGAGACCGACCGCCCGCAGGCGCTCGCCGCCGAGATCGGCGCGGCCTGCCTGACCGAGGGGATGCTGGCCGACGATCTTGCGCGCCATCACCCGCTTCTGCCCGTCGCCGCCGCGCGCCTGCCGATGGAGGCCGCCGAGGCCGGGCGGCTGCACATCTTCCGCCCCGAGAACGGCGGCATCGAGCATTACGCCATCGAGATCGGTCGCCCCGACCGCGACAAGCCGGTGCTGGCGCGGCTGCATTCGGCCTGTTTCACCGGCGACGTGCTGGGCAGCCTGAAATGCGATTGCGGCCCGCAGCTCCGCACCGCGCTGGCCGAGATGGGGCGCGCGGGCGCTGGTGTGCTGTTCTACCTCAACCAGGAGGGGCGGGGGATCGGGCTGGCCAACAAGATGCGGGCCTATTCGCTGCAGGACCAGGGCTTCGATACGGTCGAGGCGAATCACCGGCTGGGCTTCGAGGATGACGAGCGCGATTTCCGCATCGGTGCGGACCTCTTGCGCCGGATGGGATTCGGCGCGGTGCGGCTGATGACGAACAACCCCCGCAAGGTCGAGATGATGGAGGCCGAGGGCATCGCGGTGACCGAGCGCGTGCCGCTGATCACCGGCACCAACCGCCACAACGCGCATTACCTGTCGGTCAAGCGCGACAAGTCGGGGCACATGCTGTGAAACCGCGCGACATGGTTGTCACGCCGATGGGGCTGCGCTTCATGGGCAGGCTCTTCCCCTGCACGCTGGGGCGCGGCGGGATCGTCAGCGCCGAGACGAAGCGCGAGGGCGATGGCGGCACGCCCGCGGGGGTGCATGGCCTCGTGGGGTGCCTCTACCGCCCCGACCGACTGGCGCGGCCCTGCGACTGGGCGGTGCCGATCCGGCCCGGTGACCTGTGGTGCGACGATCCGAAGGACGAGGATTACAACCTCATGGTCCGCGCCCCCTTCTGCGCGGGTCACGAGACACTGCGCCGGGCCGATCCGCTCTATGACATCGTTCTTCTGTCAGATTGGAACTGGCCGCGCGCCGAACGCGGGCGCGGCTCGGGCATCTTCATCCATTCATGGCGCAGGCCGGGCTACCCCACCGCGGGCTGTGTGGCGCTGGACCCGCAAGACCTTCGCTGGATCGTGGCGCGCATCCGCTACGAGACGCGGCTCGTGATCCCCGAGGCGCTGGCGGGCCACGGCGCGCGCCGGGCCGCGCAGACGCATCAGGTATAGGCGCGTTCCCCGAAGATCGCCGAGCCGACGCGCACATGCGTCGCGCCCAACCGGATCGCCGTCTCGAAATCCGACGACATGCCCATCGACAGGCCCTCCAGCCCGTTGCGCGCCGCGATCTTCGCCAGAAGCGCGAAATGCAGCGCCGGTTCCTCCTCGACGGGGGGAATGCACATCAGCCCTTTCACGGGAAGCGACAGCGCGCGGGCCTCGGCGATGAAGGCGTCGGCCTCAGCGGGCAGAACCCCCGCCTTCTGCGGCTCTTCGCCGGTGTTCACCTGGATGAACAGGTCGGGGCATTCCCCGCGCTCATCGGCCAGCCGCGCAAGCGTGGTGGCAAGCTTCGGCCGGTCGAGCGTGTGGATCGCGTCGAACATCTCGACCGCCTGCCGCGCCTTGTTGGTCTGCAACGGCCCGATGAGGTGCAGCTCGATGCCGTCGAACCGCGCCTGGAACTCGGGCCAACGGCCCTGCGCCTCCTGCACGCGGTTCTCGCCATAGACGCGATGGCCCTCGGCCAGCACGGCCTCGACCCGCTCGGGCGGCTGCACCTTGCTGACGGCAATCAGCGTGACCGACCCGGGCGCGCGCCCGGCCTCGGTCGTGGAGGCGTCGATGCGCGCCTGTATGTCCTGAAGTCCCATGGGCGGCAGCATAGGCCAAAAGAACGGCGCGGGCGCAAGGGGGCTACCGGGGGCGCTCCAGCTCTTCGAGCATCTCGGACAAATCGTCCTCGTAGCGTTTCCACTTGGCGACCGAAGAGCGGTAGAGCGGCTGGCGCACCTGGAAGGTGCTGAGCGTGTCGACCCGGCGGCGGTTGCCGGTGAAGGCGAGGCAGGCGGGGTCCCACTCCAGCCCCGCGGCCGCGACCAGTGCGCGGCTTTGCGGCTCGGGGTCTGCGACGACATCCTCGTAGCTCACCTCGGTGAACCCGTCCGGCATCGCTTCGCGCCAGAAGTCCACCATGCGCTCGAAGCTGCGATAGTAGCGCGCGAGGTCCACGAGGTCGTAGGCGTAGAGATGGCTGCCCGCGGCAAAGACGTTCATGTAGATCGACAGGAGCGTGTCGCGCGGATCGCGCCGCACGACGATGGCCCGCGCCGAGGGCAGCGCAAGGCGCATGGGCCCGAGCACCATGTAGGTCTGGATCGCCTTGTCGGTGACATGGCCGACGCGGCCCATGCGCTTGCGCACCGCGCTCTCGTAGTCGGCGCCCAGGGCGGCCCAGTCTTGCACGGGGATGTCGCCAAGGGGCAGATATCCGCCCCCCTTGGCGGTCAGGAGCCGCATGGCGGCCCGTCCGAACAACGGCAGCTCGCCCGCGCCGGTCACCTTCGGATGCGACGCGATGATCTGCTCGATCAGCGTCGTCCCCGAGCGCGGCAGCCCGGTGACGAAGACCGGGTTGAACCCGCCGGGGGCGGCCGGGGCGAGCGCGGCGAAATCATGCGCGCGGAAATGCGCGATCAAGTCGTCGATCTCGCGCTCGCGCGCGGTGATGTCATAGGGATGCAGGGCGCGAATCCCCTCGTTCGCGGGGCGCAGGTAGCCGAAGACGCGCTCGGTCTGCCCGCTGTCCTCCATCGCCTTGGCCAGCGCGAATCCCAGGTGCGCCCGCGACAGGGGTGGCAGATCGTCCCGCGCCCAGGCGCGTTCCATCCGGTCGATGAGCGGGTCGTCGGCCTCGAGCGTCTTGGTGGCGAGGAAGATCCGGTAAAGCTCGCCATTGTCGGGGGCGATGTCGAGCGCGGCGCGGAAGGCGCGTTCGGCCCCGGCGAAATCACCCTCGAGCTGCAGCAGACGCGCCTTTTCGGCGCGCGCCTTGAGGTCACCGGGCTGCGTGGCGATCAGCCGGTCAAGGAGTGCAATCGCCCGGCCGGTCTGACCCGTCTCGGCCAGTTCCTGCGCGCAGGCGGCCAGAAGCGAGCGGTTGCCGGGGCGGAGCTTGGCGGCCTTCTGGAAGGCGGCCAGGGCTTCGCGGTGGTCGTGCTCGGCGCGCGCCGCGTGGGCGAGACCCACCCAACCCTCGGCCAGCGCAGGCGCGCGGCGGACAATTTCGCGCAGCGCCTGTCGCGCCTCTGAGAGGCGGCCCTGCTTGAACAGGGCATTGGCGGCCAGAAGCCGGGCTTTCAGCTGTTCGGCCGGTGGCCTTTGCGGAGTCTTCGGCGGGGCCATGGCTGTGGACCTCGGGCGTTTCGGACAGGTCGGGCGACAAGCCGAACAGGGCGGGCCGGGACGGTCAACCCCGGTTCCGGCCGCGGTTCCGACCCCTTCGGCGAGGCGCGCATCAGCGGTTGAACAGGTCGCCCATCGCCATGAAGTCGCTGCCGACGCCGTTCATTACCTCGCCCATGCCGTAGCCTATGCCCTTGCCCACACCGCCGATGGTGCCGCAGCTGGACAGGGCCAGCAGCATCGTGATTGCCGCAACAAGTCGCATCCCTACCTCGTTCCGTTGTGTGCAGAGCCGGCGTTGTCCGCCGGTCCCTCATGAAAAGGGGCGAGCCGAAGCCCGCCCCGATCCTGCGTCAGATCCGGGTGAGGATCAGAAGCTCATGTTCAGGCCGAGCGACCACGTGTCGAGGTCGTTGGAGCCACCGAAATCGGTGTAGTCGGACGAGCCGTAGCCAGCGTGCGCCGACAGGCCGCCACCGAAGTCGTAGGCAGCCGCGAGGCCCCAGCCGGTGATGTCGCCCGACGAACCAGCCGCGCTCACATCGTACTGCCCCCAGTTCGCGGACACGGTAACGGCGTCGAAGGTGTAACCCACACCAAGGCCGAGGTGCTTGATATCACCGCTGATGGTCGTGCCCGACACGTCCCAGTTGGAATACTGGAGACCGGCCGAGAGGCCGTTGTCGAGTGCAACAGCTGCGCTCACGCCGATGATGTCGACGTCAAGCTCTTCACCGGGGCCGGCGTATGCAACGAGGCCAACTTCTGCCGCATCCACGTTGCCGGGGAGGAAGTCGTTGCCTGCATCGATGACAGCGGACTGGTAGCCGATGCCGAAGTCGACCGAACCGCCTGCGAAGGCCATGCCGTAGCGTGCACCGAACGCGTAGCCGTCATCGACGGTGTTGGTGTCGTCCATCTCGAGCGAGACTGCGACGCCGAAGTCGCCGACGGTGTAGTCGTAGCGCAGGATCTGGCCGTCGTAGATGCCGTCGCCGTAGGAGCCGAGGAAGCCGGCGTGACCGGTTTCGTCGTCGTTGATCGAGCCGGCGTTGCCAACGGCTGCTTCGGTCAGCGCCCAGTCAAGTGCGCCGTCGGTGTCGCCCATGGTGAGGGTGCCGAAGTCGCCCGAGACGAAGATCGCAACGCCCGCGTCATCGGTGCCCACGCCGCCTGCGTTCTCGTCCAGATCGACGGCTGCGCCGAAGGTCAGGCCGTTGTCGCTTGCGCCCGAGAGCGAGAAGGTGACGTCGATGTCCTGCACGAACTGGGTCACGGCACCGTCGCCGCCCTGGAGACCCATCTGTGCCGAACCCTTAAGGCTGACGTCTGCTGCTGCGAAGCCCGTGGTTGCGACCAGGGCAGTCGTAGCGAAGAGAACCTTTTTCATGGTTTTTCCCTCGTGTTCATAGTCAAGGTGCACCTCAAGACGGGGAATCCGTATTGAGTATGCCCTTCTGTCGCCCCTGCTCCCTTCGATTGCAAGAAAGCCTGCACCCCCCCTCGCGTCTTGCAGGTGTCATGGTGCAGACATGCCACAGTCGGGCCGCAGCAAGGCAACGGGCGGGCAAAGGGCGGGCCACGGGCAGGTTGCGCCCATGTCGCGGCCCCACCAAGGACGCCCCGCGCAGGGTCATGTCACCCTCGACACCGCCCGACACCGCCCGACACCGCCCCAAGCCGCCCGCGAACGACGCGGTCACCTCAATTCCCCAAAGAGGCTTGCCGCCTATGGGGGCCTCCTGTAGCAACGGAAGGCAGATGGTGAACGAAGACAGGGACCGGCAGATGAACGGGCGGCTGGCTAGATTCGCGGGGGGCTTGGCTCTCGTGGCACTCCTCGCGGGGTGCGGGGGCGGTGGAATGTTCGGCGGAGGCGGCGGCCTTTTCGGCGGCAACCGATCCTCGTCCGACGGGGAAACCGTGTTCTCGCGCGAGATGAGCCCGGAAACCCGGCGCCAGCTTCAGGCCTCGGGCGCGCTGCCCGCGGAAGACCGCGAAACCATCTGGGACCTGTTCGAGAACGTCGACGATCCCAATGTCACCGTCGAGGTGAACCGCTATCTCTGGAACGCCTCGCTCGAGGTGCTGGATTTCATGCCGGTCGAAGCGGCCGACCCCTTTTCGGGCATCATCCAGTTCGGCTACGGCACGCCCCCCGGCGGCAGCCGCGCCTATCGCGCGACGGTGTATGTGCAGGACCCCGCGCTCGAGGCGCGCAGCCTGCGCGTGGCGGTGGAATCGCGGAACGGCTCCGTCGGGCGCGAGACCGCGCGCCAGATCGAGGATGCGATCCTGACCCGCGCCCGCCAGCTGCGCATCCGCGACGCGAACCTCTGACGGCTTTACGCCGCGCGCATCGCACACTAACACCACGCCGGGCCGCACCGCCCGGCGTTTTCGTTTCCGACACCCCCCATAAGCCAAGGACCGCACCCATGTCCCGCTACGACCCCGCGACGCTGGAACCCAAATGGCAAGCCGCATGGGCCGAGGCCGGAACCTTCGTCGCGCAGCGGTCCGACGACAAGCCGAAGTATTACGTGCTCGAGATGTTCCCCTACCCCTCGGGGCGCATCCACATCGGCCATGTGCGCAATTACACGATGGGCGACGTGATCGCCCGCTACAAGCTGGCGCGCGGCTTCAACGTGCTGCACCCGATGGGCTTCGACGCCTTCGGGATGCCCGCCGAAAACGCCGCGATGGCAAGCGGCGGGCACCCCGCCGACTGGACCTATTCCAACATCGACACGATGGTCGCGCAGATGAAGCCGCTGGGCTTCGGGCTGGACTGGTCGCGCATGTTCGCCACCTGCGACCCGGAGTATTACGGCCAGCAGCAGGCGCTGTTCCTCGATTTCCTCGAAAAGGGCCTCGTCTACCGCAAGAACGCCGTGGTGAACTGGGACCCGGTCGACATGACCGTTCTGGCCAACGAGCAGGTGATCGACGGCAAGGGCTGGCGCTCGGGCGCGGATGTGGAACGCCGCGAGCTGACGCAGTGGTTCTTCAAGATCAGCGATTTCTCGGGCGAATTGCTCGATGCGCTCGACGGGCTCGACGACTGGCCCGCCAAGGTCAAGCTGATGCAGGCCAACTGGATCGGCCGCTCGCGCGGTCTGCAATTCGCCTTCGGCCTGGTGGAGCCGACCCGCGGCCACGACCGGGTGGAGGTCTACACGACGCGGCCCGACACGCTTCTGGGGGCAAGCTTCGTCGGCATCTCGCCCGACCACCCCATCGCCAAGGAGCTCGAGGCGCACGACCCCAAGGTCGCCGAGTTCTGCGCGCAGGCCCGCCGCGGCGGCACCACCGAAGAGGCTTTGGAAAAGGCCGAGAAACTCGGCTTCGACACCGGGCTGCGCGTGCGCCATCCCTTCGACACCGCGTGGGAGCTGCCGGTCTACATCGCCAACTTCATCCTGATGGATTACGGCACCGGCGCGATTTTCGGCTGCCCCGCCCATGACCAGCGCGACCTCGATTTCGCGCGGAAATACGGGCTGCCCGTCATCTCGACCTTCGTGCCGCTCAAGGGCGATCACCTGAAGCCCGAGGACGGCGGCGAGGCCTATGTGCCGCCCAAACCCGACAAGGTCCGCTGGACCCTGCCCTTCAACTGGGCGGAAGAGGCCACCGGAGAGGAGGCGATCGACGCCGCGATTTCCTTCTGCGAGGGCAAGGGCGTCGGCCAGGGCGTGACCAAGTTCCGCCTGCGCGACTGGGGCCTGTCGCGGCAACGCTACTGGGGCTGCCCGATCCCCATCGTCCATTGCGACGACTGCGGCGTGGTGCCCGAGAAAAAGGAAAACCTCCCCGTCGAACTGCCCCGCGACGTCAGCTTCGACACCCCCGGCAACCCGCTCGACCGCCACCCCACATGGGCCGCGACCCCCTGCCCCGCCTGCGGCAAGCCCGCCCGGCGCGAAACCGACACGATGGACACCTTCGTCGATTCGTCCTGGTATTTCGCCCGCTTCACCGCGCCCCGCGCGACCACCCCCACCGACCTGGAAGACGCCGCCTACTGGATGAACGTCGACCAGTATATCGGCGGCATCGAGCACGCGATCCTGCACCTGCTCTATTCCCGCTTCTTCGCCCGCGCGATGCAGATCTGCGGCCACCTGCCCGAGAAATCCAAGGAACCCTTCAACGCGCTCTTCACGCAAGGGATGGTGACCCACGCGATCTTCCAGACCAAGGACGCCAACGGCCGCCCCGTCTACCACTACCCCGAAGAGGTCGAGCTGCGCGACGGCCGCGGCTTCCTGAAAGACGGCACCGAGGTCGAGATCATCCCCTCCGCCAAGATGTCCAAGTCGAAGAACAACGTCGTCGACCCGGTGAACATCATCGCCACCTACGGCGCCGACACCGCCCGCTGGTTCGTCCTGAGCGATTCGCCCCCCGAGCGCGACGTGGAATGGACCGCCGCGGGCGCCGAGGCGGCGGCCAAGCACCTCGCCCGCGTCCACCGCATCGCCGCCGAGATCGCCGGTGACGACACCGCGCCCAATGACGCCGACACCCCCCTCCTGCGCGAAATGCACAAGGCGATCTTCGACGTGACCAACGGCGTCGAAAGCTTCGGCTTCAACGCCGCCATCGCCAAGCTCTACGCCTTCACCAACGCGCTCGGCAAATCCACCGCCGGGGCCGCCGCCAAGCGGCAGGCCGCGAAAACGCTGGCGCAGCTCATGTCCCCCATGACCCCGCATCTGGCCGAGGAAATCTGGGCCATGCTCGGCGGCGAGGGCCTGATCGCCAACGCCCCCTGGCCCGTCGCCAATGAGTCGATGCTGACCTCCGACACCGTCACCCTGCCGATCCAGATCAACGGCAAGCGGCGCTCGGAAATCACCGTCGCCAAGGACGCCTCGAAGGAAGAGGTTGAAAAACACGCGCTGGCCGACGACGCTGTGCAAAAGGCGCTGGCCGGTGGCCAGCCGAAGAAACTCATCGTCGTGCCGGGTCGTATCGTGAATGTCGTCATCTGACCGCCGCAGTTTCCTGACGCTTCTGGCCGCCGCCCCGCTGGCGGCCTGCGGCTTCGCGCCGGTCTACGGGCCGAACGGCGCGGGGGGTGCCCTGCGCGACCGGCTGCGCATCGCGCCGCCCGACACGCGGTTGGGCTTCGTCCTCGTCGCGCGGCTCGAGGACCGTCTGGGCCGCGCCAGCGCCCCCACCCATGCGCTTGGCTGGGAGATCACGACCGACGAACGCGATCTCGCCATCACCGGAACCGACGACATCACCCGCACCAACGTGATCGGCACCCTGACATTCGCCGTGACCGAGATCGGCAGCGACCGCACCGTGCAATCGGGCGAGGTCTCGACCTTCACCGCCTATTCCACCACCGGCTCGCCCGTCTCGACCACCGCCGCCCGCCGCGACGCCGAGGACCGGCTGATGGTCGCGCTGGCCGATCAGCTGGTCTCGCGCCTGCTGTCCGGCGCCTCCGACTGGGCATGAAGCTCGGCCCCCGCGACGTCGCCGCCTACACGCGCAAGCCCGACACCGCCGCGGCCGGCTGCCTGATCTTCGGCGATGACGCCATGCGCGTCGCCCTGCGCCGGCAGGAACTTCTGAAGAACCTGCTCGGCCCCGGCGCCGAAGAGGAAATGCGCCTCACCCGCATGGACGCGTCCGAGCTGCGCTCCGATCCCGCCCGGCTGATCGACGCGATGAAGGCCACGGGCTTCTTCCCCGGCCCCCGCGCCGTCTTCGTCGAGGCGGCCACCGACGGGCTCTCCCCGGTCTTCGCCGCGGCGCTGGCCGACTGGCAGCCCGGCGATGCGCAGATCATCGCTACAGCCGGGCGGCTGACCGCGAAATCCGCGCTGCGCAAGCTCTTCGAAGGCCACAGGACCGCACGCGCCGCCGCGATCTACGACGACCCGCCCGGCCGCGCCGAGATCGAGACGCTGCTGACCGAAGCGGGCCTCCGCGACCTCCCCCGCGAGGCGATGGGCGACCTCGAGGCGCTGGCCCGCAGCCTGCCGCCGGGTGATTTCCGCCAGACGGTCGAGAAACTCGGCCTCTACAAGCGCGGCGATCCCGCGCCCGTCTCCCCCGCCGATATCGCCGCCGTCGCCCCCCTGACCATCGAGGCGGAACTGGACGACATCCTCCATGCCACCGCCGAATCGGAACAGGGCGCGATCGGCCCGATCCTGTCGCGCCTTTCCGGGCAGGGCGTGACGCCCGTTTCGCTCTGCATCGCGGCCCTTCGCCATTTCCGCGCGCTCCACGCCGCCACCTGCCACCCCAACGGCCCGGCGGCGGGCCTTCAGGCCCAGCGCCCCCCGGTCTTCGGCCCGCGCCGCGACCGGATGCTGCGACAGGCCCAGCGCTGGGGCACGCCGCAACTGGAAACAGCCCTCAGCCTGCTGGTCGAGACCGACCTGACCTTGCGCTCGGCGCAAAGCGCGCCGCAAATGGCGCTGATGGAACGCACATTGATCCGGCTCGCCATGATGCCGGGCAAACGGGGACGCTGATGGGCTACACGGTGATCGGGAACGTCAAGTCGCGCGCCTTGCGCGTGCTCTGGACGCTGGAGGAACTGGGTCTCGACTACGAGCATGTCGACGCGGGCCCCCGCTCGGACGAGGTCACGCGCATCAGCCCCGCGGGCAAGGTGCCGGTGCTGGTCGCCGATGGCGTGCCGATCACCGATTCGGTTGCGATCATGACCTTCCTCGCCGACCGCCACGGCGCGCTCACCTTCCCCGCGGGCACCATCGACCGCGCCCGGCAGGACAGCCTCACCCAGATGATCCTCGACGAGATCGACGCCGTCCTCTGGACCGCCGCGCGCCACAGCTTCGTCCTGCCCGAGGACCTGCGCATCGGCGCGATCAAGGACAGCCTCAAGTGGGAGTTCGCCAGAAGCGAAAAGGCCCTCGTCGACCGCATGGCCGAGGACGGCCCCTTCCTGATGGGCGAGACCATGACCATCGCCGACATCCTGCTCGCCCATTGCGGCGGCTGGGCCATCGCCGCGAAATTCCCGATCTCCGAGCCGCGCCTGCGCAACCACATCGCCCTGATGCGCGACCGCCCCGCCTTCCACCGCGCCCTCGGCGCGTAACCCACGGTCAGGGTCGGCATGCGCGTAGCACGCGTCCGCGCCACCGACCCGCCCCGGCCCCCGACCGACCGCCAACCGGCCCGTGACGCCCGCCGCCAACCACCCGGCACGCCACCGGGCAACCCGCCACCACCGGACACCCCGCATCACCCCGTTGGGGCGGGTCGCGTTCATTCGCATTCACGCGACCCGCCCCAACGATTTGATTTCGCATGTTTGAGTCGCGCAAAACCGGTTCCCACTTTTGCGCAACATGCTCACAGGTTAACGCGCGCCCTCCCCCCTTCTCCGTTTCACAAATATCTCGGGGGAGTCCGAAGGACGGGGGCAGAGCCCCCCGAATTTTCGTACGAAAATTCGCATACGCGTCGCGTCAGCGGCGCGCGGGTCGACCGCGCAGCGGGCGAAACCCCGGTCAGCTTCCCACCAGCAAGGCCCGGGGGACTCCCGAAGGGATCGGGGCAGAGCCCCTCACTTGGAGCGACCTCATCGATATGCACGTGGTGTGTACAGGGTGTGTACGGGATGTGTATGGCCCATGCATGCGACCCTCAGGTGCCCCAACCCGCCGCATGCCGCCCTGCCCAGCGCCCGGTCGCAAGGCACCCGGTGATGAGATAGCCCCCCGTAGGCGCCTCCCAATCCAGCATCTCGCCCGCCACGAAGACGCCGGGCAGCGCCCGCAGCATCAAGCCCTCGTCGACGCCTGCGCGCGTCACCCCGCCCGCGGTGGAAATCGCCTCGTCCATCGGCCGCGGCCCTTGGTGCCTGATCTCCAACCCCTTGATAAACCGCGCCAATTCCGCGCCCTCGGGCAAGGGCCGCCCGAATTCCTGCAACAGCGCCCGCTTCACCGGGTCGAGCCTCAAGGCCTTCTCGAGATGCTGGCTCACCGTCCGCTTCCGCGGCCTCGCGGCCAGCCGCGCCGCGACCTCCTCCACACCCAGGTCGGGCAGCAGGTCCACCACCAGCGCCGCGCCGTCGCGCACCTCCGCCGAAACCGCGTAGACCCCGCCCCCCTCCACCCCGCGGGCCGAGACCACGAACTCCCCCATCACACTGGTTCCGTTGGATTTTTTCAAACCAACGCCCTTCACCGGGCTGCCGAAATGCGCCGCCATATGCGGCGACCAATCGACCAGAAACCCCATGTTCGCGGGCCGGAACGGCGCCAGTTCCACGCCCTTTTCAGCAAGCCTCCCGGCCCAGTCCCCGTCCGAGCCCAGCCGCGCCCAGCTCGCCCCGCCAAGCGCCAGCACGACCACCTTCGGGGCCAGCACCCGCGGCCCCTCCCGCGTCTCGAACACCCAGCCCGCGCCGTCCCAGCCGGTCCAGCGCCAGCCCAGCCGCAGCTCCGCCGGAACGCGCCTGAGCCACGCCCGCAACAGCGGCGAGGCCTTCATCGCCACCGGAAAGACACGGCCCGACGAGCCGGTGAACACCGGCTGCCCGAGCGCCTCGGCCCAGGCCATCACCTCGGCCGGTCCCATGTCCCGCAGCATCGGGGAAAGCCATTCCGCGGCCGCGCCATAGGCGGCCGCAAACCCTTCGAATTCCTCGTCTTTCGTCAGGTTCAGCCCCGACTTCCCCGCCATCAGGAACTTCCGCCCGGCCGAGGGTTTGCCCTCGGCGATCACCACCGAGCGCCCCGCGCGCGCCAGCTCCTCGGCGGCCATCAGGCCCGCGGGCCCCGCCCCGATCACCAGCGCGTCGACCGCCTCAGCCATGCCCTTGCCCCCGGCCGATCCGGCCCCACACTTCCCCGGCATGGAAGACCTGCCCATCTGCCCGCTCTGCGAGCGCCCGATCCCGAAGGGCGCGAAGCAGAGCCTGCATCACCTGACGCCCAAGCTCAGGGGCGGCAAGGGCGGCCCGACCGTGCTTCTTCACCAGATCTGCCACAACGAGATCCACGCGACCCTTTCCGAGGCCGAATTGGCCCGCAATTACAACACCGTCGAGGCGCTGCGCGCCCATCCGCGGCTGGCGGCTTTCCTCGCCTGGGTGGCGAAACGCCCGCCCGATTTCCACTCGAAAACCCCCGGCGCACGGCGCGGCTGGAAGCGGCGCTAGCAAGCGCCTAACGCCCCTCGCACATCTCCTTGATCCGCCTGAGCACCTCGGGCTTTCCGGCCAGCGCGTCCCCGGCGATCTCGGCGGCCTGCTCCAACAGGTGCTCGGGCGCGGTGATCCGGTCGATCAGGCCGAAGGCATAGGCCTCGTCGGCGCTGAACTTCTGCCCGCCCAGAAGCAGCAGCTTCGCCCGCGCCGGACCCATCAGCGCCACCAGCCGGCCGGGGTCCGAGGGTTGCGGCAGGAAGCCCAGCTTCGCCACCGGGTAGAAGAACCGCGCGTTCGGCACCGCCAGCCGCAGGTCGCAGGCCAGCGCCATCCCGAAGGCCCCGCCCGCCAGCGTGCCGTTCAGGGCCGCGATGGTGAGACAGGGCAGCGCCGCGATCCCGCCCGAGACCTGTTCCCAGAGCTGCGAGGTGGCCAGCCCCGCCCGCGCCTCGTCGAGATCGGCACCGGCGGAAAACACCTTGTCCCCTGCCCCGGTGATGACCAGCGCCTTGATATGCGGATCGACGGTCGCCTCCATGACGATGTCGACCATCCGCGACAGCATCCCGGCGGTGAGCGAGTTCGCCTTGTCCGGCCGGTTCAGCGTGATCCGCCACAGCCCGTCCTCGCGCTGGCAGTCGATCATGACCCGACTCCCACGGCGCGGCGCACGTCCGGGTCGCGCAGTGAGATGTCGTCGCCAAGCCACGGGTCGGCCTCTTCGCCGCACATCCAGACCAGCGCCTTGGCGGGCCATTCGGGCGGGATGTGGTCGGACCAGTCCAGCTGGCTGACCGGGTTCACGCCCGAGGCCTTGATCTCGCGCTGCATGTCGGTGGCGACGGTGCCGGGCGACAGCCCCAGCGCGCGGATGCCCTGCCCGCCCAGTTCCTTGTGCAGGCAGGCGGTGAACATCTTCACCGCGGCCTTGGAAGTGCAATAGGCGCTCCAGCCCTCCAGCGCGTTGACCGCCGCGCCCGAGGAGATGTTGATGATCGTGCCGCCGCCGCGGCCCAGCATCAGCGGCAGTGCGGCGCGGGCACCGTGGAAGACGCCCTTCACGTTGATGTCGATGAGCTGGTTCCATGCCTCGGGATCGGCCGTGGCGATATGGCTGATCGGGTCGATCACGCCGGCGTTGCTGACCAGCACGTCGAGCCCGCCGAAGGTGTCGGCGGCGGCGCCAAGGGCGGCCTCCACCTCCCAGTAGCGGGTGACGTCGCAGGGGACGGCCAGCGCCGCCTTGCCGATCTCGCCCGCCAGCGCGGTCAAGGCTTCGCGGTCGCGCGCCATCAGCACGACATTCGCCCCTGCCTCGGCAAAGGCGCGGGCGGCGGCGGCCCCGATCCCGCGGCTTGCGCCGGTGATTGCGACGGTCTTTCCGGTCAGACCTTGCGACATCGTCATGCTCCCCTCTCCTGTGGTCCCTGCGCTGCGCTGGTGTGTGCCCAGAGCTACCGCGCCGCGCCGCGCGGGGCCAGCCCCCTGCGCCCGCAGTGTCCGGGTATCCCGCCCTTGACCCAAGGGGGGCGGGCCGCGAACATCGGGACAATTCCCCAGCTTCGGATGGAGTCCGTGCCCATGACCAGGTTTCTTTCCCTCTCGCTGTCCACCTGCGCCCTTGTCGCCGCCGGTCCCGCCTTCGGGCTGACCGCGCAGGAGCTTTGGGCGCAGTGGCAATCCCAGGCTGCCGCAACCGGGCAGGTGATGACCGCCGCCGAGGTGCTGCCGGGCGACGGCACGCTGACGCTGAACGGGTTTTCCGCCAGCTACAGCGACGGCGAGGTCTCGACCGTGGGCCGCGTCGAAAGGCTGGTGATGACCGAGACGGGCGACGGATCGGTCTCGATCGACATCTCGGACCGCTACGATCTGACCGTGACCTTCGAGCCCGGCTTCGGCGACCCGCCGGTGAACATCGGCATCGTCCTGACGGCCCCCGACCTCGAGATGACGGCCAGCGGCACGCCCGAGGCCATCACCTACCGCTACGCCGCGCCGATGGTCACGGTCGAGGACGGGCCGATCACCGGCGGCAACGGCGCGCCGCCGACCATCGACATGACCCTGTCCATCGCCGATGTCGCCGCGACCTACACGGTCGATGCCAGCGACCCCGACAACCTCGGCTATGACAGCAGCTCGTCCTTCGGCTCCATCGCGGGCGCGGTGAACATCCTGCCCCCGCCGGGCGAGGAAGGGCGGATGAAGCTGGTGTTGTCCACCGGGGCCGCGACCGGAACCGGCAGCGGGCGGCTGGGCAACATCGCCGAGCTGGCCACCAACCCCGACGCGATCCCGGCGGGTTTCGACGTGAGCGGGGCCTTCGAGTACGAGGACATCGCGGTCGAGCTGACCTTCGAGCATCCGCGCGACGCCTTCACGCTGATCGCCTCGAACGACGGCGGCAGCCTGTCGGCGGAGATCTCGGAGACCGCGCTGGCCTACCGCGTCGCGGCCGAGGGCAGCGCGACCTATTTCGCGGGGGCCGATATCCCCGTGCCGGTCGAGTTCTCGGTCGACAGCGCCGAGATCGCCTTCAGCGTGCCGCTTGCGCCGGGCGGCGGCAGCCAACCGGTGTCGATGCGCCTTGCCTACCGCGACATCGTGCTCGGGCCGGGCATCTGGGCGATGGCCGATCCGGCCGAGAGCTTCCCGCGCGACCCGCTGACGGTGATCGCCGATCTCAGCGGCAGCGTGCGGGTGCTGGAGAACCTCTTGGCGGCCGACATGGACGCCGCGGTGCCGCCCGTCGAGTTGCAGCAGATGACCCTGAACGAGCTGGAGATCTCGGCCGCGGGGGCGCGGCTGACGGGCAGCGGGCAGGCCGAGTTCGCGCCCGGCCCGGTGCCGATGCCGGTGGGCGCGGTCGATCTGCGGCTGTCGGGGGGGCTTGCGCTGCTGGACACGCTGCAATCCACGGGGCTTGTGCCGATAGAACAGCTCGCCATGGCGCGCGGGATGCTGGGGGCCTTCACCCGGCCCGGTGCCACGCCGGACACGCTGGAGACCACGATCGAGTTCACCGAGGGCGGCGGCATCCGGGCGAACGGCGTGCCGTTGCAGTGACCCACATGCCCGGCCCGCGCGCGCCCCGTGCAAACGGGGGGCGGGCCGCGGTCCGCCTTGCGCCGGGGGCGGGTCGGCACTAGGTCCGGTGCTGATCCCGTGCAAAAGGTGCCGCCCCGAATGTCCGAGCCTCTCGCCCCGCTGACCGAAGCCCTGCTCGACGCCGCACGGCGCGCAGGCGCGGATGCCGCCGACGCCATCGCCGTCGATGGAACCTCGCTGTCCATCGGGGTGCGCGCGGGCGCGCTGGAACAGGCCGAACGCTCGGAAGGGGTCGAGATCGGGCTGCGCGTCATGGTCGGGCGGCGGCAGGCCTGTGTCTCGGCCTCGGACACGCGCGCCGAGACGCTGCGCGACATGGCCGAACGCGCCGTCGCCATGGCGCGGCTTGCGCCGGAAGATCCGACCGTCGGCCTTGCCGATCCGGCGCAGCTGAGCGCGCTCCGCGACGGGCGCGCGCTCGACATGTCGGATGCGGGCGCAGACCCCGACCCCGCCGCGCTGGAGGATGCCGCCCGCCGGGCCGAGGCCGCGGCGCTGGCCATCAAGGGCGTGGCGCAGGTGCAATCGGCCAGCGCGGGGTTTTCGCGCACCCGCATCCACCTGGCCGCGACGAACGGCTTCTCCGGCGGCTACGAGCGCTCGGACCACGGGCTTGGCTGCGTCGCCATCACCGGCGAGGGGCTGGGGATGGAACGCGACTATTTCGGCGACGGGCGCAACCACGCCGCCGACCTGATGACCCCGGAAGAGGTCGGCCGCATCGCGGGCGAGCGCACCGTGGCCCGCGCGGGCGCGCGCAAACCCAAGACGGGCGCTTACCCGGTGATCTACGACGAGCGGATTTCCTCGGGAGTGATCGGGCACCTGCTGGCCGCCACCAACGGCAGCGCCATCGTGCGCGGCGCGTCCTGGGCGCGTGACCTGCTGGGCGAGCAGGTTCTGCCCCGCGGCCTGTCGCTGATCGAGGACCCGCACCGCCCGCGCACCTCGGGCTCAAAGCCCTTCGACGCCGAGGGGCTGCCGACCGCGCGGCGCGCGATCGTCGAGGACGGTGTGCTGACCGGCTGGACGCTGGACCTTGCCACGGCGCGCAAGCTGGGGATGACCTCGACCGCGAACGCGAGCCGCGGCACCTCCTCGCCGCCGTCGCCGAGCGTGGGGAACGTGGCGCTGACCCAGGGCGAGACGGACCTTGCCGGGCTGATGGCCGAGATGGGAACGGGGCTTCTGATCACATCGATGATCGGCTCGTCGATCAACCCGACCACGGGGGATTATTCGCGCGGGGCCTCGGGCTTCTGGGTGGAGAACGGCCAGATCGCCTACCCGGTCAACGAATGCACCGTGGCGGGCAACCTGCGCGACATGCTCAGGACGATCCGGCCCGCGAATGACGCGCGCGCGCATCTGAGCCGCGTGGTGCCCTCGCTGCTGGTCGAGGGTCTGACCCTTGCCGGTGCCTGACGCGGCCGAGGACCTTGCGCTGCTGGTCGAGGCGGCGCGGGGCGCGGGGCGGATCGCCGCCCGCTATTTCCGCGACGACCCCGAGACATGGGACAAGCCCGACGGCACCGGCCCCGTGACCGAGGCCGACCTTGCCGTCGATGACATGCTGCGCGACCGGCTGAGTGCGGCGCGCCCCGGTTACGGCTGGCTGTCCGAGGAAACGCCCGACAGCCCCGAGCGGCTGACGGCGGAGCGCGTGTTCGTGGTCGATCCCATCGACGGCACGCGGGCGTTCATCGAGGGCAGCTCGGCCTTTTCGCATTCGCTGGCCGTGGTCGAGGGCGGCGAGGTGATCGCGGCGGTGGTCTACCTGCCGATCCGCGGCAAGCTTTATGCCGCATCAAGGGGCGGCGGCGCAACGCTGAACGACGATCCGATCCGCGCCTCGGCGACCGCCGATCTGGAGGGGGCCGTGGTGCTGGCGACGAAACCCTCGCTCTCCGCAGAGCATTGGCCGCGCGGCGTGCCGCAGGTCACGCGGGTCTATCGCCCGTCGCTGGCCTATCGCATGGCGCTGGTGGGCGAAGGGCGCTTCGACGCGATGCTGAGTTTCCGCGCGACATGGGAATGGGACATCGCGGCAGGCGCGCTGATCATCGCCGAGGCGGGCGGGCAGGTGACCGATGCCGCCGGTGCCCCGCTGCGCTTCAACGCCGAGGTGCCGCAGGTGCCCGGTGTTCTGGCCGCGGGGGCGGCGCTGCACGGACCGCTTCTGGCGGCGCGCGGTTAGGCCACCACCGGGGCCGCTGCGACCGAGAGCGACGCAAGCACGGAGAGCAGGAGGAGCGCGGCGGCGGCGATGAGGCTGATACGAAAGGTCATGGCTGCGTGAAATCCGGGTCTCGAAATGGTCGCCGACACGGGAGTGACGATAGGTAAGCCCCCCGTGCCTGCGTGAAAAAGTCTAGGCGTCGGCCTCGCGGCGGGCGAGTAAGGCATGCCTTACCCCGCACGCTTGACCCCGGCGGGCCAATCCCTAGGGTGCGCGGCGATCCGCCTCCCTCCGATCATCAGGATACCCAGACCATGACCCAGCGCCTTCACCTCGTCTTCGGTGGCGAGCTGACCGACCCGCAAGGGACCGAGTTCCGCAATATGGACGACCTTCATGTCGTCGGCCTGTTCCCCGATTACGCCAGCGCCTACGACGCCTGGAAGGCAGAGGCGCAGCGCACCGTCGACAACGCCCACACCCGCTATTTCATCGCGCATGTGCATCGGCTTCTCGAGGACGGGCCCGAGGGCCCGGACAGCGACAAGACGGGCGGCTGAGCGCGCCCGATGTCCGGCTCGTTCGCCCTCGGCGTCTACCTCGCGTGGTCGGCGCGGTTCGGCCGCGGTTTCGCCGAGCGCAAGCTGCGCGAGCGCGTGGCCGAGGGCAAGGAGGATGCCGCGCGCCTTGACGAGCGGCGGGGCATCGCCGCGGTGCCGCGCCCGGCGGGGCAGCTGGTGTGGTTCCACGCCGCCAGCGTGGGCGAGTCGCTGGCGCTGCTCGAGCTGATCCGCACCCTGCTGGACGAGCGGCCTGACGTCACGATCCTTGTCACGACCGGAACCGTCACCTCGGCCGGTGTCATGGCCGATCGCCTGCCCGAAGGCGCGCTGCACCAATACGTGCCGCTTGACGCGCTCCCCTTCGTGCGGCGGTTCCTCGACCATTGGCGGCCCGATCTTGCCGTCTGGACCGAAAGCGAGCTGTGGCCGACACTGATCTGCGAAACCCATGCGCGCGGCGTGCCCATGGTTCTGCTGAACGCGCGGATGTCCAAGGCAAGCCATGACCGCTGGCGCTTCCTGCACGGCATGGCGCGCAGCCTGCTGGGGCGGTTCGACCGCGCGCTGGTGCAGGACGACCTGACCGAGATCTACCTGCGCCGCCTCGGCATGCTGCCTGCAAAGATGGAGGTGACCGGCACGCTCAAGGAAGGCGCCGCGGCCCTGCCGGTGAACGAGGCGGACCTTTCGGTGATGCGCGCCGAGATCGGGGGGCGGCCGGTCTGGGTCGCGGCCTCGACCCATCCGGGCGAAGAGGAAAAGGTGCTCGAGGCGCACCGCATCGCGCTCAGGACGAACCCGCGGCTCCTGCTGATCCTCGTGCCGCGCCACCCCGACCGGGGCGACGCCATCGCCGCGCTGCTCGAGGCCGGGGACTGGGCCTTTACCCGGCGCTCCGCCGGTGAAGGGCCGGAGCGCGAAACCGCGGTCTACCTCGCCGACACGATGGGCGAGTTGGGGCTGTGGTATCGGCTTGCGACGGTCAGTTTCGTCGGCGGCTCCTGGGTGCCCATCGGCGGGCACAACCCGTTCGAGCCCGCCGCCCTTGGCTCGGCGATCCTGCACGGGCCTTATGTCACCAATTTCGTCGACATCTACCAGCGCCTGACCGAGGCGCGCGCCGCGCGGCTGGTCTCGGCGCCGCAGACGCTGGCCGAGGCGGTCGACGACCTGTTGTCGCCCGACCGCGCCGCCGCGATGGCCCATGCGGCATGGGAGGTGGTCTCGGCCGGGGCGGACGTGACCGAGCGGGCGCGCGACGTGCTGCTCGACAAGCTGGAGGGCGCGTGATGCGCCCGCCCGCTTTCTGGCATCTCGAGCCGGGGCTTCGCGCGGCGCTGCTTTCGCCGCTTGGCGCGGTCTATGCCGCGGGCACCCGGCGGCGGCTGGCAGGGGGCGCACGGGCGCGGGTGGGCGTGCCGGTGATCTGCGTGGGCAACCTGAACGCGGGCGGCACCGGCAAGACGCCCACGGTGATCGCGCTGGCCGGGCGGCTTGCCGAGCGGGGGATCACGGCCCATGCCGTCACGCGCGGGCATGGCGGCTCGCTCGAGGGGCCGGTGCGGGTGGAGGAGCGCGCGCATCGCGCCGACCAGACCGGGGACGAGGCGCTGCTGCTGGCGGCCTTCCTGCCCACATGGGTGGCCAAGGACCGGGCCGAGGGCGCGCGCGCGGCGGTCGCGGCGGGGGCTCAGGCGATCCTGCTCGACGACGGGTTCCAGAACGGCGCGCTGGCCCATGACCTGTCGCTGATCGTGGTGGATGCGCATATCGGTTTCGGCAACGGCCGCGTGATCCCCGCGGGACCGCTGCGCGAGCCGGTCGCGGCGGGGATGCGCCGGGCCGATCTGCTCCTCTCCATCGGCGATGCCGAGGGGCAGGCGCGGTTCGCCGACCGCTGGGGCAAGGCCGTCACCGTCCCCCGGTTGGAGGGGGCGCTGGTGCCGCTGGCCACCGGGCTGCCGCTGACGGGGCTGCCGGTGCTGGCCTTTGCCGGGATCGGCCACCCCGAGAAGTTCTTCCGCACGCTGAAGCATCTGGGCGCCGAGCTGAAATCGACCCATGCGCTGAGCGACCACCAGCCCCTGACCGAGGCGCTGATGTCGCGCATGCTGCGCGAGGCCAAGGGCATCGGCGCGCAGGTGGTGACGACCGAGAAGGACGCCGTGCGCCTTCCGCCCGCCCTGCGCTCGCAGGTGATGACGGTTCCGGTGCGGCTGGGCATCGACGACTGGTCGCCGCTGGATGCGGCCCTTGACCGGGTCTTCGCGGGGTAGACGTTTTTTCGCGGTGCCTGTCGAAATCCGCCCTTCCCGCGGCTCTCTGTCATGACGGCACGGTGCCGTCGTCCATGACAGGAGCAACCGACATGATCCGCACGACCCTTTTCGGGCTGGCCCTTTCCGCCCTGACGGGCCCGGCGCTGGCCGAACCCTTCACCATGCTCATCTACGAGACGCCCGAGGATATCGCGCTGCGCAGCGATGTCGGCGCGGCCGGCGCGGCATATTGGACGCTCTGGGCGGAGTATTCCGCCGAACTCGCCGCGTCAGGCGCGGTGCGCGGCGGCGCGCCCCTGATGATCGACGAGGCAGACGGCGCGGCGCTTTCGGGGTATTTCATTCTCGAGGCCGCGAGCCATGCCGAGGCCGAGGCGCTCGCCGCCTCCGCGCCCGCGGCACTTCGGGACGGTCGCGTGGTGGTGGTGCCGCATCTCGCGGTGCCGGGCATGTCGAACTGAACGCGCAAGGGAGGCCATAGAAATGCAATACATGATCATCTTTCGCGAACCGCTGGACGAGTTCGAAAAGCGCGAGGACCCCGCGCAGATGGGCGATTACTGGGGCGCCTGGGGGGCCTATATCGGCGCCATGCGCGCGGCGGGCATCATCGTGAAGGGCGACGGGCTGCTGCCGCCCGCGATGGCCACGACGGTGCGGATGCGCGATGGCGCGCGGCTGATCGAGGACGGCCCCTTTGCCGATGTGAAGGAGCAGTTGGGCGGCTACTTCGTGATCGAGGTGCCCGACCTCGACGCCGCGATCGACTGGGCCGGGCGGTCGCCCGCCGCGCTGGTCGGCTCGGTCGAGGTGCGGCCGGTGATGCCGGCCGACATGCTGCTGTGAGCGGTGCGGCGGCCCGGACGGCGATCGACC
>NZ_JASJOE010000042.1 GCF_030163755.1 Roseicyclus amphidinii
CAGCGCCAGCCAGGCCGCAAGGCCCGCCCATGGCATGCGCCGCGCAAGGCGCGTGGGCGTGTTGCGCGGCAGGCCCGCCGCGGCCTCACGGGTGAGCATGGCATGCCGCAGGATGCGCCCGCCCCAGAGCGCCAGCGCCAGCCAGAGCAGCGCCGCGACGGCGACCTCGACCGCGCCGGTCATGACCGCCCCGTGCCGGAGTACCGCGAAAACCGTGGGGTAAAATGATACCGCAATTGCAACCCCTTGTTTTACCGTTACAAATCAGAATTCATGACGCTTGACTTTGCAAGGGCAATCCGCGACATACCGCCATCTTCGT
The DNA here is from genome assembly GCF_030163755.1 of Roseicyclus amphidinii. Lineage (GTDB taxonomy): Bacteria > Pseudomonadota > Alphaproteobacteria > Rhodobacterales > Rhodobacteraceae > Roseicyclus > Roseicyclus amphidinii. Next base: position 323 of record NZ_JASJOE010000042.1, read on the forward strand.
GGGGGAGGCCCCGCGCTGGACATTCTGCGTGGGTCCGAGCCCGGATGCACGCCCGAAAGGAAGAACACATGAAGACCTTCACCGCGACTCCGGCGGATATCGAGAAGGAGTGGATCGTGATCGACGCCGAGGGCGTCGTTCTCGGCCGTCTCGCCTCGATCGTCGCCATGCGGCTGCGTGGCAAGCACAAGCCGTCCTTCACGCCCTCCATGGACATGGGCGACAATGTCATCGTCATCAACGCCGACAAGGTGCAGGTGACGGGCAACAAGCGCAACAAGCCGAACTACTGGCACACCGGGTTCCCGGGCGGCATCAAGTCGCGCACGACCGGCCAGATCCTCGAGGGCGACCACCCCGAGCGCGTCGTCATGCAGGCCGTCAAGCGCATGCTGCCGGGCAACCGCCTGTCGCGCCAGCAGATGACCAACCTGCGTGTCTACGCGGGAGCCGAGCATCCGCATTCGGCCCAGAACCCCACCGTTCTCGACGTCAAGTCGATGAACCCCAAGAACACCCGGAGCGCGTAACCCATGGCCGAGACCCTGACCTCGCTCGATGAGCTGAAAGGTGCCGTGGACGCGAGCGAGACCGCCGCGCCCCTGTCCTTCGACGATACCCCCCGTGCCCCCGTGCGCGACGCGCTCGGCCGGTCCTATGCGACCGGCAAGCGCAAGGACGCGGTCGCCCGCGTCTGGATCAAGCCGGGCTCCGGCAAGGTCGTCGTGAACGGCAAGGACATGTCCGCCTATTTCGCGCGTCCCGTGCTGCAGATGATCCTGCGCCAGCCCTTCACCGTGGCCGGCGTCGAGGGCGAGTTCGACGTGATGGCGACCGTCAAGGGCGGTGGCCTGTCGGGCCAGGCCGGTGCGGTCAAGCACGGCATCTCGAAGGCGCTGCAGCTTTACGAGCCGAGCCTGCGCGGCGCGCTGAAGGCGGCAGGTTTCCTGACCCGCGACAGCCGCGTGGTGGAGCGCAAGAAGTTCGGCCGCGCCAAGGCGCGCAAGAGCTTCCAGTTCTCCAAGCGCTGATCCGACGGATCCCCCTTGGTGCATGCATGGCGGGCCGTCCCCTTGGGGCGGCCCGTTTGCGTGTGCGGGCGGCGGCGGATTTCGGTGCGAAATCCGCAGGAGGGGGGCGCCGCTGGCGCGGCGCGGCTGTGCCCTTGGCGGGGGCGGCGCCCGGTCCTCGGGCGTGCCGCTCGGGGCAGGGGTGGGACGGCCGTATTTGGAGAAAGGTGAAGGGGTGGGCCGGGTCGCCCGGAGGACCGTGTGACGGGCTGCTTGACGGGCGCTGTGGCTGGGTCTAGCTGGCGGGCATGGCGCGCGCACCCCTTCTCCAGCTGACCGACATCTCGTTGACCTTCGGGGGCGAGCCGGTGTTTTCCGACCTCTCGCTCGTGGTGCAGGAGGGCGACCGGCTGGCGCTGGTGGGGCGCAACGGCTCGGGCAAATCCACGTTGATGAAGGTGATGGCGGGCCTTGTCGCGCCCGACACCGGTGCCGTCGTGACGCCCGAGGGTGTGCGCGTGGGCTACATGGAGCAGGACCCGGATTTCAGCGGTTTCGCCACGCTGGGGGATTTCGCGGTGGCGCGTCTTGGTGCGGTCGAGGGATGGCGGGTGGAGGCGGCGGCGGAGGGGCTGAAGCTGGACCTTGCCGCCGATCCGACCCGCGCCTCGGGCGGGGAGAGGCGGCGCGCGGCGCTGGCGCGGCTGTTGGCGGAAGCCCCCGAGTTGATGCTGCTGGACGAGCCCACGAACCATCTCGACATCGAGGCGATCGGATGGCTGGAGCGGGAGTTGTCTGCGACGCGGGCGGCCTTTCTGTTGATCAGCCATGACCGCGCCTTTCTGACGGCGCTGGCGCGGGGGACGATGTGGCTGGATCGTGGCGTGGTGCGGCGGCAGGAGCGCGGCTTCGACGCGTTCGAGGCCTGGCGCGACAAGACCTGGGAGGAAGAGGACCAGGCGCGCCACAAGCTCGATCGCAAGATCAAGGCCGAGGCCCGCTGGGCCGTCGAGGGGATCAGCGCGCGGCGCAAGCGCAACCAGGGCCGGGTGCGCGCGCTGCAGGCGCTGCGCGAGGAGCGGTCCTCGATGATCCGGCGGCAGGGTGCCGCCGAGATGGCGCTGGAGGCGGGCCAGCAATCGGGCAAGCGGGTGATCGAGGCGCGGGGCATCGCCAAGCGGTTCGGCGAGCGGGTGATCCTGCAACCCTTCGACCTGCGCGTGCTGCGCGGTGACCGGGTGGCTTTCGTCGGGCCCAACGGGGCGGGAAAGACCACGCTTCTCAACATGTTGACCGGTCAGCTGGCCCCCGACGAGGGGAGCGTGACGCTTGGCACCGGGATCGAGATGGCGGTCTTCGACCAGGCGCGCGCGCAGCTCGACCCCGAGGCGACGCTATGGGAGAGCCTGACCGAGGACCCCGCCGCCCGCGTCTCGGGCCGGTCGGACCAGGTGCTTGTGCGCGGCCAGCCGCGGCACGTGGTGGGCTATCTCAAGGAGTTCCTGTTCGACGAGCGGCAGGCGCGCGCGCCGGTGCGCTCCTTGTCGGGGGGCGAGAAGGCGCGGCTGTTGCTGGCGCGGATCATGGCGCGGCAGTCGAACCTGCTGGTGCTGGACGAGCCGACCAACGATCTGGATATCGAGACGCTCGACCTGCTGCAGGATCTGCTGGGCGAGTATCCGGGCACGGTGCTTCTGGTCAGCCATGACCGGGATTTCATCGACCGGGTGGCCAGCGTGACCGTGGCGCTGGAGCCCGGCGGGCGGGCCGTCGCCTATGCCGGGGGCTGGTCGGACATGCAGGCGCAACGCGGGCCGCGCGTGGCCCCCGAGGCGGCACCGGCGGCACCGGCGGCCGCGAAGAAGGCGAAACCGGCGTCGGACGCCAAGCCGAAGGCGGCTCAGGCTAAATCGGGGCTGAGTTTCACCGAGGCGCATCGGCTGAAGGAGCTGCCCGAGGTGATCGCGCGGCTGGAGGCGGAGATCGGCAAGCTGGCCGATCTTTTGTCGGATGCGGAGTTGTTCACGCGGGAGCCGGTGAAATTCGCCAAGGCGACCGAGGCCCTGGCCGAGCGGCAGGCACGGCTTGAGGCGGCCGAGGAAGAGTGGCTGACGCTCGAGGACAAGGCCGCGGGATAGCCGTGCGGTCGCTGGGCGGAGCCTGCGCGGTCTGCGTCAGGACTGGATGGATTGCAGGTAGGTGACCAGGTCCGCGACCGGTCGGCTCATCAGGACCGGTTGGCCGCCGGGGCCGGGCAGGGCGACATCGGGCCCGTCGCCTTCGAACCAGCGCCCGAAGATCGGCATGTCGCCGCCATGGGCGGCCATCGGGCGGCGGCCGTCGATCTGTTCGGCGGTGCGCAGCACGGGAAAGGCACCGTCCGCGGCGAGCCGGGTCAGATCGGCGGGCGGCAGGGTCAGGACGGGCCCCATCACGCCATCGCCGCGCCCCGTCGCGCCATGGCAGGCGGCGCAGAAATCGCGGTAGAGCAGGCGGCCGGCCTCGGCGTTCTGCGCCTCGGCGGGCAGGGTCGTGAGGGTCATGACTGCGGTGGCGGCCAAGGCGATGATCCTGTGCATCGCTGTCTCTCCTCCGTGTCGTCCTTTACGGGCAGGGTGCGCCGGGTGGGGGGCGCCTGCCTTGATCGGTGTCAAACCCGTTGCACCCCCGGCGCAGGCGCGCCTATCGTCGGGGCATGCGCGCGATCGTGCTTCTGCTGTGCCTCGGCCTGTCGGCCTGTGGCCGTCCGCTGACCGAGGCGGAGCGGGCCTACATGGCCGATCTGCAGGGTGACGGGTTCGACGCTGCAGCGGCGCGGATCGTGGCCAACCCGGTGATCGGGCTGATCACCCTGCGCCACCCGGCGCGGCCGCCGGTCACCTGCCGCGAGCGGGTCGTGCCGCCGCCCGAGGGTCCGGTGGTCGAGGGGCGGGTCGGTGGGATGGTCCTGTTCAACACGCTGCATGTGCGGCCCGACATGATGGTGCCCGATTACACGGTGATGGCGGACGGGCGACGGCATCTTTACGCGGCGATGTTCTTCGCCCATGAGATGACGCATGTCTGGCAGTGGCAGAACCGGGACGTGACGGGCTATCACCCGCTGCGGGCCGCCCGTGAGCATGCCGTTCTGGAGGACCCCTATCTCTTCGACGGGGAGGGCGGGGTGCGGTTCCTTGACCATGGTTACGAGGCGCAGGCCTCGCTGGTGGAGGAATACGTGTGTTGCCGGGCGCTGGACCCCGAGGGGGCGCGGACCGGGCGGCTGGAGGCGCTGATCGGGCAGGCGATGCCGGTCACGCCCTGGCGGGACCGCGCGGATGCGGTCGAGGTGTTCCTGCCCTGGGACGGCATCGTGCCGCAGGGGATCTGTTCGTGACAAAGGAAGCTACGCCGATGGGATACCAGGCTGTCGTGATGGTTCTTTCCGGGGTGGGCATCCCCGTTCTGGCGGCGTTGAACGCGCGGCTCGGGGCCAATATCGGCAGCCCGGCGGCGGCGGCGCTGGTGCTGTTCATGGTGGCGTTCTGCGCCACGGGCGCGGTGGTGCTGATGACCGGAACGGGGGCCTTCGCGCGGATGGCGGGGCAGCCGGGGCACCTGTTCCTGGGCGGCTTGTTCGTGGCCTTCTACGTGCTGTCGGTGACCTATGTCGCGCCCAGCTTCGGGGTCGGCAACGCGGTGTTCTTCGTGCTGCTGGGGCAGCTGATCTCGGCGGCGGTCATCGACCATTTCGGGCTGTTCGGGGCGCGGGTGGCCGAGGTCTCGCCGATGCGGCTGGCGGGGATCGCCGTGATGGCGCTGGGGGTCGCGCTGACGCAATTCGCGGGCCGGGGGTAGGGGGACCGCGGCAGGGGCGCATCGGAAAACGCCGCCCCCGAGGGGACGGCGCGGGCCGCTCGCAGTGCCGCGTGTCACGGCGTCGGGGGCGGCCGGGGCGTCTCGCCGTCCTCAGCCGTCCGACAGGCTGGTGATATAGGCGTAGAGATCGAGGGCGTCCTGTTCGGAGCGGACCCGGAAGGACATCGAGCTGCGCAGGCCGTTGTCGCCGCCGGCTTCGCGGGCAAATCCCGTAGGGTCCTGCACATAGGCCACGAAGGAGGCCTCGTCCCAGACGACGCCCGCCTCGTTCAGCGCCACAAGCCCCGGCGAGTAGCGGAACCCGTCCACCGCGCCGGCTGTGCGGCCGCTGATGCCGTAAAGATTGGGCCCCGTGCGTCCGGCACGCCCGGCCAGCACGTCGCCATCGGGGGTGGCGACCACGTGGCAGGCCACGCATTGACGGAAGGCGGCCTCACCGGCCGCGGCATCGCCTTGCGCCAGCGCCGGACCAGCCAGCAGCATCGCTGCGAGCACCGATGGAATTCGTGTCTTCACCTGTTCTCTCCTCTGTTGTGAAGAGCCGTCACGGCATGCGGTCACGGGCACGACACCACTGCCAAGGGAAGGCTTAGGCCACGTATTCAAGTTTCAGCATGTGTCATGGGGAAGCACCCGGCGCGCGACGCCTTCGCGGTGTGCGCTACGAGGGGCTTTACGCTCCCGGCAAAGCTGATGGCTTGATCGGGGGAAAGTGGCGGAGAGACAGGGATTCGAACCCTGGGTGGGCTTGCACCCACAACGGTTTTCGAGACCGCCCCGTTCGACCACTCCGGCACCTCTCCGCGCTTTGGGTCAGGGTCAGTAGGCCGGGCGTTTAACGGCCCTGACCGGGGGGCGCAAGGGGGGATCTCGGGGGAAAATGCAGATCACGAAATGGACAGGCCCCCGCGCGGGTGGTGGAAATCGCGGCGGGGGCACGCCATCTGTGGGAAAGTGACCCCAAGCTGACCGGAGTGAGCATGCCGTCCCGTTCGATTCTCGCCCTGCCGTTCCTGCTGGCCCCGCTGGCGGCCGGTCCCGTTGTCGTGCCAGTCCCGGCCCTGGCCCAGTCCGCGGGCGAGGCGCAGCTGGCCCCGTCCGGCACACGGTTGGCACAGGAAGCTCCGGAGCTTCAGGCCGTGTTCGAGGCGATGGGGGTCTACGAGATCCTCGGCGTGATGTCGTCCGAAGGGCTGGAGGCCGCCACCGGCATCGAGGATGACATGTTTCCGGGGCAGGGCGGCGGGGCGTGGCGGGCCGTGGTGGCGGGCATCTACGCCACCGACCGCATGATCGCACGCTTCGAGGATGGCGTTCCGGTGGAGCGGATGACGCCCGAGATCGTGGCCGAGTTGCAGGACTTCTACGACAGCCCGCTGGGCCAGCGCATCGCGCGGGGCGAAGTGGAGGGGCGGCAGGCGCTGCTCGATCCCGGCGTCGAGGAGGCCGCGCGCGCGCTGGCGCGCCAGCAGGCGGCCGAGGGGACCGAGCGGATGGAGCTTCTGCGCGCCTTCTCGGTGGCCAATGATTTCGTCGAGCGCAACGTGGCGGGGGCGCTCAACTCGAATTTCGCCTTTTACCGCGGCCTGTCGGATGGCGGGGCCTTCGAGACCGAGATCCCCCAGGAGCTGATGCTGGCCGAGGTCTGGGGGCAGGAGGCCGAGATCCGGCGGGAGACGACCGAGTGGCTCTTCGGCTACCAGGTGCTTGCCTACGAAGGGCTGAGCGATGCCGAGATGGCGCGTTATGTCGAGATGTCCGAGACCGAGGCGGGGCAGGTTCTGAACGCCGTTCTGTTCCAGGCCTTCGACGTGCTGTTCGACGATGTGAGCTACCAGTTGGGCAAGGCGGCCGCGACCTTCATCGCGGGCGAGGAGACCTGAGCCGCCGCGCTTGACAGAAGCGCCGTAAGGCGGCATACGGCGGCTTCCATTGCCGCCCGTGCTGGGCGGCTTTTGGTTTGTTGGAACGAACGCCCCCAGCGGGGCGCGCAGCTCGAAGGCGGGGATAGACCCCCGAAACGCCTGCAATCGCAGGGGCCGCAGGGCGCGGGATACGAAGGAAAGACGCATGTTCGCAGTCCTGAAGACGGGCGGCAAGCAGTACAAGGTGCAGTCGGGTGACGTTCTGCGCGTTGAGAAGCTGGCCGCCGAGGCGGGTGAAACCGTCCAGTTCAACGAGATTCTGATGCTCGGCGGGGACACCCCCAGCGTGGGCAGCCCGATGATCACCGGCGCGGCGGTTCAGGCCACCGTGATCGACCAGATCAAGGGCGAGAAGCTGATCCATTACGTCAAGCGCCGCCGCAAGCACTCGTCGCAGCGCAAGAAGGGTCACCGCCAGCAGCTGACGCTGGTGCGCATCACCGACATCCTGGCCTCGGGCGCAGAGGCGTCGGGCGTGAAGGCAGCTGTCGGCGCGGGTTCCGCTCCCGCCGCTGCGGCAGCGCCGGCCGCGAAAGCCGCAGCCCCCAAGGCAAAGGCCGCCCCCAAGGCCGCAGCCGCCGCAGGCGCGGATGACCTCAAGCAGCTGTCGGGCGTCGGCCCGGCGCTGGAAAAGAAGCTCCTCGAGGCGGGCGTGACCAGTTTCGCGCAGATCGCCGCATGGGGCCCGGAAGACATCGCCGAGTTCGACGAGAAGCTGTCCTTCAAGGGCCGCATCGAACGCGAAGGTTGGGTCGAACAGGCCAAGACGCTGGCCCAAGGCTAAGGAGACAGACACATGGCACATAAAAAAGCAGGTGGTAGCTCCCGCAACGGACGCGACAGCGCCGGCCGCCGTCTCGGCATCAAGAAGTTCGGCGGCGAAGCCGTCGTTCCCGGCAACATCATCGCGCGCCAGCGCGGCACCAAGTGGCATCCCGGTGCCGGCGTCGGCCTTGGTAAAGATCACACGATCTTCGCCGTTGTCGAAGGCAAGGTGAGCTTTGCGAAGGGCTTCAAGGGCCGCACCTTCATCTCGGTGCAGCCGGAGGCCGAGGCCGCGGAATAACGCCGTTCCCACGGGCATGTAAGTGAGGGGCCGGCGGATCGTCCGGCCCCTTCGCGTTTCTGTAACCCTCTTGTGCGACAGGCGGGGTTGCCCCACTTCCACCCAGAGGTGGCTCGAGGTCATCGGTCCGGAGGAGGGATCGACCATGAAGCAGGACATCATCGCCCCCGTGGCTCAAGCCCTGATCGAAGCGCCGCGCATGCTGCTGCGCCCGCTGCGCCGGTCGGATGCCGGGCTGATCGGGCATTATGCGGCGGATCGCCGCGTCGCGGAGATGACGACGACCTTGCCGCATCCCTATCCGCCGGGTGCTGCCGAGAGCTACGTGGCGCAGGTGATGCGCCCCGACCACCCCGAAACGGTCTGGGCGATGGATGCCTCGGAGATGGGCGGGGCCGAGCTGATGGGGGTGATCGGGCTGAAGGCGCTGGACCGCGGCCAGTCCGAGGTCGCCTATTGGGTCGCGCCCGCGATGTGGAACACCGGCTTCGCCTCCGAGGCGGTGCGCGCGCTGGTGCAGGCCAACCCGCTGGGCAACCAGACGATCTTCGCCAGCGTCTTCCAGGACAACCCCGGATCGGCGCGGGTGCTGACCAACGCGGGTTTCGATTACCTCGGCGATGCCGAGGCCTTTTCCGTGGCGCGCAACGCGAAGGTTGCGACATGGACCTATTTGAAACGGCTGGCCTGACCGCGTAAGGCTGTCGTCGGAGCCGGGGGTTCGCGCCCCCGATCCCCCGCAGGATTGATGTGCAACAAGCAAAAGGGGCGAGGCCGGGTGAACCGGCCCGCCGGGTGAGCCCGTGAAATTCCTCGATCTGGCCAAGGTCTATATCCGCTCGGGCGGTGGGGGCGGCGGCTGCGTGTCCTTCCGCCGCGAGAAATTCGTCGAATACGGCGGCCCCGACGGCGGCGACGGCGGGCGCGGCGGCGATGTCTGGGCCGAGGCCGTGGACGGGCTGAACACGCTGATCGACTTCCGCTACCAGCAGCATTTCTTCGCCAGGAACGGCCAACCGGGCATGGGCCGGCAGCGCTCGGGCAAGGATGGCGACGACATCGTGCTGCGCGTGCCCGCGGGGACCGAGATTCTCGACGAGGACGAAGAGACGGTGATCGCCGACCTGACCGAGGTGGGCCAGCGCGTGCTGCTCGCCAAGGGGGGCAACGGCGGCTGGGGCAACTTGCATTTCAAGACCTCGACCAACCAGGCGCCGCGCCGCGCCAACCCCGGACAGGAGGGGGTGGAGCGCACGCTGTGGCTGCGGCTGAAGCTGATCGCCGACGTGGGTCTTCTGGGCCTGCCCAACGCGGGCAAGTCGACCTTTCTGGCCGCCACCTCGAACGCGCGGCCGAAGATCGCGGATTATCCCTTCACCACGCTGCACCCGAACCTGGGCGTCGTGGGCGTGGACAACGTGGAATTCGTCGTGGCCGACATCCCCGGCCTGATCGAGGGTGCGCATGAGGGCCGCGGCCTGGGTGACCTGTTCCTTGGCCATGTCGAACGCTGCGCGGTGTTGCTGCATCTCGTGGATGGCACCTCCGAGGATGTGGTCGGCGATTACGAGACCATCATCGGGGAGCTGGAGGCCTACGCGCAGGAGCTTGCCGACAAACCCCGCATCACCGCGCTGAACAAGATCGACGCCCTGACCGACGAGGAGATCGCCGAGGCGCGCGCGGCCCTCGAGGAAGCCTCGGGCGGGCCGGTCATGGTCATGTCGGGCGTCGCCCGCACCGGCCTGATCGAGGTGTTGCGCGCCCTGCGCGCCCAGATCGACGCGGACCGCCTCAGGATGCGCGAGGGCCGCGAGGAGCCGGACCCGTGGCGGCCCTGACCGAGACGAGAGCCCCGGATCTCGCCGGAACGGCGCGGCTGGTCGTCAAGATCGGCTCGGCGCTGCTGGTCGACCGCGACAGCGGCGCGCTGCGCGCCGAATGGCTGCGCGCGCTGGCGCTTGACGTGGCGATGCTGAAGGCGCGGGGAATGGACGTGATCCTCGTCTCCTCCGGCTCCATCGCGCTGGGGCGCGGCGTGCTGGCGCTGGGGCAGGGGGCCTTGTCGCTGGACGAGGCGCAGGCGGCGGCCGCCGTCGGCCAGATCCGCCTCGCCCGCGCCTACGAGGAGGCGCTGGCCCCCCACGGCATCGTCACCGCGCAGATCCTGCTGACGCTGGATGACAGCGCCGACCGGCGGCGCTACCTGAACACGCGGGCCACCATGGCCGCACTGCTCGCGCGTGGCGTCGTGCCCATCGTCAACGAGAACGACACCATCGCCACCGACGAGATCCGCTACGGCGACAACGACCGGCTGGCCGCCAATGTCGCCGTCATGGCCGCGGCGGAAACCTGCATCCTGCTCTCCGACATCGACGGGCTTTATACCGCCAACCCGCGCGAGGATGCCGACGCGCGCCACCTGCCGGTGGTCGACGCGATCACCCCCGAGATCGAGGCGATGGCGGGCGATGCGGGCACGGGCCTGTCGAAGGGCGGGATGAAGACCAAGGTCATGGCCGCGCGCACCGCCACGGCGGCGGGCTGCGCCATGGCGATCACCGAAGGCTCGCTGCTGCGCCCGCTTTCGGCGCTGATGGAGGGCGCGCGCGCGACCTGGTTCACCGCCACGCTCGACCCGCAGACGGCGCGCAAGCGCTGGATCTCGGCGATGAAGCCCAAGGGCACCCTGCGGCTGGATGCGGGCGCGGTGGCGGCGATGGGGCGGGGCAAGTCGCTTTTGCCCGCGGGCGTCACCGCCGTTACGGGCAGCTTCGACCGGGGCGACCCGGTGGTGCTGGAAGGGCCCGAAGGCACGCATCTCGGCCTCGGCCTCAGCCGCTACACCGCGGCCGAGGCGCGGGCCATCGCGGGCCATCGCAGCGACGAGATCGCGGCGATCCTCGGCTATCCCGGCCGCGCGGCGCTGGTTCATCGTGACGACATGGCGGTGTGATCCGATGCATGGGCTCTTCTTCGAGGTGAAACCGAAACCCGGCCACATGGCGGAGTATTTCGCCCATGTGGACCGGCTGAAACCCGTACTGGCGCGGCACCGCGGGCTGCTGTTTCTCGAACGCTACCGGCCGCTCGACGACGCCGAGGCGCTGCTGTCGCACCAGCTGTGGCAGGACGAGGCCGCCATCGCCGCCTGGCGGGGGGAGGCCACCCATCGCGCCAGCCAGTCGGCCGGCCGCACGATCCATTTCGACGGCTACCGCATCCGCGTCGGCCTCGAGCTGGCCGGCCCCGAGGGCGCGGCGCGCCTCCTGCTCGCGGCCTATGGCCCGACCCCGCTCGAGCTGCCCGGCGGGCGGGCGCATGAAAGCGTGACCAATCCCGGCAAGTTCCTGACCCTTGCAGTCCCGCAAGATGCCGAAACCGCCCGCGACATGACCGCGGAGGCCCGTGGCGCGGGCGCGGACCGGCTCCGCCTCTTCCGCGTCGACCGCGACTACACCCTGACCGAGCGCGCCGAGGCCCCGCCGCGCTGACCGCCCCCTTCATCTTTCCCCAAATACGCCTATCCTGCCGGTGACAAAGGCCCGAGGTCCGCCATGAACGAGATGACGCAAGACATTCCCGCCCTGATGGAAACGCTCGGCCGCCGCGCGAAGGAGGCCGCCGCCGAGCTGGCCTTCGCCCCGCCCGAGGCAAAGCGCGCAGCACTGGAAGCGGCGGCCCGCGCCGTCGAGGCAAGGCAGGCCGAGATCCTGGCGGCCAACGAGAAGGACATGGCGTTCGGCCGCGACAAGGGCCTGTCGCCCGCCATGCTCGACCGGCTCAAGCTCGACGCTGCCCGGATCGCGGGCATCACCGCGGGGCTGCGCGCGGTGGCGGCGCAGGACGACCCGGTGGGCGCCGTCATGGCGGAATGGGACCGGCCCAACGGGCTGCACATAGCCCGCGTGCGCACGCCCCTTGGCGTCGTGGGCGTGATCTACGAAAGCCGCCCCAACGTGACCGCGGATGCGGGCGCGCTCTGCCTGAAATCGGGCAACGCGGTGATCCTGCGCGGCGGGTCTGAAAGCTTTCATTCCTCGGGGCTTCTGGTGGACTGCCTGCGCGCCGGGCTGGCCGAAGCGGGCCTGCCGCAAGATGCGGTGCAGCTGGTGCCCACGCGCGACCGCGCCGCGGTCAAGGCGCTGCTGGGCATGACGGAATTCGTCGACGTGATCGTGCCGCGCGGCGGCAAGGGGCTGGTGGGCCTCGTGCAGGCCGAGGCGCGGGTGCCGGTCTTCGCCCATCTCGAGGGGATCTGCCATGTCTACATCGACGCCGCCGCCGACCCGGAAAAGGCGCTTAAGGTCGTGCTGAACGCCAAGACGCGGCGCACCGGCATCTGCGGGGCCGCGGAATGCCTGCTGATCCACCGCGACGTGGCCGACACCATCGGGCAGGGCGTCCTGCGCGCCCTGATCGACGCGGGCGTCGAGGTGCGGGGCGACGAAAGCCTGCAGGGCATTCCGGGCGTGGTCCCCGCCAGCGCGGAGGATTGGGGCCGCGAGTTCCTCGACATGATCATCGCCGCCCGCGTGGTCGATGACATCGACGCGGCCATCGCCCATATCCGGCGGTATGGCTCCAGCCACACCGAAAGCATCCTCACCGAGGATGACGCGGCGGCCGCGCGCTTCTTCCAGCGGCTCGATTCAGCCATCCTGATGCGCAACGCCTCGACCCAGTTCGCCGATGGGGGCGAGTTCGGGATGGGGGCCGAGATCGGGATCGCCACGGGCAAGATGCACGCCCGCGGCCCGGTCGGCGCGGAACAGCTGACCTCGTTCAAATACCTCGTGACGGGTGACGGAACCACGCGACCGTGACACCGGGCACCCAAGGGCCTTGCAAGGCCCTTGCAAATCCCTTTCAAGGGATTTTCACCGCGACGCCAATCGTTTGCGCGTCGTTCTTCATGTCGAGCAGAAAGGCAGACCGATGACAGACCGCCGCAATGACCGCCCCGCCACGCTGGTGCGCCGGATGCCCCTGAACGAGGGCGTGAGCCGCCCCGTGGTCAGCCCGATCCAGCCTTCGGTCGTCTATGCCTCGCCCGACATCGACACGCTCCACGCGCAATACGAGGGCCGCGCACAGGGCTACACCTATGCCCGCGAAGGGCATCCGAACGCCACGCTGCTGGCGCAGAAGATCGACATGCTGGAGGGTGCGACCGGGGGCCTCGTCACCGGCTCGGGCATGTCGGCGGTCACCGCCGCGATCATGGGGCTGATGGGGGCGGGGGACCATATCATCGGCGCCGACCAGCTCTATGGCCGGTCGCTGCGCCTGATGCACCAGGACCTCGCACGCTTCGGCATCGCCACCACGGTTGTGGACCCGACCGACCCCGCGGCGCTCCGCGCTGCGATCCGGCCCGAGACCAAGATGATCCTCGTCGAGGTCGTCTCGAACCCCACGCTGCGCGTGGCCGACATGGAGGGCATCGCCGCCGTGGCGGCGGAGGCCGGCGTGCGGCTTGCGGTCGACAACACCTTCACCACGCCGATCGGCTACCGGCCCTTCGATCATGGGGCGGATATCGTCATCCATTCGGTGACCAAGCTGCTCGCGGGGCATTCCGACGTGACGCTGGGCTATGTCGCGGCAAAAGACCCCGCGGACGCCAAGGCGATCTACGATTTCGCCGTGACCACGGGCCTCACGCCCAGCCCCTATGAATGCTGGCTGGCCGAGCGCGGGCTGATGACCTTTCCGCTGCGCTTCGACCGGGCCGAGGCGAACGCCCGCGCGCTGGCCGACTGGCTGGCGGGTCAACCCAAGGTGGCCAAGGTGCTGTACCCCGGCCGGGCCGATCACCCCGACCACGCCCGCGCGCAGGCGCTTCTGGGCGGGCGCGACGGCAACATGTTGAGCTTCGCGATCCATGGCGACGAGGCCGCGGCCAACCGCATGGTGCAGGCGATGCCCGAGATGGCCTTTGCCCCGACGCTGGGCGATGTCGGCACCACCCTCAGCCACCCGGCGTCTTCCTCGCATCGGGGGCTGACGCCCGAGGGCCGCGCGGCGCTGGGGATCAGCGACGGGTTCTTCCGCATGTCGGTGGGGATCGAGGATGTGGCGATCCTCATGGCCGATCTCGAGGCCGGGCTGGCCGCGGTCTGAGCGGTCCGACCGCTCAGAGCGAGTGGAGCGGCGTCGAGCCGTCCAGCACGATCACGTCGAAATTCAGGGTGGGGGATTGCGCCTCCACCTCGCGGCGGATCAAATTGGCGCTCGGCAGTCTGTCGACCAGCGCCAGATACCGCCCCCGGTAGCCGCATTGCGTCAGAAGCCGCGCAAGGTCGAGCGCGTCGAAGGCGGGCGTCAGAAGCGGCGAGAGCACGAGGGCAGGGGCCTTGTCCCCGCTCAGGATCTCGTCCGTCACCTCCTCGAAGGGCACGCTGCGGATATAGGAGCGGGGCGACACGACATGGCGCGGCAGCGCCAGCACGACCTCGACGGTCAGCGCGATGGCAAGCACGCGCTGCGCGGAACTGTCGGTCGGCTTGGCCCCGTCATTCGTTGCCAGACGGCGCCGGTCTCTTCCGTCCATGCTCGGCACCATTTGCGGGCAGTGTGCTGAATTTCCGCGGCACGGCAATGGCTTGCACCATGGCATGCATCGCGTGCGTCACCGCGCTGCCCGCGCGCTGACATGGGAAAACCTACATTGCTTTGTCGATCTTCGCAAAGGCAACCTTTGCATTTCCATCAAATTTCCCGCAGTTGCCAAGCGGCGCGGAATGCGGCTATGCGACGGGAGACGTGGTCCGGCCTTGCCGGATCGGCCTCGGTCGGGGGGACACCACCGTGAGCGATACGCAACTGGTCGAGTTCATGGCCTCGGTTCCCGAACCGATGCTGCACCTGTCCTCCCAAGGGCAGGTGGACGGCAGTAATGCTGCCGCGCGGGCGCTCTTCGGGGACTGGATCGAGGGGCGCAGCTACGCCACGGTTCTGCGCCAGCCGGCGCTGCTCGGCCGGATCGAGGCGGTTCAGGCGGGCGGGGCTGCGGGCGATGCGCGGATGCAGGTCGCCGACCAGACCGGTGCGACGCAGTTCCGCGTCCTGATCACGCCGGTGGGCGCGGCGGGTCCGCGGGGGCAACGCGCGCTTTTGCTGCATTTCACCGACATCACCCACCTGCGCGAGGCCGAGGAGATGCGCCGCGACTTCGTCGCCAATGTCAGCCACGAGCTGCGCACGCCGCTGACCGCCGTTCTGGGCTTCATCGAGACCCTGCGCGGCCCCGCCCGCGAGGATGTCGCCGCGCGCGACCGGTTCCTCGGCATCATGGAGGCCGAGGCGCGGCGGATGAACCGGCTTGTATCGGACCTGCTGTCGCTCAGCCGGGTCGAATCGCAGGAGCGGCAGCGCCCGTCGGGCGATGTCGATCTGCGCGCGGTGCTGGAGGGGGTGATCGCGGCGCTGAGACCCGGCGCCGAAGACCAGAACAGCGCCCTGACGCTCGAGACGCGGCCGGCCGCGCCGGCGCTGCTGATGGGCAACGAAGGGCAGGGGTTCCGCTTGCGCGGCGACCGCGACCAGCTGATGCAGGTCTTTCTGAATTTGACCGAGAACGCCCTGAAATATGGCGGCGAGGGACGGCCTGTCACGCTGCGGCTGGGCTGGGAAGAGGGCGCGGGCAGCCTGAAGGGACCGGTGCTGCGGGTGGATGTGGTGGACCGGGGCGATGGAATCGATCCGTTACATATCCCTCGCCTGACCGAACGATTCTACCGTGTCGACACCCATCGCAGCCGCGCGATGGGCGGCACGGGGCTGGGGCTGGCGATCGTGAAGCATATCGTGAACCGCCACCGCGGGAGGCTGAGGATCGAGTCGCATCCCGGCCAAGGCAGTGTTTTCTCGGTCATTCTGCCGCCGGAATAGGGTTTTGGCGCGCATGACGCCGAGGCCGATAGCCGGTTCGAAGGCCGCCGGGCGGTCGCTGTCATGAAACTGTTACATACCTGTCACAAAAGCGTGGCGCAGGGCCGGTAGGCGGCGTCCCAAGGATGGGTCAACCGGCGCATCCGGGATGTCTGAACACACACCAGGAGAGCATTTCATGTCGCTCGCAAAACTTTCCGTCTCCGTGCTGGCCGTTGCCGCCGTCTCCGCCACGGCCGCCGTCGCACAGAGCCGCGACAACGTGCAGGTCGCAGGGTCGTCGACCGTTCTGCCCTACGCCTCGATCGTCGCCGAAGCCTTCGGCGAGAACTTCGACTTCCCGACCCCCGTCGTTGAATCGGGCGGCTCCTCGACCGGCCTGCGTCGCTTCTGCGAAGGCGTCGGCGAGAACACCATCGACATCGCCAACTCGTCGCGCTCGATCCGCTCCTCGGAAATCGAGACCTGCGCAGCCAACGGCGTGACCGACATCATCGAAGTGCGCTTCGGCTATGACGGCATCGTCTTCGCCTCCGATATCAACGGCCCGTCCTTCGAGTTCACCCAGTCGGACTGGTATCTCGCGCTGGCCGCCAACCTGCCCGTCGACGGCGAAATGGTCGCCAACCCGAACACCACCTGGGACCAGGTCCGCGCCGACCTGCCCGCGCAGACCATCGCCGCCTACATCCCCGGCACCCGTCACGGCACGCGCGAAGTGTTCGACGAGAACGTGATCCTGCAGGGTTGCGAAGACTCGGGCGCCATGGCCGCCATGATGGAAATGGGCATGGATGAAGATGCAGCCGAAGAGGCCTGCATGGAAATCCGCGCCGACGGCGTGTCGACCGACATCGACGGCGACTACACCGAGACGCTGGCGCGCATCACCGCCAACCCCGAGGGCATCGGCGTGTTCGGCCTGGCGTTCTACGAGAACAACACCGACCGTCTGCAGGTTGCGACCATGGCCGGCGTCGAGCCGACCGTCGCCAACATCGCCTCGGGCGAGTACCCGGTGTCGCGTCCGCTGTTCTTCTACATCAAGGCAGCGCACATCGGCGTCATCCCCGGCCTGAAGGAATACGCGTCCTTCTTCGTCTCCGACGACATCGCAGGCCCCTTCGGCCCGCTGGCGGCCTACGGCCTCGTGGCCGACCCGGAACTGGCCGAGACCCAGGCCGTGATCGAGAACGAAGTTCTCATGGGCGACATGTGATCGTCTGACGACCTACGTGGGGGGCGCGTTCGGCGCGCCCCCTGCACACCATCAGCCGGGCCTTGCCCGGCGCATGTTTCACGGGACACCCCTCATGCCGCTACTCTGGATCATCGTGATCGTCCTGTTGCTGGGCGCCGCGGGCTTCGTTCTGGGCCGCCAGCGCGCCGTCGCCAGCGCCGGGGGGGATGCCCGCATCCTGCATTCGTTGCCGAACTACTACGGCACCAACGTTCTTATCCTGTCCGTCGTGCCCGCGCTTCTGGTGATGGCGGTCTGGCTGATCATTCAGCCCATGGTCATCGAAAGCCGCGTCACCGGCATGATCCCCGAGGCCGCCATCGAAGAGGCCGGGAGCCGCAGCCTCGTGATGTCGGACGTGCGGCGGGTGGCAGACGGTCTTGATACCGCCATCGCGGCGGGGGCGCTGACGCCCGAACAGGCACGCGGCATGCGCACCGAACTGACCGATGTACGCGCCCGGCTGGGCGAGATCGGCGTCGCGCTCGGCGGCGAGGTGTCCTCCGAGGTGCTGGCCGCCGCGCAAAGCTATCGCGGGCTGAAACGCAGCGGCAACCTGATGATGACGGTCGCGGTCCTGGCCCTCGCCGCGCTCGGGCTGGCTTATGGCTACATCCGCACCAACCGCGAGTTCCGCGCCCGCAACGCGGTCGAGGTGGCGATCCTCGCCATCCTGATGCTGGCCTCGACCATCGCCATCCTGACCACGGTCGGCATCGTCTTCTCGATGCTGTTCGAGACCTTCAACTTCTTCGAGCTCTACCCCTGGCGCGAGTTCTTCTTCGGCCTCGAATGGCGGCCCAGTTTCGAGGGCGGCTCGGACCTTGGCCTGATCCCGCTGCTCTGGGGCACGCTCTATGTGTCGGTGATCGCGCTGCTGGTTTCGGTGCCCATCGGGTTGTTCGCGGCGATCTACATGGCGGAATACGCAGGCAAGCGGATGCGCGCGGTCGCCAAGCCGCTGCTCGAGATCCTCGCCGGCATCCCGACCATCGTCTACGGCCTGTTCGCGCTGATCACGGTCGGCCCGCTGCTGCGCGATTACTTCGCCGCGCCGCTGGGGCTTGGCTCTTCGTCGTCGTCTGTGATGACGGCCGGGGTGGTGATGGGCATCATGCTTATCCCCTTCGTCTCGTCGCTGTCGGACGACATCATCAACGCGGTGCCGCAGAGCTTGCGCGACGGCTCCTACGGGCTGGGCGCGACGCAGTCTGAAACCGTGCGGCAGGTGATCCTGCCCGCGGCCCTGCCGGGTATCGTGGGCGCGGTCCTGCTGGCCGCCAGCCGCGCCATCGGCGAGACGATGATCGTGGTGCTGGGGGCAGGGGCCGCGGCCGCGCTGTCGCTCAACCCGTTCGAGGCGATGACGACCGTCACCGTCAAGATCGTCGGCCAGCTGACCGGCGACACCGATTTCTCCAGCCCCGAGGCGCTGGTCGCCTTTGCGCTGGGGCTGACCCTCTTTGTCCTCACGCTGGGGCTGAACGTTCTCGCGCTCTACATCGTGCGCAAATACCGGGAGCAGTACGAATGACCGACGCGACCGCAGGCAGCGCGCCCAGGACGCCCGCGCGTTCCCTTTTCGCCGAGGACGCCCGCACCAAGCGCCGCAACCGCGCCGAGGCCCGCTTTCGCGCCTACGGGCTGGCGGCCGTGGTGATCGGCATCCTTGCGCTGATCATGCTGCTGATCTCGATCCTGTCGAACGGGCTGTCGTCCTTCCGGCAGACCTATGTCACCTTCCCGGTCGAACTGGCCGAGGCGCGGCTCGATCCGCAGGGCAACCGCAACCCCGAGGAAATAGCCGCGGTCACCACCTTCGGTTACCTGCCGGTGATGGCGATGGCCTTCATCGAGCATGTGGACGCGATGGGCATCGAGCATGACCTGAGCCCGCAGGAAATGGCCGCGATGATCTCGGGCGAGGCCCCGGCGCAACTGCGCGCCATGGTGCTGGCGAACCCCGATCTCGTGGGCCAGACCGTGACCCTCGAGATGCTGGTGAACGGGCGGATCGACGGCTATTTCAAGGGCCGCGTCACGATGGCAAGCGCCGAGCGCGACAACAACGTGACGCCGGGCCAGCTGGTGCTGGCGCAGGCGCTGGCGGATGCGGGCGCGATGGAGACGCGGTTCAACTGGAACTTCATCACCGCGCCCGACGCCTCGGGCCAGCGCCCGGAAGCGGCCGGCCTCGGCGTGGCGATCATCGGGTCGTTCTACATGATGCTCGTGGTGCTGGCACTGGCGCTGCCCATCGGGGTCGCGGCCTCGATCTACCTCGAGGAATTTGCGCCGAAGAACCGGCTGACCGACATCATCGAGGTGAACATCTCGAACCTGGCCGCCGTGCCCTCCATCGTCTTCGGCATCCTCGGCCTTGCGATCTTCATCAACTTCGCGGGCCTGCCGCAATCGGCGCCCATCGTGGGCGGGCTCGTGCTGACGCTGATGACCTTGCCGACGATCATCATCGCCACGCGGGCGTCCTTGCGCGCCGTGCCCCCCTCGATCCGCGAGGCGGCCCTTGGCGTCGGCGCCTCCAAGATGCAGGCGGTCTTTCACCATGTCCTGCCGCTGGCCGCCCCCGGCATCCTGACCGGCACGATCATCGGCCTGGCGCAGGCGCTGGGGGAAACCGCGCCGCTGCTGCTGATCGGGATGGTGGCCTTCGTCCGCGAATACCCCGCGGCCCCGCTGGACGGCCTGTTCGATCCCGCCTCGGCCCTGCCGGTGCAGGTCTACAACTGGACTCAGCGCTCGGACCCTGCCTTTGTGGAACGCGCCTCGGGGGCGATCATCGTCCTGCTCGTGTTCCTGGTTTTCATGAATGCGGTGGCGATCATGCTCCGCCGTCGCTTCGAACGGCGCTGGTAGGACCGTCATGGAGGATACGAACATGAACGATATGCGCGTAACGGAGCGGACCGTGACCGACAAACAGATCAAGATGAAAGCCCGCAAGGTGCAGGTCTTCTACGGCGACAACCACGCGATCAAGGACGTGGATGTCGACATCGAGGACAAGACGGTGACCGCCTTCATCGGCCCCTCGGGCTGCGGCAAGTCCACCTTCCTGCGCTGCCTGAACCGGATGAACGACACCATCGACGTGTGCCGCGTCGAAGGCGAGATCGACCTGGAGGGCGAGGATATCTACGACGCCAAGGTCGATCCGGTGCAGCTGCGCGCCAAGGTGGGCATGGTGTTCCAGAAACCCAACCCGTTCCCCAAGTCGATCTACGACAACGTGGCCTACGGCCCGCGCATCCACGGGCTTGCCCGCAGCAAGGCCGAGTTGGACGAGATCGTCGAGAAATCGCTGCGCCGCGCCGCGATCTGGAACGAGGTCAAGGACCGTCTGCAGGCACCCGGAACGGGCCTGTCGGGCGGCCAGCAGCAGCGCCTGTGCATCGCGCGCGCGGTGGCGACCAGCCCCGAGGTGCTGTTGATGGACGAGCCCTGTTCGGCGCTCGACCCCATCGCCACGGCGCAGGTCGAGGAACTGATCGACGAGCTGCGCGAGCGCTTCTCGGTCGTGATCGTGACCCACTCGATGCAGCAGGCCGCGCGCGTCAGCCAGAAGACCGCGTTTTTCCACCTCGGGAACCTCGTCGAATTCGGCGAGACCTCGAAGATCTTCACCAATCCCGACGATCCCCGCACCGAAAGCTACATCACGGGCCGGATCGGTTGAGGCAGCACAGCAGGGCAGGGGAGCAGACCATGCCGCATTCGGAACATATCGTCTCGGGTTTCGACCGTGACCTCGAGGGCATCCAGGCGATGATCATGCGCATGGGTGGCCTGGTCGAAGAGGCCATCGCCAAGGCCACGGAGGCGCTCGAGGCGCGTGACCTAGAGCTGGCCCGCGCCGTGCGCGCAGGCGACAAGGCCATCGACGCGCTGGACGAACAGGTCAACGACGAGGCCGCCCGCGTCATCGCGCAGCGTCAGCCCATCGCCACCGATCTGCGGACGGTGCTGACCGTCTTCCGCATCTCGACCAACCTCGAGCGGATCGGCGACTACGCCAAGAACATCGCCAAGCGCACCGAAACGATCATCGACCAGCCCCCCGTGAACGGCACCGGGGCCTCGCTGCGGCGCATGGCGCGGCAGGTGGAGCTGATGCTCAAGGACGCGCTCGACGCCTATATCCAGCGCGACGCCGATCTTGCGCAGGATGTGCGCAACCGCGACCTCGACGTGGACCAGATGTATTCCGCTCTGTTCCGCGAATACCTTACCTTCATGATGGAGGATCCGCGCAACATCACGACCTGCATGCACCTGCATTTCATGGCGAAGAACATCGAGCGCATGGGCGACCATGTCACCTCGATCGCCGAGCAGGTGATCTATCTCGTGACCGGCGACATGCCCGACGACGAGCGGCCCAAGCAGGACCGCACGGCGCATGACGCGGGCCTGCAGGGGTAGGGCGGGGCCATGGCGGGCGAACCCATGGTGCTGGTCGTCGAGGACGAACCGGCGCAGCGCGAGGTGCTGGCCTACAACATCCAGGCCGAGGGCTACCAGGTCGTGACGGCCGAGGCCGGCGACGAGGCGCTCGACATCGTCCGCGAGACGCCGCCGGACGTGATCGTGCTGGACTGGATGCTGCCGCATGTCTCGGGGATCGAGGTCTGCCGCCAGCTCAAGATGGGCGGCGAGACGGCGCGCATTCCGATCATCATGCTCTCGGCCCGCTCCGAGGAGGTGGACAAGATCCGCGGCCTCGAGACCGGCGCGGATGATTACGTGACCAAGCCCTATTCGCTGGCCGAGCTGCTGGCGCGCCTGCGCACGCAGCTGCGCCGCGTCCGGCCCGCGACGGTGGGCGAGCGGCTGGAATATGCCGATATCGTCATCGACCTGGCAGAACATCGCGTCTATCGCTCGACCGAAGAGCTGCGCCTAGGACCGACCGAGTTCCGGCTGCTCACCGCCTTCATGGAGCGCCCCGGCCGCGTCTGGAGCCGCGAGCAGCTTCTGGACCGGGTGTGGGGGCGCGACATCTACGTCGACAGCCGCACCGTGGACGTGCATGTCGGCCGCCTGCGCAAGGCGCTGAAGGCAGGCGACCACGGCGACCCGATCCGCACCGTGCGCGGCGCGGGCTACGCGCTGGGGTAATCCAGCCCGTAGACCCGCGTGGCCGTGTCGAGAAAGACGTGGGGCAGGGCGCCCCTGGCCGTCAGGGCCACGGCGCGCGCCGTGTCCTGCAGGACGGCATCATAGGGTTTGGCAAGTTTCTCAACCGGATAGTTCGATCCGAACATGACGCGTTCCGCCCCGAACTCCGCCAGCAGGTGTGCTGTCATCGGCGCGATGCTCTCGGCGGTCCAAGCGGTGTCGAACATGCCCCAGCCGCTCAATTTGACCGAAACCTGCGGAAGCTTGGCCAGTTCCGCCACGCCTGCGCGCCATGTTGCATCCGCACCGTTGCGCGGGCTGCCCGCGTGATCGAGGATCACGGGCATCTGCGGATGGGCGGCGAAGACCTCGGCGGCCTCGAACATCTGTTCGGGGTAGCATTGCAGGTCGAAGCGCAGCCCGGCCTCGGCCAGCGTCGCAAGCCCCGCGCGCCACGCGCCCTCCGACAGGAGCGCACGGGGCGCGAAGCTCAGGCCGGGCGCGTCGGGCAGATGGCTGACGATCTGGCGCACGCCCGCGAAGCCCGGTGTTTCGGCGTGGCGGGCAAGCGTCCGGGCAAGATCGGGCGCGCACAGGTCGGCCAGCCCGACGATGGCGACCCGATGCGCGCCCGCGGTCTCGGCGACGAAGCGCGTTTCGGCCACGGGATCGGGCAGGGCACCGTCGGTCTGCACATGGACCGAGGCGCGCGGCCGCAGGAGTGTTTCCGACAGGAATTCGTCCCACAGGTAATCGCGCTGGATCGCAGTGGGATCGCCGAAGGGCTTGGGCGCGCCGATGTCGCGCAGCCAGCCATAGCCGATCTCGTCACCGCGGCTGTCGGGCGCCCAGACATGGTGATGCGCATCGACGAAGCCGAACGGAAGGAGATCTGGCAGGGCGCTGGCCGTCATCTGTTTTTCCCATAATCATGATTATGTTAAATATGCATCCAACACGCCGGACGGCGTGGCGCAGGATTGGTGCCCCTGATCGCCCCGGCATTCAAGAGCCCGACCCGTCAGCACAACCGGGTTTCACACGAAGATGGCCGCATAAATCATTGGAAAGCTTCGCATTCGCGCCACCGCCAACCAGCGCTGGCGTCACGTCCTCTGCTAGTGCGCTGAAAACATGCCAAGATTCCACTTTCGCAAGTGACCGGCTCACGCCATAGTCATCCCACGAGGGATAACGGCATGAAAATTCTGGTCCTGAACGGCCCCAATCTCAACCTGCTCGGCACGCGCGAGCCCGAGGTCTACGGACATCACACGCTCGCCGATATCGAGGCGACCTGCGTCGCCCATGGCGCGACGCTGGGCGTCGAGGTCAGCTGCGCTCAATCCAATCACGAAGGCGCGCTGGTCGATCATCTGCACGCTGCACGCGGCACCATGGATGGCGTGGTGCTCAATGCGGGTGCCTACACCCACAGCTCGATCGCGCTGCGCGATGCGATTTCGGCGGTTCAGCTTCCCGTGGTCGAGCTGCACCTGTCCAACACCCACGCGCGCGAGGCGTTCCGCCATGTCTCGCTCATCGCGCCGGTCTGCGTCGGCGTGATCCAGGGCTTCGGCGCGGCCGGCTATCCGCTGGCCCTGACCGCGCTGCACGTGCATCTGACCGGGCGTCGGCCATGAGGGTTCTCGAGCCCTACCTGCGGATGCAGACGGTGGAAGACCTCTGGTCGCATCACACCGCGGTCATGGCCGATTACGGATTCGACCGGCTGTTCTACGCTTTCAACGCGTTCCGGGGTGCGGGCCTTTACGACAATCCCGAGGATGCGCTTCTGCTGACGAACATGCCCACGGAGTATGTCGATGCCTATGTCACCGGCGGCATGTTCCGCGACGGTGTCATGCTGCGGTGGGCGGTGCAGAACACGGGCGCTGCCAGCTGGGAGGATGTCTATGCCCAGATGCAGGGTCAGGCCCTGACCGAGGGCGAAAAGGCGATGCGTGCGCTGAATGAACGTCATGGCATAACTGCCGGATATACCATCAGTTTTCCCATGGCGATCAAGAACGCCAACGCGGGTGTCGGCATGGCCGTCCCTAAGGGAAGCACGCAGGCCGATGCCGATGCGATCTGGGCCGAGCATGGGCGCGATATCGAGACGATCAACCATGTCGCGCATCTGTGCATCCTGCAGCTTCCGGCGACGGGTCAACGCGCCCTGCTGACCCCGCGACAGGCCGAGGTGCTCGAGCTGGTGGCCGACGGCAAGACGATGCAGGACATCGCCCTGATCCTCTCGCGCAACGTGGCGACGGTGGAAAAACACCTGCGCGGTGCGCGCGACGCGCTTGGCGTGGAAACCACCGCGCAAGCGGTGCGCAAGGCTTCGATCCTGAACCAGATCTTCCGCATCGACGAGCTGGGGCAGCACGCTTCCGGCACCCCGCCCAGGATGGCCGGAACCGTCGCCCGCAGTGCCTGACGCCGTCCGCGTTTGGCAAGGGTAAGGTTTTCCACCGTTTCCCATGTCTCGCGCGCGCGGCACAGTGACGGCGTTCCGTGAGTGATGGCAATTCGGCCAGGAACATCGGGGGCTGTCGCGGATTGGCGCGTTCAGACGGTCCTCAAGGCCGGGAAACCGGGCCCGATGCGTGCCGCGGCGTAATTTCGTTCCGGCACGTGTCGAGGTTTGGGCGGGCGTGCTATCCCCATGTCCCTGCGCCCCGCCCTTTTGCGGCGCCGTCCGGTCTATCCGGCGGCGCCGCCTTCTTCCATCTCCAGCCGCGCCGCATGGTCGAGGATCGCGCGCAACACCTGTCGGCCATAGGCTGCATTTGCGTGATGCGCGTCGCTTGCGTTTTCGTGGCGAAAGGCCGGATCGGTAAAGCCCTCGGGCGTGATGGTTCCGGCGGGTTGCGGCACCACGGCGATACCCGCCTCGGCCAGCGCCGCGCCCACCGCCACGCGGTAGCGGCTGTCGATCTCGAGGCAGACCTCGGGGCGCAGGCGTTTGACATAGGGCGCATGCGCGAAGCAGCGCGGCCCCTCGATGACCACGAGACCCAGCCCAAGCGCCGCGACCGCCCGCGCATAGGCGACGGCATGACCGCAGTCCTGCTCGATCAGCGCCTGAACGGTTTGCCGGGAGAGCGGGATTTCCGCCTCCGACACCTGAAGCTCCCATGGCACGTGACGGTCCCAGCTGACCGTCCGAAGGATGCGCGCGGTGTTGAGCGGCAGGGAAAGGGCGATCAAGGCCCCCTGCCCCTCGGGCCCCGCGAAACTCTGGCGGTCGAGCGTCAGGTTCCGCCAGCGCGGCGCCGTCGTGGCGACGTGCCCGCCCGAGGGCGAGACGGTGAAGAACGGCCGCGTCGCCTCGCCGCCGGGGCCGAAGGCATGAAACCGCAGGGGCCGCCCCGCGGCCAGTTCGGGCGACAGCTCGAAGGCGCGCTTGATCGCGCCCAGGTGGCTGTCGCCGATCAGCGCAAGCGGCGTCACGGTCGGTGTCATCCGCGGGGTCCGAAACTGCCGAGGATCTCCTCCTCGCAGGCCAGCGCCTCGACGCTGTCGGTCCCGGCCTCCTGCGCGCGCCCCTGTGCGTTGTCGGGCACGCCGGCAAAGAACTGCGTCATGACGTGATCGACCCCGGCCCGGTTCACCGCGCGCAGGTTCGGCTCGAAAAAACTGCCGCGGAAGGGCGGGGCCGAGATGATTTCGTAGGACGGGAAATAGGTCACCCGCGACAGCTCGCTGGCGACCTGCCCTGCCACGGCGCGCAGGATCGCCTTTGACCCGCTGGTGGCCACCAGCACATGCGCGCCCGACATGGTCGCGGCAAGCGGCACCGGCGAGACGGTCAGGATCACCCGCGGCCCCTTGCCGCCGCGGGCGGCCCGGATCTTTTCGATGGCCTGCGTCAGGTCCGCATGGACCGAGGCGAAGGCGCGGTTCTCGAAAACATGCCGCGCGGGATCGAACCGCCCGGCCAGCGTGCCGGGGCAGAGCGCGAATTCGACGCCAAGCGCTCTGTCCAGCCAGCTTTCGGTCAGCCCCAGCGTGAAGACAAGGATGTTGCAGGTCAGGATGGAGCGGCGAAAGGCCTCGAGCGTCGCGCGGCGCGAGGCCAGCAGTTCGGCCGTGTCGGCGAACCCACCGGGCTCGACCGCGGGGCGGAACGGGTCATGGACGCGACCGCCCTCGCCCTGCCACACCAGCTCGGGGGGCGTGCGCAGCCCAAGCGCCCAATCCACCCATTGATGCAGCATCGCGGCGGTGTAGATGTTGCCCGTCCGGGCCGAGAACAGGCCGTAACCCAGCCGGCGCGCTGTGTCGGGGGCCAGCCCCTCGGGCGGCGGTTCCTCGTCTTGCCACTGGAACCCGCGCGCGGCCAGCGCCCGGCCGAAATGCTGCGCGAAACACGAGCCAAAGGTCACGAACCGGTCGCGCGGCGCGATGGGAAACGGCGCGTGCCACAGGCCGGAGATGTCGAGCATGTGCCGCTGCGCCACCGACGGCGACCAGAACGCCCCTTCGGGAAGATGGGTATAGGGGTGATCCGCCATGGCTCCCTCCGCCCTTCGGGTCGCGCTGGCACCTTGCGCGACGACTGGTCCTGACACGGGCGACAGTCTAGCCGCACAGGGCCCGGTTCGGCCAGATGCGACATGCCGCGCACCGTCGGCGTGCGGCGCTGCCGACAGCAAAAGGGGGCAGGGTTTCACCCCTGCCCCCATGAATTCCGTCCGATGGGACGCGCTCAGCCCTTGGCGGCCTTGGCGACTTCCTCGGCGAAGTTCTCTTCCTTCTTCTCGATGCCTTCACCGACCTCGAGCCGGACGAAGCCGGTGATCTCCGCGCCGGCTTCCTTGGCGGCGGCCCCGACGGTCAGGTCGGGGTTGATCACGAATGCCTGGTTGACCAGCGTGATCTCCGAGAGGAACTTCTGCATCCGGCCCACGATCATCTTCTCGATGACGGCCTCGGGCTTGCCGCTTTCGCGCGCGATGTCGATCTGGACCTGACGCTCCTTCTCGACCATCTCGGCGTCGACCGACGCCTCGTCGAGGGCGGCGGGGTTCACGGCGGCGACATGCATGGCCACCTGCTTGGCGAAGGCCTCGTCACCGCCCTTGAGCGCGACCAGAACGCCGATCTTGCCCATGCCGTCCGCGGCGGAATTGTGGATGTAGGAGGCGACGATGTCGCCCTCGAGCGCAGCCATGCGGCGCACGCCCATGTTCTCGCCGATGGTGGCGATCTTGTCGGTCAGCGTGTCCGCCACCGACTTGCCACCGAGGTCCGCGGCCAGCAGCGCCTCGAGGTCGGCTGCGCCGAGCGCGGCTTGCGCGATGCCCGCGACCATGCCCTGGAACTCGGCGTTCTTGGCGACGAAGTCGGTTTCCGAGTTCACCTCGACGGCCACGCCCTTGCCGCCCGAGACGGCCACGGCAACCAGGCCCTCGGCCGCGGTGCGGCCCGATTTCTTGGCGGCCTTGGCCAGGCCCTTGGTGCGCAGCCAGTCGACGGCGGCTTCGAAATCGCCGTCGTTCTCGGTCAGCGCCTTCTTGGCGTCCATCATGCCTGCGCCGGTGGCTTCGCGCAGTTCCTTCACCTGTGCAGCGGTGATTGCCATGTGCGTCTCTCCTGAATCTCTGTGGGCTGCGCGCGGGTGATGCCCCGCGCGCATGTCAATCGCATGACGGAGGGCTCAGCCCTCGGCGGTTTCCGCAGCGGGGGCGTCGGCGGTGCCATCGGCGGCCAGCGCCTCTTCGACATCGCCCTCTTCCAGCGAGCCGAGGTCGACGCCCGCGGTCCGCAGCTGCGCGCTCATGCCGTCCAGCGCGGCGCGGCTGATCAGGTCGCAGTAGAGCGCGATGGCGCGTGCCGCGTCATCGTTGCCGGGGATGATGTAATCCACGCCATCGGGCGAGCAGTTGGTGTCGACCACGGCCACGACCGGGATGCCCAGCTTCTTGGCTTCGAGGATTGCGAGGTCTTCCTTGTTGACGTCGATCACGAAGATCAGATCGGGAAGGCCGCCCATCTCGCGGATGCCGCCCAGCGAGGCCTGCAGCTTCGCCTGGTCGCGTTCCATCCCGAGGCGCTCTTTCTTGGTCAGACCTTCGAGACCGTTAGCGAATTGCTCGTCGATCTGCTTGAGACGGCTGATCGAGTTCGAAACGGTCTTCCAGTTGGTGAGCGTGCCGCCCAGCCAGCGGTGGTTCATGTAATACTGCGCGCAACGCTCGGCCGCCTCGGCGACGGGCTTCTGTGCCTGGCGCTTGGTGCCGACGAACAGGATGCGGCCGCCCTTGGCCACCGTCTCGCGCACGACGTTCAGCGCCTGGTCGAGCAGCTCGACGGTCTGCGTCAGGTCGAGGATGTGGATGCCGTTGCGGTCACCGTAGATATACGGTGCCATCCGCGGGTTCCAGCGCTGGGTCTGGTGGCCGAAGTGAACGCCTGCTTCGAGAAGCTGACGGAGAGAAAAGTCAGGGAGAGCCATCAACGTGGTCCTTTCCGGTTTGAGCCTCGACGAAGGAGAGGGTTTCGCGCCGTCATGGCACTGACCCAACCGGTGGACACGACGGGGATGTCTCCCCCGAAGGCCCGCCTTCGCCTGTGAAGTGAGCGCGCGTTTAGGGGGTTTCGCAACCGATGGCAAGCCCCCTGCCCCATCCGTGGCCCGGATCGGCGGCGCGCTGCGCCGACCCCGGCCTGTATGCGCGTCGTCCCTTTGCGCGCCTTGGCCAGAGAACAAGGATGGACCGGATCGGGACGGCGCGCTATGCGGCATCCCATGACGCGAAACCCGGATATCCTGTGCATCGGCTCGGTCCTGTGGGACATCATCGGGCGCACCGATCTGCCCATGGCGCTTGGCAACGACAAGCCCGGCCGCATCGCGCGGCTGCCGGGCGGGGTCGCGCTCAACATCGCCATGACGCTGGCGCGGTTCGGGCTGCGGCCCGCCTTGCTGTCGGTGGTGGGAGACGACCCGGCGGGGCGCGAACTGGTGGCGGCCTGCACGGCTCAGGGGCTGGATTGTGCGCCGCTGCTGGTGGATGCCGAGCTGCCCACCGATCAATACATGGCCGTCGAGGCGCAGGGCGCGCTTGTCGCGGCACTGGCCGATGCTCATTCGCTCGAGGCGGCGGGGGCGCGCATTCTTGCGCCCATGGCCGACGGGCGGCTGGGCCGGGCCGAGGCCCCGTGGGCCGGGCCGGTGGCGCTGGACGGCAACCTGACCGAGGCGCTTCTGGCCGAGATCGCGGAGAGCCCGCTGTTCGCGCGCGCCGATCTGCGCATCGCGCCCGCCTCGCCCGGCAAGGCCGAGCGGCTGCGCCCGCTGCTGACGCATCCGCGCGCCACGCTTTACGTCAACCGCGAGGAGGCGGGGCTGCTGACCGGAACGCGCCCCG
>NZ_JASJOE010000043.1 GCF_030163755.1 Roseicyclus amphidinii
CGCGCGTCGTCGTCGTCGGCGGCGGCTCGGGCGGGGCGACCGCGGCGCGCTACATCGCGCGCGACGGCGGCGACGCCATCGACGTGACGCTGATCGAGGCGTCGCGGCAGTATTACACCTGCTACTTCTCGAACCTCTATCTCGGCGGGTTCTTCGATCTCGAGGATACCGCGCATTCCTACGGCGGGCTTGCGGGCACCTACGGGGTCAACGTGATCCATGACTGGGCCGCGGGCGTGGACCGCGACGCGCGGACCGTGTCGCTCGCCGGTGGCGGGTCGGTGCCCTATGACCGGCTGATCCTCAGCCCCGGCATCGACTTCATCCCCGACAGCGTGCCGGGCTGGTCCGTGAACGTGCAGGACCGTATGCCCCACGCCTACAAGGGCGGCACGCAGGCAGCCCTTTTGCGCGCGCAGCTCGAAGCGATGCCCGAGGGCGGCACCTTTGCCATGGTCGCGCCCCCGAACCCCTATCGCTGCCCGCCCGGCCCCTACGAGCGCATCTCGATGGTCGCCCATTTCCTGAAGGAGAACAATCCGACCGCCAAGATCCTGGTCGCCGACCCCAAGGAAAGCTTTTCCAAGCAGGGCCTGTTCGAGGATGGCTGGGCGCGCCATTACCCCGGCATGATCACGCGCATCGGCCCCGACCTGGGCGCGGACAATGTCTCGGTGGACGCCGAGGCGATGACCATCTCGATCGACGGCGTGGTCGAGAACGTCGATGTCTGCAACGTCATCCCGGCACAGCGCGCGGGCACCATCGCCTTTGCCGCGGGCATCACTGAGGGCAACTGGGCCCCGGTCTCGGCCTATGACCTGTCGAGCAAGATGGACCCGAACATCCATGTGCTCGGCGACTCGGCCGCGCAGGGTGCGATGCCCAAGTCGGGCTTCTCGGCCAACAGCCAGGCCAAGGTCTGCGCCAATGCCGTCGTCGCGGCCCTGACCGGCGGGCGGCAGTTCCCGGCACGCTTCTCGAACACCTGCTGGTCGCTGATCGGCACCGAGGACGGCGTCAAGGTCGGCGCGACCTACGAGGCCTCGGACGAGGGCATCGTCTCGACCGACAGCTTCGTCAGCCAGGTCGGTGAAACCGCCGAGACGCGGGCCGAAACCTACCGCGAAAGCCTCGATTGGTACGAGGCGATCACCACGGACATGTTCGTCTGACACAACCTGCCGCGGGCGGCCCCGTGCCGTCGCCCGCGGCGCTCCCCATCCCCCCCTTTCGGAGGCGGCCCCATGATGCGTTCCCTTGCCCTTGCTTTCGGCCTTGCCGCGGCGCCCCTTGCCGCAAGCGCGCAGGATGCCGTGACCTTCCCCTTCGCGGGCAGTTTCGACGACGCGAGTTTCGCCATCGAGAACGCGATCATCAACCGCGGCCTCGTGATCGACTACACCAGCCACGTGGGCGACATGCTCAACCGCACCGGGCAGGACATCGAGGGGGCGCAGCCGCTCTACGACAATGCGCAGATCTTCCTGTTCTGCTCGGCCGCCGTCTCGCGCCGGGTGATGGAGGCCGACCCGATGAACATCGTGCATTGCCCCTACGGCATCTTCATCGCCGAGATGGAGGGCGAGGTGATGATCGGCCACCGCGACTATCCCGACGGCCCCATGCAGGAGGTCGAGGCGCTGCTCGACGCGATCATCCTCGAAGCGACGGCCGAGTAACCGGCCCGGCACAGGCCCGACACAGGCCCGGCACCAGACCGGGCGCAGGCATGTCCCGAGGCAAGGCGACCGGATCGGTGCAGGGATCCATGTGCGGTGGTCCTGACGTCCCCGCGCTTACCAAGGGAGGAAACCCGATGCGTGCGTTTTTGCTGGCGGCCATGGCCGCGATGATGACCTTCGCGGCCAGTGCGGTCGCGCAGGCCCAGGACAGGTATCAGACCCAAAGGGTCGTCTACCACATCAACAGCCCCGGCGGCGAGGGTGACGGCTATTACCGCGCGTCGATGCGCAACGTGCAGAACCACATCAACGCCGTCGGAGCCGAGAACCTCGAGCTTGCCGTGGTGATGCATGGCAACGGGATCGGCCTGGTGGCCAACGCGGTGGAGAACACCGAGCTTCAGACCGTGATCGCCTCGCTCAAGGGGCAGGGCGTGAGTTTCCTGGTCTGCGCGAACACGCTGAGCGGGCGCGGCATCGACTACGCGACGCAGCTCTACGACGTCTGGGAGGCCGACATCGTCCCCTCGGGCGTGGCCGAGCTGTCGCATCTGCAGGCGCAAGGATACACCTATATTCACCCGTGATACGGGTTTGATACCGGGCCTGATGCGGGCCTGATGCGGGCCTCATCCTGCCAGATCGCGGCCGCCCGCCTGCACCGGCTTGATGCAGGTCAACGCGGGCGGCCCCCGGCCTGCCTAGACAGGCATCAGACCGCGGCAAGACGCGGAAACCCTGCGGAAAGACGGTGCGATGCTGGAAGACCTCCTGATCGCCCGCGGCGAACCCCTTGTGCTGGCAGGCGCGGGGGCGCTGACGGGCCTTGTGTTCGGCTGGGCGGCGCAACGCTCGCGCTTCTGCCTGCGCGCGGCGACCGCCGAGGTGGCCGGGGGCCTGTTCGGCCCGAAACTCGCGATCTGGCTCGTGGCGTTCTTCGCCGCCATGGCGCTGACGCAACTGGGCGTCGCGGCGGGGCTGTTCGACGTCTCCTCCACCCGCCAACTGGCGGCCGAGGGCTCGGTCTCGGGCGCGCTGATCGGCGGGCTGATGTTCGGGGTCGGCATGATCCTCGCGCGCGGCTGCGCCTCGCGGCTTCTGGTGCTGTCGGCCACGGGGAACCTGCGCGCGCTGATCACCGGGCTGGTCGTGACGCTGGTGGCGCAAGCCAGCTACACCGGCCTTCTTGCGCCCGCGCGGGAATGGGTCAGCGCGCTCTGGACGGTGCCCGGCGGGGCAGGGCGGAACCTGTCGGACACATTGGGCCTGACCGCGCCAGGCGCGGCCTTCCTTGCCGGGGTGGCGCTGTTGGCGGTTGTGGGCTTCGCCGCGCGCCGCAAGCTCTCGGCGGGTGTGATCCTTGGCGCGGGCGTGGTGGGCGCGGCGGTGGCGATGGGCTGGGCGCTGACCGCGACCATCGCGGCCAGCAGCTTCGAGATCGTCCCGGTCTCCTCGGTCACCTTCACCGGCCCCGCGACCGACACGCTGATGGCGCTGGTGACGCAACGCTCGGTCGTCTTGTCCTTCGGCATCGGTCTGGTGCCCGGCGTCTTCGTCGGCGCAGCAGCCGCGGCGCTGGCCTTCGGCGAATGGAAGCTGGAACGCTTCGGCGCCGACACGCCGATGGAGCGTTACCTTGTGGGTGCCGTCCTGATGGGCTTCGGCGCGATGCTGGCGGGGGGTTGCGCCGTGGGCGCGGGCGTCTCGGGCGGGGCGGTGTTTTCGACCACGGCCTTCCTTGCCGTCTTCGCCATGTGGATCGGCGCCATGACCACGGTGCGGGTCATGGCGCTGATGTCGCGCGGGCAGGCTCAGACGGTGTAGTTCAGGCCGAGCCGGCCACCGTCCACGTAGATCGTCTCGCCCGTGACGTAGCTGGCCTTGTCCGAGCAGAGGAAGGCCACGACATTGCCGATCTCGTCCGCCGTGCCCACGCGCCCCATCGGCGTGCGCGACATGACGCGGGCATAGGCCTCGGGCGAGGCGTTCACGCCCGCCATCATCTCGGTGTCGATGGAGCCGGGGCCGACCGCGTTCACGCGGATGCCCTTGTCGGCCAGCGCCAGCGAGGCCGCCTTGGTGATCTGCTGCACGCCGCCCTTGGAGGCGCAATAGGCCGGGATCGCGGGGATCGCCACCACCGCGTTGATCGAGGACATGTTCACGATCGCGCCTTTGACGCCCGCCGTGACCATTCCGTTGGCCGCGCGCTGGGTCGCCGCGAAGACGGCGCGCAGGTTCAAGCCGATGACGGCGTCGAAATCCTCGAGGCTGTAGCTCAGGAAATCGCCGGGCTTGGCTATGCCTGCGTTGTTCACCAGTGCCGCAACCGGCCCTTCCTCGGCCTCGATGGTGTCGAAGAGCGCCATCAACGCGACCGTGTCGGCCACGTCGCAGACAAAGCCGCGCCCGCCGATCCCCTCGGCGGCCTCCATCACGCTGTCGCGGATATCGGCAAGCATCACGCGGTAGCCATCGGCGGCCAGCGCCCGCCCGCAGGCCAGCCCGATGCCCTGCGCGCCCCCCGTCACCAATGCGATTTTCGCGGCCATGTCCCTCTCCTTCGTCTGTGTGTTCCGCGGCACCCTACGACCGGGGCGGGGCGGTGTCAATTCGCGCCGCCAAGGGCGCGTTCTGACCTTGGCAGGTCGGGCATGAGCCAGAGACGGACAGGGGCACCGCGCAGTCTGGCCCTGACCAGACCCGGAAGGACGCCCCAATGCGCACCCATGCCTCAGCCGTCGTGATCGGAGGCGGCGTGATCGGCTGCTCGATCCTCTACCATCTCGCCAAGGCGGGCTGGACCGATGCCGTTCTGCTGGAACGCGACGAGCTGACCAGCGGCAGCACATGGCATGCCGCGGCCAATATCCACGGGCTGCACGACAGCACCAACATCAGCCGCCTGCAGCATTACACCATGCAGCTCTACAAGGAGCTGGAGGCCGAAACCGGCCAATCCTGCGGCGTGTTCCAGCCCGGCAGCCTCTACCTTGCCCAGACCGAGGACCGCGAGGCGCAGCTGCGCCTGCAGGAGGCCAAGGCGCGGCGCTACGGGATGAACTTCCACGAGGTCAGCCGCGACGAGGCCGAGCGCCTGCACCCGCTGGTCGATTACACCGGCGTGCGCTGCATCATGTTCGAGCCCGACGGCGGCAACGTCGACCCCTCGGGCGTGACCAACGCCTATGCCGTCGGCGCGCGGCAGCGCGGGGCCGAGATCTACCGCTTCACGCCGGTGACGGCGACCGAACAGCAGCCCGACGGCACATGGACCGTGCGCACGGAAAAGGGCGAGATCCGCACGCCCTGGGTGGTCAATGCCGCGGGCCTTTGGGCGCGGGAGGTGGGGGCGATGGCGGGCCTGACCCTGCCGCTGCAGCCGACCGAGCACCAGTATTTCGTGACCGAAACGATCCCCGAGATCGCCGCGATGGAGCGCCGCCTGCCCTCGGTCGCCGACCGCGACGGCGAGTATTACCTGCGGCAGGAGGGCAAGGGCCTGCTCGTCGGTGCCTATGAAAAAGACGTGCGCTTCTGGGCCGAGGAGGGCACGCCCCTAGGCTTCGGGCACGAGTTGTTCGCAGATGACCTCGAGCGGATCGAAGAGAACATGATGCGCGCCATCGACCGGGTGCCGGTCGTGGGGACGGCGGGGATCAAGCGGGTGATCAACGGCCCGATGATCTGGTCGCCCGATGCCGCCGTCTTGTTCGGCCCGGTGCCCGAGCTTTCGGGCTATTTCTGCGCCTGCGGGATGATCCCCGGCTTCTCGCAATCGGGGGGCGTGGGGCGGCTTGCCGCCGAGTGGATGGTCGAGGGCGAGCCGACGCTTGACCTCTTCGCCTGGGATGTCGCGCGCTACGGGGCCTGGGCCGGCAAGGCCTTCACCAAGGCCCGCGTGGCGGACCAGTATGCGCATCGCTTCAAGATCCATTTCCCCGGCGAGGAACGCGAGGCCGGGCGGCCCGTGCGGCTGCGCCCCGTCCATGCGATGCAGGCGGGGATGGGGGCGAAGTTCGGGTTGAACTACGGCTGGGAACACCCTCTTTTCTTTGATGAAACCATCGAAGACAGCGCCGGGTTCGCGCGTCAGCCCTGGTGGGATGTCGTGGGCCGTGAATGCCGCATGCTGCGCGACCGGGCGGGGATCATCGACATCTCGAACTTCGCCAAGTATCGCGTCGCCGGGCCGGGCGCGGAGGATTGGCTGAACGCGCTGTTCGCCAACCGGATGCCGCGCGAGGTGGGGCGCTCCTGCCTCACGCCGCTGATCGGCAAGCGCGGCGGCGTGGCGGGGGATTTCACCGTCACGCGGCTTGGGCCGGAGGAATTCTGGGTGCTGGGCGGCGGGGCCGCCGAGCGGTTCCACCAACGCTTCTTCCGCGCCGTGCCCTTGCCCGAGGGAACCACGTTCGAAAGCCTGACCGAGGCCACCTGCGGCTTCAACGTCGCGGGGCCGGAGGCGCGCAACCTTCTGCAACGGCTGACGAACGCCGACCTTTCGAACGCGGCTTTCCCCTTCTTCCGTTCGGCCCGCATCACCGTTGCGGGCGTCGAGGTGGTGGCGATCCGCGTCAGCTTCACCGGCGACCTGGGGTGGGAGCTGCATTGCGCCGAAGGCGACCAGGTCGCGCTTTACGAGGCGCTGCTGGACGCCGGGCGCGCCGTCGGTGCTGGCCCCGTGGGCAGCCGGGCGTTGATGTCGCTGCGCTTGGAAAAGGGCTATGGCAGCTGGGGCCGCGACTACAGCCCGGAATACTGGCCGCAGGAGTCGGGGCTGGAGGGGTTGATCCGGCGCGACAAGGATTTTCTCAACAAGGATGCATGGTTGCGCATCGAGGCGAATGCACCGCGTGAAGAGATGGTCTTGCTCGAGATCGACGCCACCACCGCGGATGCCAGCGGCTCCGAGCCGATCTTCCTGCCCGACGGCACGCCCATCGGACAGGTCAGTTCCGGCGGCTACGGGCACACGGTCGGCCGCTCGCTTGCGCTGGCCTATCTCAAGGCGGGCCGCGTCGCGCCGGGCGAGACGGTGCATGTGGCGATCCTCGGTCGGCCGCACACGGCCCGCAGGCTCGCCGAGCCGCCCTTCGATCCCAAGGGCCTGCGCCTGAGGGACCTGCAGCCGGTCGTCGAACCGGCAGAATGACCCCCTGGCCCCGCGGGCGGCGGGGCCTGTTTCCCGCGCGGAAAGCGACGGCAAAACGGTTGCGTTACCGCTCACATTCGGCTCAGACTTTGACCAAGGCCATGTCACCTGAAAAGATCGCGCGACGGCGGCGGGGGCAGGGCTGACCTGACCTGTTCAGATCGACCGGGGGCGCAGGCCCTCACCAAAGGGAGGAAATCATGACTCATCTGAAACTGCTCGGAACAACTGCGCTTGCGCTCGGCCTCGCGGCCCCGGCGATGGCGCAGGAAATCCGCTTCATGTGCTATTCGGACGGCAATGAATGCGAGGTCTACGACGACGTGCTGACCCGCTTCGAGGCCGCGAACCCCGGCGTGGACGTGATCGTCGACGTAGTGCCCTACCAGGCGATCCTCGAGAACCTGCCGGTGCAGCTGGCGGCCGGAACCGGCCCCGATATCGCCAAGGTCACCGACCTCGGCGGTCTGAACGAATATTACCTCGACCTCGCGCC
Source organism: Roseicyclus amphidinii (assembly GCF_030163755.1). Classification (GTDB taxonomy): domain Bacteria; phylum Pseudomonadota; class Alphaproteobacteria; order Rhodobacterales; family Rhodobacteraceae; genus Roseicyclus; species Roseicyclus amphidinii. The sequence continues at coordinate 7,337 of NZ_JASJOE010000043.1, forward strand.
CTACGTGGACACCGGCTATTGGGATGCGAGCTTCGGCGGCACGCTGGACTGGTACCGCGTCGGCGACCGGCAGGGCTATTACGGCATGCACAGCCAGCTGACGATCACCGGCGCCTTCGTGAACGCCACGCTCTTCGAGCAGGCCGGTGTCGCGCTGCCGGGGCCGGAGGCCACCTGGGAAGACTGGGCCGCCGCCAGCCGCGCCGTGGCCGAGGCGACCGATACCCCCTTCCCGATGGCGATCGACCGCTCGGGCCACCGCGTCGCGGGGCCGGCCGTGTCCTATGGCGCGGCGCTGAACGGGCCGGACGGCCCGACGCTCTCGGACGAGGGCTTCACGGCCTTCGTGCAGCAGTTCGTGGACTGGCACAATGACGGCACCATCGCCCGCGATGTCTGGGCCGGGCAGGGCGGGGCGACCTACCAGGACGCGGCGCAGGAATTCATCAATGGCGAGCTGGTGTTCTACTACTCCGGCTCCTGGCAGGTCAGCCGCATGAACGACCAGGTTGGCGACTTCTTCGACTGGCAGGTCGTGGGCAGCCCCTGCGGTCCGGCGGGCGCGTGTTCGGGCATGCCGGGCGGTGCTGGGATCGTCGGCTTCGAGCAGACGGAGCATCCCGAGATCGTGGCCGCCGTGATCGACTTCCTTGCGCAGGAAGACGTCTATGCCGAGGTCGCGGCGCGCACGCGCAACCTGCCTGCGCACCTCGGCGTGGCCTCGGCCGGGGTCGCCTTCGAGGATGTGACCCCCGCGGCCCAGGCCGCCCTCAGCGCCTTTGCCGCCGACCTGCCGGATGTCGCACCCGCGGCCTTCTGGTACCAGGGCTACCCCGGCAACCGGGCGATGTTCGGCATCACGGTCGAGCGCGTGAGCCAGGCCATCGTGGGCGAGCTGTCGGTCGAGGACGCGGTGGCGCGGATGGCTGATGACCTGGCCACGGCCATGGCCGAAAGCCAGTAACCTTGGCCGAGACGACGGGGCAGGGCGCAGCCGCGCCCGCCCCGACCCCCACCGGAGATACCGCCGCCGCCGTCGCGCTGACCAAAAGCGCGGGCGCGGTCAGCCCCCGTGCGCTGAAGGCGCGGGGCGACGGGCTGGCCCTGCGCCTGATCGCGCCGGTGATGCGGCTCGTGGAAATCCCGATGCTGGGCCTGCAACGGCTGCTCGGGATCAACCTGTTGGCCTGGGTCTTCCTTCTGCCGAACCTGGTGCTCTTCGGGCTCTTCGCCTTTCTGCCCGTCGTGCTGAACGTGGTCTACGCGGGCACCGGCGGGGACAACGTGCTGCTGGCCGACCGCCCCTATGTGGGCGCGCGCAACTTCGCGCTGCTGACCGAGTGCGGCAGCTATCTCGACCCCAACACCTGCCGCGAGGACAAGTTCTGGCGCGCGGTCTGGAACACGGCCTGGTTCGTGACGCTCCAGGTCGGGATCATGGTGGGCTTCTCGCTCCTGACCGCGATCGTTCTGAACCGCGACATCCGCGCGCGCGGCTTTTTCCGTTCGGTCTTCTTCTTCCCCGTGCTGCTCTCGCCCGTTGTCGTGGCGCTGATCTGGAAGTGGATCCTGCAGCGCGAGGGGGTGCTGAACGCCTTTCTCGATTGGACCGGGATCGGTGGCTACAATTGGCTGGTGGATGCCGAGTGGGCCTTTGCCTGGTCGGTCTTCCTGTCGGTCTGGGCGCATATGGGGTTCTACACGCTGATCCTGCTGGCTGGGCTGCAGGCGATCCCGCGCGACGTCTACGAGGCGGCGACGATGGACCGCGCGAGCCCCTGGCGGGTCTTCCGCAAGATCACCCTGCCGCTGCTGGCGCCCACCATGCTGGTGGTGCTGGTGCTGGCGCTGATCAAGGGGGTGCAGACCTTCGACGAGGTCTATGCCTTCACCGGGGGCGGGCCGGGGACGGCCACGACCTTCATCATCCAGTATATCTACGAGGAGGGTTTCGCGGGTGCGCCGCGGCTCTTCGGCCTCGCGGCGGCGGCCTCGCTGATGGTGGCGGGCGTGCTGGTGGTGCTGACGCTGGTGCAGCTCTGGGTGAACCGGAGGAACGTCGATGGGTGAGCGGACGAACCACGGGGGATGGGGGCGTTTTGCTGACGCAAAACGTGCAGGAAAACTGCAGTTTTCCTGTCCGGAAAACTCGAGTTTTCCGCCGCCCCTGACCGAGGGCAGGGCATGACGCGCCTGTTGGGGTTCCTCACCGCCACCCGCGGCGGCGCAAAGCTGCACTGGACCGACTGGGCCAGCTACGCCTATCTCTGCACGGGCGTCTTCCTGATGTTCTTCCCGGTCATCTGGCTCGTCATGTCGAGCTTCAAGACCGAGGCCGACCTGCAGCGCTACCCGCCCACCTTCCTGCCCTACCAACAGCAGACCATCATGGTGGAGGGCTACGACGACCCCCTGCCGCTCTTCGAGATGACGGGGGGCGAGTACGAGGGGATGATCCTGGCCCAACTGCGCCGTGTGGGTCTGCAGGCGCAGATGATCGACCCGGCCAACCCCGGCGAGCGGCTGCGCGTCGGCATCGAGGACCGGGTGCCGGTCGAACGCTTCACGCTGGCCACGGAAAACTACACCGAGCTGTTCGGGCGCTTCAACTTCCTGCTCTACTTCTGGAATTCGACCTTCATCACCGTCATGGCGACGCTGATCATGCTGCTGACCAACTCCATGGCGGCCTTCGCGCTGTCGAAATACCAGTTCCGGGGGCGCACGGTCGTGCTGCTGCTGGTGATCGGCACGCTGATGATCCCGCAGACGGTGGTTCTGGTGCCGCTCTTCCTGATCGTGACGGAGCTGGGGATGTTCAACTCGCTCTGGGGGGTGATCATCCCGGGTGCCGCCACGCCCACGGGGGTCTTCCTGCTCCGCCAATACATGCTGACGATCCCCGACGAGATCCTGGACGCCGCCCGCATGGACAAGGCGAGCGAGTGGAAGATCTACTGGCGGATCATCCTGCCGCTCTCGGCCCCCGCCATCGCGGTGCTGGCGATCCTTGCGATCATGTGGCGCTGGAACGATTTCCTCTGGCCGCTGATCGTGCTGACCCGGTCCGAGAACTTCACCCTGCAGCTTGCGCTCAATTCCTTCCAGGGCGAGTTGCAGACCGATTGGTCGAGCCTGTTGGCGATGACCGTTCTCACCCTTCTGCCCATCGCGATGGTTTTCATGTTCCTGCAGAAATACATCGCCACGGGCATCGCCTCTACCGGGGGGAAATGATGGCATCCATCGAGCTCAGACAGGTGAAAAAGGCCTATGGCGGGGCCGAGGTGATCAAGGGCATCGACCTGTCGATCCCCGAGGGGGATTTCTGCGTCTTCGTCGGCCCCTCGGGCTGCGGGAAATCCACGCTCCTGCGGATGATCTCGGGGCTCGAGGATATCTCGGGCGGCGAGATCGCCATCGGGGGCGAGGTGGTCAACCGCATCCCCGCCGCGGACCGCGGCCTTGCGATGGTGTTCCAGTCCTACGCGCTTTACCCGCACATGACGGTGCGCCAGAACCTCAGTTTCGGGCTGGAGAACATCAACACGCCGCGGGCCGAGATCACGCGCAAGGTGGGCGAGGTGGCCCGCATGCTCCAGATCGACGCCCTGCTCGACCGGCGGCCCAAGGACCTGTCGGGCGGCCAGCGCCAGCGCGTCGCCATCGGGCGCGCCGTGGTGCGCGAGCCGCGGGTGTTCTTGTTCGACGAGCCCTTGTCGAACCTCGACGCCGAGCTGCGCGTCGACATGCGGGGCGAGATCGCGGCGCTGCACCGCCGGCTTGGCAACACGATGATCTACGTCACCCACGACCAGGTCGAGGCGATGACCATGGCCGACAAGATCGCGGTCCTGCGGCTTGGCAAGCTGGAACAGTTCGGCGCGCCGCTCGACCTCTACAACCGGCCCGCGAACCTCTTCGTCGCAGGGTTCATCGGCAGCCCGAAGATGAACTTCATCACGGGCCGGGTGGATCAGGGCGACCGGACGCTTCTGCATCTCGACACGGGTGAAACCCTGCGCTTGCCCGAACGCGGCTTCGCGCAGCGCGCGGGCGAGAAGGTGACGCTGGGTATCCGGCCCAACCACATGACGGTGGGCGAGGGGGCGATCGCGGTGCAGGTCCGCTCGGTCGAGCAGCTGGGCGGCGAAAGCTACGTCTACGGCCAGACCTCGGCCGGTGCGCCCATCACCGTGCATTCGCCCGGCCAGACGCGTATCGGCATCGGCGAGACGATCCATGTCGGCGCGCCCGAGGGCGAGATCCACCTGTTCGACAGCGACACGGGCCTGTCGCTCAGGGACGACTGACATGCGGGAAACATGGCGCTGGTTCGGGCCGGCGGATGAAATCGCGATCTCCGAGATCGTGCAGACGGGAGCGCAGGGCATCGTCTCGGCGCTGCACCATGTGGCGACCGGCGCAGTCTGGACGCCAGACGAGATCGCCCGCCGCAAGGCCGAGATCGAGGGCGGAGAAGGCGCGCCCACCGGCCTGACGTGGGACGTGGTCGAAAGCCTGCCGGTGTCGGAGGCGATCAAGACGCAGACCGGCGATTGGCGCGCGCATCTCGACGCCTACCGCGAAAGCCTTGCGCACCTCGCCGACGCCGGGGTGCAGGTGATCTGCTACAACTTCATGCCGGTCCTCGACTGGACACGGACGGACCTCACGCACCCGGTGCCGGGCGGCGGCACGGCGATGCATTTCGAACTGGCCGATTTCGTGGGCTTCGACCTGTTTACGCTGGCCCGCGCGGGGGCCGCGGCCGATTACCCCGAGGAGCTGATGGAGGAGGCCGCGCGCCGCCATGCCGCAAGGTCCGAGGCCGAGCGTCTGAGGCTCGCGCGCAACATCGTGGCGGGCCTGCCCGGCGCGGCGGAGCATTGGGACATCGAGGATGTCCGCGCGGCGCTGGCCGCCTATGACGGGATCGACGCGGACCGGCTGCGCGCCCATCTCGACACGTTCCTGGCCGAGGTCGTGCCGACCGCCGAGCGCCTCGGGTTGCGGCTCTGCTGCCATCCCGACGATCCGCCCTTTCCGCTCCTGGGCCTGCCGCGCATCGTCTCGACCGAAGAGGATTACGCGCGGCTGGTCGAGGCAGTTCCCAGCCCCGCCAACGGCATCACGCTCTGCACCGGCTCGCTCGGCGTCGCGCCCGATTTCGACCCGGTGCACTTTGTCGAGCGGCTGGGGCCGCATATCCATTTCGTCCACTTGCGCAACACCGCGCGGGGGCCGATGCGCGGCGGCAGGTGCAGCTTCACCGAAAGCGCGCATCTGGCGGGCGACACCGACATGGTCGCCACGATCCGCGCGCTGGTGGTCGAGGAACGGCGGCGGGTTGCGGAGGGCAGGGCGGATGCGACCATCCCCATGCGGCCGGACCACGGCCATGCGCTTTTGTCGGACCTGCAACGCCCGATGATGCCGGGCTACCCGCTGATCGGGCGGATGCGGGGCCTGGCGGAGCTCAGGGGGGTGATGGCGGCGGTCTAGGGTGCCGCCCCCGGTCGCTCGGGGCGACCACGCCCCGTCCCGTCCCGTCCCGATCCGCGCGCTTTCGCCCGATGCCCTTACACCAGTCAGGCACTGGCTGGCCGACATGGGCGCGATCCGGACCGGACGGCCGGGCCGCCTTGACGCAGCTGTCGAAACCCTCGTCCGGGACCGAAACGAATGACCCTCGACCCCAGAACCGACCTGACCTTCACCCGCCGGATCAACGCGCCGCGGGCCCTGCTTTGGGCCTGCTGGACGACGCCGGAGCACATCCGGCAGTTCTTCGTGCCCAAGCCTCATCGCGTCGAGTCCTGCGAGATCGACCTGCGCGTGGGCGGCCGGTTCGACACGGTGATGAATGTCGACGGCACCTTGATCGACAGCAAGGGCGTGTTTCTCGAAGTCATCGAGGGCGCGCGCCTCGTCTTCACCGACACCTACAGCGAAGGGTGGAAGCCCGCCGCGGACCCGTTCATGACCGCCATCCTCGAGTTCGCCGACGACGTGCAGGGCGGCACGACCTATACCGCGACGGCGCGGCACCGCTCGCCCGAGGCCTGCCAGCGCCATGAAGAGATGGGGTTTTTCGAGGGGTGGGGCATCGTGGCGACGCAGCTCGAGGACCATGCCCGGTCACTGATGTGACCCTGCCCGGAGGGCGGTCGGCTTGCCCCGAGCACGGGATGGGCCATCGCGCGGTGACCGCTTTTCTTGCGACTAAGTCGCAACTGCATTGACTTCTTGCGACTGCGTCGCAATATATGACCTCGACGGCACGGATGGCGCGCCCGTTCGCGCGCCGCTCAACCGAGGTTCACGAATGCTGACCCGACGTCTACTGCTTGCCATGACCACCGCCGCCGCGCTGGCGCTGCCCGCGGCTGCACAGGACCGCCTTTCCGTCGTCGCCACCACCGGCATGATCGCCGACGCCGCCCGGCAGGTCGGCGGCGATCTGGTGGATGTCACCGCCCTGATGGGGCCGGGCGTCGACCCCCACGCCTATCGCCAGACGCGGACCGACATCGTCGCCACCGCGCAGGCCGATCTCGTCCTGTGGAACGGCCTTTACCTCGAGGCGCAGCTCGAGGAATTCCTGCTCGAACTGGCCGAGACGAAACCCGTCGTCGCCGTGGCCGAGACGATCCCGCCGACCCAGCTGATCGGGTCCGAGGATTACGAGGGCCGGTTCGACCCCCATGTCTGGATGAACCCCAACCTCTGGTCGCGCGTGGTGCTGGCCACCCGCGACGCGATGATCGCCGCCCAGCCCGAGGGGGCGGAGGTCTTCACCGCCAATGCCGCGGCGCATCTCGACGAGCTGGCCGAGCTGGCGGTCTATTCCCAGACCGTGCTGGCCTCGGTCCCGGCGGAAAGCCGCGTGCTGGTCACCGCCCATGACGCCTTCAACTATTTCGGGGCCGCCTACGGCTTCGAGGTGGTGGGCATCCAGGGGATTTCCACCGAAAGCGAGGCCGGGCTGCAGCGCATCGCGGAACTGGTCGACATGCTCGTCGCCCGCGACATCCGCGCGGTCTTTGTCGAAAGCTCGGTCTCCGACCGCAACATCCGAGCGCTGATCGAGGGCGCGGCGGCGCAGGGCCACGAGGTCGTCATCGGGGGTGAGCTCTTCTCCGACGCGATGGGCGCGCCCGGCAGCTACGAGGGCACCTACCTCGGCATGATCGACCACAACGTGACCGTCATCTCCCGCGCGCTGGGCGGGCAGGCGCCGCAGGGCGGGCGGATCGACGAACTGGCCATGAACTGAAGGATGCGATGACCGCAGAGACGCTGACCCTCGCCGCCTCGGGCGGCACCGCCACCCCGGCCGGGCTGGACCCTTCCAGCCCGCTTGCCGTGCGCGGGCTGACCGTCAGCTACGGCGAGAAACCGGCGCTCTTCTCGGTCGACGCCACCTTCCCGGCGGGGGCCATGTCGGCCATCGTGGGGCCGAACGGGGCGGGGAAATCGACCTTCCTCAAGGCGGCCCTCGGCCTGATCCCCGCCGTCTCGGGCGAGGTGCGCATCTTCGGCGCGCCCCTTGCCGCCTCCCGCGACCGCATCGCCTACGTGCCGCAGCGCGCCAGCATCGACTGGGATTTCCCGACCACGGTGATCGACGTCGTCCTGATGGGACGGTATCGCAAGCTGGGCCTGCTCCGGCGGGTGTCGAAGGCCGAACGCGCCACGGCGCTGGACGCGCTGGCCCGCGTGGGGATGGAGGGCTTCGCCGAGCGCCAGATCGGCCAGCTGTCAGGCGGGCAGCAACAGCGGGTGTTCCTTGCCCGTGCGCTCGCGCAGGAGGCGGACCTGTATCTTCTCGACGAGCCCTTCGCCGGGGTCGATGCGGCCACGGAAAAGGCCATCATCGAGGTTCTGAAATCGCTCAAGGAGCAGGGCAAGTCGGTGATCGCGGTGCATCACGACCTGTCGACGGTCGCCGCGTATTTTGACCATGTCTTCCTCGTGAACGTCCGCGCCATGGGCGAGGGGCCGGTCGCCCGCGCCTTCACGCCCGAGGCGCTGGCCCAGACCTATGGCGGTCGGCTTGCGGCCACGCAACTGGCCGAGCTTGCCCTGACCACGGGCTAGGCGCATGGCGGGTTTCCTCGACGCGCTGCTTTTGCAGGCGGGCTACAACGCGGCGCTTGTCGCCATCGGCGCAGCCCTTCTGGGCTTTGCCGCGGGGACGGCGGGCACCTTCCTTTTCCTGCGCAAGCGCGCGCTCGTCTCGGACGCGGTGGCCCATGCCACCCTGCCGGGCGTGGGCCTTGCCTTCATCGTGATGGTGTCGCTGGGCGGCGAGGGGCGCAGCCTTGCGGGGCTGCTGCTTGGCTCGGCGCTCTCGGCCTTCGCGGGGCTGTGGCTGGTGGAATGGATCGCGCGCGCCACGCGTCTTTCCGAGGATGCGGCCATCGGCGCGGTGCTGTCGGTGTTTTTCGGGCTGGGCGTCGTCCTTCTGACCGTGATCCAGTCGCTTGACCGGGGCCGCCAAGCAGGGCTCGAGGATTTCCTGCTCGGCTCCACCGCGGGGATGCTGCTGCAGGATGCGCTGATCATCGCGGGCGGCGGTGCGGCGGTCGTGGCGGTGATCTGGGCGCTTCGCCGCCCGATGACGTTGGTGGCCTTCGACCCCGGTTACGCCGCGGCGATCGGCATCGACACGCGCAGGGTCGACCTCGCCATGATGGCGCTCGTCATGGCCGTGACGGTCATCGGGCTGAAGCTGGTGGGGCTGATCCTGATCGTGGCGCTCTTGATCATCCCCGCCGTCACCGCGCGGTTCTGGACCGACCGGGTCGAGCGGGTGCTGTGGACCGCCGGGCTTCTGGGGGCCGCCGCGGGCTATGTCGGCGCGGCGCTCTCGGCCTCGGCCCCGGACATGCCGACCGGGCCGATCATCGTGCTGATCGCGGCGGGGCTCTTCGCGCTTTCGCTCCTCTGCGCGCCGCGCCGGGGCGTGCTGGCCGCGATCCTCGCGCGCCGCCGCTTCCAGGCGCGGGTGCATCGGCGGCAGGGGCTGCTGGCGCTGACGCGGGCCGAGCCGATCCACGACCCCGTGACGCTGCGCATCCTGCGGCGCGAGGGGCTGATCCGCGCCGACGGGGTCGCCACGGACAAGGGCCGGGCACAGGCGGCCAAGATCGCGCGGGACGAACGCCGCTGGGACATCGCGCGCGAGGTGCATCAGGACACCAGCCTGACGGGCCGCTACGACGGGCTGACCCCCATCGAAGAGGTCTTCGCCCCCGACGAGATCGCCGATTTCGACGCGCGCCTCGGCCCGCCGCAGCCGGTGGGGGGCTAAGGGCATGGGGGCGGAGTTCGTGCAGTTCTCGCTCACGCCGATCCTGATCGGCACGCTGGCCGCCATCGCCTGCGCGCTGCCGGGCAATTTCCTGATCCTGCGCCGGCAGGCGCTGATCGGGGATGCGATTTCCCATGTCGTGCTGCCGGGCATCGTGGTGGCCTTCTTGTTGACCGGAACGGTCGCGGCGCTGCCCATGCTTCTGGGCGCGGGGGCGGCGGCGCTTCTCGCCGTGGTGCTGATCGAGGCGATCCGCCGGGTGGGCCGGATCGAGCCGGGGGCCGCGATGGGCGTGGTCTTCACCGCGCTTTTCGCGGGCGGCGTGTTGCTTCTGGAGCAATCCGACACCTCCCGCGTCCACCTCGACGTGGAACATGCGCTGATGGGCAACCTCGAGACGCTGATCTGGCTGCGCGCGGGTGAGGGCTGGGCCAGCTTGGCCGACCCCGTGGCGCTCGCGCATCTGCCGCCCGAACTGCCGCGCATGGCGGTGGCGGCGGCGCTGATCGCAGCGCTGACGGTGATCTTCTGGCGGCCCCTGAAGCTCTCGACCTTCGACGAGGGCTTTGCCCGCGCCATCGGTCTGCCGGTTTCGGCCATCGGGCTTGGGCTGGTCATCACCGCCGCGGTGGCCGCGGTGGCGGCCTTCGACGCGGTGGGGTCGATCATCGTCATCGCCATGTTCATCTGCCCGCCCGCCGCGGCGCGGCTGATGACCAATTCGCTGGCCCGGCAGGTCTGGCTGTCGGTGGGTTTCGCCACGCTTTCCGCCGTCTTGGGCTACGTGCTGGCGGGCTATGGCCCGCTCTGGCTGGGCTACGCCAATGCCGTCAGCGCGGCGGGGATGATCGCCACCGTCTCGGGCGTGATCCTCGGGGTGGCCTGCCTCATCGGCCCGCACCGCCGCCGCGTCGGAGTGGCCGCGGGGGCCTGAGGCGGGGTTGCGCCCGTCCGGGCGGCGGGGCAGGGTGACGCTTGTCGCATCTGCAACGGAACCCCCATGACCGACGCCTACGACCCCGCGCGCGAGGGCGCGCAGATGAGTTTCGCCCGCGACATGAGCTATGGCGACTACCTGTCGCTCGACGGGTTGCTCGACGGGCAGAAGATGCTCTCGGATGCCCATGACGAGATGCTTTTCATCATCCAGCACCAGACCAGCGAGCTGTGGATGCGGCTGGCGATCCACGAGCTGACGGCGGCGCGCGCGGGGTTGGCTGGGGGAGATATCCGCCCCGCCTTCAAGATGCTGACCCGCGTTGCGCGCATCTTCGAGCAGCTGAACGGCGCGTGGGACGTACTGCGCACGATGACGCCCTCGGATTACACGCGGTTCCGCGATGCGCTCGGCCGGTCCTCGGGGTTCCAGTCGCATCAGTACCGGCTGATCGAATATATGCTGGGCAATCGCAACATGGCGATGCTGAAGGTCCACGAACATCGCCCCGCGCTGCATGCCGCGCTGACGGCGGAGCTGTCGCGCAAGTCGCTTTACCACGTCGCGCTCGACCGGCTGGGCGAGGCGCTGGGCACCGATTACGCGCAGGCCTACCGCATGGACGCGCCACACGCCGCCGAGGACGCGATCCGCGACGGCTGGGCCGAGGTCTATCGCGACCCGCAGGCGCATTGGGCGCTCTACGAGCTGGCCGAGAAGCTGGTCGATCTGGAGGATTACTTCCGCCGCTGGCGCTTCAACCACGTGACCACCGTGGAGCGCGTCATCGGCTTCAAGCGCGGCACCGGGGGAACCTCGGGCGTGCAATACCTGCGCCGGATGCTCGAGGTGGAGCTCTTCCCCGAGCTCTGGCAGGTGAGGGGGCAGCTATGAGCATCTACCGCAAACACCTGTTCGACCTGCCCGAGGGGATGATCTACCTCGACGGCAATTCCTTGGGGCCGTTGCCGAAATCCGTGCCCGCGCGGGTGGCGCAGGCCGTGACGGCGGAATGGGGCGGCAACCTCATAAAGGGATGGAACCTTGATGGCTGGATGGCGCAGCCCTCTCGCGTGGGTGACCTTGTGGGGCGGCTGATCGGCGCGCCCGCGGGGTCGGTCGTGATGGGCGACACGCTCTCGATCAAGGTCTACCAGGCGCTCTCCGCCGCGCTGCAGATGCGGTCCGAGCGGCGCGTCGTGATCTCGGACAGCGGGAATTTCCCCACCGATCTCTACATGGCCGAAGGGCTGATCCGCCACCTTGGCCACGGCCACGAATTGCGCGTGGTGGCCCCCGAGGAGGTGACCGAGGCGATCACCGACCAGGTCGCCGCCGTCATGCTCACGCAGGTCGATTACCGCACGGGCCGCATGCATGACATGGCCGACATCACCGCCCGCGCCCATGCGGCGGGCGCGGTGATGATCTGGGACCTTGCCCATAGTGCAGGCGCGGTTCCGGTGGACCTTGCGGGGTGCAAGGCCGAGTTTGCCGTCGGTTGCACCTACAAGTATCTCAACGGCGGTCCCGGCGCGCCGGCCTTCATCTACATCCGCCCCGATATCGCCGATGCCGTGCAACCCGCGCTCGCGGGCTGGCTGGGGCACGAGGCGCCCTTTGCCTTCGACCTCGACTATCGCCCCGCGCCGGGCGTGGAGCGGATGCGCGTGGGCACGCCGCCGGTGTTGCAGATGACCGCGCTGGAAGCGGCGATGGAGGCGTGGGAGGGTGTCGAGATGGCCGAGCTGCGCGCGGCCTCGGTTGCCTTGTGCGAAACCTTCATCGCCGAGGTCGAGGCGCGCTGCCCCGAGCTGACCCTCGCCAGCCCGCGCGACGCGGCACAGCGCGGCAGCCAGGTCTCGTTCCGCTTCGAACAGGGCTACGCCGCGATGCAGGCGCTGATCGCGCGCGACGTGATCGGCGATTTCCGCGCGCCCGACATCATGCGCTTCGGCTTCACCCCGCTTTACGTCGGCGCGGATGACGTGACCCGCGCCGCCGAGGTTCTGGAAGAGGTGATCAAGGATCGCCTCTGGGACCGGCCCGAATACCTGGCCCGCCAGCGGGTGACTTAGGAGGCCATCCGCAACGCCGCGCGCGGGGGTTGGCTGACGATGCCTGCATCGAAGAGAGCGGCAATCTCGGTCTCGGGAAGCCGCGCCACGTCGGCGAGGATTTCCTCGCTGTGCTGGCCCAGAAGCGGCGCGGGGGCTGCCACCTCTCGCGCCATCCCCTCGAAACTGAAGGGCGTGCCGGGCGTGAGGTAGGTGCCGATGCCGGGCTGCGTGACCGGGGCGAAGATCGGGTTATCCGCCGACAGGTCGGGGTCCTGCTCGATCGCCTCGGCGAAGGTGCGGAAGACCGACCATGTCACGCCCGCGCGGTCGAACAGCTCGCCGAACTCCGCCACGCGGCGGGCGGCGAACCACGGGGCGAGGGTGGCGGTGATCGCCTCCCGCGCCATCCAGCGCGCGCCCTCGTCGCCGAAGTCGACGCCCAGTGCCGCCTCGAGGGCCGCCATCGGCTCGGACAGTCCGGTGACCTTCAGCAGGTTCTTCCACTGCCGCGCCGTCAGGCCGATGACCATGACCCGTGCGCCGCAGGCGCAGAGGAAATCCTGCCCATAGGCCCCGTAAAGGCTGTTGCCCGCGCGCCCGCGGGTCTGGCCCGTGGTCGCGTGCTCCCCGATGATGCCCAGATGCCCCAGCATCGCCGCGGCCACGTCTTTCAGCGTCAGGTCCACGGCCTGCCCCGTGCCATGGCGCAGCCGGTGGCGTTCGGCGGCCAGAAGGCCCGAGACCACCATGCCGCCCGCGATGGCATCCCAAGCGGGCAGCGCGTGGGCCACCGGCTCGGTCGACCCCTCCGGCCCCGTCGCCATGGGAAAGCCCACGGCGGGGTTCACGGTGTAATCGACCGCGGGCCGCCCGTGGCGGTCGCCCCTGAGCGTGACCGAGACGAGGTCCGGGCGCCGCGCGGCAAGTGTCGCGTGATCGGTCCAGCCCGGCGTGGCGAGGTTGGTAATGAACAGCCCCGCGTCTTCGCCGGGGGCGCAGATGATCTCCTGCGCGATCTCGCGGCCGCGGGGCGTTTTCACGTCGATGGCGACCGACCGCTTGCCCTTGTTCATTCCCGCCCAGAACAGGCTCGCCCCGTTCGGCGCGACCGGCCAGCGGGTGTAGTCGAGCCCGCCTTGCGGCAGGTCGAAGCGGATCACGTCCGCGCCCATCTGCGCCAGCGTCATCCCGGCCATCGGCACCGCCACGAAGGCGGAGGATTCGACGACGCGCATACCCTTGAGAATGCCCATCAATCCCACTCCGCCTTTGCCTGCATGCCGAGGTAACCCTCGGGCGTCGCCGTCCCCAGCTCCATCGTCTTGCCGCCGGGGGCCAGCCGCCCCTGAAGGCGCAGGTCGTGGGTGTGGAACATCGGATGCACCCCGCGGAAGCGGAAGCGCCTGGGCGGCTCGCCCGCGTGGCGCTTGGCGGCCTCCATCAGCATGATCGCCTGCATCGGGCCATGGGTGACGAGGGCGGGGTATTTCTCGACCTCGCGCGCGTAGGACAGGTCGTAATGGATGCGGTGCGCGTTGTAAGTGGCCGCCGAGAAACGGAAAAGCCGCGCCTCGGTGATCGGCACGGTCTCGTCGAAATCGGGGCTTTCCAACTCGGGGATGCGTTTCGGCGGCGTGAAGGTTTCGGGGATGTGGAGGTAGACGATATCTTGCTCCTCCTCGACGAAGCTGCCGGTCTCGCCCTCGACCTGGTGGGTGACGGTGACGAAGACCATGTCGCCCGTGCCGCCCGATTTCGGCGTCACCGACTTGATCGTCGAGGTGCGCCTGAGCCGCTCGCCGATGCGAAGGCTGCCGGAAAAACTCAGCTTTCCCGCCGCCCACATGCGCCGCTTGAAGGCGAGCGGTGGCAGGAAATCGCCCAGTTTCGGGTGCCCGTCCTCGGCCAGCTGGCTCAACGGCACGAACTCCGGGAAGGCCGCCCAATGCCAGAGCCGCGGCATCAGGCAGCCGCGCCGCACGTCGCGCCGGAGCGAGACAGGGTGCGAGACGGCCGCGTTCAGCATCCCCGCCAGTTCCGGCGTCAGGCAGCCCCAGCGTTCTTCGGTCCGGCCGACCCAATCCTCGGCCTCGCGCATGGCGACCATGGGAAAGCTCTCGACCCGGCTCATGCCGCCTGCCTCAGGCCGAGCATGCGGGCGACCGTCTCGCCCATCGAAGACGGGTTGGGCGCGACCATGATGCCTGCATCCTGCAAGATCTCGACCTTTTCCTGTGCGCTTTCGCCAAAGGCGCTGATGATCGCCCCCGCATGGCCCATCTTGCGGCCCTTGGGCGCCGACAGGCCCGCGACATAGGCCGCGACCGGCTTGGTCATGTGATCGCGGACGTAAGCGGCCGCCTCGGCCTCCTGCGGGCCGCCGATCTCGCCGATCATGATGATCGCATCGGTCTCGGGGTCGTTCTCGAACAGCTCGAGGATGTCGCGGAAGCTCGAGCCGTTGATCGGATCGCCCCCGATCCCGATGGACGACGACACCCCGATGCCAAGCGCCGACATCTGGCTGGCCGCCTCGTAACCCAGCGTGCCCGAGCGGCCCACGATGCCCACGCGGCCCGGCGTGTAGATATGGGGCGGCATGATGCCCATGAAGCCCTTTCCGGGGCTGATGATGCCCGCGCAATTCGGCCCGATCAGGCGCATCTTCTTCTCGCGCGGGTAACGGCGGAGGAAGCGTTTGACCTTCATCATGTCCTGAGCGGGCAGCCCGTCGGTGACGCAGACGCAGGTCTTGATGCCCGCGTCTGCGGCTTCCATCATCGCGTCGGCGGCGAAGGCGGGCGGCACGAAGAGAAGCGAGGCATCGGCCCCGGTCTTTTCCACCGCCTCGCGGACGGTGTTGAAGACGGGGCGGTTCAGGACGGTGGTGCCGCCCTTGCCCGGCGTGACGCCGCCCACGACATTGGTGCCGGCCTCGATCATCTCCTGGGTGTGGAACTGGCCGATGCGGCCCGAGATGCCCTGGACGATGACGCGGGTGTCTTCGGTGATGAGAATGGCCATGGTCAGGGCTCCTTATTCGGCGGCGATGGGCTGCGGGCGGGCGCGGACGGCGGCCTTGGCCGCCTCGGCCAGCGTGTCGGCTGAGATGAGGGGCAGGCCGGAATTGCGGATGATCTCGCGGCCTTCCTCCACATTCGTGCCCGACAGGCGGACGACGACGGGCAGGCTCAGCCCCACCTCCTCGTAGGCCTGCACCACGCCGCGGGCGATCCAGTCGCAGCGGTTGATGCCCGCGAAGATGTTGACGAGGATCACGCCGACATTCGCGTCGGCCAGAACCGTGCGGAAGGCCGTGACGACGCGTTCCGGCGAGGCCCCCCCGCCGATGTCGAGGAAATTGGCGGGCTCGCCCCCGGCGAGCTTGATCATGTCCATCGTCGCCATGGCGAGGCCCGCACCGTTGATGATGCAACCGATGTCACCGTCGAGGCCCACGTAGGCGAGCCCATGGTCATGGGCCATCGCCTCGCGCGGGTCCTCCTGGCCGGGGTCGCGCAGCGCCTCGACCTGGGGGCGGCGGTAGAGCGCGTTGGTGTCGAAGGACATCTTGGCATCCAGCGCGACAAGGTCGCCCGCGCCGGTGATCGCCAGCGGGTTGATCTCGACCATCATGGCATCCAGGTCGCGGTAGGCGCGGTAGCAGGCGCGCAGCGTGGTGACGAATTGCGCGATCTGCTTGCCCGAAAGGCCGAGCCGGAACGCCAGTTCCCGCGCCTGGTAGTCGACCAGCCCCGCGGCGGGGTCGATGACCATGCGGACAAGGCTGTCGGGGTCGGTCTCGGCCAGTTCCTCGATCTCCATGCCGCCATGGCCGGAGGCCACGATCATGATGCGCTCGGATTTCCGGTCGAGCACGAAGCCGAGGTAGATCTCCTGCGCGATGTCGGTCGCCTCCTCGATCCAGAGGCGGTGGACGGTCTTGCCGCCCGCCCCGGTCTGGCGGGTGACCAGCGTCTTGCCCAGAAGACCGGCGGCGTAGGCGCGGACCTCGTCCTCGGTCTTGCAGACCCGCACGCCGCCCGCCTCACCACGGCCACCGGAATGGATCTGCGCCTTGACCACGCAGATGCCGCCGCCCAGTTGCCGGCAGGCATAGGCGGCCTGCTCGGGGCTGTAGGCGAGGTGGCCCTTGGGGACCGGCACGCCGAACTGGGCGAGGATGTCCTTGGCCTGATGCTCGTGGATGTCCATGTGTTTTCCTCCCTTTGGTGGGCCGTCACTCGGCCGCGATGGGTTTCGCGGCGATGGCACTGGCCATGTCGATCACGTTGCGGGCCATCTTCTCGCTGGCCGCGTCGATCATCTTGCCGTCGAGGCTGGCCGCGCCCTTGCCCTGCGCCTCGGCGGCGCGCAGTTCCTCGATGATGCGCTGCGCCTTGGAGACCTCGGCCTCGGGCGGGCTGAAGACCTCGTTGGCCATGGCGACCTGGCTGGGGTGGATCGCCCATTTGCCCTCGCAGCCGAGCGCCGCGGCGCGTCGCGCGCCCGCCTTGTAGCCCTCGGGGTCGCTGAAATCGCCGAAGGGCCCGTCGATCGCGCGCAACCCGTAGGCGCGGCAGGCGATCACCATGCGCGTGATCGAGGCATGCCACTGGTCGCCGGGGTAGTCGGGGTTCAGACCGCCGATATTCGTGGTCCGCGCGCGCATGCTGGCCGCGTAATCGGCGACGCCGAAATGCAAGGCTTCCAGACGGCCGCCGAATTGCGCGATGGCCTCGACATTGGCCATGCCGAGCGCGGTTTCGATCAGCGCCTCTAGGCCCACGCGGGTCGCAACGCCGGTGCCCTGCTCGATCTGGTTCACCATCGCCTCGACCATGTAGAGGTCGGCGGGCACGCCCACCTTGGGCACCAGCAGCGTGTGGACGCGGTCGCCCGCCTGTTCCATCACGTCGACCACGTCGCGGTACATGTAATGGGTATCCAGCCCGTTGATCCGCACCGACACGGTCTTGCCCTTGGCGGCCCAGTCGATGTCGTTCAGCGCCTGCACCGCGTTGCGGCGGGCCTGTTCCTTCTCGGGCGGGGCGACAGCATCCTCGAGGTCGAGGAAGACGTAATCGGCGGCGCTTTCGGCGGCCTTGTCGATCATCGTGGGGTTCGAGGCCGGAACGGCCAGTTCCGAGCGCTGAAGGCGCTGGCGGCGAAGCGGGTGGAGCGTGTGGGACATGGGGCTAACTCTCTGGCACGGGGGGTTATTCGGCGGCGCAGGCGGGGCGGCCCGCCAGGCGGACAAGCCCGGCCTCGGGGTCGCGGATGACGATGTCGGCCTCGGGCGCGGCGCTGGCGGGCGTCGTGCTCGCATCGACCAGCAGCAGCGCGTCGTGAAAGCATGCGTCGAGCGCGCGGCGGGCCGCTGCGGGGTCCGCCTCACCCGTCACCAGCAGAACCGCCTTGATCGCGCCGAACCGGTCCGCGCCGAGATGGCGGGCAAGGGCGGCCTCGCGCGCATCGTCCAGCCGCTCGACCGACAGGCCGATGTGTGCCGCCACCCCGGCCCAGATCGTGCCGAGCGGGCCCGCGCCCGCCACCAGCACGCGGTCGCCGGGCGAAAGCGTGCGGGCCATCACGGCCTCCCACGCGGTCGCGGTCCTGCCGTGCAGGACATGCAGCCCGGCGGACACGGGCCGCCGCGGGGCAGGGGCTGCGGGGATGGGGCGGGGGTGTCGGGGCGTCATGGCGGCATCTCCAATGCGGGATGGGCCAAGCATGCCTGTCAAACGCGCCATCGCAAAAACCTTGCGGGTCCTGCTGTGAATGCGAGAATTTACATGATATGATTTTTGTGAAAATGTAAAATTTTCGGTATACAAAGGTATGAAAACCTTCATCGGTCCAAGGCTGCGCCGCTTGCGCACCGACAACGGCCAGACGCAGGCCCAGATGGGCCGCGCGCTGGGCATCAGCACCTCCTACGTGAACCTTCTGGAAAAGAACGAACGCTCTGTTTCCGTTCCGGTTCTGCTGAAACTCTTCGAGGTCTACGGCGTCGACTGGCGCGACATCGCCGAGGATGACGAGACCGCCCAACTGGCCGATCTGCGCGCCGCTTTGGCCGATCCTCTGTTCGAAGACGGCCGTCCCGACCTGGCCCAGGTCCGTGCCGCGCTGACCCATGCGCCCGATCTGGCCGCCTGTTTTCTGCGCCTGCATCGCGCCTATCTTGCCACGACCGACCAGTTGATGAGCGTCGCCGAGGCGGGCGAGGGGGGCGGGGGGCTGTTGTTTTCCTCGCCCGAGGCGACGGTCCACAACTTCTTTCGCAAGAACCGGAATCACTTCGAACTGCTGGAACAGGCGGCCGAGACGTTCTGGGACGGCCCGCCGCCTGCCGCCGATGACATCTATGCCGGCCTGAAACAGCGGCTGATGGACCGGCTTGGCGTGAGGGTGCAGTTGATGCGCGTGGCCGAAATGCCGGGCACGCTCCGGGAATACGACGAGCGACGGCGGCTCATTCTTCTATCAGAAGCTCTCGACCATCCCAACAGGGTATTCCAGCTTGTCCATGTCGCGGGGCTGATCGAACAGCGCGGCGCCATCGACGGGCTTCTGACCGAATCCGGCCTTGATGACGCCCATGGGCGCGCGCGCTGCCGGGTGGAACTGGCCAATTACTTCGCCGCCGCCGTTCTAATGCCCTACGGCCCCTTCCTCGCCGAGGCGCTGGCCTCGAAATATGATTTCGACCATCTCGCCACGCGCTTCGGCGTCAGCTTCGAACAGGCCTGCCACCGCGCCACCACGCTTCAGCGGCGCGGCGCGCCGGGCGTGCCCTTCTTCTTTCTCCGGATCGACAAGGCGGGCAACGTCACCAAGCGGTTCAACGCGACCGATTTCCACCTCGCCGAGCATGGCGGGGCCTGCCCGCGCCTCGATGTCCACAGTTCCTTCCGCATGCCGGGGCGCATCTGGCCGCAAAAGGTCGAGATGCCCGACCAGAGCCGCTTTTTCGTCTTCTCGCGCACCGTCGACCGCCCGACCTTCGCCCGCGACCGGCAGGATGTGCGCCTTGCCGTCGCCATGGGCTGCGCCGCCGAGCACATGGGCGCCATCGGCTATGCCGAGACGCTGGCCACCGCCGATGCGCCCGTCACCGAGATCGGCATCAACTGCCGCATCTGCCCGCGCAACAACTGCGACCAGCGCGCGCATCACGCCGTAGCCCTGGCCGATCCGGTGGACGAACGCCGCCGCGGGGCGACGCGCTACTCGGCCTGACGGGTCGTCGCAATTGCAACGAATATTGACAGGCGCGGCATGGCCATGAGACAAGCGGGACGAGCGGTGGCGCTGTCCACCGATCCCCGCGGGCCGGGACCATGTTTCGCTGCGTGAAGGGCACGTACACGCGGCGCGAAGCAAGGGAGGACCGTCATGGGACCTTTTCCGCATGATGCGCCCAAGGCGCAGATCGACGCCGTGAACATCGCGGGCACCGACGGGTTCGAATTCGTCGAATTCGCCCATCCTGAGCCCGAGGAGCTGGAGCGCCTCTTCACCGCCATGGGCTATGTCGAGGTCGCGCGCCACAAGCGCCGCGATATCTCGCTCTACCGGCAGGGCGACATCACCTATGTGTTGAACCGCGACCCGAACACCCACGCCGCCCGTTTCGTCGCGGCGCACGGCCCCTGCGCCCCCGCGATGGCCTGGCGCGTGGTCGATGCGCAGCACGCGCTGCGCTGCGCGCTCGACTACGGGGCCGAGGAATACACCGGAGACGACAAGACGCTCGACGTGCCCGCCGTCATCGGCATCGGCGGCTCGCTCCTGTATTTCGTCGACACCTATGGCGAAGAGGGCAGCCCCTATTCCGCAGACTACGACTGGCTGGACGAGGTGGACCCGAGGCCCGAGGGCGCGGGCTTCTTCTACCTCGACCACCTGACCCACAACGTGCAGCGCGGCAACATGAGCACCTGGTATGATTTCTACGCCAAGGCGTTCAATTTCCGCGAGATCCGGTATTTCGACATCAAGGGCCAGCAGACCGGCCTGTTCTCGCGCGCGCTGACCAGCCCCGACGGCAAGATCCGCATTCCGATCAACGAAAGCGCGGACGAGACCAGCCAGATCGAGGAATACCTGCGCGAATACAAGGGCGAGGGGATCCAGCATATCGCGGTTGCCACGAATGACATCTACGCCTCGGTCGACCGGATCGCGGCGAATGGCATCGCCTTCATGCCGCCGCCGCCCAAGGCCTATTACGCCATGAGCCACAAGCGCGTGGCAGGCCACGAGGAGCCGCTCGAGCGGATGATGGAACACGGCATCCTGATCGACGGCGAGGGGGTCGTGGATGGCGGCCGGACGCGCATCCTGTTGCAGATCTTCTCGAAGACCGTGATCGGTCCGATCTTCTTCGAGTTCATCCAGCGCAAGGGCGACGACGGCTTCGGCGAAGGGAATTTCAAGGCGCTCTTCGAGTCGATCGAGCGCGACCAGATCGAGCGCGGCGTGCTCAAGGCCTCGGGCTGAGGATTGCGATGAACCGCGACGCGTGGAAGGATTTCCCCGGCGCGCCGGGGCGGGGGGCGGTGATCTGCGCCGCCTCCGACCTGCCCGAGCGCGGTGTTCGTAGCTTCGATCTCGACGGGTTCCCCGTGATCCTCGTGGCCTCGGCCGAAGGTTTGCGCGCCTATGTCAATGCCTGCCCGCACCAGTTCCTGCCGCTCGACTGGCGCTCGGGGAACATCCTGTCGCCCGACGGCGAAACCCTGCGCTGCTCCAACCATGACGCGGGCTTCGACGCCTGCACCGGCGCGGGGCTCGACGGGCTGGGGCAGGGCTGCGCGCTCGACCCCGTGCCGGTCACGCTCAGGGACGGGTGGCTCGTGATCGGCTGATCCCCCCTCACATCAGCAGGAAGATGGAGATGGATGGGAACGCGACGAGGAGGGCGACGCGGAGGATGTCGGAGGTGACGAACCACATGACGGCCTTGTAGGTGGCGGTCATGGGGGTTTCGCGGTCCATCGCGTTGATGATGAAGAGGTTCATGCCGACGGGCGGCGTGATGAGGCCGACCTCGACGACGATCAGGACGAGGATGCCGAACCAGATCGCCGTGAGCGTCTGGTTGAAATCGGCATGCATGGCTTCCGTGACGGGGCGCAGGCCGAGGGCGCGGAATTCCTCGCGCACCAGGGGCACGCCCTCGGCCAGCTTGGCCTGGGCCTCGGCCAGCAGGTCGGGGGCCATGGCGATGCCTTGGGCGATGCCCTCGGCGAGGCGGGCGGCCTGCATGTCGATGAGCGAGATCAGGCCGAAATCCATCACCTGCATCACCGGCCAGAAGATCGGGATGGTCAGCAGGATCATCGACAGGCTGTCCATCAGGCAGCCCATCACCAGGTAGAAGACGAGGATCAGGATCAGCACGGTGAGCGGCG
>NZ_JASJOE010000044.1 GCF_030163755.1 Roseicyclus amphidinii
GGCCGCCACCGAGGTGCCCGAGGCGCTGGCCGCAATGGCCGACAGCGGCGTGCCGACGATGTCGGCGCTTCAGGCGGCCTTTCCGCCGCTGGCGCGCGCGGCGCTGCCGCTTGCCCTGCAGGAAACCGCGGGCGAGGGCGTGGGCGACCGGCTGGGCGCCTTCGTCATGGGCCAGATCGGCGGCCGCTCGGTCGAGCCGCGCGAGGGCGATGACCCCGACGCGGTCCTGAGCCGGGTCGAGGCCGCGGTCCGCGCGGGCGACTTGCAGACCGCGCTGACGGAAATCGCCGCGCTGCCCGAGGGTGCGCAAGGCGTGCTGGCCCCCTGGGTGGCCGATGTGGAAGCCCGCGCCGCGGCGGAAGACGGGCTTGCCGCCCTGACCGACGCGCTGTCGGGCAACGGGAACTGAGGGGGACGCGCCGATGCTTTGGTCTTTGCTGAAGGTCATGATCTTCATCGCGCTCGTCGCGGCCCTCACCTGGGGAACCGGGCTGCTGATCGAGATGGGCGAGCTTGCGACGCTCACCGTGATGGGCCGCGAATTCGTGCTGACGCCGCTTCTGGCGGTGCTGGGCGCGATCGTGCTGTTGCTGGCGGTCTGGCTGTTGTTCAAGGCCGTGGGCCTGCTGGTGGCCACGCTGCGTTTCCTGAACGGCGACGAGACGGCGATCACCCGCTATTTCAACCGCCGCGCCGAGCGCAAGGGCTACGAGGCGCTGGCCGAGGGCATGATGGCGCTGGCCGCGGGCGAAGGCCGGTTGGCCATTCGCAAGGCCGAGCGGGCCGAGAAATACCTCGGGCGGCCGGAACTGACCAAGCTTGTCGTGGCGCAGGGTGCCGAGATGGTGGGCGACCGCGCGCTTGCGACCGAGACCTTCAAGGCGCTGGTCGCCGATGACCGGACCCGTTTCGTGGGGGTGCGCGGGCTGATGAAGCAGAAGCTCGCCGCAGGCGACACCGAGACGGCGATGAAGCTGGCGGAAAAGGCGCTGGCGCTGCGCCCGAAGAACGACGAGGTGCAGACGACGCTGTTGCAGCTGCAGGCGCGGCACGAGGATTGGGCGGGCGCGCGCGCCACGCTGGCCGCCGCGCTGAAGGCAGGGAACCTGCCCCGCGACGTCCACAAGCGGCGCGACGCGGTGCTGGCGCTGGCCCATGCGCGCGACGCCATGGCCGAGGGCAAGATCGCCGAGGCGACCCGCGACGCGGAAGCGGCGCAGCGCATGGCGCCGGGCCTCGTGCCTGCAGCGGTGATGTCCGCGCGGCTCGCCATCGCGGGCGACAAGCCCAAGGTGGCGACCAAGATCCTGAAATCCGCCTGGGACACCGACCCGCACCCCGATATCGCGGCGGCTTTCGCCGAGATCGAACCGAAGGAGACCCCGGCCGCCCGGCTGAAGCGGTTCCGCCCGCTGATCGCCAAGCACTCCGGCCACCCCGAGGCGAAGATGCTCGAGGCCGAGCTGCAGATCGCGGCCGAGGATTTCCCCGCCGCCCGCCGCGCCTTGGGCGACCTTGCGGAAACGGCCCCCACCGCCCGCTCGCTGACCATCATGGCGGCGATCGAGCGCGGCGAAGGCTCGGACGACCGCATCGTGCGCGCCTGGCTGGCCAAGGCGGTGACCGCCCCGCGCGGGATGCAGTGGGTCTGCGGCAATTGCGGGCATGTCCATGCCGAGTGGCGCCCGGTCTGTTCGCAGTGCGACGGCTTCGACAGCCTGAGCTGGCAGGAAGTGGCGCAGAGCGAGGCGGCGCTGATGGGCCCCGCGCAGATGCTGCCGCTGATCGTCGGCGCGCTGGAGGACAAGAGCGCGCCCGAGGCCGAAGAGGCCGATGTCGTCGAGCCGGAGGCCCGCGCGGAGACCGCCGAGGGCCGCCCCGACGACGCGACACCGGCCGAACCGGCAGAGGCCCGAAATTAGGGCTGGCAACACCCCGCGCGGCTTGCTAAGAGGCCGCGCGGTGCGCCGGGCCGGGTGATCGGAAACGATCCGTCAGGCCCGACCACCCGGTCGGGGCACGCCCCGGCGAAGAAGAGTGCCGCTGTAGCTCAGCTGGTAGAGCACGTCATTCGTAATGATGGGGTCGGGGGTTCGAGTCCCTTCAGCGGCACCACTCTTCTTTCTGCTTCGCACAGGACATCGCACGAGGCAAAGCGGCGCAAAGCGGCCCATGCACCCGCAAGGGTCACGCCTTTGTCGCGCCGGGTCGGGATTTCGCGGGCGCAGGTCGCATTCCTGTCGGGCTTTGCCCGGAAATGCGCTATCCCGTCCCCATGTTCCTGAGCGTCTTCGACATCTTCAAGATCGGCGTCGGTCCGTCCTCGTCTCACACGATGGGGCCGATGAGCGCGGCTGCGCGCTTTCTGTCGGACCTTCGGTCGGGACGGGAAAAGGAGCCGGGCGCGGGCGAGCTGGCGGCGCTGTCGGCTTCGCTCCACGGCTCGCTCGCCTTCACCGGCAAGGGGCACGCGACCGACCGTGCCGTGATCCTCGGCTTTGCCGGGTTCGAGCCCGCCACGCTGGACCCCGACCGCGCCGAGGCGCTGGAGGGGGAGATCCGGAAGACCCGGACGGTCACGCCGCCCGGCCTGCCGCCCCTGCGCTTCGACCCCGAGACGGACCTTGTCTTCGACTACGGCCCGCCGCTGCCGGGGCATGCCAACGGGTTGATCCTGCGCGCCCATGACGGGGCCGGGAACCTCTATCTCGAGGAAACCTATTACTCGATCGGCGGCGGTTTCATCGCCACCGCCAAGGAACTTGCCGCGCAGGCACAAGGCGGGGCCGAGGCGTTCCACGAGGAGAAGGAAGCGGCGGGCTACCCCTACCCGTTCGGCTCGGCGGCCGAGATGCTGGCGATGGGCCGCGCCTCGGGCAAGAGCATCGCCGAGATGAAATGGGCCAACGAGACGGCGCGGCATGCGGCCAGCGATGTGCGCGCGCGGCTCGATGCGGTGTGGCAGGCGATGGACGATTGCATCGACCGGGGCCTGCGGATGGAGGGGGAGCTGCCCGGCGGGCTGCGGGTGAAGCGGCGGGCGAAACATATCCACGAGCAGCTGCTGGCCGAGCGCGGCTCGAACCTTGCGCAGCCGCATACGGTGAACGACTGGCTGTCGGTCTATGCCATGGCCGTGAACGAGGAAAACGCCGCGGGGGGCCGCGTCGTGACCTCGCCCACCAACGGGGCGGCGGGGGTGGTGCCCGCGGTGCTGCGCTACTACCGCGACCATTGCATCGGCGCGACCGAGGACGGGCGGCGGCGGTTCCTCATGGCGGCCTCGGCCATCGGCGGGCTGATCAAGCACAACGCCAGCATCTCGGGGGCCGAGGTGGGCTGTCAGGGGGAGGTCGGATCGGCTTCGGCCATGGCGGCGGCGGGGCTGTGCGCGGCGCTTGGCGGCACCAACGAGCAGGTGGAGAATGCCGCCGAGATCGCGCTCGAGCATCACCTCGGCATGACCTGCGACCCGGTGGGCGGTCTGGTGCAGGTGCCCTGCATCGAACGCAACGGGCTGGGCGCGATCAAGGCGGTCTCGGCGGCCTCACTGGCGCTGCGCGGCGACGGCACGCATTTCATGCCGCTCGACAATTGCATCGAGGCGATGCGCCAGACCGGGATCGACATGTCGACCAAGTATAAAGAGACAAGCCTCGGCGGGCTGGCGGTGAACCTGCCGGAGTGCTGAGGGGCGTTGCCAAGGGCCTTGGCGCGCGCTTACCTTCCGCGCATGTCAGTCATCAGTCACATCACGCTCGGCACCAATGACACCGACCGCGCGGGGCGGTTCTACGATGCCGTCCTCGGCACGCTCGGCTTCGCGCGCCTGCCCAAACCGCCGGGCAAGCCGCCCGCCTATGAAAAGGGCGGCGGGATGCCCACGATCTACCTCTATCCGCCCGAGGATGGTCGCCCCGCGACTTGGGGCAACGGCACCCATGTCGCCTTTGTCGCCGAGAGCCGTGACGCCGTGCATGCCTTCCATGCCGCCGCGTTGCGCGAAGGGGGCAGCTGCGCCGGCCCGCCCGGCCCGCGCCCGCAATACGGGGCGGAATATTACGCGGCTTATGTCCGCGACCCGGATGGCAACAAGCTTCAGGCGGTGTGTTACGGGGCCGAATAAGGGGCTGTGACCGCGTCGAGGAACGCGGCCAGACCGGTGCCGTCGCCCATGGCCATGACGGCGCGTTCCAGCGCATCTGTCCGCGCGTCACCCAGAACGGGCGTGGCGTAGCGGTGGAATTTCGCCGCGATCTCGGCGGCATCCACCGGGGCCTCGGGGTCGCCGCGCGCCTCGGTCTCGGCGGAGGTCAGCGCGCGCCCGTCGGTCAGGTGCAGCGTAACGCGTGCGATGCGGCGCGCGGGGAAGGCGGCGTTGAAGCCTGCGTCCTCGGTGATGACCATGGTTTCGGCCAACCGCCGGATGTCGGGATCGGCAAAGCTCTCCTCCATGATATCCTCGGGGTCGCAGGTGCCGCGCACCATGGCGACGGCGGCGGGATAGGCGGTGGAATACTGCGCCTCTTCGGTGGTGCGGGGGCGGGTTGTGGCGAGGCGACGGCTTTCGTGGAAGGTGGCGACCTCGATCCGGGCGACATCCGCGGCCCTCAGCCCATGCGCCGCGCGCAGGTCTAGGACCGCCTGCATCGCGGGCTGCGCCCAGCGGCAGACCGGGTAGGGTTTGAAATACTGTTCATGGATGCGCCAGCGCGTGCCGAGGTCGGACCAGAGGTCCGCCACCTCCGCCCCCGTGACGGTCACGGCGGGCCCGCCGGTGAAGCCGTCGCGCGCGAGATAGGCGGCAGAGACGCCCGCCATCGCGCCCCAGCCCGAGCCGTCCTTGACCATGGTCGGATGGTCGATGCAGCGCATCATCTGGCTCCGCGGGCCGTGGTATTCGGCGATGCCCATCGCCTCGTGCAACTTTGCGGGGGAAAGCCCCATGACCCGCGCGCCCAGCGCGGCGCAGGCGACGGCGATCCACGCGCCGGAGGTGTGGTAATCACAGGCGGTGCGGTGCAGCGCGATGCCCGCGCGGGTGCCGATCTCGTAGCCGATGACAAGCGCGGTAAGAAAGGCGCGGTCATCCAGCGCGCCCTCGGCCTCGGAGAGCGCGAGCAATGCGGGGAAGACCCCGCAGCCGACATGCCCCTTGGTCAGCTTGTGCCCGTCATGCCCGTCGACCGCGTCGATGGTCATGCCGCCCGCCAGCGCCGCCCCCGCGGGGCTGACGGCGCGGCCATCTATCAGCATGCGCGCGGGTGCTGCGCCCGCGCCGAACTGCGCGGCCGCATGGTCGCGGATGAGGCGAGACAGGCGCGTTTGTGACCCCGCGGCGGCCACGCCGCAGAGGTCCAGCAGCCAGAGCCGCGCCGCATGGCGCGCGGCCTCGGGGATATCGGGCCAGCGGGTGCCGAGGATGAAATCACCGGTCTGACGTGCCATGTGGCCCTCCCCGTATCATGGGGGCAGCCAAGCACGGACGCGGGCAGCGCACTTGTCCGTTCCCGACATGGCACCCGCGGCGCGTCAGCCCGCGCGGATCGTGTCACCCGGCAGGAAGACGGGGGCGAGCGTCACCACCTCGTCGGTCAGCGCATTGGCCGCGATCAGCTCGGCGGCGCGGCGCCCGATCTCGTGGCGCTGGCTGTCCATCGTGGCGATGCGCATCGGCAGGCCGTCCAGCACCTCGAAGGAGTTGAAGCCGGCCAGACCGATCTGGCCGGGAATATCCATCCCCTTCTCGAGGCAATACAAAAGGCCGCCCGCGGCGTTGATGTCGCTGTTGTAATAGAGGAAATCCAGGTCGGGCGTGCGGCCCAGGATCTCGGCGGTCATGCCGCGCCCGGTGCCAAAGCCCGAGGTTCCGGCGTAAAGACAGGCATCGGTCAGCGACAGACCGGCCTCGGCCAGCCCCTGCTCGAAACCCTGCCGCCGCTTTTGCGCGCGGTGGTCGTTGAGCGAGGAGGAGCCGCAATAGCCGATCCGCCGGTAGCCGCGCGCGGCGATCTCCTGCGCCATCTGGCGGCCGGCCTCGACATGGCTGATCCCGACGCAGGCCGCGACCGGGTCGCCGTCGACATCCATCACCTCGACGATGGGAATGCCCGCGTTGGCCATCATCGCGCGGGCGGCCTCGTTATGCTCGAGCCCCGCGACGATCAGGCCGGATGGACGCCAGCTGAGCATTTCGTAGATCACGTTCTCTTCGTGCTGGTCGTCGTATTTCGACGTGCCGATCACCGGTTGCAGCGGTGTTTCGTCCAGCACCTCGCCGATGCCCGACAGCACGTCGGGAAAGACCATGTTCGACAGCGACGGGATGACCACGCCGACAAGGTTCACCCGGTTGGACGCCAGCGCACCCGCGATCTTGTTGGGCACGTAGCCGAGGCGGCGGGCGGCACCGAAGACGCGTTCGCGCGTCTTGTCCGACACGTCGCCGCGGTTGCGCAACACGCGGCTGACCGTCATCTCGGACACGCCCGCGGCATCGGCCACGTCGCGCAGCGTCATCTGGGGTTTGCCGTCGAAGGGGTTGCGTCCGCGCAAAAGGCCGGTCCTTGGAGAAAGGTAGCGCTATCAGACCTTGATAGGCGGCGTGTCACGGGCCTGCAAGCGCGATGGCGCTTTCCGGGTTGCCCGGTCGGGCGGAATGGCCGAAAACCGGGGCCGTGGCCCCGTGGCTCAACTGGATAGAGCAGCCCCCTCCTAAGGGGCAGGTTGCAGGTTCGAATCCTGCCGGGGTCACCACCCAACCCGACATGCCACTGACCGAGACCGCCGCGCGGCGCGGGCGCAGGTGCGCGGCCATTTTCCGTCAGTTTACCGAATAAAGGAGGAAAATGGTGAGCCCGACAGGATTCGAACCTGTGACCAATTGATTAAAAGTCAACTGCTCTACCAACTGAGCTACGGGCCCACTCAGGGGTGCGTCTCTACGGTCGGGCCGCGGGCGCGTCAAGCCAAAAACCGGCGCATTTCGAGGGGCGGGGATTTCCAAGTCGTCGCAGGGGCGATATATGCCCGCCATGTCCAGTGACACAGCCCAGACCGGCCTGCCCTTCATGAAGATGCATGGGCTTGGCAACGACTTCGTGGTGATCGACGCGCGGGAAACCGGGGCAGAGGTCACCGCGCCGCTGGCGCGTGCGCTGGCGGATCGGCACCGGGGCGTGGGCTTTGACCAGCTGGCGGTGATTCACGCCGATGACGAGGCCGACCTGCGGCTGGTGTTCTTCAACGCCGACGGGTCGCTCTCAGCCACCTGCGGCAATGCCACGCGCTGCATCGCCCGGTGGGAGATGGACCGGCGCAGGGTCGCCGCGCTGACGCTGCGCACCGAGCGCGGGCTGCTTGCGGCGGTGGATGCGGGCGGCGGGCTGACCTCGGTCAACATGGGGCCGCCGGTGCTGGACTGGCGGGGCGTGCCGCTGGCCGAGGATGTGGACCTCGACCACCTGCCGATTCCCGGCGCGCCGGTCGCCACCGGCATGGGCAACCCGCATTGCACCTTTTTCGTCGCGGATGCCGAGGCCGTGGACCTCGCCGCCGAGGGGCCGCGGATGGAGCATCACCCGCTGTTCCCCGAGCGCACCAACGTGCAGTTCGCCCATGTGATCGGCCCCGATCACCTGAGGATGCGGGTGTGGGAACGCGGCACGGGGATCACGCTGGCCTCGGGCTCGTCCTCCTGCGCGGTGGCGGTGGCCGCGGCGCGGCGGGGCCTGACGGGGCGGCGGGTGCGGATCACGCTGGATGGCGGCGACATCCTCATCGACTGGCGCGAGGATGGCGTCTGGATGACCGGGCCCGCGGCGCATGTCTTTTCCGGCGTGCTGACGCCCGCCTGGCTGGGGTCCGTCTGATGGACGCGAAGGCCCCCGTCTTCCACACGCTCGGCTGTCGGCTGAACGCCTACGAGACCGAGGCGATGCGCGAGATGACCGCCGCTGCAGGCCTTGGCGACGCGGTGGTGGTGAACACCTGCGCCGTGACATCCGAGGCGGTCAGGAAAGCCCGGCAGGAGATTCGCAAGCTCCGCCGCGCGCATCCGGACGCCACGCTGATCGTCACCGGCTGCGCCGCGCAGACCGAGCCCGAGACCTTCGCCGCCATGCCCGAGGTGGACCGCGTCATCGGCAACACCGAAAAGATGCTGCCCGAAACATGGGCAGGAATGGCCGCGGATTTCGTGGGCGAGACGGAGCGCGTGCAGGTCGACGACATCATGTCGGTGACCGAGACGGCGGGCCACCTGATCGACGGCTTCGGCACGCGCTCGCGCGCTTACGTGCAGGTTCAGAACGGCTGCGATCACCGCTGCACGTTTTGCATCATCCCCTATGGCCGGGGAAATTCCCGCTCGGTGCCCGCGGGTGTCGTGGTGGACCAGATCAAGCGGCTGGTGGGGCGCGGCTACAACGAGGTGGTGCTGACCGGCGTCGACCTGACGAGCTGGGGCGCCGACCTGCCCGGCGAGCCGCGGCTGGGCGATCTGGTGATGCGCATCCTGAAACTGGTGCCGGACCTGCCGCGGCTGCGGATTTCCTCGATCGATTCGATCGAGGCCGACGAGAACCTGATGCAGGCCATCGCCACCGAGACGCGGCTGATGCCGCACCTGCACCTGTCCTTGCAGCATGGCGACGACCTGATCCTGAAGCGGATGAAGCGGCGGCATCTGCGCGACGACGCGATCCGGTTCTGCGAAGAGGCACGGCGGTTGCGCCCCGACATGGTCTTCGGCGCGGATATCATCGCGGGGTTTCCGACCGAGACGGAGGCGGCTTTCGAGAACTCGCTGAAGCTGGTCGAGGACTGCGGCCTCACATGGCTGCATGTCTTCCCCTATTCGCCCCGTCCCGGCACGCCTGCGGCCCGGATGCCGCAGGTGGAGGGCGCAGCGATCAAGGACCGCGCGGCGCGTCTGCGCGCGGCCGGTGAGGCGCGGGTGGCCACGCATCTGTCGGCGCAGGTGGGGCAGAGCCACCGCATCCTGATGGAAGCCCCGCGCATGGGCCGCACCGAGCAATTCACCGAGGTGGGTTTCGCCACGGACCAGCCCGAGGGGCAGATCGTGACCGCAACGATCACCGGGCAGGATGGGCAGCAGCTGGTCGTTTAGCGCGCCGGACAGGGCGCATTTCGGAAAGGACCACAGGCCATGCACCCCAACCCGGCCTTTCGACAGGAACCGACCGAGCGCCACATCGCTTTTGCCCGGCAGCGCGGCTTCGGCACCCTCTGCATGAACGGCGAGGCGGCGCCGATGCTCGCCCACATCCCCTTTCGGCTGAATGATGAAGGGACCGAGGCCGAGATGCACCTCGTCCGCTCCAACCCCATCGCGCGGGCCGTGACCGCGCCCACGCCTGCCGTGATCGCGGTCATGGGGCCCGATGGCTACATCTCGCCCGATTGGTATGGCGACCCGGCACAGGTGCCGACTTGGAATTACGTCGCCGTCCATCTGCGCGGCGTGCTGCATCCCGGAGACCCCGACGACATGCGCCCCCACCTCGACCGCGTCTCGGCGCAGTTCGAGGCGCGGCTGGCCCCGAAGCCCCCGTGGACGACGGGCAAGATGCCCGAGGAGGTGCTGGAGCGCATGATGCGGCAGATCCTGCCCTTCCGCCTCGAGGTTCAGGAGGTGCAAGGCACCTGGAAGCTGAACCAGAACAAGACCGACAGCGCGCGGGCGGGTGCGGCGGCGCAGATCAAGACCTCTTCCATCGGGCAGGAGCTTGCCGCGCTTTCGGCGCTGATGACAGGGATCGGCGGGAAATAGACAAGCCCCCGCCGCTCGCCTACATCTTGGCTAACCACCAGCCGCAAGGGAGGCGCGCCTTGGCCATTCCATTCACCCCCGTCGCTGCCGCGGCGCTGCGCTATGGCGCTGTCGCGGCCATTGCCTATGCCGCCGCGCGGCGCGCGCAGGCCCGCCGGATCGACCCCGCCGCCGAAGCCGCGATGGAGGCCGCGCCCGAGGGGCTGCACATCGGCCATGCGCCGGGGCAGCTGAACGCCGCCGGGCGCTGGCGGCGGGCCATCCGCCTTGGCGCGACCGGGCCGGGGATGGAGATCGACCTTGCGGGCCTCGCCCGCCTGCGGCTGAGGCGCGTGGCATGAGCTTCACGCTTCTGGGCTCCGACGCCTCGCCCTTCGTCCGCAAGGTCCGCGTCCTGCTGGCCGAGGCCGGCATCACCGATGTGCCTTACGAGATCGTTCAAAGCTCGCCCATGGGCGGCGAGGACCGGATCAACACCGCCAATCCGCTGGGCAAGATCCCCGCGCTGCTGCGCGACGGCGGGCCGACCGTCTACGACAGCCGCGTGATCACGCGCTTCCTTGACGCGCACTACGGCGCGGGCCTCTACCCCGAGGCGCGGCTGTGGGAGGTCCTGACGCTGGAGGCCACCGCCGACGGCATCATGGAGGCCGCGGTCGGCATCATCTACGAGGCGCGCTTCCGCCCGGAGGAATTCCGCTACACCCCCTGGACCGATGGCCAATGGGCCAAGGTCGCCCGCGCGCTGGACACGATCGAGGCGCAATGGATGAGCCACCTCGCAGGGCCGGTTCACATGGGACAGGTCGCGGTGGGCTGCGCGCTCGGCTATCTCGACCTGCGCCATGGCGACAAGGCCTGGCGCGAAGGTCGCCCGGCGCTGGCGGCGTGGTTCGACGGTTTCTCGGCCCGCCCCTCGATGCAGGCGACCAAGGCGGAATGAGGATCGGGCGGGCCGAGACCGAGGCCGCCCGCGCGGCCTGTTTCGCGGTGCGCCGCGCGGTCTTCATCGAGGAACAGCAGATCCCCGAGGCCGAGGAATGGGACGCCGAGGATGCCACCTGCCTGCACCTGCTGGCCGAGGATGACACCGGCCCGCTGGGCTGCGCCCGGCTGATCGCACGCGGCACCACCGCCAAGATCGGGCGCGTCGCGGTCATGCCGCGCGCCCGTGGCACGGGGCTTGGCCGCAGGATCATGGAGGTCGCGCTGGACGAGGCCCGCGCGGCCGGCTTCGCCGAGGCGCTGCTGGAATCGCAGGTCGGCGTCATCGGCTTCTACGAAACCCTGGGATTCGCCGCCGAGGGGCCGGAGTATGACGACGGCTCGGGCATCCTTCACCGGGTGATGCGCAGACCGCTTTGAGGGGGCGTTTCGCGCCCCGCTTGCGCCCGTTCGGGGCGGGTTCGGCCAAGGGTTGCAGGGCAAGGCGGGAAAGCCGTTTCATCTGCGACATTTCGGCCTAGATGCGCGCGTTTGTCCGCTGGACGCCTATAACCGTAGCCCATAGACAGCCATGCATCTGGGCGAGTGGGGTCATCCCTCGCCCTTTCGGGTTTTCAAGGTCCGGCAGTCCCCGGACCCAGAGCAAGGGGAGACGCGTACCTGTGTCACACGCCGAAGACCATAGCGGCGATCGCCGCGATTTTCTCTATTACGCCACGGCCGGTGTCGGTGCCGTGACGGTCGGGGCGGGTGTCTGGCCGCTCGTGAACCAGATGAACCCCTCCGCCGATGTGCAGGCCGCAAGCCAGATGCGCGTCGACGTGGGCGGTGTGGCCGTCGGCACGCAGCTGACGGTCCTGTTCCTCGGCAAGCCGGTGTTCATCCGTCACCGCACCGAGGAAGAGATCGCGGAGGCCCGCGCCGTCGAGGTGAACGACCTGGTCGACCCGATCGCGCGGAACCCGAACCTCGGCGAGGTTCCGGCCACCGACGAGAACCGCTCGATGCCCGATTTCGCCGGCGAGAACACCGGCGAATGGCTGGTCCAGATCGGCGTCTGCACGCACCTCGGCTGCGTTCCCATCGGGGACGGCGCCGGTGATTTCGGCGGCTGGTTCTGCCCCTGCCACGGCTCGCACTACGACGCCTCGGGCCGCATCCGCCGCGGGCCCGCACCTGAAAACCTTCCCATCCCCGTTGCAGAGTTCGTGGACGAAACCACGATCCTGCTCGGCTGACCCGGAGGACCACGCGACATGTCTGGAATTCCTCACGACCATTACGAACCGAAGGCCAACTGGGAGAAATCCCTGCAGAAGCGCCTTCCGATCGTCGGCCTGATCTACGACACGATCATGATCCCGACGCCCAAGAACCTCAACTGGATGTGGATCTGGGGCATCGTGCTGACCTTCACGCTGGTCCTGCAGATCGTCACCGGCATCATTCTGGTGATGCATTACACGCCGCATGTCGACCTGGCCTTCGCCAGCGTCGAGCACATCATGCGCAACGTGA
This sequence comes from Roseicyclus amphidinii, assembly GCF_030163755.1. Taxonomy (GTDB): domain Bacteria; phylum Pseudomonadota; class Alphaproteobacteria; order Rhodobacterales; family Rhodobacteraceae; genus Roseicyclus; species Roseicyclus amphidinii. The sequence goes on from NZ_JASJOE010000044.1 coordinate 12,257, forward strand.
ACGGGGGCTGGGCGATCCGCTACATCCACCAGAACGGCGCCTCGCTGTTCTTCATCGCGGTCTACCTGCACATCTTCCGCGGTCTCTACTACGGGTCCTACAAGGCCCCGCGCGAGATCACGTGGATCATCGGCATGCTGATCTACGTGCTGATGATGGGCACCGCCTTCATGGGTTACGTTCTGCCCTGGGGCCAGATGTCCTTCTGGGGGGCGACCGTGATCACCGGCCTGTTCGGCGCGATCCCCTTCGTGGGCGACGCGATCCAGACCTGGCTGCTGGGCGGACCGGCCGTGGACAATGCCACGCTGAACCGCTTCCTGTCGCTGCATTACCTGCTGCCCTTCGTGATCCTGGGCATGGTGATCCTGCACATCTGGGCCTTCCACACGACCGGCAACAACAACCCCACGGGTGTTGAAGTGCGCCGCACCTCCAAGAAGGAGGCCGAGGCCGACACCCTGCCGTTCTGGCCCTATTTCGTGATCAAGGACCTGTTCGCGCTTGCCGTGATCCTGGCCGTCTTCTTCGCCATCGTGGGCTTCATGCCGAACTACCTCGGCCACCCCGACAACTACATCGAGGCCAACCCGCTGGTGACGCCCGCGCACATCGTGCCCGAATGGTACTTCCTGCCGTTCTACGCGATCCTGCGCGCCTTCGACGGCGAAGTCTGGCTGGTGATGCTGGTCGACTTCCTGACCGCCGGTATCGTCGACGCCAAGTTCTTCGGCGTGGTGGCGATGTTCGGGGCCATCGTGGTCATGGCGCTGGCGCCCTGGCTCGACACCTCGTCGGTGCGCTCGGGCCGTTACCGGCCGATGTTCAAGTGGTGGTTCTGGCTCTTCGTCGTGAACTTCTTCGTCCTGATGTGGGCGGGCGCGATGCCGGCCGAAGGCATCTACCCCTACATCGCCCTGATCGGGTCGGCCTACTGGTTCGCCTACTTCCTGGTGATCCTGCCGCTGCTCGGCGTCATCGAGAAGCCGCTGCCGCAGCCCGATACGATCGAGGACGACTTCAAGGAACACTACGGCAAGGACGATGGTGGTCATGGTGGCGTGACGTCGCCCGCCGCATCGCCCGCCGAGTGAGAGAAAGGACACTGAGAATGCTCAGGAAACTTGCCATCAGCACCGTGACGGCTGCGACGCTGGCCCTCTCCTCGGGGGCGGCGCTGGCCGCCGGCGCGGCGGGCCATGTCGAAGACTACGCCTTCTCCTTCGAAGGCCCCTTCGGCACCTTCGACCAGAACCAGCTGCAGCGCGGCCTGCAGGTCTACACGCAGGTCTGCGCGGCCTGCCACGGCCTGCGCTACGTGCCGATCCGGACCCTCTCGGACGAGGGCGGCCCGGGTCTCAGCGAGGAAGAGGTGCGCGCCTACATCGAGCAGAACTTCATCGAGGTCTACGACCCCGATCTGCAGGACTGGCGCGCGGCCACGCCGAACGACAACTTCCCGATGTCGAGCCTCGAGAACGCGCCCGACCTCAGCCTGATGACCAAGGCGCGCGCGGGCTTCTCCGGCCCCTACGGCCTTGGCCTGAACCCGCTGTTCCGCGGGATGGGCGGGCCGGAATACCTTGCGTCGCTTCTGACCCATTACACCGGGTCCGAGCGCGAGGAATTCGGCGCGGTCCTCTACGGGAACGAGACCTTCCCGGGCGGCTACATCGCCATGTCGCCCCCGCTGTGGGACGGCGCGGTCGAATACAATGACGGCACCGAGGCCACGGTCGAACAGATGGCGCTGGACGTCGCCGCCTTCCTGACCTGGACCGCGGAACCGGCGCTGATGGCGCGCAAGCAGATGGGCTTTACCGCCATCCTGATGCTGGGCGTCCTGTCGGTGCTGCTCTACCTCACCAACAAGCGCATCTGGGCCCCGGTCAAGGCGCGCGCGAAGGGCCAGCAGCCCGCCGAGTGAGGCACGCCATACGCGAAAAGGAAAACGCGCCCCACGGGGCGCGTTTTTCGTTTCCGGGCCGACCTCGGTGACACGTTGGGGCGGGCACTCCGACCCACCGCGCCGTCACATCCAGGGGCGCAGCCCCTCGGGGGGATCGTCCCGCAGCCCCGAGAGGCCGAGGTCCAGCACCTTCGCCCCGTCCTCCAGCAGCCACAACCGGTCACAGAGCCGTTCGGCGTCGCGCAGGTCATGGCAGGCCATGAGAAGCGTCAGGCCGCGTGCCGCGCACAGCTCCCGCACAAGGGCCAGCATCTCGGTCTTCAACCCCGGATCGAGCGCCGCGAAGGGCTCGTCGAGCAGCGCAAGCGGCCGGTCGCGCAGCAGCATCCGCGCCAGCGCGACCCGCGCCTGTTGCCCGCCCGACAGCGCCGCGGGCCGCTTGCCCGCATGATCGCCCAGACCCACCTGGGACAGACTGTCGGCCACCCGGTCCCGATCCTCCGCCGAGAGGCGCAGATCGGGGCGCAGCCCGAGTGCCACGTTGTCGAATGCCGTGAGGTGCGGAAACAGGTTCCCGTCCTGGAACAGGATCGACACCGGCCGCGCCGCCACGGGGGCCGCTGTGATGTCGGTGCCCGCCCACAGGATGCGCCCGGCCTCGGCCCGCTCGAACCCCGCGATCAGCGACAGAAGCGTGCTCTTGCCGCTGCCCGACGCGCCCAGCAACGCCACGCGCTCGCCGCGGGCGATCCGACCGGACAGCGACAGGGTGAACCCGTCTTGGGCAAAGCGCAGCTTATCGAGTGACAGCATCGAGCCGCCCTCCCCTGTCGAAGGCCCAGAACAGCGCCAGCGTCAGCGCCATGAGCAGCACCGCCGCGCCCTGTGCGTCATCGGTGCGGTAAGAGCCCATCAGCCTATACATCTCGAGCGGCAACGTCCCCTGCCCCGGCGTCGAGAACAGGGCGATGACGCCAAGGTCGCCCATGGAAAACGCCGCCGCCAGCCCCGCGCCGAAGCCCAGCGGGCGCCGCAGCCGGGGCAGGATCGCATGGCGCAACCGCGCCAGCCCGCGCATCCCCAGCGCCTCGGCCAGTCGGCCCTGCGTCGCCTCGGCCTCCATCGCGGCGGGCACCAGCGCGCGCAGCAGGAAGGGGAGCGCGACCAGCGCGTTGACCATGCCCGTGACCGGCAGCGCCAGCGGGATCGGGTTCGTCACGCTGCGGATCAGGAGGAACAGCCCCGTTCCGATCACCAGCGGCGAGACGGCGATGGTGAGAAAGGCCAGCCCTTCGACAAGGCCGGGGCGGCGAAGCCGCGTCACCAAGAGCGCGATGGGCAGCGCCAGCGCGACGGCCAGCGCGGTGGAGGCCAACGCAAGGATGATCGAGCGCAGCGCGGCCTCCCACACCACCGGCGGCAGGCCCGTCAGGGCGGGCAAGCCCTTGAGCAGCACGGCGGCAAGCGGCAGCAGCAGGAACCCCGTCGCAGCAAGGATCGCCGCCGCGTCCAGCGCCCGCGCGACCCGCGTGTCGCCCGGCCATGGCAGCGCCGGGCGGTCAAGGCCCGCGCCGACCTCGTGGCCCCGGATCGCGCCGAAGGCCAAGGCCCCCGCGCCAAGGCAGATCGCCACCTGCACCAGCCCCAGAAGCGCCGCGCGCCCGAGGTCGAAATCGAAGCGGAACGCCTGGTAGATCGCCAGCTCCACCGTGGTGGAGGACGGCCCGCCGCCAAGGATCAGGGCGACCGCGAAGCTTGTCGTGCAGATCAGGAAGATCAGCAGCGCCGCGCCGGGCAGCACCGCGCGCAGGATCGGTCGTTCGAACTGCCGCCGCATGTCGGCGGTGGAAAACCCCAACGAGGTGGCCAGCCGGATGCGTTCGGACGGCACCGCCTGCCAGCCCTGAAGGATCAGCCGAACCGCCAGCGGCAGGTTCAGGAAGACATGCGCCAGCACGATCCCCTGCAGCCCGTAGACATCCACCCGCGCAGCACCCAGCGCGGCGAGCAGATCGTTCGCCCAGCCAGCCCGCCCGAAGACGGCCAAGAGGCCAAGGACCGCCACGATAACCGGCAGCAGAAAGGGCGCGCCCATCAGCGTCACCAGCACCCGCCGCCCCGCGAAATCGCGCCGCGCCAGCGCGCGGGCCACGGGGATGGCCAGCGTGACGCTGACCAAGGCCGAGAGCGCGGCCTGCAACAGCGTGAAGCGGATCGCGGCCCAATCCGCGGGGCCGAGCGTGGGCGGCCAACTGGCGCGCAGCATCACCGCGCCGAGCGGGCCGAGCACGGCGAGGGCGACGAGCGCGGCAAGAACCGCGCCCGTCCAGTGGATCGCGCCTAGCGGCTGAGCGCGGCTTGCCATGTGGCGAGCGCCTCATCCCGGCGCGCCGCCGCGTCCTCGGGCGACAGCAGCAACGCCTGCGACGGCTGGACCAGCGTTTCGAACCCTTCGGGCAGCGCCGACGCCGGCAGGGCGGCGGGATACATCCAGTTCGTCGTCGGGATCACCTCCTGGAACTCGGGCGTCAGCATGAAGGACAGGAACGCCTGCGCCAGTTCGGGCTGATCTGTGCCCGCGAGCATCCCCGCCACCTCGACCTGCATGTAATGCCCCTCGGCGAAGGCGGCGGCGGTCTTGCTGGGGTCTTCCTCGGCGATCAGGTGATAGGCGGGCGAGGTGGTGTAGCTTAACACCATGTCGGCCTCCCCCTCGAGGAACAGGCCATAGGCCTCGGACCAGCCGGGGGTGACGGTGACGATGTTGTCGGCCAGCCCCTCCCAGATCTCGCCCGCGCCGTCGCCATAGGCGGCCTCGACCCACATCAACAGGCCAAGGCCGGGGGTGGAGGACCGCGGGTCCTGGATCACGATGGAAATGTCCGAGGCCGCCAGCGCCTCGAAATCGCCCGGCACATTGGCCAAGGCGGTGTCGTGGACGAAAGCGAAATAACCCCAGTCGAAGGGCAGGAACTCCGCGTCGTCCCATGCGATCGGCAGGGTCAGCCCATCGGGCGTGATGCCGTGGGGGGCGAACAGCCCCGTCTCGCGCGCCGCCGCCGTCAGGTTGGTGTCGAGCCCGAGGACGATATCGGCCTCTGTGCTTTCCCCCTCCAGACGCAACCGCGCCAGCAGCGCCGCGCCGTCGCCCGCGCCCACGAATTGCAGGTCGCAGCCGCACGTCGCCTCGAAGGCCTCTTCCACGGCGGGGCCGGGGCCCCAATCCGAGACGAAGCTGTCATAGGTGTAGACCGTCAACACCGGGGTCTGCGCGAACGCGGCCCCCGCGACAACAGACAGTCCCGCTGCGATGATGGTGTGTTTCATTCCTCACTCCTCCATTGCGACGGGCGAAGTGAAGTGTGGGGCATGTGTCTGGCCCGCAAACCTTCCCTCCGCCGGTCCTAACCGGTTCAGGTTCAACGGGTTCGCGCGTCATCCCGCGCATCTCAGGCCGTATCAAGGCCACCCCGAGGTGACGCAACACGTAGCGCCGGGACTTGCGGCGCGCAAGCGGCTTGGCATTTTCGCCGCAGGGCGCTAGGCCCGTGACCAACTGAAAAGGGATGCCCGCGCGATGAGCCTCAACAGCTTCGGCCACCTGTTCCGCGTCACCACCTGGGGCGAAAGCCACGGGCCCGCGCTTGGCGCGACCGTGGATGGCTGCCCGCCCGGCGTGCCGGTGGATGCGGGCGCGATCCAGCATTGGCTGGACCGGCGCAAGCCGGGGCAGAACAAGTATACCACCCAGCGCCGGGAACCCGACGAGGTCGAGATCCTGTCGGGCGTGTTCGAGGGGCAGTCGACCGGCACGCCGATCCAGCTGATGATCCGCAACACCGACCAGCGGTCCAAGGATTACGGCGACATCGCCGAGAAATTCCGCCCCGGTCACGCCGATATCACCTATTGGCAGAAATACGGCATCCGCGACTATCGCGGCGGCGGGCGGTCCAGCGCGCGCGAGACGGCGGCGCGGGTCGCCGCGGGCGGCATTGCGCGGGCAGCACTTGCGCAGATGGTGCCGGGGCTGACGATCACGGGCTACATGGTGCAGATGGGGCCGCACGGCATCGACCGCGCGCGGTTTGATGCAGCCGAGATCGAGCGCAACCCCTTCTGGGTGCCCGACGCACAGGCCGCCGAGGACTGGGCCGCCTATCTCGACGGGTTGCGCAAATCCGGCGACAGCGTCGGCGCGGTGATCGAGGTTACGGCCTCGGGCGTGCCCGCGGGCCTCGGCGCACCGATCTACGGCAAGCTCGACACCGACCTTGCGGCGGCGATGATGTCGATCAACGCCGTGAAGGGCGTCGAGATCGGCGATGGCATGGCGGCGGCCGCCCTGACCGGCAGCGCCAATGCCGACGAGATCACGATGGGGCCCGACGGGCCGGTCTATGGCTCGAACCACGCGGGCGGCATCCTTGGCGGCATCTCGACCGGACAGGAGGTTGTCGTGCGCTTCGCGGTCAAGCCGACCTCGTCGATCCTGACGCCGCGCAAGACGATCACGAAATCCGGCACCGAGACCGAGATCGTGACCAAGGGCCGCCACGACCCCTGCGTCGGCATCCGCGCCGTGCCGGTGGGCGAGGCGATGATGGCCTGCGTTCTGCTCGATCACCTGCTGTTGCATCGGGGGCAGGTGGGCTCCAACCGCGGCGCCATCGGCTGATCCTGCACCCGCCAACGGAAACAGTGCCGCAGCGGTCGCCGGATCGTTCCGTGACCGGGCGACAATGCACGCAAAGCACCCCAAGCCTGCCGCTTTCCCGCCACATTTCGGGGCGATCATGGCGAAACTTGGGGAAAATCTGGATGTCTGTCGATGGGAGGCTTCGTGCGCCCAAATCTCCGCCATGCGTGGATCAACCTTGACGGTGCGATGATCGCGGTCGCGCTGCTGGCGGGCGTGATGGTCGCGGGCACCATGATCCGCACCCCGCCGGGCGGCGATGGCTCGGCCTTTGGCAGCCACGTGGGTGGGCTGCGCACGCTTGGGCCGACCGAAACGCTCGTGACCTTCGAGGATGGCACGTCGCGGACGGTCGAGGGCTGGTCGACCGGTGCCCGGAACGAGGCCCATGTGGGCCTTGGTGCGGTCTGGCTGGTGCAGCCCGGCGACGCCCCGCTCGGGCGGCGCTTTCCCCTGCCCGAGGGCACCACGGCCGCGACGCTGCGGCTCGAGATCATCGCGCTGGACGATTGGGCGCTCGAGGGGCTGGAGCTGACGGTGAACGGTCGCGCCCTGCTCCGGCAGCGGTTTTCCTCGCGTCCCGATCTGATCGCGGCGCAACAGACCGAGGTGATCGAGGCCGAGGGGGTCACGTTGCGCGCGCAGCTTGATCCGCCGCGCGAGCTTGGCTTCGCCGGGGGAGCGGCCGCGCAGGCCGAAACCCGGCTGGTGGTCGAGGTCGCGCTCGAGGCCCCCGGCCCGGAGCTGGCGCTCGGGCTGACGCCCCTGCCCGCCCTGCCCGCGCGGACGGACGGGGCGACCGCCCCGGCCTATGCGGTGGACAACCTTATGGTGGTCGCCGCCCGCCCGCGCTGACGCGGCCTCAGCCCAGCCCGAGGTCCATCAGGGCGCGGATATCGGCCTCGGCGGTCTGCGCGACGATGCGGCCCAGTTCCTCTTCGCCGCGCAACAGCACCAACGTGGACCGGCGCGGGATGTTCAGGGCGCGCGACAGCTCACCGGTGCCATGGGTGTCCCAATCGACCTTCACGAAGGTCATGGCGGCGTCATAGGCCGGGTTGGCGGCGCGCAGCGCCTCGATCACGCGGCCCTGCGCGCGGCAGGTCGAACACCAGGTCGCCGAGAAATCGACGAAGACGGTCTCACCGGCGGCAAGCCACGCCTGCACGAGGCCGGGGGTATAGTCGATCATCGCCTGTGCGGCGCGGGCGACGGGCAACAGGCCAAGCGCGGCAGCGCCCAGCAGGATCTGGCGGCGGGTGGTGGTCATCTGGGGAACTCCTTGCAGCGGAACAGGGTCAGAGGGCGACGGAAAGGTCCTGCAACCAGACCGGCATCCGGTCGAGCAGCCAGGCCTCGGCGATGTGGTGCCAGCGCAAGAGGATGGCGACGCCGACGAACAGGAACACGGCCCCGAGGATCGGGCGCGAGGCGCGGGCCAGCCTTTGCAACGCGCCCATGTGGCGGCGCAGCGCCTGCCGCGCGCCGTAACCAAGGGCGACCATCACGCTGCCGATGCCAAGCGCGAAACCGACCATGATGGTGAAGGCGCGCAGCAGGTCATCGCCCTGGCTGGCGAGCGAAATGGCCCCGCCCAGCGTGGGGCCGACGCAAGGGCTCCAGACCGCGCCGAGCAGCAGGCCGCCGAGGAACTGGCCCTGCCAGCCCTCGGTCCGCGTCGCGCGCAGGCCGGTATCGGCGCGCTCGGCGAAACCGGCGGTCGCGGTGGCGAAACGCGCCTGTGCCTGCGGGATCAGGAGGATCAGGCCGAAGGCGACCATCAGCGCCGCGCCCGCGCGGGCGACGGTCTCTTCGGTCAGGCCGACGAGATGACCGGCCGCGATCACCGCGAAACCCAGCGTGATGAAGGCCAGCCCCATGCCCGCCGCAAGGGCCAAGGGCCCCCAGCGGCTGGCCTGCAACGCGCCGGCCAGAACGATCGGCAGGATCGGCAGAACGCAGGGGTTGATGAGCGTCAGCACCCCGGCACCATATGCGAGACCAAGTTCCATGGCGCTGTCATGCCCCGACGGCCGCGACCTGTCATGCGACAAAGCCGTGATCGGCGCGTGAGATCAGGCGGGCTTGGCCCGCGCCAGTTGCACGGCCAGGATTCCCGCGGCCACGATGGCGACGCCCAGCACGTCGACCCAGCCGAGGCTTTCGCCCAGCAGCACGGCGGCGATGGCCACGCCGAACACCGGGTTCAGGAAGTGAAAGGTCGCGGCCCGTGTCGGGCCGATCCGGCCCACCAGCCAGAACCAGATCAGCGTCGCCAGAAGCCCCGGCATCAGCGTCGTGTAGACGAAGGCCACCACCAGCGGCATGGACCAGTCCACCACCCAGCTCTCGGTCAGGACGGCGACCGGCGCCAGCGCGGCCGCGCCCACCAGCATCTGCAACCCCACGATCATCATCAGGCTGCCCCCGCCCGAAGCCGCGCCCCGCACCGAGAGCGTGGCCACCGTCAGCGCCACCGCACCGACCAGGCACAGCGCAACGCCAAGCGCGTCCGCCCCGCCGCCAAGCCGTTGCGCCATGATCAGCCCGACCCCGAAGAACCCCGCCGCCAGCCCCGCCAGCCCCAAAGGCGGCAGGCGGTCGCGGAACAGGCCCCAGTTCGCGGCGGCGACCAGAAGCGGCATGGTCGAGGCGATGATCGCGGCCAAGGAGGCCTCGACCCATTGCATCGCAACGAAGTTGAGCCCGAGATAGAGGGCGTTCTGGCAGATGCCGAAGATCACCACGGCCCGCCATTGTCCCCGCGTCAGACGCATCCCCTGCCCCATGGCCAGCGCGATGCCGACGCCGATGATCCCCGACAGAAGGAACCGGATCGCCAACGCCGTGACCGGCGGGGCGGCCTCGACGATGATGCGCGCCGAGGTAAAGGCCGAAGACCAGATCAGGGCGAACAGCAGCCCGCCCAGAAGCGCACGAATGTCCATGGATGCCGTCAGTGCAAAATGAGAAAGGGCCGCAGCCGTCAGGCCGCGACCCTTTCACGAAAGACCCGGAAGGGCAATCAGCCGTTCACGCTGTCCTTGAGTGCCTTGGCAACGGTGACCTTCACCTGCTTGTCGGCCTCTTTCTTGATCTGTTCGCCGGTGGCCGGGTTGCGGACCATGCGCTCGGGGCGCTCGCGGCAATAGATCTTGCCGATGCCGGGCAGGGTGACGGCGCCGCCGGCGGCGACTTCCTTGGTGATGATGGCGGTGACAGCGTCCAGGGCTGCGCCCGCGGTCTTCTTGTCGCCGCCCATCTCGTCGGCGATGGCGGCGACGAGCTGGGTCTTGGTCATGGGTTTTTGTGCCATTGGTATGTTTCTCCTGGATACTGCCCGAGCCGTTGAGCCCGTTGCGGCGAAACTAACCGAATATTGTGGGTCCGCACAACGCTTTGCGTTACGGAAAAGCCTAAAAACATGGCCCGAAGGGCGATTTTCCGCCCCTCAGAGGAAGGCCGTTTCTTCGAAAGACCGCAATTTCCGGCTGTGCAGCCGCTCCAGCGGCATGTCGCGCAGCGCCTCCATCGCGCGAATTCCGATCAAAAGATGGCGCGACACCTGCGTCTTGTAGAAGGCCGACGCCATGCCCGGCAGCTTCAATTCGCCATGCAGCGGCTTGTCCGACACGCACAGTAGCGTGCCGTAGGGCACCCGGAAGCGAAAGCCGTTGGCGGCGATCGTCGCGCTTTCCATGTCGAGCGCCACCGCGCGGCTCTGGCTCAGGCGCTGCACCGGGCCGGTCTGGTCGCGCAGCTCCCAGTTGCGGTTGTCGAGGCTGGCGACCGTGCCGGTGCGCATGATCCGCTTCAGCTCGAACCCCTCCAGCTCGGTCACATGGGCCACCGCGGTTTCCAGCGCGACCTGGATCTCGGCCAGCGCGGGCACCGGCACCCAGACCGGCAGGTCGTCGTCCAGCACCTTGTCCTCGCGCAGGTAGGCGTGGGCCAGAACGAAATCGCCAAGCCGCTGCGAATTGCGCAGCCCCGCGCAATGGCCGACCATCAGCCAGGCATGCGGGCGCAGTACCGCGATATGGTCGGTCGCGGTCTTGGCGTTCGACGGGCCGACGCCGATGTTGACCAGCGTGATCCCGTTCCCGTCCTCGCGCTTGAGGTGGTAGGTCGGCATCTGCGGCATCTTCTGCGGGTAGCTCAGCGGTGCCTCGGGGTCAGTGATCTCGACATTCCCGGTGGCCACGAAACTGGTGTAGCCGCTTGCGGGGTCGGCCAGGGCGGCGCGGGCATAGGCCTCGAACTCGTCGACGTAGAACTGGTAGTTGGTGAACAGAACGTGGTTCTGGAAATGCGACGGGTCCGTCGCGGTGTAATGCGACAGCCGCGCGAGCGAGTAATCGACGCGCTGCGCGGTGAAGGGCGCGAGCGGATGCGCGCCGTCGTCATAGGTGAAGCCCAGCCCGTTGACGATGTCGTCGTTGGTCGTGGACAGGTCCGGCACGTCGAAGACGTCGCGCAGCGTGAACTCGCCCGCGCCCTCCTGCGGGACGGTGATGGAACTGTCGTTGGCGACCGCGAAATGCACCGGGATGGGCGTGGTCGAGGGGCCGATTTCCACCGCAACACCGTGGTTCTTCACCAGAAGCCCGATCTGCTGGCGCAGGTAATTGCCGAACAGGTCGGGCCGCGTGATCGTGGTGGCATAGGTGCCCGGCTCGGCCACATGGCCAAAGCTCAGGCGGCTGTCGGTCACGGCGTAGCTGGTCGTGGTGATGCGGATCTCGGGGTAGAAGGCGCGGAAGCGCGTGTCGCCCGGCGCGCCGTTCTTCAGCGTGTCACTGAACCGGTCGCACAGAAACTGCGCCGCCTCGCGGTAGAGCCGCTGCAAATGGGCGACGGCTTCGCCCGCGTCGGTAAAGCGCTTCGGCGCGCCCTGGTCGGGGGTGGCGATCTTCAGGAGGTGCTCGTAGGCCATGTGTAACCTCTTTTTCTTGTTTTGCGGTTATTCGGCGGGATCGAGGATGAGCTTGGTCAATTCGAAGCGGGTGACATCGACAAGCCCAAGGTCCGAGATGCGCAGGCTGGGAATGACCACCAGCGCCAGCAGCGAATGCTGCATGTAGGCGTTGTTGAGCGTGCAGCCGCAGGCGCGCATCGCCTCGCCCATCGCCTGTGCCTTGGCGGCGACCTCGGCCGCCGGGCTGTCCGACATCAGGCCCGCGATGGGCAGCTCCACCAGCGCCAGTTCGGCGCCGTCCTTCCACACCGTCACGCCGCCGCCCACCTCGGCCAGCCGGTTCGCGGCCGAGGCCATCATGGCGCGGTCGGTGCCCACGACGATCATGTGGTGGCTGTCATGCGCCACGGTCGAGGCCATCGCCATCCCCTGCTCGTAGCCGAAGCCCGAGACGAAAGCGTTCACGACCTGCCCGGTGCCCCGGTGCCGTTCCACCAGCGCGATCTGGGCCACGCCGTCGCGGCCCTCGATCACGCCATCCGTCACGGGCAGCACGGCCTCCAACGCCTCGGTCGGGGCCTGGTTCTCGACCACGCCGATGACGCGCGCGCGGACCTGCGCGGCACCGGAAGGTGCCTTGATTTCAAAGTCCTGCGCGCCCAGCGCGCGGCCCAGATGAACCGAGTCCCGCGTATCCGCGGGCCAATCGAGATGCGGGCACTCCACAAGGCACTCGCCCGCCTCTGCGGCCTTCACGCCGCGGGCGTAGACCAGCTCGACCGGCAGCGCGGTCAGGTCGGAGGTCACGATCATGTCGGCCCGCCGCCCCGGCGCGATCTGGCCGATCTCGCGCTCCAGCCCGAAATGGGTGGCGGTGTTGATCGTCGCCATTTGAAGTGCCACCAGCGGGTCGCAGCCGCAGGCGATCGCGTGCCGCACCGCGCGGTTCATGTGGCCGTCATAGACCAGCGTGCCGGAATGGCAATCGTCGGTGCAGATGATCATGTTGCGCGGGTCCAGCCCCCGCTCGGTGATCGCGGTGATCTGGGACTCGATATCATACCACGCGCTGCCCAACCGGATCATCGACCGCATGCCCGCGCGCATCCGCGCCACGGCATCGGCCTCGCAGGTGCCCTCGTGATCATCCGCGGGGCCGCCCGCCGCATAGGCATGAAACGCCGGCCCAAGGTCGGGCGAGGCATAATGCCCGCCAACCGTTTTCCCGGTTTTTTGGGTTTCAGCGATCTCGGCCAGCATCTGCTGCGAGCCGTTCACCACGCCGGGGAAATTCATCATCTCGCCCAGCCCGATGATGCCCGGCCAGCCCATCGCCTCGGCCACGTCCTCGGGCCCGATCTCGTAACCGGTCGTCTCCAGCCCCGGGGCCGAGGGCGCGCAGCTTGGCATCTGCGTCCAGATGTTGACCGGCTGCATCAGCGCCTCGTCATGCATCAGCCGCACACCGCGCAGGCCGAAGACATTGGCGATCTCGTGCGGGTCGGTGAACATGGATGTCGTCCCATGCGGGATGACCGCGCGGGCGAACTCGGCGGGCGTCAGCATGCCGCTCTCGATATGCATGTGCCCGTCGCACAGGCCGGGGATCAGGTAACGCCCGCCAAGATCCTCGACCTGCGTTCCGGGACCGATGCAATGCGCGGCATCCGGGCCGACATAGGCGAAGCGGCCATGCCGCACGGCGACCTGCCAGCCCTCCATCACCTCGCGTGTCTGCACCAGCACGACGCGCGCGTTGCGAAGCACCAGATCCGCAGGAGACCGCCCCGCGGCGGTGGCGACAAGGTCACTGGCCACGTCGGGCCAACTGGGGAAGGGATTGCGCTGTTCCATGTCCCACTGTCTCGCATCGCCAAGCGCCCTGCAAGTGACGCGTCGATGACGCCGCCGCGACGTCAGCCGAAGCGCAGGGCCTCGGCGCGCATCGCTTCGTAAAGCGGCAGCGCGGCGTCGAGCAGCGCGCGCCGCTCCTCCGGCACCTCGGGCAGCGGCCCTTCGGGGCCGGCGAAGCCCGTGGAACGATGCACCGCGTTGTACCAATGCGGCGCCCATGCGCCGTCATAAGGCTTCGGTCCCTCGGGCCAGCGCAGCATCGCGTCGGTCCAGGGCATCCCCACCTCGGCACAGAGCCGCGCCAGCGCGCGGGCGGGATCGAGGCGGATATCCGCGCTGTCGACAACCGGGCCCGGCAGCGCCTGCCACAGCGACAGCTGTTGCGAAAACCCGATATCCTCCAGCGTCATCTCGCCCCGCTTCTCGGCATAGCTGGCGATCACGCGGGCGGGGTGGCGGATCAGGTGGACGTTGACGCAAGCATCGGCCCAGTCCAGCGGGAAGCCGTCGACCATGTGATGCGGCATGTGCTTCATGTACCAATGCGCGGCCCCCTCGGGCACGGGCCCGGCGCAGGTGGCGGCGACGCGGGCGGGGTCGGTCTCACCGGCGGCAAGGATCGCCTCGCGCATCGGGTGATCGGCGCCGGTCGCGGCAAGGTAGGCCGCGTAGAACGGCTCGTCCCAAACCGCGCAATCGCCGCGCGCGGCGAAGGCATACATCATCGCCGTCGACAGGTTGCGCGGCCCCGACCACATCGCAAGCTTGACCATCATCCCCTCCGTTCCGTCAGGCCGCCATTCGACATGACGCGGCCGCGACCGCAAGGGGTCACGGCATCGTGAGCTCACGCAGCCGTGGCTTGCGCCGCGCGCCTCTAACGAATGGAGTGCCCTCGCCCAATGACGGAGGTCCGATCATGCGCCGATTTCAGACGTGGAAACCCATCGCCCTCACCGCGGCCATCGCGGTGGCGCTGGTGCTGCAGCAGGGCCGCGCCCACGCGCAGGATATGCCCTGTGACGTGCAGGCGGGGCTGACAGCCCCCTGTTCCGGGATGGATGCGGCAGGATAACGACGCGCCGCGCACGCGATATGCCCCCGCCCGGCAGGCGGGCAGGGGCGGAACCTGTCTCAGGATTTCAGTGCGCAGGTGTTGATCCCGAGCAGGCTGTAGAGCGGGCAATAGCCCACGAGACCGGTGGCCAGCGGCACAAGGCCGACCCAACCCCAGGGGGTCTGCGGGCCGACGAAGACGATCGCCAGCAGGCCGAGGCCGATGAGAATGCGCAGCGCGCGGTCGATGGTGCCTTCGTTGCGGGGCATGATGTGCCTCCTTTCCTGAACTGATGGGAAAACCCTAGCCCAGCCCCTCGAGTCGGCACGGTGACTCTGTCACCGCGTATCTGCGGCAATCCGTTCCAGCGCCCTGCGGTCGGTGATCCGCACCCCGCCCTTTTCCTGCACCACGACGCCGCCGCGCGCGAACTCGGCCAGCCTCCGGCTGACAAAGGCGCGGCCCGAGGCCGTCTCGGCCGCCAGCGCCGCATGGGTCGCGGCGACGAAACCGCCCGCCTCCAGCCGCATCAGAACGCGGGCGAGCCGCGCGTCGAAGCCGGTCAGGGCGACCTCCTCGACCAGGCGCTGGTACTCGGTGAAGCGATGCGCCACCCCGTCGAAGACCAGGACGCGGAACCCGTCATCCTCGGCCAGCCTGCGGCGGAAATCCCCGGCGGGGATCAACTCGCCCTCCACGTCCTCCTCGACCACGCCTTCGGCGCTGTAGTGCCGATCCTCGACAAGGCAGGTAAAGGTCTGCAGGCAGACGGTGCCTGCCGTCACGCGATAGAGCACCACCTCCCGCCCGTTGGCCGCGGTCAGGCTTACCCGGATCGTGCCGCGGTCGAGCACGAGGAAGCCGGGGCAGGCGCTGCCGGGCTGGAACAACACATCGCCCGCGCGGGCGGCGAAACGGCGGATCATGGGGGGCCCTCCGGTCATGGACACGGTCAACGTCCCGCGCGCGGCGGTCCCGGTCAACCGGGATTGACGAAACCGCCGTTCCGGCGCAGACCCGCGCCATGACCGAAGATCGCAAACCCCGCCGCGCACAGGATGTCTACACGCTGGTCGTGGAGGTCGGGCGCAAGTCCGGCGACGGCCTGCCGGACAAGGCCACCGGCGCGGCGCTCCTGTGCTACGCCTCGGGCGTGGACGAGGCCGAGGCGGTGCGCGAAACCGTGGCGATCCTGAAGCAGGCCGACCTTGCCCCGCTCGACGTCACCGGCCACGGCACCCGCGCCGAGCGCGAGGTGGCGGGCGAAGAGATCTCGGAGGACGAGGCCGCGCTGATGCAGCGCGCCGCCGACGAGAACTCGGTCATCGTGGCGCAGATGACGGCCTTCTACGACTGATCCGGCATCAGATCTCGGATCGGCCGGAGGGGCGGCACCGCTGTCAGCCCCGCCCGCCGGTCGCCCGCGCGCTCGCCGCCACCAATGCCTGCGCCGCCGCGCGGTCCAGCTTGGTCAGGCATGGCGTGCGATCCACCGCGGCGATGTCATGCCGCCGCGCGCCATCCTCGGCGGCCAGGACATCCGACAGAAGCGCCGTTTCGACCCCGCAGCGATCCACCGCGACGCAGGCATGGTCATCGAGCATGATGTGGAAGAAATCCCGCACCGGACGGCGCGTGTCGCGCTGCGCGCCGGTACTGCCCAGCAGGTCGGCCGCCCGAACCAGGACGCGCTCTTGCCCGAACAGGTATTCGACCGTCGGCCCGTCGCGCATGATATGGGTCTCGGGGCTGAGAAGCAGGTCATCCTCCAGCCCGAAATAGGGCGCCCGAAGCCGCACCGGCACCGCCCGCCCCAGGCACAGCCGCGGCCGCCGCTCGATCCAGCGCAGGGGCAGCCGCTCGCCGGTGACCGTGATCATGATGTCGCCCGCCGACAGCTGCGCGACGGGGCGCGGCCCCTCGGCGGTCATCAGCCAGGTGCCGGCGCTGATCGCCGGAAGCTCGGCGGCCTGCACCCCGAAGCCCGCGACGGCGGCCACGTGGCAGACCGACAGAAAGCGCGGGTCGCGCGGCAGCGCCTCGTCGAACCGCGCGGCACGGGCCACGCCGGTGCGTTGGCGATGAATCGTCCCGCGGTCGTGGTTCACGATATCCACCAGGTCGCTGCGGCCCCGCGCGCAGCTGCGATAGCGCAAGGCGACGGTGTCGCCGGCCTGCACGAAGCCCGGCGGGGTCAGGCAATCGACATCGCCATGGACCAGCCGCAGCCGTCGATGACGGGCAGATCGGGGAACGCCGCAGGGGCGAGGGGCGAGACCTTGAGCGGCGCCTTGACCGGCGCGGGGGCCGGGGCCGAAACCGCGGAGGCCTCGGCCTGCTTGCTCTTCTTGGCC
>NZ_JASJOE010000045.1 GCF_030163755.1 Roseicyclus amphidinii
CCGGCCGCGTCGAGCGTGGCGTGGTGAACGTGGGCGACGAACTGGAGATCGTGGGCATCAAGGACACGCAGAAGACGACCTGCACGGGCGTCGAGATGTTCCGCAAGCTCTTGGACCGCGGTGAGGCCGGCGACAACATCGGCGCGCTGCTGCGCGGCATCGACCGTGACGCGGTGGAGCGTGGCCAGGTGCTGTGCAAGCCCGGTTCGGTGAAGCCGCACACGAAGTTCGAGGCCGAGGCCTACATCCTGACCAAGGAAGAGGGTGGCCGTCACACGCCGTTCTTCGCCAACTACCGCCCGCAGTTCTACTTCCGCACGACGGACGTGACCGGCACGGTCGAGCTGCCCGAGGGCACCGAGATGGTGATGCCCGGCGACAACCTGAAGTTCACGGTCGAGCTGATCGCACCGATCGCCATGGAAGACGGCCTGCGCTTCGCCATCCGCGAAGGCGGCCGCACCGTCGGCGCAGGCGTGGTGTCGAAAATCATCGAGTGATCCGGTCCCGCCTTCGCGGGATGCTCGGACAGGAAAGGGCCGCCTCCGGGCGGCCCTTTTGCTTTTTCGCCCGGACGGGTTAAACGGCTGCATCCCGCGATGGAGGCCAACATGGACAAGACCCCGCTCTGATCCCGTTTCACCCCTGAAACCCTGTTCGGACCAAAGGTCTTTCCATGCCTGACGCACGCCCCTTCGCGCGGCCCGATGCCGCCCATCCCGTTCCCATGCCCGATGGCTCCGCCCATCCCGGCACAGTCTTCCTGAAGCCGGTCATCGACCATCCCCGCTGGGAGCTGGGCGACTACACTTACGCCTCGGCCCATCACCCGCCCGCCGACTGGGCCGCGCATCTTGCGCCCTATCTCTTCGACTTCAGCCCCGAGCGGCTGGTGATCGGCCGCTTTTGCCAGATCGCCGACGGCGCGCTGTTCGTCACCGCCTCGGCCAATCACCGGCGTGACGGGTTCTCGACCTATCCTTTCGCCATCTTCGGCGGCGGCCCGGTGGCCGGACGGCCTTCCATGCCGGGGCCGGGGCGGGACACCGTGGTCGGTCATGATGTTTGGATCGGCACGCGGGCCACGATCCTGCCGGGCGCGCGGATCGGCAGCGGCACCATCATCGGCGCGGGCGCGGTGGTGGGGGGCGAGATCCCGCCCTACAGCCTCGTGGCGGGCAATCCGGGGCGGGTGATCCGCCCCCGCTTCGACGCCGCGACCGTGGCGCGGCTGCTCGAGATCGGCTGGTGGGATTGGCCCATCGACCGCATCCTCGCGGCCGAAGCCGCGATCTGCGGCGGGGATCTGGCGGCGCTGGAGGCCGCGTAGCGTGCGATCATCCGCTCTACGCGACGCGCGCGTCGGCCTCGGCCGTGACCTTGTCCATGAAGGCGCCCAGCTCGGCCGCCAGCGCCTCGGCCTCGGGGGGCGACAGGCGCTCGGGGACGCTGCGCTCCCATTCGCGCCAGACCAGCGCGAGCCGGCCGAAGGGCAGGGGGAAATGCAGCCGGTCCCATGTCTTCCACGCCCAGTAGCGCGAGCCCGCGAAGGTGAAGACCACCACCGGCACCTGCGCCGCGCGCGCCCATTGGATCGGCGTGACCTTGGCCACCCGCGCCGGGCCCCGCGGCCCGTCGGGCGAGATCCCGATCGACACGCCCTCCTTCAGCCCCTTGAGCACCAGCCGCATTTCGGCGGCCCCCAGCACGCCCTTGGGCATCGGCACCGTGCCCATGCCGAAGGCGCGGTGGATCCAGCCCACAAGCCGCCCCGCATGTTTGGCCGAGGTCAGGCTCTGGCAGCGATAGCGTTTGAGGTCGAACATCCAGGGCGTCAGCATGATCCGCTGGTGCCAGCACACGATGATCACAGCGCCATGCCGCTCGACCAGCTCGGCCACGCGATCCCAGCCGTCCTGCTCGCGGCGCGAGGTCGCCCAGGCCAGCCGCAGCCAGGCCTTGAACAGCGCGGCCACCACCCGGTTCACCGCGGGGGTCTTGGCTATACGTCCACCGAAACTCATCACGTCTCCCTTCCAGCGTCCTTCCTTGGACGGGTTTGACCGCACGGTCAATCTGCACGGACGCACTGGCGCGTCGCGGCCCGAGGGCCTAGCCTTGCCCCCGACCCATGACCGGACAGGGACAGCCCCGATGAGTGCCACCCGCGACATCCGCGATACCGCCGAGATCGGCCTGATCGGCCTTGGCACGATGGGCGCGATGCTTGCGCTCAACATCGCCGAGACGGGCCACCGGATCGCCGTCTTCAACCGCACCGCGTCCCGGATCGACGCGTTCATGACCGAGGCCGTCGCCGAGGATCTGGCGCGCAACATCGTCCCCGCCCGCGACCTGCCGGAGCTTGTGGCCGCCATCGCGCGGCCGCGCCGCATCCTCCTGATGGTTCCCGCGGGCAGGCCCGTGGATGACCAGATCGCGGCGCTGCGCCCGCTGCTTGATGAGGGCGACGTGATCGTCGACGCCGGCAATTCCGACTGGCAGGACACGAACCGCCGCGCGTCCGAGGCCGAGGCCGCGGGCACGCTTCACCTTGGCCTCGGCGTCTCGGGCGGGGCCGAGGGTGCGCGCAGCGGCCCCTCGATGATGGCCGGCGGGTCGGAGCGCGCCTGGACCCTCCTCCAGCCGGTGCTGGAACTGGCCGCCGCCCGTTTCGGGCAGGATCCCTGCGTCGCCCACCTGGGGCCGGGGGGCGCGGGCCATTACGTCAAGATGGTGCATAACGGCATCGAATATGCCGACATGCAGATGATCGCCGAGGTCTACGGCCTGATGCGCGACGGCATGGGGCAAGGGGCCGACAGCATCGCCCGAACCTTCGCCCGCTGGAACGAGGGGCCGCTGGCCTCTTACGTGGTCGAGATCACCGCCGAGGTCGCCGCCGCGACCGACCCGGACACGCGCCAGCCCATGCTCGACGTGATCGCCGACCGCGCGGGGCAGAAGGGCACCGGCCGCTGGACGGTCATCGACGCGCAGCGCCGCGCCGCGCCGCTTCCGGCCGTCGAGGCCGCGGTGACCGCCCGCGTCCTCTCGGGCGAGGATGAGGCGCGGGGCAGGGGGGCCGAAATCTTCGGCACGGCCGAGCCGCTGGACCTGCCCGAGGCCGATCTCGAGGGCGCGTTGATCGCCGCCAAGATCCTCGCCTATTCGCAGGGCTTCACGCTGCTGGCTGTCGCGGGCGAGGAAGAGGGGTGGGCGCTGCCGCTGCCGCGCGTCGCCGAGATCTGGCGGGCGGGCTGCATCATCCGCTCGGCGATGCTCGACGACATGGCGACAGCCCTGCGCGACGCGCCCGGCGAGCGTCTCGCCTTTGCACCGCGGTTCGCCGGGCTCTTGCGCAGCCACGCCCCGGCGCTGCGCCGCACGGTCGCCGCGGCCAGCCTTGCGGGGCACCCGGTGCCCGCGCTGGCGGCCTCGCTCGGCTATCTCGACACGCTGCGGCAGGCGCGGGGCACGGCCAACCTGATCCAGGCGCAGCGCGACCGCTTCGGCGCGCATGGCTTCGAGCGGATCGACCGCCCCGGCGAGACCGGGTTCCATGGGCCGTGGGGGGCGGACTGATCGATTGTCGGGAGGGGCGTTTCCCGTCTGGACAAGCCCGCGGTTTCGCCCTATCCCGCACACCGGCCTAGGGGTGTAGCTCAGTTGGTAGAGCAGCGGATTCCAAATCCGCAGGCCGGGGGTTCGAGTCCCTCCGCCCCTGCCAAGGCCGGTTCTCCGAAAGATCGTCACTCTGCGCGTGCGAAGGCACGTCCGACCGGTCCGACGTTCGCGGTGCCGGGCCGATATGCCTCCCGTCTCTGCGATGAACGAAAAAAAACCACGCCAGCCGCAGCTGACGTGGTGAAGTGTGCAGGGGCTAGGCAAGACCGGGCAGTAAACCGGCAACTACTTGGCGGACAAGTAATTTTCCCCTGTGGTGCGAGGGAATAGAAGGCGTTTCCCGATCAGGGTCAAAACATCTTTGGATCGGGAATCGCTCCCAAATACGATGTTTCGTCGGAATCGACTTGCGCCGTCAGGATCGCGGAGACGCGCTCAACTATGGTGAGCCGTGTTGCAACCTGCGGTCGCAGGGACACGCATTTCGAGCAACCCTCCGGTGTGGTCCATGCGACTTCGAAACCGGGGCCTAGTGAACGGTGCTACGGTCAGAGGGTCTGCCCGATCCCGTGCCACCACCCGGCGCGCAACGACAATGGCGCAAAAGTCGTGAACCGCAAAGTGCGCAAAAGTTCGCCTTGGTCGAAAATGTCAACCGCTGCGCGGTCTCAAAAACCTATGTTAAATTGCAATAGTTTACACAAGATTTGGTAAATCGGTTCCATAATTGGCTTGCGGCGCGCCCCTGATGACCCGTAGGAGGGGGTACCAAGAAGCTAACACCTGTCTGCTCAACACTGAGGACCACCAAGGTCGACGCGATTGCGTCTCTTGGTGGTTTTTTTTGGCCAAAGTGTTCCGGTCGCACGCAGCGGTGGCCCCGCAGGGCCACGGCTTCGTGGTCACTGTGCGGCGAATTGTCCGAACATCCGGCGCAGCGCGTCGTCGCCGGGCCGGCCCCCCGACGAGACCTTGAAGCCCGAGACTTCCTCGGCCAGCTGCGCCGAGCTTTCGGACAGGTTGCGGGCCGCCGAGGCGCTCTGGACGGCCATTTCGGCATTGTCCTGCGTGACCCGGTCAAGCTGGGCGACGGCCCCGTTGATCTGCGACAGGGTCGTGGATTGCGCGGTGATCCCCTGCGCGATGCGGCCCACGGTCTCGGACAGGTGGCCGACCCCCCCGAAGATGTCGCCAAGGTCCTTGCCCGCGCGGTTCACGAGGGTCACGCCGTCCTCGACGTGGCGGGCGCTTTCGGCGATCACCTCGTTGATTTCGCGGGCCGAGTCCGAGCTGCGCTGCGCCAGCTGCCGCACTTCCGAGGCCACGACAGCGAAGCCGCGGCCGGCGGGGCCCGCGCGGGCGGCCTCGATCGCGGCGTTGAGGGCAAGGAGGTTGGTCTGCACCGCGATGGCGTCGATCGCGCTGACGATCTTGGAGATATGGCCCGAGGATTTCTGGATCTGGGTCATCGCCTCCATCACGTCTTCCATGAGCCGGCTGCTGCCTTCGGTCATGCCGCGGGTCTTGGTGGCGATGGCGTCGGCCTGCTGCGCCTCGGAGGCGGCGCTGCGGACGGTTTCCGTCAGTTGCTCGACCGCCGCGGCCGTCTGGCCGAGCGCCGAGGATTGCGTGCTGGTCCGTTCCGACAGGTCGTCGGCCGAATTTCGGATCGTCTCGCCGATGGTCTGAACGATGCGGGTCACGCTGGCCACCCGGCCGATCATGGCGTTCCAGTCGTCGACGGTGCGGTTGAAGGCCTCGCCAAGAAGCGCCATGTCCGCGACCTCGCTCACCGCGATGCGCTGCGTCAGGTCACCGTCGCGCAGCCGTTCGAGGCCCTTGGCGATATCCTCGACCGCGGCACGTCGCGCGGTGACATCCGAGGCGATCTTGATGATGCGGGACACGCCGCCGGTGGCGTCGAACACCGGCGCATAAGTGGCCTGGATCCAGATGGTCTTGCCGGCCTTGGTGCGCCGCGGAAACTGGTCGGTGAAGCTTTCGCCGGCGCCGAGGCGTTGCCAGAACCGGGCGTATTCGGCACTGCGCGCGTAGGTCGGATCGACGAACATGCGGTGATGTTCGCCCCGGATCTCGTCGATCGTGTAGCCGAGCGCGCCGAGGAAATTGGCGTTGGCGTGAAGGATCGTGCCGTCGGGGGTGAAATGGATCACCGCCTGCGTGCGGTCGACCATGGCAAGAAGCGCCGTCTCCGCCACGGAGTGTTGGGTGGGAACATGCGTTGCTGCGGTCATGGGGTGTGTTTCCGTCTGTGCGTGTCTGGGTCGCGGGAAACAACGACGCTGCGGCGCACAACTTTAGCGGAAGTGCCCCCCCGCCTTGCGCTGCGGGCCGGGCTTGCGTATATGCCGCGCAAGTCAACCGGAGACCCACCATGGCCAACCCGTTCCAGTTCCTCCAGCAGACCCGCGCCGAGATCGCCAAGGTCGTCTGGCCGACCCGCCGCGAGGTGCTGGTGACCACCGCCATGGTGTTTCTCATGGCCGTGGTCTTCGCGATCTTCTTCTTCTTCGTGGATTGGGTGATCCGGAACGGTCTGGAACTGCTGTTGACCTTCTTCGGCTGACCCGGCGCAGGCTTGCCAATCGCTGCGCGGCGCTGTATCTGCTGCGCATCTTCCCCGACATCGATGGTGACGCCGCAGTGGTCTCTCCAGTCATGTCCGGACGGAGGGCCGCCCGGCACAGGGCGGGTTTGGCATTTCCGGGCGCGCCGCGCCTCTGACGAGAAGGGATAAGAGGATGGCGAAACGGTGGTATTCGGTCAGCGTGCTGTCGAATTTCGAAAAGCGCATCGCCGAGCAGATCCGCACCGCGGTGGCCGAGAAGGGCCTCGAGGATGTGATCGAGGAGGTTCTCGTCCCCGAAGAGGACGTGATCGAGATCCGCCGCGGCAAGAAGGTCACCGTGCCGCGCCGCTTCATGCCGGGCTACGTGCTGGTGCGGATGGAGATGACCGACATCGGCTATCACGCGATCAACTCTATCCCGCGCGTCACCGGGTTCCTTGGTCCGCAGGGCCGCCCGATGCCGATGCGCGACGAGGAGGTCAACGCGATCCTCAACCGCGTCGAAGAGGGTGAAGCGCAGCCGCGCTCGACGATCACCTTCGAGATCGGCGAGAAGGTCAAGGTCAACGAGGGCCCGTTCGAGGATTTCGACGGCATGGTCGAGGAGGTCGACGAAGAGCACCAGCGCCTGAAGGTGACGGTCTCGATCTTCGGCCGCGCGACCCCGGTGGAACTGGAATTCACGCAGGTCTCCAAGCAGCTCTGAGCCCGCTCGGCGACCCCACCAGGACCCGCCCCAGGAAACGGCACCTTTCGGTGTCGTTTTTCGGTTCCACCCAAGGGAAGACATGGCCGAGGCAGCCCGCAATGCAGACGCCGTTCCGCGCGCCCTCTGGGCCGACGCGGGATGGCGTGCCGTCGCCGCCGCTTTCGTGTTCAACGGGTTCCTGTTCGGGATCTGGGCGTCGCGCGTCCCGGCCTTCAAGGCGCGTTTCGATCTCGAACCGGGGACGCTGGGCCTTCTCTTGCTGGCCCTTGCCGGTGGCGCGATCACCAGTTTTCCGCTTGCGGGCTACCTGTCGGAGCGTCGGGGGACGCAACGGCTGACCCTGAGCTGCGCGATGGGCTACGGGCCCGCGTTGCTGCTTCTGTCCATCGCCCCCACGCCTGCGTTGCTGGGTGCCGCGCTCTTCGTGTTCGGCGCGTTCCACGGCGCGATGGACGTGGCGATGAACGGCTGGGCGGCGCGTGTCGAACGGCGCCTGGGCCGTAGCACCATGTCGATCTTCCATGCGCTCTTCAGTCTCGGGGCCGGGCTCGGGGCGGCGAGCGGCTTCGGGGCGGTGCGAATAGGCTGGGAACCGGAGGCCCATTTCACGACGCTCGTGTTGCTGGGTGCCCTTGCGTGCCTGCCCCTGATCCTGCGCGGGATGTCGACGGAGCCGCCGGTCGCAGCCAGCGGCGAGCAAGCGCCGCCCCTGGCCCTGCCGTCGGGCGGCCTGATCCTCGTTGGCCTGATCGCCTTCGCCGCCTCCATGGGCGAGGGGGCGATGGCCGACTGGAGCGCCGTGTTCCTGACCACGGCCCTTGCCGCCACCGAGGCGCAGGCCGCGCTGGGCTACGCGGTGTTCAGCCTGGCGATGGTGCTCACCCGGTTGAGCGGTGGCCTCCTCGTGCAGCGGTTCGGCCCTGTTGCCGTCACCCGCGCCAGCGGTGCGGCGGCCGTGCTGGGCCTTGCGACGGCGATCCTGTCGGGCAGCCTCGGCGTCGCCTTGACGGGCTTTGCGCTGGTCGGCGTCGGCTACGCGGTCGTGATGCCGCTGGTGTTCTCGCGTGCCGCCAACGATCCCGCGATGCGGCCCGGCCCGGCCATCGCCAGCGTGGCGACGCTTGGATATGGCGGGATGCTGCTGGGACCGGCGATCGTTGGGTTCATTGCCCAGGTCACGAGCTTGGCCCTTGCCTTCGGGGCGCTGGCCGCCCTGGCCTGCCTGCCGATCCTGCTGGGTGGACGGATGGCCCCACCGGACCCGCGCCGCCCCTGACGAACCCGCCGCATCCACCACCCGCGCCCGGACCCGCGCGCAGAACGCGCAGTCCGGTCTGTGTTCGACGGTCTTGCAATGCGGCGGCGATGCGAGTAAGGCCCGCCAGTCGCTTATCGGGTGACATCCCCCGTGGGAGGCGAGGCGCTCGCGTGCGTCGGACCTGACCACGGCCACAAAGGCCCCAAGACGCGTCGCGGGGCTGTTGGACGAAAGGAGAGGCCAAGATGGCCAAGAAGCTTGTTGGCAAGATGAAGCTGCAGATCAAGGCGGGTCAAGCCAACCCGTCTCCGCCGGTCGGCCCCGCCTTGGGTCAGCGCGGCATCAACATCATGGAATTCTGCAAGGCGTTCAACGCCAAGACGCAGGACATGGAGCCGGGCGCGCCCATGCCGACCGTGATCACCTACTACCAGGACAAGTCCTTCACGATGGATATCAAGACGCCCCCGGCGTCCTACTATCTGAAGAAGGCGGCTGGCCTGAAGAACCAGGGCAAGCGCAACCGTCCGCGCGGGGCCGAAAAGCCCGGCCGCGAGACGATCGCCACGATCACGCCCGCCCAGCTGCGCGAGATCGCCGAGGCCAAGATGAAGGACCTCAGCGCGAATGACGTCGAACAGGCGATGAAGATCATCCTCGGCTCCGCGAAGTCGATGGGTATCGAGGTGAAAGGGTAAGCCATGGGTAAGATCGGAAAGCGCCTCCAGGCCGCCCGCGCCGCCTTCGAAGGCAAGGAAGAGATCACCGTCGAGGACGCCGTCGCGCTGATCAAGGCGAACGCCTCGGCCAAGTTCGACGAAACCGTCGAGATCGCAATGAACCTCGGCGTCGATCCGCGCCACGCCGACCAGATGGTCCGTGGCACGGTGAACCTGCCCAACGGCACCGGCAAGACCGTCCGCGTCGCCGTCTTCGCCCGCGGCCCCAAGGCCGACGAAGCCAAGGCAGCGGGTGCGGATATCGTCGGGGCGGAAGACCTGATGGAGAGCATCCAGGGCGGCACGATCGACTTCGATCGCTGCATCGCCACTCCGGACATGATGCCGATCGTCGGTCGCCTGGGCAAGATCCTCGGGCCGCGCAACCTGATGCCGAACCCGAAGATCGGCACGGTTACGATGGACGTCAAGGAAGCCGTCGAGGCGGCCAAGGGCGGTCAGGTGCAGTTCAAGGCCGAGAAGGCGGGCGTGGTTCACGCAGGTGTCGGCAAGGCCTCCTTCGACGCCGACAAGCTGGTCGAGAACGTGCGCGCCTTCGTCGACGCCGTCGCAAAGGCCAAGCCGACCGGTGCCAAGGGCACGTATCTCAAGAAGATCTCGCTCAGCTCCTCGATGGGGCCGGGCGTGTCGGTCGACGTGTCCAACGCCACGGCGGGCTGACCGGCCCAAAGGTCGACAGGAACAGGAAAGGGCGCGCCTCGGGCGTGCCCTTTTTTTGTGCGTGTTTCTCGCGCATGGGGCATGGCGGATTCATCACAGTCGGAACTTCGGTGAAAAAATTGAGCTTTCGGGGTGGAAAACGGATGTCTTGAGAGAGATAACGATCCTTAGTTCCATATTGTCCCGGATAAGAGTTGTTGTCATGATCACCAAGCTTCCCCTCGCTTCTGCGTTCGCGGCGGCCGCACTCGTCGTCATGCCGATGTCGGCATCCGCGCAGGAAACTCCGACTGCCCCCGTCCCCGCAGGCATGGCCGCATCCACGACAGTGAATGCCTTTCCTGCGATCTTCGGTGCCGCCTCTGCCTTCCCCGCGCCGGGCAATACCGGCTTTGTCACGCTGTCCTACGGCAACCCACGGGGCGGGATCAGCGGTGCGGGTGGCGATGGCGATCTCGCCGTCGGTTACACCTTCGGCAGCCCGGTCACCGGTGTCTCGCTCACGGCGGGCATCAATGTCACCGGTCTTGCGCCCTTCGCCGACTCCGGCAACATCTTCCTCAGCCTCTCTCGTGCGCTTCACGTCGGTGAGCGTGGAGCGACCTTCGTGGGCGTCTCCGGCGGGAACCTTCTGGCCTGGGGTGACGCGGCTGCGGATGACGAATCGTACAGCGTCTACGTCTCGCACCTGACCACCGTCGGTGGCGCAGGCATGGAGCTGCCGGTTCAGTTCACCTTCGGCTACGGCAATGCGACCACCCAATCCGCCGACGGGTTCGCCTATGTGGGCGACGGGTTCTTTGCAGGTGCGGGCGTCGGTCTGACGCAAAACCTTTCGGTCGGGTTCTCGGCGACGGAGACGGCGTTCAACGTCGGTGCGACCGCAACGGTTCCCGGTGTCGACGGTCTCGGCATCACCGCGGGTTTCTACGACGCGACCAACAACGTCGAGCGCCGCCAATTCACGCTGTCCGTTGGTTACAGCTTCTGATTCGAACCTCGAAAGGGACCCCTCATGCTGAACGTCATTTCGAAGATCACTCTCGCCGCAAGCTTTTCCATCGGCCTGACAGGTGCCGCCCTTGCGGGTGGTGCAACCAGCCCTGTCGCGCCCCCGCCCTCGTCGGCGGGTGGCGTTGTGACGACATCCTTGAGCATGCCGTCGCTGAACGTGGTGGTGACGCCCGTATCGACCCCCGGCGGGGTGGCATACCAGGTCACCGTCAATGGCGTGGTTGTTGGCGTCTTCTCGAACCCGACCCTCGCTGCCTACATCGCGGCCTATTACTGATCGCGTGCCGCAGTGCCGAAGGGGGCCCGGCTTGTCCGGGCCTTTTTCGTTTCGCAGGTCGCCGCCCCGTTCGGCGGTTGCAGAGGCAGGCGTCATATCCTGACGGAAGTCGCCCCTGTCACCTGGCCCGAGCCTGCCCAAGAGCTGTTCGTGCTGCATTTGCAACAAGACCCCCGGTCAAGTTGGCGGATGCGGCAATTTCAGGGGGGACAAGCCGGGGTGGTGCGGGCTACAAAAGAGCAAGATCGCTTAACGAGTAGGATTAGTCGATGTTCCGCTACGCTCAAGGTTTCGCGTTGGCTGCCGTCCTCGGATGTGTCGGCTTTGCCGCGCAGGCGCAGGATGGGGCTTCGGTCACCGGTGGCGCCGCGCCGCTCGCCGTTCAGCCCAGCCCCTCCGCATCGCTTGCCTTTCCTTCCGTCTTCGGCGTGGGCTCCGCCGTGGCCGCGCCCAGCGGCACACGTTTCGTCGCCCTGAGCTACGTCAGCCCGCGCGAGGGCATCTCGACCAAGGACGATGACGGCGACGTGAGTTTCGGATTTGCCCTCGGCAATCCGGTCTCGGGCGTCAGCGCGCAGGTCTCGGTCAACATCCTCGGCCTCAACCCGTTCGCCGAAAGCGGCAGTGTGTCGGCCAGCCTGTCGCGCATGCTGCGCGCGGGCGGGACGTCGGCGACCTTTGCCTCGATCAGCGCGGGCAACCTTCTGGGCTGGGGCGATGCCAGCGGCAGCGAGCCGACCTATGTCGCCACCCTGTCGCATGTGCAGGCCTTCCCGCTTGCCAATGGCACGGAGCTGCCGATGCAGTTCTCCTTCGGGTATGGCAGCGACACGACGCTGTCGGATGACGGGCTCGGCACGCGTGGCCCCGGCGCGTTCTTCGGTGTCGGCATGGGCCTGACCGAGACGCTGGCCGGCAGCATCTCCTTCACCAGGTCGCAGATCAACATGGGCTTCAGCCTGTCGATCCCGCAGATCGAGGGCGCCGGGCTGTCGCTGGGGGTCTATGACATCACCGACAACACCAGCCGCCAGCAGGTCTCGCTTGGCCTGTCCTTTGCGTTCTGACCGCCGTTTGGCATTCCGGGGAGTAGCAGGATGAGTATTCGCAGTATCGTCACGGGGCTGGCCCTTGCCGCAGCCGTCTTTGCAGCTTCGGGTGCGCAGGCGGGCGGTTCGTCCACGACGACAACGACCGACGCCTTCCCGCCGGGTGCCGCGACGGTGGTGGTCGCCGCTTTCACCGAGGGCACCCGCATCCTGTCGGGCGGCGGCACGTTGAACACGACCGTCACGCCGACGGGCGACGCCGTCACCACGCTGCCCAGCGGCACCACGGTGTCCGTCAGCTCGGGCGGTGGCACGATCACGGTCACGCCGCCCAGCGGCGCGCCGATCACCGTGTCCTCGAGCTTTGTCGCCAGCATCCTGATGGGTTATTTCTGAACCCGGTCCCTGCGTTCGGGGCTTGGCAGCCCGGCAAAATGGGTCTAGGAATGACGCCTGCTTCAGGGGGCGATTCTTCGCCCCTTG
This sequence comes from Roseicyclus amphidinii, assembly GCF_030163755.1. GTDB lineage: Bacteria > Pseudomonadota > Alphaproteobacteria > Rhodobacterales > Rhodobacteraceae > Roseicyclus > Roseicyclus amphidinii. The sequence continues at coordinate 12,408 of NZ_JASJOE010000045.1, forward strand.
TTGTCTTTCGTCCGAGACGGTGGGTTGGGCCCTTGGCCCGGTAAATCCTGCCCGAGGCGGGATCAGACCGTTACGCCTGAGGGCTCGCGCCGTCGAGCGCCTGGTGGTCTTGGTTCCGTTGTTGTTGCGGACCAAAACCGCCGGAGCGATCCGGTAGAATCGAGCCGGGGACGTCCAGGTGATCTGGGCCCCCAAACTGGAGTAAACCTGTGGATAGAGCCCAGAAAGAGAAAGTGGTCGAGGAACTCGGCCAGATCTTCGAAAGCTCTGGCGTCGTGGTGGTGGCACACTACCAGGGCCTCACGGTTGCCGAGATGCAGGATCTGCGTGCCCGCGTGCGCGAGGCAGGTGGTTCCGTGCGTGTCGCCAAGAACAGGCTCGCCAAGATCGCCCTTGAAGGCACCGATGTCTCCGGCATCGCTGGCCTTCTGACGGGCATGACCGTTCTCGCCTATTCCGAAGATCCGGTCGCTGCCGCCAAGGCCGCGGACGATTACGCCAAGGGCAATGACAAGTATGTCATCCTCGGCGGCGCGATGGGGGGGACTGTCCTGGATGCCGACGGTGTGAAGGCCGTCGCAAAGATGCCGTCCCGCGAGGAGCTTATCGCTTCCATCGTCGGCTGCATCGGCGCGCCCGCTTCGAACATCGCCGGTGCCATTGGCGCACCTGCTTCGAACATCGCTTCCATCCTTTCGACCATCGAAGAGAAGGCGGCGTAAGCACCCGATCGAGACCCGCCGCTTGCGGCGTTGGAACCCCATACCTACATACGGAACCTGAAAAATGGCTGATCTGAAGAAACTCGCAGAAGAGATCGTCGGTCTGACCCTCCTGGAAGCACAGGAACTCAAGACCATCCTGAAGGACGAATACGGCATCGAGCCCGCCGCTGGCGGCGCTGTCATGATGGCCGGTCCTGCCGACGGCGCTGGCGCCGCGGCCGAAGAAGAAAAGACCGAATTCGACGTCGTTCTGAAGAACGCCGGCGCACAGAAGATCAACGTGATCAAGGAAGTGCGCGCGCTGACCGGTCTGGGCCTGAAAGAAGCCAAGGACCTCGTCGAGGCCGGCGGCAAGATCAAGGAAGCCGTCTCCAAGGCGGAAGCCGAGGACATCAAGGGCAAGCTGGAAGCAGCTGGCGCCGAGGTCGAGCTGGCCTGAGGCCCATCGATATCCCCACCGGTCCATGGGCCGGTCGGGGGCAAACATGGCTGGGCCCGGAGAACATCCGGGTCCAGCCGTCGGCGTCTTGGCAAGGGCCCCATCGGGGGTGTTTCCCAAGGCGGTGGCAACGGGATCGGGATTTGCCGGTGGGACGGCAAACGGATTGATCCGTCACGTCTGTTTCATGGTGTTGCTCCGCCGAGGCCCCGGCGGCGAGAGCGACGCAGCGAAACACTTTGAAAGGTGCCGACGAGCATGGCTCAGACCTACGCAGGCAACAAACGTATCCGCAAATTCTACGGCAAGATCCGCGAAGTGCTGGAGATGCCGAACCTGATCGAGGTGCAGAAGTCGTCCTACGACCTGTTCCTCAAGTCCGGCGACGGCGACAAGCCGGCCGAAGGCGAAGGCATCATGGGTGTCTTCCAGTCCGTCTTTCCGATCAAGGATTTCAACGAGACGGCGGTTCTCGAATTCGTGAAATACGAGCTCGAGACGCCCAAGTTCGACGTGGAAGAGTGCCAGCAGCGCGACCTCACCTATGCCGCGCCGCTCAAGGTCACCCTGCGCCTGATCGTGTTCGATGTCGACGAGGATACCGGCGCCAAGTCGGTCAAGGACATCAAGGAGCAGGACGTGTTCATGGGCGACATGCCCCTGATGACGCCCAACGGCACCTTCATCGTGAACGGCACCGAGCGCGTGATCGTCAGCCAGATGCACCGCTCGCCCGGCGTGTTCTTCGACCACGACAAGGGCAAGACCCATTCCTCGGGCCGCCTTCTGTTCGCCTGCCGCATCATCCCCTACCGCGGCAGCTGGCTCGACTTCGAATTCGACGCCAAGGACATCGTCTTCGCCCGCATCGACCGCCGCCGGAAACTGCCGGTGACGACGCTGCTCTACGCGCTGGGGCTGGACCAGGAAGGCATCATGGATGCCTATTACGACACGGTCGACTTCAAGCTCGAGAAGAACCGGGGCTGGGTCACCCGCTTCTTCCCCGAGCGGGTGCGCGGCACGCGTCCGGGCTTTGACCTGGTGGATGCCGCCACCGGCGAGGTCATCGCCGAGGCCGGCAAGAAAGTGACGCCGCGGGCGGTCAAGAAGCTGGTCGACGAGGGCTCGGTGACCGAGCTTCTGATGCCCTTCGACCAGATCATCGGCCGCTATGTCGCCAAGGACATCATCAACGAGGAAACCGGCGCGATCTATGTCGAGGCCGGCGACGAGCTGACCTGGGAAGTCGACAAGGACGGCGAGGTGTCCGGCGGCACCCTCAAGGAGCTTCTGGACGCGGGCGTCACCGAGATCCCGGTGCTCGACATCGACAACATCAACGTCGGCGCCTACATCCGCAACACCATGGCGGTGGACAAGAACATGAGCCGCGACGGCGCGCTCATGGACATCTACCGCGTGATGCGCCCCGGCGAGCCGCCGACCGTCGAAGCCGCCTCGGCGCTGTTCGACCAGCTGTTCTTCGACAGCGAACGCTACGATCTGTCGGCCGTGGGCCGGGTCAAGATGAACATGCGCCTCGACCTCGATGCCGCTGACACGCAGCGCACGCTCCGCCGCGAGGACATCATCGCCTGCATCAAGGCGCTGGTGGAACTGCGCGACGGCAAGGGTGACATCGACGACATCGACCACCTCGGCAACCGCCGCGTGCGGTCCGTCGGCGAGCTGATGGAGAACCAGTATCGCGTCGGCCTCCTGCGGATGGAGCGCGCGATCAAGGAGCGCATGTCCTCGGTCGAGATCGACACGGTCATGCCGCAGGACCTGATCAACGCCAAGCCCGCGGCCGCCGCCGTGCGCGAGTTCTTCGGCTCGTCGCAGCTGTCGCAGTTCATGGACCAGACCAACCCGCTGTCGGAAGTCACCCACAAGCGGCGTCTTTCGGCGCTCGGGCCGGGCGGCCTGACGCGTGAGCGCGCGGGCTTCGAGGTGCGCGACGTTCACCCGACCCACTACGGCCGGATGTGCCCGATCGAGACGCCGGAAGGGCCGAACATCGGCCTGATCAACTCGCTCGCCACCTTCGCGCGGGTGAACAAGTACGGCTTCATCGAAACCCCCTACCGCAAGGTCGAGAACGCGCAGGTGACCGACGAGGTCGTCTACATGTCCGCGACCGAGGAAATGCGGCACACGGTGGCACAGGCCAACGCCAACCTCTCGGGCGAGGGCCAGTTCATCAACGAGATGGTCAACACCCGCCAGTCGGGGGAATACACGCTCGCCCCGCGCGAGGCCGTGGACCTGATCGACGTGTCGCCCAAGCAGCTGGTGTCGGTCGCCGCTTCGCTGATCCCGTTCCTCGAGAACGACGACGCGAACCGCGCGCTGATGGGCTCGAACATGCAGCGTCAGGCCGTGCCGCTTCTGCAGGCGGATGCGCCTTTCGTGGGCACCGGCATCGAGAGCAAGGTCGCCATCGACTCGGGCGCCGCGATCCAGGCCCGCCGCGCGGGCATCATCGACCAGGTCGATGCGCAGCGTATCGTTGTTCGGGCCACCGAGGACCTCGAGCTGGGCGACGCGGGCGTCGACATCTACCGCCTGCGCAAGTTCCAGCGCTCGAACCAGAACACCTGCATCAACCAGCGTCCGCTGGTGAAGGTGGGTGACAAGGTCGCCAAGGGCGAAGTCATCGCGGACGGTCCGTCGACCGACATGGGGGAACTGGCGCTCGGCAAGAACGTCGTCGTCGCCTTCATGCCGTGGAACGGCTACAACTACGAGGACTCGATCCTGATCTCGGAACGCATCGTGCGTGACGACGTCTTCACCTCGATCCACATCGAGGAATTCGAGGTCGCCGCCCGCGACACCAAGCTCGGGCCCGAAGAGATCACCCGCGACATCCCCAACGTCGGCGAGGAGGCGCTTCGCAACCTCGACGAGGCGGGCATCGTCTATATCGGTGCCGAAGTGGGGCCGGGCGACATTCTCGTGGGCAAGATCACCCCCAAGGGCGAAAGCCCGATGACGCCGGAGGAGAAACTGCTCCGCGCGATCTTCGGTGAAAAGGCGTCGGACGTGCGCGACACGTCGCTGCGCCTGCCGCCGGGTGATTTCGGCACGGTCGTCGAGGTGCGCGTCTTCAACCGCCACGGCGTCGAGAAGGACGAGCGCGCGCTGCAGATCGAGCGCGAGGAAGTCGAGCGTTTGGCCCGTGACCGGGACGACGAGCTGCACATCCTCGAGCGCAACATCTACGCCCGCCTGAAGTCCATGATCCTCGGCAAGACCGCGGTGAAGGGGCCCAAGGGCATCAAGTCCGGCTCTGAAATCACCGAGGAGCTGCTCGAGACGCTGAGCCGCGGCCAGTGGTGGCAGCTGGCGCTGGGTGACGAAAAGGACGCCTCCGAGGTCGAGGCCCTGAACCAGCAGTTCGACGCGCAGAAGCGCGCGCTCGATCACCGGTTCGAGGACAAGGTCGAGAAGGTCCGCCGCGGCGACGATCTGCCCCCCGGCGTGATGAAGATGGTCAAGGTCTTCATCGCGGTGAAGCGCAAGCTTCAGCCGGGCGACAAGATGGCCGGCCGTCACGGCAACAAGGGCGTCATCTCCAAGGTCGTCCCGATGGAGGACATGCCCTTCCTCGCCGACGGCACGCCCGTCGACTTCGTTCTGAACCCGCTCGGCGTGCCGTCGCGGATGAACGTGGGCCAGATCCTCGAGACGCACATGGGCTGGGCCGCGCGCGGCCTCGGCATCCAGATCGACGAGGCGCTGGACGAGTATCGTCGCTCGGGTGACATGACGCCGGTGCGCGACGCGCTCAAGATCGCCTATGGCGAGGACGTGTACAACGACGCCTTCGGCGACAAGGACGAGGCCGAGGTGATCGAGGCGGCGGGCAACGTGACCCGTGGTGTTCCGATCGCAACGCCCGTTTTCGACGGCGCCAAGGAAGCGGACGTGAACGACGCGCTCAAGCGTGCGGGCTTCGACACCTCGGGTCAGTCGGACCTGTTCGACGGCCGCTCGGGCGAGAAATTCGCCCGGCAGGTGACGGTGGGTGTGAAGTACCTGCTCAAGCTGCACCACCTGGTCGACGACAAGATCCACGCGCGCTCGACCGGCCCGTACTCGCTCGTCACCCAGCAGCCGCTGGGCGGCAAGGCGCAGTTCGGCGGCCAGCGTTTCGGCGAGATGGAGGTCTGGGCGCTGGAAGCCTACGGCGCCGCCTACACCCTGCAGGAAATGCTGACGGTGAAGTCGGACGACGTGGCGGGACGGACCAAGGTCTACGAGTCGATCGTCAAGGGTGAGGACAACTTCGAGGCCGGCGTGCCGGAATCGTTCAACGTTCTCGTCAAGGAGGTCCGCGGCCTGGGCCTCAACATGGAACTCCTGGATGCGGAGGACGACGAGGGCGACATCGCGGCGGAGTGATCCTCCCCCTGTCGCCCGGGGCGGTCCGATGTGATCGCCCCCGCCCCTCCCGCGCCCTTATCTTCAAGGATTCAAGATGAACCAGGAACTCACCAACAACCCGTTCAACCCGCTGACCCCGCCCAAGGCGTTCGACGAGATCAAGGTCTCGCTCGCGTCGCCGGAGCGCATCCTCAGCTGGTCCTTCGGCGAGATCAAGAAGCCCGAGACGATCAACTACCGCACGTTCAAGCCCGAGCGTGACGGGTTGTTCTGTGCCCGCATCTTCGGGCCGATCAAGGATTACGAGTGCCTCTGCGGCAAGTACAAGCGGATGAAGTATCGCGGCGTCGTCTGCGAGAAATGCGGCGTCGAAGTCACGCTGCAAAAGGTCCGCCGCGAGCGCATGGGCCATATCGAGCTGGCCTCGCCGGTCGCGCACATCTGGTTCCTCAAGTCGCTGCCCTCGCGCATCGGCCTGATGCTGGACATGACGCTGCGTGACCTCGAGCGCATCCTCTACTTCGAGAACTACGTGGTCATCGAACCCGGCCTGACGGATCTGACCTATGGTCAGCTGATGTCGGAAGAGGAGTTCATGGACGCGCAGGACGCCTATGGCGCCGACGCGTTCAGCGCCAACATCGGTGCGGAAGCGATCCGCGAGATGCTGGCCAACATCGACCTCGAGGCCGAGGCCGCCCAGCTGCGCGAAGAGCTGAAGGAAGCCACCGGCGAACTGAAGCCCAAGAAGATCATCAAGCGCCTGAAGATCGTCGAAAGCTTCCTCGAGTCGGGCAACCGTCCCGAGTGGATGGTCCTGACCGTGATCCCCGTGATCCCGCCGGAACTGCGCCCGCTGGTGCCGCTGGACGGTGGCCGCTTTGCGACCTCGGACCTGAACGACCTCTATCGCCGGGTCATCAACCGCAACAACCGCCTCAAGCGCCTGATCGAGCTGCGCGCGCCCGACATCATCATCCGCAACGAGAAGCGGATGCTGCAGGAATCGGTCGACGCGCTGTTCGACAACGGCCGCCGCGGCCGCGTCATCACCGGCGCCAACAAGCGCCCGCTGAAGTCGCTGTCGGACATGCTCAAGGGCAAGCAGGGCCGGTTCCGTCAGAACCTGCTCGGCAAGCGCGTCGACTTTTCCGGCCGTTCGGTCATCGTGACCGGCCCGGAGCTCAAGCTGCACCAGTGCGGCTTGCCCAAGAAGATGGCGCTCGAGCTGTTCAAGCCCTTCATCTACTCGCGGCTCGAGGCCAAGGGCCTGTCTTCGACGGTGAAGCAGGCCAAGAAGCTGGTCGAGAAAGAGCGCCCCGAGGTCTGGGACATCCTTGACGAGGTGATCCGCGAGCACCCGGTTCTTCTGAACCGCGCGCCGACGCTGCACCGCCTCGGCATCCAGGCCTTCGAGCCGATCCTGATCGAGGGCAAGGCGATCCAGCTTCACCCGCTGGTCTGCTCGGCCTTCAACGCCGACTTCGACGGCGACCAGATGGCCGTTCACGTGCCCCTCTCGCTGGAAGCCCAGCTCGAAGCGCGCGTGCTGATGATGTCGACGAACAACGTCCTGTCGCCCGCCAACGGCGCGCCGATCATCGTTCCGTCGCAGGACATGATCCTTGGCCTTTACTACGTCACGCTCGAGCGTGAGGGCATGAAGGGCGAAGGCATGGTCTTCTCGAACGTGGACGAGGTGCGCCATGCCCTCGACGCGGGCGAGGTGCATCTGCACGCCAAGGTGAAGGCCCGCGTGCGTCAGATCGACGAGGAAGGCAACGAGGTCTTCCAGCGGTTCGACACGACCCCCGGCCGCGTGCTTCTGGGCGATCTTCTGCCGCTGAACGCCAAGGCACCCTTCGAACTGGTGAACCGCCTTCTGCGCAAGAAGGAAGTGCAGCAGGTCATCGACACCGTCTACCGCTATTGCGGTCAGAAGGAATCGGTCATCTTCTGCGACCAGATCATGTCGATGGGCTTCAAGGAGGCCTTCAAGGCCGGCATCTCCTTCGGCAAGGACGACATGGTCATCCCCGAGACCAAGTGGACGCTGGTCGAAGAGACCCGCGAGCAGGTCAAGGAATTCGAACAGCAGTACATGGACGGCCTGATCACCCAGGGTGAGAAGTACAACAAGGTCGTCGATGCGTGGTCCAAGGCCAACGACCGCGTCACCGAGGCGATGATGTCCACCATCTCGGCCAGGAAGACGGACGAGAACGGCGCCGAGATGGAGCCGAACTCGGTCTACATGATGGCCCACTCCGGTGCGCGTGGTTCGGTCACGCAGATGAAGCAGCTGGGGGGCATGCGCGGCCTGATGACCAAGCCCTCGGGCGAGATCATCGAGACGCCGATCATCTCGAACTTCAAGGAAGGTCTGACCGTTCTTGAATACTTCAACTCCACCCACGGCGCGCGCAAGGGTCTGTCGGATACCGCGCTCAAGACCGCCAACTCGGGCTACCTGACCCGTCGCCTCGTCGACGTGGCGCAGGACTGCATCATCCGCATGGATGACTGCGGCACCGAGAACACGATCAAGGCCGAGGCCGCCGTCAACGACGGTGAGGTCGTGGCCTCGCTGGCCGAGCGTATCCTGGGCCGGACCGCGGGCGAGGATATCTTCGTCCCCGGCACCGACGAGGTGATCGTCGCGCGCGGCGAGCTGATCGACGAGCGCAAGGCCGACGCGATCGAGGCCGCCGGCGTGCAGTCCTGCCAGATCCGCAGCCCGCTGACCTGCGAGGCCGAGGAAGGCGTCTGCGCCACCTGCTACGGGCGCGACCTTGCCCGCGGCACCAAGGTGAACACCGGCGAAGCGGTCGGCATCATCGCGGCGCAGTCCATCGGTGAACCCGGCACCCAGCTGACGATGCGGACCTTCCACATCGGCGGCGTGGCGCAGGGCGGCCAGCAGTCCTTCCAGGAGGCGAATGTCGCGGGCACCGTGGCCTTCGCCAACCCCAACCTGCTGGAAAACCCCGCGGGCGAGAAGGTCGTGATGGGCCGCAACATGCAGATCGTCCTGACCGACGAGCAGGGCGTCGAACGCGCCTCGTTCAAGCTCGGCTACGGCACCAAGGTCCATGTCGAAGAGGGCCAGACCGTCGCCCGCGGCGACCGCCTGTTCGAATGGGACCCCTACACGCTGCCGATCATCGCCGAGAAGGCGGGCACGGTGAAATTCGTCGATCTGACCGCGGGCATCTCGATGCGCGAGGAAACCGACGATGCCACCGGCATGACCCAGAAGATCGTTTCGGACTGGCGCGCGGCCCCCAAGGGCAACGAGCTGAAGCCCGAGATCCTGATCGTCGACACCGATGGCGAACCCGTCCGCAACGAGCAGGGCAACCCGGTCACCTACCTGATGTCGGTGGACGCGATTCTCTCGGTCGAGGAAGGCCAGACCATCCAGGCCGGCGAGGTCGTGGCGCGTATCCCGCGCGAAGGCGCCAAGACGAAGGACATCACCGGCGGTCTGCCGCGGGTGGCGGAACTCTTCGAGGCGCGTCGTCCCAAGGATCACGCCATCATCGCCGAGATCGACGGCTACGTGAAATTCGGGCGCGACTTCAAGAACAAGCGCCGGATCACCATCGTGCCCGCCGACGAAAGCCTCGAGCCCGTGGAATACATGGTGCCCAAGGGCAAGCACATCCCGGTGGCCGAGGGCGATTATGTCCAGAAGGGCGACTACATCATGGACGGCAACCCGGCGCCGCATGACATCCTTGCGATCATGGGTGTCGAGGCGCTGGCCGAGTACATGATCACCGAGGTGCAGGAGGTCTATCGCCTGCAGGGCGTGAAGATCAACGACAAGCACATCGAGGTCATCGTGCGCCAGATGCTCCAGAAGTGGGAGATCCTCGACAGCGGGGAGACGACGCTTCTCAAGGGCGAGCATGTCGACAAGATCGAGCTGGACACCGCCAACGAGAAGGCCATCGCCGATGGTCGTCGCCCGGCGGAGGGTCAGCCGATCCTGCTCGGCATCACCAAGGCGTCGCTGCAGACCCGGTCCTTCATCTCGGCCGCCTCCTTCCAGGAGACGACGCGCGTGTTGACCGAGGCCTCGGTGCAGGGCAAGCGCGACAAGCTTGTCGGCCTGAAGGAGAACGTCATCGTGGGCCGCCTGATCCCGGCGGGCACCGGTGGCGCGACCCACAAGGTCGAGCGCATCGCCAAGGAGCGCGACTCGGTCGTGATCGAGGCCGCCCGCGCCGAGGCGGAAGCCGCCGCCGCGCTGGCCGCCCCGGTGATCGAGGATACGCCCGAGGTGCAGGAGGACAGCGCCGAGTGATCGGCCCCTCCGCGTGAGATGCGAACGCCCCGCCCGACCCGGCGGGGCGTTTCGCGTTTTGCCCCCGGCGCCCTGCGACCTAGGCTCTTGCCTGCAACCGCAGCAGCAAGAGGGGAGGGGCCATGCCACCGGAACCGACAGCAAGGATCGTCACCGTCAAGGGTCGCGTGCAGGGCGTGTCCTACCGCGCATGGGCCCGCCGCCATGCCGAGGCGCACGGCCTTGTCGGCTGGGTCAGGAACGAGCCCGACGGCAGTGTCTCGGCGCTGGTCGAGGGGCCGCCCGACGCGGTCGAGGCGATGATGGACGCCATGCGCTCGGGCCCGCCCGCGGCGCGGGTGGACCGGCTGACGGCGCTGCCGGGCGCGGTGACCGAGGCGACCGGGTTCGAGATCACGGGCTGACCCGCCATCGCGGCGGTGCCCGCCGGTTGACCGGCCCACGGATTGCCTAGCCTATGCCCCATTCGGGCAGTAGATACGGCCACATGAGCCAGCGCGAAGACAACCAGATCATCGGCGTCTGCCGATTCTCCTATCTCGGGGAAGGGGGGTTCCAGACCCAGAAGAAGGATTTCGACAAGGCGGCCGAAATCCTTTACGCCGTCCCGCGCATGCTGCGCCGCTTCGCCTTTTTCGAGAACATCTGCCTGCCGTCGCTGGCCGCGCAGACCGACCCGGACTTCCGCCTTGTCGCCCTGATCGGCGACACCATGCCCTTTCGCTGGCGCAAGCGGCTGAAGGGGCTGATGGAGCAATACCCCTTCCTCGAGGTCTGCACGCTGGAAGCCGCGGGGCCGCTCAACTCCACCCGCCGCGCTTATCGCCGGGCGTGGAACGGCACGTCCCCCTACATCACCGGCTTCCGCATCGACGATGACGACGCGGTCGCCTGCGACTACATCGAGCGGACGCGGGCGATCTCGGACCAGCTTCTGACGCTGGGCTGGGCCGACGCGGACACCCCCGCCGCGATCTGCTTTCACCGCGGCATCTACTGGGACATGGCCCGCCCCGACGAGGAAGAACAGTTCTGGGATTTCTCCGAGAAGGAACCCCTCGGCCTCGCCTCGGCGATGATCACCACGCCCGAGGGGATGGCCAACATCTACCGCTGGAACCACCGCAGGCTCGCCAGCCAGGTGCGCTGCTGGATCGATCCAAACGATTACATGTTCGTGCGCACGCTGCATTCCCACAACGACAGCGACCGTTCGATCCCGCCCGACGCGCGCCCCCTGCCGGCGTGGCAGGCGAAAAAGCAGTTCCGCGACCGCTTCGGCCTGTCGCCCCGCAAGCTTTTGCCGATGATGGCACAATTGATGGAAGAGCAGACGTGACAGCCCCCCTCAGCCCCAATCTCAGGGGCGCGCTCTACATGACGCTGTCGATGGCTGGCTTCACGCTCAACGACGCCTGCGTGAAGCTGGTGGCGGAAACCGTGCCGCTCTTCCAGATCGTTTTCCTGCGCGGTGTCGCCACCACGATCCTGCTTGCGCTGGTGGTGCAGATGACCACGGGCTTGCGTTTTTCGATGCCGCGCCGGGACCGGCCGCTGGTCGCGGGGCGCACCCTGGCCGAGGTCGCGGCGATGGTCGCCTTCCTCCTGGCGCTGACGAACATGGCCATCGCCAACGCGACCGCGATCCTTGCGGCGCTGCCGCTGGCGGTGACGCTGGGGGCGGCAGTGGTTTTCGGCCACCCGGTCGGCTGGCGGCGGCTGACGGCGATCCTGATCGGCTTTGCGGGCGTGATGCTGATCGTGCAGCCGGGAACCGAGGGGTTCAACGCCTGGTCGCTTCTGGCGCTCCTGGCCGTGGTCATCATCACCGCGCGCGACCTCTTGACCCGCGCCTTTTCCCCCGAGGTGCCGTCGATGACGGTGGCCGTGGTGACCGCGGGGGCGGTGGCGATCTTCGGCGGCGTCATCTCGGCCTTCACGCCATGGGCACCGATGGGGCTTTACGAGGTGGCGCTGACGCTGGCGGCCTCGGTCCTGATCATCGCGGGCTATGTCTTCGGCATCATGGTGATGCGCATCGGGGATGTCGGCTTCGTCTCGCCCTTCCGCTATACCTCGCTGATCTTCGCGCTGATCCTCGGGTTGATCGTCTTCGACGAGTTCCCCAACACTCTGGCGCTGGTCGGCGGGGCCATCGTGATGGCGACCGGCATCTTCACGCTGTTGCGAGAGCGCATGGTCGCCCGCGCCGCGGCCCGCGCGGCGGCGAAGGCCGCGGTCACGCCGGGCGCACCCCATGGCTGAGGGGGTGCAGGTCCAGGGGCTTTGCCGGTTCTCGCTGCCTTGCACGGGCGGGTTCAAGAAATACCACGACAGCCTCGGCGAACGCCGCGCGGCGCTGTATGATCCGGCCCGGCTGGACACGCGCTGCCTGTGGTTCGAACGCATCCTGCTGCCGGGCATCGCGCGTCAGAGCGACCCGGATTTCACCCTACATCTCGTTCTGGGCGAGGACTTCCCCGAGCCCTGGCGCAGCCGGATGGAGGCGCTGTTCGCCGAGGTGCCGCAGATCACCGCCCATTGGCGTGCGCCCGACGATCATCGCGCGATCTGCCGCGATGTGCTTCTGTCCGCGCGCGACAGGGCCCGCGCCGCGGTGGCCGAGTTCAGGCTGGACGACGACGACGCGGTCGCGGTCGATTACGTGGCGCAGCTGCGCCGCAACTGGCCGCGGCTTGCGCGGCTGGCCGGGCCGAACGGGCGGGTGGCGCTGGACCACGGCAAGGGCGTGGTGCTCGAGGGGCACGCCGACGGGCGCGTCGCGCTGCATCCGCTGATCACCCAGTGCTGGTCGGCGGGCCTTGCGCTTTACATGCGGCCCGATGATCCCGGCATCATCATGGACTTCCCGCACCACAAGATCTGGTCGCGCGTGCCCTACGTGAACCTGACCGACAGCCTGATGTTCATCCGGGGTGATCACGGCACCAATGACGCGAAGACCCCCTTCGCGGCCGGCGTGCCGATCCCGATGGAGGAGGCCGACCTGGCCGAGGCGCTGTCGCGCCGGTTCGCCATCGACATCGCGGCGTTCCGTGCCGAATGGGCGGCCCTGTGCGGCCCGACCTGACGCCGCGCCGCGGCGCTGTTGACAGCCATGCCGACTCCCCCTATACGCGCCCCACTTGGCCGGGGTGTGCCTATGCCGCGCCCTGTGCCCCAAACAGAATTGTAGTGGTCATGATCCGGGCCGTTTGAGGTGCCCCGATCCTCTGTAACTTCCACCGCAGCGTCCTCCAGGTAGGGAAGGGATGCTTGCGGCTTTGGTGTTTTCGCGCATGTCGCGGGGGCGCCGCCGACATGAGAGAGCAAGACGGGGAACCGAATGCCGACGATTCAACAGCTGATCCGCAAGCCGCGGCAGCCCAAAGTGAAACGCTCCAAGTCCCAGCACCTGGAGTCCTGCCCGCAGAAGCGCGGCGTCTGCACGCGCGTCTACACGACGACGCCGAAGAAGCCGAACTCGGCCATGCGGAAGGTTGCCAAGGTGCGCCTGACGAACGGTTACGAGGTGATCAGCTACATCCCCGGTGAAAGCCACAACCTTCAGGAGCACTCGGTTGTCCTGATCCGTGGCGGCCGTGTGAAAGACCTTCCGGGCGTGCGCTACCACATCCTGCGCGGTGTGCTCGATACGCAGGGCGTCAAGGACCGCCGCCAGCGTCGTTCGAAATACGGCGCCAAGCGCCCCAAGTAAGAGGATATATAGATGTCCCGTCGTCACGCCGCTGAAAAGCGCCAGGTCCTGCCCGATGCCAAGTATGGCGATACGGTCCTGACCAAATTCATGAACAACCTGATGATCGACGGCAAGAAGTCGGTCGCAGAGCGCATCGTCTACAACGCGTTCGAGCGGGTCGAGGCCAAGCTCAAGCGCGCCCCCGTGGAGGTCTTCCACGAGGCGCTGGACAACGTGAAGCCCGCCGTCGAAGTGCGGTCGCGCCGCGTCGGGGGGGCCACCTACCAGGTTCCCGTCGAAGTGCGCCCCGAGCGCCGCGAGGCGCTGGCGATCCGCTGGCTGATCAACGCCAGCCGCGCCCGCAACGAGAACACGATGGAAGAGCGCCTTGCAGGCGAGCTGATCGACGCCGTGAACTCGCGCGGTTCCGCCGTGAAGAAGCGCGAAGACACGCACAAGATGGCCGACGCCAACCGCGCGTTCAGCCATTACCGCTGGTAACAGAACAGGCGGCCCCGCTGCGGGGCCGCCCTCTTGTCAGAAAACCCAAGCCTGAGGACCTCCCCCATGGCACGCGACTATCCGCTCGAGCGCTACCGCAACTTCGGCATCATGGCGCATATCGACGCCGGCAAGACCACGACGACCGAGCGCATCCTTTATTACACCGGCCGCTCGCACAAGATCGGCGAAGTGCATGACGGCGCCGCCACCATGGACTGGATGGAGCAGGAGCAGGAGCGGGGGATCACCATCACCTCGGCCGCGACCACGACCTTCTGGCAGTGGCAGGAAGATCCGACCGCCGAAGGCACGTCGGACACCAAGGTCCGCTTCAACATCATCGACACCCCCGGACACGTCGACTTCACCATCGAGGTGGAGCGTTCGCTGGCCGTTCTCGACGGCGCGGTCGCGCTGCTCGATGCGAACGCCGGTGTCGAACCGCAGACCGAAACGGTGTGGCGCCAGGCCGACCGTTACAAGGTTCCGCGGATGGTGTTCGTCAACAAGATGGACAAGATCGGCGCCGACTTCTTCAACTGCGTGAAGATGATCAAGGACCGCACCGGCGCGACCCCCGTGCCCGTGAACTTCCCGATCGGGGCCGAGGACAAGCTGGAAGGCATCGTCGACCTGGTCACCATGGAAGAATGGGTGTGGCAGGGTGAAGACCTCGGCGCGTCCTGGGTCCGTCAGCCGATCCGCGACGATCTCAAGGATCTCGCCGACGAGTGGCGCTCGGTTTTGGTCGAGAACGCGGTCGAGATGGACGACGCGGCGATGGAAGCCTATCTCGAAGGCGAAGAGCCCGACGTCCCCACGCTGCGCAAGCTGATCCGCAAGGGCTGCCTGTCGATGACCTTCGTTCCGGTCCTCGGCGGCTCCGCGTTCAAGAACAAGGGTGTCCAGCCGCTGCTGAACGCCGTGGTCGATTACCTGCCGAGCCCGCTCGACGTGGTCGATTACATGGGCTTCAAGCCCGGCGACGAGACCGAAGAGCGCAACATCGCCCGCCGCGCGGACGACAAGATGCCGTTCGCCGGCCTGGCGTTCAAGATCATGAACGACCCCTTCGTCGGCTCGCTGACCTTCACCCGGATCTACTCGGGCCAGCTCAAGAAGGGCGACGCGATCCTCAACTCGACCAAGGGTCGCAACGAGCGCATCGGCCGCATGATGATGATGCACTCGAACAACCGCGAGGAAATCGATGAAGCCTTCGCAGGCGACATCATCGCGCTGGCCGGTCTGAAAGAGACCACCACCGGTGACACGCTCTGCGACAAGGCCGATCCGGTCGTGCTGGAAACGATGACCTTCCCCGATCCGGTGATCGAGATCGCGGTCGAGCCCAAGACCAAGGCCGACCAGGAGAAGATGAGCCAGGGCCTGCAGCGGCTTGCCGCCGAAGATCCGTCCTTCCGCGTCGAGACCGACATCGAGTCGGG
Source organism: Roseicyclus amphidinii (assembly GCF_030163755.1). GTDB lineage: Bacteria > Pseudomonadota > Alphaproteobacteria > Rhodobacterales > Rhodobacteraceae > Roseicyclus > Roseicyclus amphidinii. The sequence continues at coordinate 27,931 of NZ_JASJOE010000045.1, forward strand.
CCAGACCATCATGAAGGGCATGGGCGAACTTCACCTCGACATCCTCGTCGACCGCCTCAAGCGCGAGTTCAAGGTCGAGGCGAACATCGGTGCGCCGCAGGTGGCCTACCGCGAGACGATCAGCCAGAAGATCGAGCATACCTACACCCACAAGAAGCAGTCGGGTGGTTCGGGCCAGTTCGCCGAGGTCAAGCTGGAGATCATGCCGACCGAGCCGGGCGAAGGCTACACGTTCGAAAGCCGCATCGTCGGCGGTGCCGTGCCGAAGGAATACATCCCCGGCGTCGAAAAGGGCATCAAGTCGGTGATGGACTCGGGTCCGCTCGCTGGCTTCCCGGTGATCGACTTCAAGGTCGCGCTGCTCGACGGCAAGTTCCACGACGTCGACTCCAGCGTACTGGCGTTCGAGATCGCGGCACGGATGGGCATGCGCGAAGGTCTGAAAAAGGCCGGCGCCAAGCTGCTCGAGCCGATCATGAAGGTCGAGGTCGTGACGCCCGAGGATTACACCGGTGGCATCATCGGCGACCTCACCTCGCGTCGTGGTCAGGTGACCGGGCAGGAGACCCGCGGCAACGCGATCGTCATCAATGCCTTCGTGCCGCTGGCCAACATGTTCGGCTACATCAACACGCTGCGCTCCATGTCCTCGGGCCGCGCGCAGTTCACGATGCTGTTCGACCACTACGAGCCGGTTCCGCAGAACATCTCGGAAGAGATCCAGTCGAAATACGCTTAACCGGGGCGGCGGGGTGACACCCGCCCTACCCACCACCGTAGGGTGGGGTCTGGCCCCACCGACCCGATAAGGAGGCCATCATGGCAAAGGCAAAGTTTGAACGTAACAAGCCGCACTGCAATATCGGCACGATTGGTCACGTGGACCACGGCAAGACGACGCTGACGGCTGCGATCACGAAGTATTTCGGTGATTTCAAGGCGTATGACCAGATCGATGGTGCGCCCGAGGAAAAGGCGCGCGGGATCACGATCTCGACGGCGCACGTGGAATACGAGACCGACGCGCGTCACTATGCGCACGTCGACTGCCCCGGCCACGCCGACTACGTGAAGAACATGATCA
>NZ_JASJOE010000046.1 GCF_030163755.1 Roseicyclus amphidinii
CGAAGCGGTGGAGGAGGGGCGCCGCGCCGCCGTCATCTCGCCCGACCGCGTGCTGACCCGGCAGGTCACCGCCGCGCTGGCGCGCTGGGGCATCCGGCCCGACGACAGCGCCGGTCAGCCGCTCTCCCTCAGCCCGCCGGGCCGTTTCCTGCGCCATGTCGCCGAGTTGGAGGCGCGGGCGGCGGACCCCGAGACGCTGGCCGTGATCCTGAAGCACCCGCTCTGCCACGGCGGGGCCGGGCACGGCCCGCACCTGACCCGCACCCGCGAGCTGGAAATGCAGGTTCTGCGCCGCGAGCCGGGCCTGCCCACCCGCGCGCGGCTGATGAGCTGGGCCGAAAAGCGCGAGAAAGACCCCGGCGCGACCGCATGGGTCGCGTGGCTTGCCGAGCACTTGCTGGCCGAGACCGACGCAGCCCCCACCCCGATGGAGACCCGCGTCGCCCGCCACCGCGCGCGGGCCGAGGCGTTGGCCGCGGGCCCCGACACGCCGGGCAGCGGCGCGCTCTACGAGGAAGACGCGGGCGCGGCCGCGCTCAAGCTCATGGACGACCTGAGCGCCGAGGCCGCCGTGGGCGGAGCGATCTCGGCGCTCGATTACCGCGACCTCTTCACCGCGCTGACCCGCGACCGCGAGGTGCGGCAGGCGCTCTTCCCCCATGCCGATGTGCTGATCTGGGGCACGCAGGAGGCGCGCGTTCAGGGCGCGGACCTGTTGATCTGCGCGGGGCTGAACGAAGGCGCATGGCCCGCAGCAGCACCCGCCGACCCGTGGCTGAACCGCAAGCTGCGCGCCGAGGCCGGGCTGCGCCTGCCCGACCGTGTGATCGGCCTGTCGGCGCATGACTTCCAGCAGGCCGCCATGGCGCCCGAGGTCTGGCTGACCCGCGCGCGGCGCAACGCCGAAACCGACACCGTCCCCTCGCGCTGGCTGAACCGGCTGGTGAACCTGCTCGACGGCGCAAGCGCCGAGACGAAAGCCGCGCTGGACGCGATGAAGGACCGCGGCAAGGATTACATCGCGCTGGCCGAGCGCGTGCTGTCGCCAACCGAGAACATCCCCTTCGAGCCGCGCCCGGCCCCCGCGCCCCCCGCCGCCGCGCGGCCCGAGCAACTCAGCGTGACCGAGGTCGAGACGCTGATCCGCGACCCCTACGCGATCTACGCCAAGCGCGTGCTGCGCCTGCGCGCGCTCGACCCGCTGCGCTCGGACCCCGACGCGCGGCTGCGCGGCAATATCCTGCACGACATCCTGCACCGCTTCGTGGACCAGACCCGCGCGGGCCTGCCCGACCGCGCCGCGGCGCAGGCGCTGCTGATGCAGATCACCGACGAAGAACTGGCCAAGGCCGCGCCCTTTCCCGCCGTCCGCCTGCTCTGGCGCGCGCGGATCGCGCGGGTGGCGGGGGTCATCCTCGACACCGAAACCGCGTTGCGCGCCCGTGGCACGCCCGACCACCTCGAGACCAAGGGCACATGGCCCGTCCCCGGAACCGGCGTCACGCTCACCGTCCGCGCCGACCGGCTGGATGTGCAGGCCGACGGGACGCTGGCGATCTACGATTACAAATCCGGTACCCCGCCCACCGCCGACCAGGAACGCGCCTTCACCAAGCAGCTCTGGATCGAGGCGCTGATGGCCGAGGCCGGGGCCTTCGAAGGCCTGCCCGCGGGGCAGCGGGTGGGGCGCATCGGCTACATCGGCCTTGGCGCGCAGCCGAAATTCGACCCGGTCGAGGTCGACGCTCTGGCCCTGCGCGAGATAGCCGAGGGCCTGACCAGACGCCTCACCCACATGCGCATTGAGACCACCGGCTTCCCCTCGCGCCGGTCGGTCAAGGACACGCGGTTCGCGGGCGATTACGACCAGCTTGCGCGCCACGGCGAATGGGACGAGGCCTTGAGGCCCACGCTGATCCCGGTGGGGCAGGGGGGCACGGAATGAACGACGCGAGCCTCGCCCAGATCACCGCCGCGAACCCCGTCACCTCGACATGGCTGTCGGCGAATGCCGGGTCCGGCAAGACCCGCGTTCTGACCGACCGGGTGGCGCGGCTCTTGCTGCAAGGGGTCAAGCCCGAGCGCATCCTGTGCCTGACCTACACCAAGGCCGCGGCGATGGAGATGCAGAACCGCCTGTTCCGCCGTCTGGGCGAATGGGCGATGATGCCCGACGCGACGCTGCGCGCCACGCTGGAAGAGATCGGCGAGGGCGGCATCGACGCGGAGCGGCTGCGCGCCGCGCGCACGCTCTTTGCTCGCGCGATCGAGGCGCCGGGCGGGCTGAAGATCCAGACCATCCACTCCTTCTGCGCCGCCGTCCTGCGCCGCTTTCCCTTGGAGGCCCGCGTCAGCCCCGGTTTCACCGAGATCGACGAGCGCGTGCAGACCCGGCTGATCGCCGACCTGATGGACGAAATGGCCGAACAGGATGCCCCGGCGCTCACCGGCCTGACCCCATGGCTGGGTGAGGAGGACGGTCTGCGCCGTCTCGCCCGCGAGGTGGCGGGTCGCGCCGAGGCGTTCGAGCCGCCATGGGACTGGGCGGCGATCTGCGACTGGGCGGGGATCGACACGGGCCTGACCGAAGACGCGCTTCTCGCGCAGGTCTTCGACGGGGACGAGCGCGACCTGTGCCATCTTCTGCTGAAAGGGCTGAACCCGGCCTATTCGATGCACAAGGCCGCCTGTTCCGTCATCCCGCGCGTGGCGTGGCACGCCCCGACCCTCGCCGATCTCGCCGCGCTCGAACACGCCTTCCTCAACGGCCCGGACGTGAAGAAAGAGCCGAACCAGCCCCGCGCGACCATCCTGACGAACAAGGGCGTGACGGCGGCCATGGGCGACGCGCTGGAGGCGCTGGCCGATTTCGCCGACCGGCTGGCCACGGCCCGCCCCTTGCGCCTTGCGCTGATGACCGCGCGGCGCACCGATGCGCTGCACCGCTTCGCGGCGGCCTTCCTGCCGCGCTACCAGCGCGCCAAGGCGCTGCGCGGCTGGCTCGATTTCGACGACCTGATCCGCGGCACCCTGCGCCTGCTCACCGCCGAGAAGATGGCGCAATGGGTGCTCTTCCGCCTCGACGGCGGGATCGACCACATCCTCGTCGACGAGGCGCAGGACACCAGCCCCCCGCAATGGAAGATCGTGCAGACGCTGGCCGAGGAATTCGCCGCGGGCGAGGGCGCGCGGGCGGACGTGACCCGGACGATCTTTGTCGTTGGCGACAAGAAACAGTCGATCTATTCCTTCCAGGGGGCCGACCCCGCGGGCTTCGACCGGATGCGCGCGCATTTCGAGGCGCGGCTGGCCGAGGTCGGCCAACCCTTCCAGTCGCGGGAGCTGAAACACTCCTTCCGCTCCGCCCCCGTCATCCTGTCGCTTGTGGACGCGGTCGCCGCGCGGGCGGGCGGGCCTGGGGTGGGGCCCGATGTCGGGCACCTGGCCTTTCACGGCGCGATGCCCGGCCGCGTCGATCTCTGGCCGGTGGTGGAGCCGTCCGAAAAGGCCAAGCCGCCCGAATGGGACGACCCGCAGGACATCGTCGCCGACGATCACCACTCCAACATCCTGGCCAATACCATCGCCACCCGCATCGCCGCGATGCTGGCCGCCGGTGAGCCGCTGCCCGGCAAGGACGGCCCGCGCCCGATCACGGCGGGCGATATCCTGATCCTCGTGCAAAGCCGCTCGCCGCTTTTTCGCAAGATCATCGCGGCGCTGAAGGAGGCGCGCCTGCCCGTCGCGGGCGTTGACCGCTCGGACCTGACCGCGCCGCTTGCGGTCAAGGACCTGATCGCGCTGATGCGCTTTCTCTCGCTGCCCGAGGATGACCTGTCGCTCGCCGCCGTGCTGCGCTCGCCCATCGGCGGCTGGTCCGAGGATGCGCTCTTCCGCCTCGCCCATCCGCGCCCCCGTGGTGCGTCGCTCTGGGAGGTGTTGCGCAAGGCCGAGGACGCGCATCCGCACACCGTCGCCATGCTGCGCGACCTGCGCAACAAGGCCGATTTCCTGCGCCCCTACGACCTTCTGGAACAGGCGCTGATCGTCCATGACGCCCGCCGCCGCCTGATCGCGCGCCTTGGCCCCGAGGCCGAGGACGGCATCGACGCGATGCTCGCGCAGGCGCTGAATTACGAGGCGATGGAGGTTCCCAGCCTGACCGGCTTCGTCGGCTGGCTCGAGGCGGGCGAGGTCACCGTCAAGCGCGACCTCGCGCAGGCGGGCGGGCAGATCCGGGTGATGACGGTGCATGGCGCCAAGGGGCTGGAGGCCCCTGTGGTGATCCTGCCCGACACCGCCATCCGGCAGGGCAGGGGCGGCGCGCGGATCGACCTTGTCACGCCCGAGGGCGGGCCGCTTGTCTGGGCGAAAAGCGCGGACGCGACCGAGGCGGTTCAGGCCGCGCTCGACGCGCAGAAGGCGCGCGAGGCCGAGGAGCGCAACCGCCTGCTCTATGTCGCCATGACCCGCGCGGAAAGCTGGCTGATCGTCGCCGCCGCGGGCAAGACCGCGACCGAAAAGGGCGGGCCGGAGGCCAGCTGGTATGAAACCATCCGCGACGGGCTGGAGACGCTTGCGCCCGTGCCGCTCCTGCTGCCCGAGATCGCGGGGGAGGGCCTGCGCCTGCAGTCGGGCGACTGGACGCCGGTGCCCCCCGCGCCCGATGCGAGCACCGCCCCCACGCCGCTGCCCGACTGGATCGGCACGGCGGCCCCCCCCTCGCGCCGCGAGGTGCAGGCGCGCACGCCCTCGGACCTTGGCGGGGCCAAGATCGTCGCGGGGGCGGATGCGGGCCTCGACACCGAGACCGCGCTGCGCCGCGGGCGGCTTGTTCACCTGCTTCTCGAACACCTGCCGGGCCGGCCCCCCGCCGCATGGGCCGAAGCCGCGCCCGGCATCCTTGCGCTGGAACCGGGCGAGACCGACGCGACCCTCGCCGCCGATTGCCTGTCGGAGGCCACGCGCGTCCTGACCGCCCCCGACCTCGCACACCTCTTCGCGCCCGACGCGCTGGCCGAGGTCACGCTGACCGGCGACGCGCCCGACCTCGGCGGCCCGATGATCGGCACCATCGACCGGCTGATCGTCACCGACACCCATATCCTTGCCGTCGATTTCAAGACCAACGCCGCCGTCCCCGCCACGCCCGAAGACACGCCCGAGGGCCTCAAGCGCCAGATGGGCGCTTACGCGGCCATGCTCGCCCCGCTCTACCCCGACCGCCGGATCGAGACCGCGATCCTCTGGACGCGGACCGCAACCCTCATGCCCCTGCCACACGATGTCGTGTCCGCCGCGCTGGCGCGCGCAAGCTCTGCTTGACCCTGACGGGGGCGGTCCTTACGTTCTGCAGCCGACCCAACATGCGCCAGGAGGGCCACACGCCATGGCAACCGTTTCCGTTTCCGACGCCACCTTCGACGCCGAAGTGCGCCAGTCCGACATCCCCGTCGTCGTGGATTTCTGGGCCGAGTGGTGCGGCCCCTGCAAGCAGATCGGCCCCGCGCTGGAGGAACTCAGCGCCGAATACGAAGGCCGCGTGAAGATCGTGAAGGTCAACGTGGACGAGAACCCCCAGTCGCCCATGCAGCTGGGCGTGCGCGGCATCCCCGCGCTGTTCATGTTCAAGGGCGGCGAGGTCGTGTCGAACAAGATCGGCGCAGCCCCCAAGGCCGCGCTTCAGAAATGGATCGACGAGGCGGTCTGAGACCGCGCGCCCCGCGACCAAAGACAAAGGCGCCCCGCGGGGCGCCTTTTTTCTTGCCCGGTCACTCCCGCCCCAGAAGCCCGTTCAGAACCCGCATCAGGATCTGGTCGGCCTCGTCGGGCGCAGGCCCCAGAAGCGTGCCGCGCGGCGGTGGTTCGCCTCCGACGCCCACGCTCCCGTCGGGGCCGTATTCCACGACCAGCGGCGCGGGCCGCGCGGCCTCGACCGGGTCGATCATCGGCAAGGGGCGCGGCGGGATGTCGGCCTGGATGCGCTCCATCGTTTGCCGCCAGATCTCGGCCGGCAATCCGCCGCCGGTGACGCCCGAAAGGGGCTGGTTGTCGTCATAGCCCATCCAGACGCCCGCGACGTAATCGGCGGTGAAGCCGATGAACCACGCGTCGCGCTGGCTGTTGGTGGTGCCGGTCTTGCCCGCGACGGGCCGGTCGGGCAACTGCGCACGCTGGCCCGTCCCCTGCGCCACGGCGACCGACATCATGTAGGTCAGCTGCCGCGCGGCGTTCTCGGAAATCACGCGCTCCTGGATGCCGCTCTGCTGCTCGAACATCGGCGTGCTGTCGCCCAGCAGGCGCAGCTCCTGCACGCCGTAGGGCAAGACCGCCGAGCCGCCGTTGAGGATGCCCGCATAAGCGCCCGTCATCTCGATCAGCGTCGATTCCGAGGCCCCCAGCGCCAGCGCCGGGCCATCGGCGAGGCTGCTTTCGATCCCGAATTGCGAGGCGACCGTGCGGACCAGGTCGCGCCCCGCCTCCTCGCTCAGCCGCACCGCGGCGGTGTTGAGCGACTGGCGCAGCGCCTCGGTCAGGGTGATTTCGCCGTAGAACTCGCCGGTGTAATTCTCGGGTGACCACGGCCCCGAGCCGGGAATGTCGATGGTCAGCGGCGCATCGAGGATCAGGTCGTCGAAGCGCCAGCCAAGGTCCAGCGCGGTGGCATAGACGAAGGGCTTGAAGGCGGACCCCGTCTGCCGCATCGCCTGCGTCGCCCGGTTGAACAGGCCGGTGCCCTCGGTGTCGCGGCCGCCGACCATGGCGCGCACCGCGCCGTCGGCCGACATCACCACGATGGCCGCCTGCGCCTCGGACCCTTCGCGCACCTGGTTGGCAAAGACGTTTTCCAGCGCCGCCTCGGCGGCGGCCTGCATGTCCGCGTCAAAGGTGGTGCGGATGATCACGTCCTCGGTCGTGTCGCCGGTCAGGAAATCCGGGCCGCTGGCCATGATCCAGTCGGCGAAATAGCCGCCGGTGTCCTGCTCGGCGGCGTCGGACAGGCGGGCGGGATTGGCCTGCGCCGCCTCGGCCTGCGCCGCGGTCAGGTAACCCTGGTCCTCCATCAGCCGGATCACGGTGGCCGCGCGGCGCTGCGCGCGCTCGAGGTTGCGGGTCGGCGCGTAATAGGAGGGCGCGACCAGCAGCCCGGCCAGCATCGCGGCCTGTTGCGGGTTCAGGTCCGAGGAGGAGATGCCGAAATACCGCTGCGCCGCGGCCTCGAAGCCGCGGGTGCCCGCACCGAGATAGGCGCGGTTGAAATAGATCGAAAGGATCTCGTCCTTGCTGTAGCGCGCCTCCATCGCCAGCGCGAAGGGCAGCTCCTGGATCTTGCGCCAGATCGTCGTGCGGCGGCAGTCCTGCTCGTAATCGGCCTCGCTCTCCCACAGCTCGGGGTCATAGGGCACGCCGAGGCACATCAGCTTGGCCACCTGCTGCGTGATGGTCGAGCCGCCATGCCCCGACAGCGGGCCGCGCCCCTCGGACAGGTTGATGCGGATCGCGCTGGCGATGCCGCGCGGGCTGACGCCGAGGTGCCGGTAAAAGCGGCGGTCCTCGGTGGCGACGACCGCATGGGTCAGGTGGTCCGACACCGTGCCGGGGTCGATCGCACCGCCGAACTGCTCGCCGCGCCAGGCGAAGACAGTGCCGTCGCGGTCCAGCATCGTGACCGAGCCGCGGGCGCGCGCGTCGACCACCGCCGAGACTTCGGGAAGCTGTGCATAATAGTAGGCGGTCGCGGCCCCCAGCAGCAGCAGAACCGCTGCCGTGCCGCGCCAGACCAGCCCCCAGATGATCCGCCAGACAAAGCGCACGAGCGCCGCGATCCAGCCCAGGGGCCCCCTTGGCCGCGGCCGTGGCGCGCGGGTCTTGCGGCTGCGGCGCGGGGGGCGTCCCCCGCCGTTGCCACCGCCACCCTTGCCCCCGCTGCCGCCACCTGTCGCGGCCTTGCGCGGGGTCTGTGCTGCGGGCGCAGCCCGCCTGTCGGCCACGAGGCTGCGACGCCCCGAGGGCGCGGATCGACGGCCGGTGCCGGGAGAATTCATCGAACTGCCTCTGCCTCTTTTGGTCGGAAGATAGGCAAAAACGAGTCGCTTGTGGACTCTCTTCGCCGCATCGCCGCATCAATATGATGCCCAAAAAGCGGGCGATGCCGCGAGAATGCACAAACTTTACGCAATTTCATCCGGCAGTTGCGCCCGCCCGCGCCCGTTCCGTTGCTCCTGACGCGTCCTGCACATGATTTGGGCCCGTGTCGTCCGCAGTGCAACGGGTCGGCCGGGCGAAACCGGATCAACTACCGGAAGGGTGAATGACGTGAAACTAATCATCGCAGCGATCAAGCCGTTCAAGCTCGAGGAGGTCCGCGAGGCGCTGACCGCAATCGGCGTGCGCGGCATGATGGTGACCGAGATCAAGGGCTTCGGCTCGCAGTCGGGTCACACGGAAATCTACCGCGGCGCGGAATATGCCGTGAACTTCGTTCCCAAGGTCAAGCTCGAGATCGTGGTCGCGGCCTCGATGGCCGACCAGGTGGTCGAAACCATCCAGAAGACCGCCAAGACCGACAAGATCGGCGACGGCAAGATCTTCGTCCTCGACGTGCAGAGCGCCGTGCGGGTCCGCACCGGCGAAACCAACGACGACGCGCTCTGACGCGCCTTTCAACGAAAAGGATCATCACAGTCATGACCAACAAGTTTCTCCTTCCGCTCGCTGCCGTGGCCACCGCCGCGCTGCTGCCTGCGACGGGTTTCGCGCAGGAGGCCGCCGAGGCCGCGGCGGAAATCCCCGCGGTCTCCGACGAGGTCGTCTGGATCTTCAACTCGCTGCTGTTCCTGATCGGCGGCTTCCTCGTGTTCTTCATGGCCGCGGGCTTCGCCATGCTCGAGGGCGGCCTGGTGCGGTCGAAGAACGTCACCATGCAGATGACCAAGAACGTCGCGCTCTTCTCGCTCGCGGCGATCATGTACTGGCTGATCGGCTACAACCTGATGTACCCGCTGGGCGACTGGGCCATCGAAGGCTGGTTCTCGGGCCTGTTCCCGTCCTGGGGCGTGATGGAAGCCGTCTACCTGGCCGACCAGGGCCTCGCGGGCGCGGATGATGCCTCCTATGCCTCGACCGGCTCGGACTTCATCTTCCAGCTGATGTTCTGCGCCGCCACCGCCTCGATCGTGTCGGGCGCGCTGGCCGAGCGGATCAAGCTGTGGCCCTTCCTGATCTTCGTCATGGTCCTGACCGGCTTCATCTACCCGCTGACCGCATCCTGGCAGTGGGGCGGCGGCTGGCTGTCCGAAGCGGGCTTCTCCGACTTCGCAGGCTCGACCGTGGTTCACGCCTGTGGCGCCGCCGCGGCACTGGCCGGTGCGCTGGTCCTCGGCCCGCGCCTGGGCAAGTACAAGGACGGCCGCGTCAACCCGATGCCGGGCTCCAACCTCGCGCTGGCCACGCTGGGCATGTTCATCCTGTGGCTGGGCTGGTTCGGCTTCAACGGCGGCTCGCAGCTGGCCATGGGTTCGGCAGCCGATATCGCCGACGTCAGCCGGATCTTCGCCAACACCAACATGGCTGCCGCAGCCGGTGCCGTCGCGGCGCTGATCCTGACCCAGCTGATGTATGGCAAGGCCGACCTGACCATGGTCCTGAACGGTGCGCTGGCCGGCCTCGTGTCGATCACCGCCGAGCCGCTGGCCCCATCGCTCGGCCTGGCGCTGATCATCGGTGCCGTCGGTGGCCTGATCGTGGTGCTGACCGTCCCGATGCTGGACAAGCTCAAGATCGACGACGTCGTCGGCGCGATCCCGGTCCACGGCTTTGCCGGCATCTGGGGCACCCTCGCGGTCGTCCTGACCGGCGGCTACCACGGCGAAGCGGCGCTGGGCACCCAGCTGCTGGGCATGGTCGCCATCATCGGCACCACCTTCGTGCTGTCGCTGATCGTCTGGATCGTGCTCAAGGCGATCATGGGCATCCGCGTCTCGGAAGAGGCCGAGCTGGCGGGCCTCGACGTGGCCGAGCTGGGCATGGAAGCCTACCCGGATTTCACCAAGGGCTGATCCGAACCTCCCTTCGGACAGACAGGGAAAGGGGCGCCTCCGGGCGCCCCTTTTTTCGTGTGAGAAACGTCATCGGGCCCATCTTGCCAAATGAGCCATTCCGTCCATACTGGCCAGTGACACCGCCGCCGCCGGAGGAGCCTACCGTGAAGACCGTCACCGCCGTCGAGGCCAAGAACAGCTTCGGTCGCCTGCTCGAGGCCGCGCATCGTGAGCCGGTCCTCGTGACCAAGAACAACCGCGAGGTTGCGGCGATGCTGTCGATGGAGGATCTGCGCGCGCTGGCCGATACCTTCCTCGCCGACCCGCTCAAGGCGGATGTCGCCGAAGGCAGGCGTGCTCTTCTCGATGCCGTCATGGCGCAGATCGACATCAACCGACGGATCGAGGCCGGGCGCAAGGCCATCGTCGAAGGTCGCGGGACGGTGGCCGATGACGCCTATTTCCAAGGTCTGCGCGACCGTGCGCTGGCCCGCTGGTCCTGACCGTCAACCCGGATGAAGGGCGCCACGATCATCCTCGCCCCCGAGGTGGACGCAGCGATCCTGCGCCTGATCGACCACGTGGACCCTTCCGACATCCCGAACGTGCTTAGGTTCCTCGACGGAATCCATCAGCGCATGGCGCGCACCCTGTCAGCCTTTCCCGAAGCCGACGTGGCGTTCCAAGGGAGCGTGCGCTTCCTGGCGCTCGAGGGCTACACCTATCTCTACGAGTATCACGGAGACCTGAACGAGGTGCATGTCCTGGACCTCATGATGCCGGGGCAGAACTGGCGATAGCTCGGGCGTCTGGCTTTCACTCCCCGCGCGCCACCGCCCCCACATGCGCCGCGCCGCGCGCCTCGGCCAGCTTCACCTGCCGTTGCCGTTCGCGGAACCGCGCGCGGTCGTCCTCGGAATATTCCCCCACGCAGAGGTGGCATTGCACCCCCTCCTCATACTCGGGCCGCGCGCGGTCCTCGGGCAGGATCGGCCGCCGACAGGCGCGGCACAGCTCATGGGGCAGCACCTCCAGCCCGTGACCCACCGCCACCCGTTCGTCGAAGACGAAACAGCCACCGTCCCACAGGCTTTCGCCCTCCGGCACCTCCTCGAGATATTTCAGGATGCCGCCCTTCAGGTGATAGACCTCGTCGACCCCCTGCGCCTTGAGAAAGGCCGTGGATTTCTCGCAGCGGATGCCGCCGGTGCAGAACATGGCGATGCGCTTGTTATGGAACCGATCCTTGTTCGCCGCCCACCACGCCGGAAAATCGCGGAAGCTTTCGGTCTCGGGGTCCACCGCGCCGCGGAAGGTGCCGATGGCGACCTCGTAATCGTTGCGCGTGTCGATCACGGCGACATCGGGCGCGGAAATCAGCGCGTTCCACGCCGCGGGCTCCACGTAGGTGCCCACGATGGCGCGCGGGTCCGTGCCCGGAACGCCCATCGTCACGATCTCGCGCTTCAACCGCACCTTCATCCGGCCAAAGGGCATCGCCTCGGCGCTGCTCTCCTTCCATTCCAACCCGGCGCAGCCGGGCAGGGCGCGGATATGCGCCAGCACCGCGTCGATGCCCGCGCGGCTGCCCGCGATGGTGCCGTTGATCCCTTCACCCGCCAGCAAAAGCGTGCCCTTCACCCCCTCGGCCTCGCAGAGCGACAAAAGCGGCCCGCGCAGGCTTGCCGGGTCGGGAAAGGCGGTGAACTGGTAGAGGGCGGCAACCGTGATCATGGGCGCGCACATAGGCGCGGGCGCGGCGCGCCACAAGCCGACATCAGGCCGCAAGCCACGCCAAAACCGTGGCCTCCAGCGCCGCCCAATCGGTATACTCCTTGTCCTGCGACAGGTCGGCCTGCGCGTCCTTCGCGGCGATGATCCGGCGCATGGTGAAGCGGGTGAAGACATCGTAGCGCGACGGCGCATAGGCGCCCGCCACCTGCACCACCTGCGCGGGCGTCCAGCCGGTCGCCTGCGCCATGTCCCCGGCGATGCGGTCGAGCGCCCGCCACTCCGCGGCGTCATGCCCTGCGGCGGCCAGCGACACCGACAAGAACAGCACCGGATGCGCGTTCAGCCAGTCGCGCCGGGCCTCGGCGAAGGCCGCGAGCGAAGGCTGGTAGTGCCCGACATGCACCGAGGCCGCCAGGATCGCCCGGTCGAACCGCCCCATCTCGAGGTCGCCGGCATCCTCCAGCGCCAAAAGCTCCACCGCATGCCCGCCATCCGCCAGCCGGTCGGCGACATGCCGCGCGATCTTGCGGGTCTGCCCCTGCGTCGAGGCATATCCGACCAGCAGTTTCATCTCGCCCTCCGTCGGTGGTGGTGATGCGGCGCAGCCTGCCACCCCGGCGCGCCCCGCGCCTTGATGCCGGTCAAACCGCCCCGCCCTTTCACCGCCTGCCCCGCTGTGGCACACAAGGGGCGACCGACCGGAGGACGCCATGACCCAAGCCCTGATCGTGATCGACGTGCAAAACGATTTCTGCCCCGGCGGCGCGCTTGCCGTGCCCGAGGGCGACCTGATCGTGCCCGGCATCACCGCGCTGATGACCGAGTTTCCCGTGGTCATCCTGACGCAGGATTGGCACCCGGCGGGCCATTCCTCCTTCGCGTCCGAGCATCCCGGCAAAGCGCCGATGGAGATGACCGAGATGCCCTACGGCCCGCAGGTGCTCTGGCCCGATCACTGCATCCAGGGCAGCATCGGCGCGCAGTTCCACCCCGACCTGACCGTGAACCGCGCCGACCTGATCCTCCGCAAGGGCTTCAACCGCGCCATCGACAGCTACTCGGCCTTTTTCGAGAACGACCGCACGACGCCCACGGGCCTCGAGGGCTACCTGAGGACCCGCGGCATCACCCGGCTGACCATGGTCGGCCTCGCCACCGATTTCTGCGTGAATTACTCGGCGGTCGACGCCGCGAAGCTGGGCTTCGACGTGACGGTGCGGCAGGACCTCTGCCGCGCCATCGACTTCGGTGGCTCGCTCGCCGCCGCGCAGGCGGGGATGACGCAGGCGGGCGTGACGCTCGCCTGACGGCTCACTCGGCCGCCACCATCCGCCCCGCGCCCCGGCGCGACAGGACAGCGTCCGCGGCAAGGATGCCCGCCACGATGGACCCCAGCGCGATCAGCGCGGCGACCCCCAGCGTCGGCACCCCGGCAAGGCCCGCGCCCACGGTGCAGCCGCCCGCCAGCACACCGCCCACGCCCATCAGGACCGCGCCGCCAAGGCTGCGCCCCATCTGCCCCGCGCTCTCGAAGCTCTCCACCCGGAAGCTGCGCGAGCCCACGGCCGCCAGCAGCGCACCGGCCAGCACACCGCCCACCAGCCCCGCGCCGAAGCCCGCGCTCGTCACCTGCGCCGCAACTCCCCAGAAGATCGTCTCGGCAAACGGCCCGGTAAAGGCCAACCCCTCCAGCGGGATCGCGTCGAACTCGTCGAACAGCACGTAGCCCGTGCCCACCCAGGCCAGCGGCACCAGCGCCCCCAGCAGCGCCGCTCCCGCCAACACGGAAACCCGCGCCCCCGAGCGCCACACCACCAGCGCCGCCAGCCCCGCGACCACCGCCGCCCAGATCCAGCCCGCGCCCGGCAGCGCGCCCGGCCCCGCCACCGTCACCGACCCCATCGCCACGCGGACAGGCGCAAGCGCCCCCTGCAGCGTCGCCTGTGCCGCCACCGCGGCCACCACGATCGCCACAAGCGCCCGCAGGTTGCCGCTTGCCGACAAGACCGTCAGCCGCGACAGGCAGCCCCGCGCCAGCACCGTGCCCAGCCCGAACATCAGCCCACCGGCCACCAGCGCCACGACCGGCAGCGCCTCGACATGGAACCGGTGCGCCCCGAACGAGACCAGCCCGAGCGCCACCGCCCCCTGCGTGCCCAGAACGGCCACCAGCAGCGCCATCGCCCAGACGCCCCGCGCCTCCGCACGTTCGTCTTCGGGGCCCACCAGCGCGCGCCGCAGGCAAAAGCGTGTCAGCTGCGCCAGCGCGCCAAAGCCAAGGCCCACCAGCAGCCCGAACCACACCGACGCCTCCCGCGGCGTCATCTCAAGGCCAAGCGTCTCGAACATCGCGCATCTCCTGCCGGGCCGACAGGGCCCCATCGCGCGCCAGCTAGGGCCACGGCCGCCGAGTCGCAACAGGGCGGACCGGGAAACCATCCCGCCAACCCTGCCGCAGGCAAAACAGGCGTTCCAACATCCGCAAATCCGAACGAAGCCATCGGGCCACCCGTCCCGAAACAGACCGCCCGTCCCTATTTCGCAGCCGCCCTCAGATCCGCCCGCGCCAAAGCTGCACCTTGGTCCCGGAATGATCCACCGGCCCGAACGGCTCCAGCGCCAGCCCGGTGGCCTTGGCCAGCCCCCCGTCGCTCGTCACGATCCCGACGGACCATCCCGCGAAGCGCTCGCGCAAGACGCCGCCAAGCGCCCCGTACAGCCCGAAGAGCAGCTTCCGCTCCCCGATCCGCGCCCCGTAAGGCGGGTTGGTCAGCACGATCCCCGGCGCACAGCCCTCGGGCGGCGCAAGATCGCTCACCGCCGCCCGCGCGAAACGGCAGACACCCGCCACCCCCGCGCGCTCGGCATTGCCGGTGGCCCCCCGGATCGCCCCGTCATCCCGGTCGAAACCGAAGAACCGCGCCCCCGCTTCTCCGCTTTCCAAATATCCCCGCCGGAGGCTCCCGTCCCCGCCACCCGCGCCACCCTCCGAAGGCCCGGGCGCAGCATCCCCCCACCGCCGTAGGCCGGGCTTCAGCCCGGCACTGCCGGCCCTGCCGGCAGCCCCGGCCAGTCTGTCGAACGCAAACCCCCGCGAGCGCCCCGGCACCAGTCCCAGCGCGATCTCGGCCGCCTCCAGCACGATCGTCCCCGACCCGCACATCGGATCGACCACCGCCTGCGTCCCGTCGAACCCCATCTCCCACAGGAACGCCGCCGCCATGCTCTCGCGCAGGGGCGCCTTGCCGACAAAGGCCTTGTGCCCCCGCCGGTGCAAGGGCTCGCCCGTGGTATCCAGCGACACCGTGCAGAGGTCATCCTCGATCCGCGCTTTCACCACCACCTCGGCCTCTGCCGAAACCGGCACCCCGGCGGCGGCAATCGCCCCCGCGATCCGCTGGGCCGCGGCCTTGTGGTGATAGATCTTCGACTTGCGGCACACCGCCTCGACCCGCACCGGCACGTCATCGCGCAACCAGTCGCGCCACGCGAGTTTGCGCGCCCGCTTGTCGAGCTGCGCAAGATGCATCGCCCGGAACGCCGCCACGCGCCACAGCACCCGCACCGCGCAGCGCAACCGTGTGTTGGCCCGCGCGGCCTCCGCCAGACCGCCCGCGACCTCGACGCCGCCGGGCACCACCCGCACGCCGTCAAAGCCCGCGCGCGCGGCCTCGGCCGCCAGCGCGGCCTCAAGCCCCGGCACCGCCACCAGGAACAGAACGCCCGGCTCCGTCACCGGGCCGGGCGCATCATCGGCCATGGATCAATCCTCAGTCCTTGGCGCGCTCGACATAGGTCGCGTCCTCGGTGTTCACCACCACGCGCGTGCCCACGCCGATATGCGGCGGCACCATCACCCGCACGCCATTGTCGGCCATCGCCGGCTTGTAGGAGGACGACGCCGTCTGCCCCTTCACCACCGGTTCGGTCTCGGTGATCTCGACCGTCACCTTCTGCGGCAGGTCGATGGCGATCGCCACGCCGTTATGGACCGACAGATGCACCGTCATGCCGTCCTGCAGCCAGACCTTGCTGTCGCCCACGACATCCTCGGTCACGGTGATCTGCTCGTAGCTGGTCGGCTCCATGAAGTGAAAGCCTTCGCCATCGGCATACAGGAAGGTGTACTGGTTGTCCTCGACATGCGCGCGCATCACGCCGTCGGTCGTCTTCCAGCGTTCGCTGACCTTGGTGCCGTTGTCGATCCGGCGCATGTCGACCTGCGTGACGGGCGTGCCCTTGCCGGGGTGGAAGTTCTCCGCCTTGAGGATGACATAGAGCACGCCGTCGATGTCGACGACATTGCCCTTGCGCAGCTGGGACGCGATGACCTTCATGAAAGCCTCCAGAATTGATGCCGCTTGAGCGCGCACGCGCCCCGCGTTAGGGGCAGCCGTTACCGCATCCGCCGCGAAAGGGCCAGAGATGACATGGTGGGACCGTGACACCCATGCCGACCGCCGCCCGGTGCTGCTGGCCCGCAACCGGATCGTCAAGGCGATCCGGTCTTGGTTCGAGGACCAGGGCTTCACCGAGGTCGACCCGGCCTATCTCGTCACCTCGCCGGGCAACGAAACCCATCTCCACGCCTTCGAGACCGTCGCGCTCGACGAGGGGCTGACACCGCGCAGCCGCTACCTCCACACCTCGCCCGAGTTCGCCATGAAAAAGCTGCTGGCGGCAGGCGAGGAGCGGATCTTCACCCTCTCCCGCGTCTGGCGAAACCGCGAGGGCGGGCCGCGCCACGCGGTCGAGTTCACCATGCTGGAATGGTATCGCGCCGGACAGGGTTACGAAACCCTGATGGCGGATTGCGCGGCCCTGATGGCCGTGGCCGCCCGCGCCGCCGGGTCCGCCCAGTTCCGCCACCGCGACACCGTCTGCGACCCCTTCGCCAAACCTCGCCGCACCACGCTTCAGGCCGAGGCGCAGCGCTATGGTATCGACCTTCTGTCCACTTTGAACGACCCCGCGACACTGGCCGCCCAGCTACGCGGCATCGGCCTGCAGACCGCCCCGGACGACAGCTGGTCCGACCTCTTCTCGCGCCTTCTGACCGCCCGGATCGAGCCCGGCCTCGGCCCCGGCCCCGTCATCCTCGACGCCTACCCGGCCCCCGAGGCGGCCCTTGCCCGCAAATCGCCGCAAGACCCGCGCACCGCCGAACGCTTCGAGCTGTTCGCCTGCGGCCTGGAACTCGCCAACGCCTTCGGCGAACTGACCGACGCGCAGGAACAACGCGCCCGCTTCACCGCCGACATGGACCTCAAGGAACGCCTCTACGGCCACCGCTACCCGCTCGACGAAGACCTCCTCGCGGCCCTGCCGCATATGCCCCAGACCTCCGGCGCCGCCCTCGGCCTCGACCGGCTCGTCATGCTGGCCACCCACGCACCGCGCCTGACGGATGTCCTCTGGACCCCGCCAGCCTAGACAAGCCCCGCCCCCCTTGTTCTAACCTCGCGCCACGCAGAGGAGCCCGCCATGGTCGATATCGCCACCCGCGTCTACAACCACAAGTGGAAGATCGACCCGATCGTCCGCTCCCTCATCGACACGGATTTCTACAAGCTCCTGATGTGCCAGTCGGTGTTCCGCAACCGCCCCGACACGACCGTCACCTTCTCGCTCATCAACCGCACCACGCGCATCCCGCTGGCCCACCTCATCGACGAAGGCGAGCTGCGCGAACAACTAGACCACATCCGCACCCTGCGCCTCTCGCGCGGCGAGTCCACCTGGCTCCGCGGCAACACCTTCTACGGCAAGCGCCAGATGTTCCGCCCCGATTTCATGGAGTGGTTCGAGGCGCTCCAGCTCCCCCCCTACCACCTCGAGCGCGTCGGCGATCAATACGAGCTGACCTTCGAAGGCAAATGGCCCGAGGTCATGCTCTGGGAAATCCCCGCCCTCGCCGTGCTGATGGAGCTCCGCTCCCGCGCCACGCTCGCCCACATGGGCCGCTTCGAGCTGCAGGTCCTCTACGCCCGCGCCATGACGAAGCTCTGGCAGAAGATCGAGCGCCTGCAAGGCGTCGAGGGCCTGCGCATCGCCGATTTCGGCACCCGCCGCCGCCACTCCTTCCTCTGGCAGGACTGGGCCGTCCAGGCCATGCAGGAGGGGCTCGGCCCCACCTTCGCGGGCACCTCCAACTGCCTCATCGCCAAGAACCGCGACCTCGAGGCGATCGGCACCAACGCCCACGAGCTTCCCATGGTCTACGCCGCCCTGGCCGAGACCGACGCCGCGCTGGCCCGCGCCCCCTATGACGTGCTCTCCGACTGGCACGAGGAGCATTCCGGCAACCTCCGCATCATCCTGCCCGACACCTACGGGACGCAAGGCTTCCTGCAGAACGCCCCCGACTGGCTGACCCAATGGACGGGTATCCGCATCGACAGTGGCGACCCCGCCACGGGGGCCGAGACCGCGATCCGCTGGTGGGAAAGCCGCGGCGAGGATCCCCGCGAGAAGCTGGTGATCTTCTCCGACGGCCTCGACGTCGACCGGATCGAGGCGCTCCACCGCCAGTTCTCCGGCCGCGTCCGGGTGTCCTTCGGCTGGGGCACGTTGTTGACGAATGATTTCCGCGGCCTGGTCGCGGACGACGCGCTTGCCCCGTTCAGCCTCGTCTGCAAGGCTGTCGCGGCCAACGGTCGGCCCACGGTCAAGCTGTCGGACAACCCCGAGAAGGCGATGGGGCCGGAGGCGGAGATTCTTCGCTACAAGAGGGTCTTCGGTGTGGGGGAGCAGGAACGGGTTGAGGTGGTGGTTTAGGGCGCTATGAAAAAAAAAGCGAAAAAAGGCTCCCAAGCTACACCTCTGGACAAACGAAGACGCCAAGGCAGTAAGCTTAGATCTCCTTTTCATCAACTTGGTGACAAGGTGGCTTGGTCAAGCTGGAAGGATGATCATCTTCCAGATGTGATTTGGCTAGCGATTATCTGTGCGGTTCGTGATCAGAAAGAGCGAATAGAAATTTTTCGTGAGATAGCAGAAGCTGCTAGAAAGGAGTTTCTTGGAGAGGATCATGCATCCCCAACCCATTACTTCCTTTCAAAAATATCATTCGATAGTTTCCGAAAGATTGTTGCGCCCGCGATCGCTCATGATGACATAAGAGAAAGTCTCAAAATCCTGGCTACGGTAGACGCTATGCCAGATAGAGGGCACTGGCGAGAATTGTTCGGAGACGTCGCGGCCAAAGATGAAGACTGGCAAACGCTCGCAAAAGGCGTTGCGTTATGTCTAGACCATCAATCGCAAGAGTCGACGGACATACGTTGGCTAAAGATCATTTATCTGTTCGCAATCGAGAAGATGGTCGTGCCAGAGCCCATGGCAGAGAGGTTTCTTCAGTATCCGTATGTTGGGGATATGCGTCAAGTGAGGCCAATGATTCGCTCGGCGGAAATGGCCACTCGGTCGATGTTCAAAGGAGAAACTGATGAAAGAGTAACCATGGAATGCGAGCCATTTTGGGCTGAAATGCTCGCATGCACGAGATGCATTACAAAACCCGAAGATGCCAAAACTGAGGAGGATGATGATGCATTAAAAGAGGATATCTATTCGACAATAACGGAACTGTACGAGCACTTCTATTCATCGGTTCAAAACACAAATGTTGACGCTCGGTTGGATAGTGCCTTTGGAATAAGCTTTTACTCTCTTTCCCTTTGCCTTGAGATGGCTAGTCTCCCTTCGCGTCATTTGGCAACGGGGCGAGTTGTGCTGCGCACGATAACGGAGCTAGCAATCACACTGTCCTTTCTCCGCGCCAAAGATGATGACGCCATTTGGATGCAGCATCGGCAATATGGTTCAGGCCAAACAGCACTTGCATTTCTAAAATCTTCTGCTGGAGAGGATGTTCCCTCTCACATTGATTTGGAAAAACTTGAGGTATTGGCCAATGAGGATGTTTGGTTTGAAACCCGCGATATCGATCTTGGTTCTTGGTCAAAGATGAATCTGAGAGATATGAGTATCGCTGCTGGAAGGAAGGATCTCTATGATCGATATTACGATTGGACGTCCGGCTTTGTTCATGGTCACTGGGGGGCAATTAGGGATGCGACATTTACCACTTGCTTGAATCCACTGCACCGCCTGCATCGCGTGCCTCAGCCCATGAAACCCTTGCCATCCGTAGTGACGGAATGCTGCAAAGTAACCAATCAGTCGCTTGAAATGCTTAATGCACTCTACCCATCATTCAAACGGCGAATAACAAAACACTACTGACTACGATTTAAGTCTAAGCAACCGTACGATGGGCTTCCACGCCACTATGGTCGGCAAAATGCCCACCCTACTCCTCCACCTTCCCCCGCAACCCCTTCACCACCCCCCTGACCTTCTTCGCCTTGATCCGCCGTTCCACCGACCCCTTGGTCGGCCGCGTCGGGCGGCGTTTCTTCGGCACCACCGTCGCCGCGCGCACCAGTTCCGCCAGCCGCTCCCGCGCGATCTCCCGGTTGCGGGCCTGGCTCCGCGTCTCCTCCACCTGGATCACCACCGCCCCCTCCCTGGTCCAGCGCCGCCCCGCCAGCCGCTGCAACCGGCGCTTCACCACCTCCGGCAGATGCGGCGAGCGTGCCGCCTCGAACCGCAGTTCGACCGCCGTGGAGACCTTGTTCACGTTCTGCCCGCCCGGCCCCGAGGAGCGGGTGAAGCTCTCCGTCATCTCCCAATCGGCGAGCGTGATCTGGTCGGTGATGGTCAGGGGCATGGCGGCTCGGCGTATGTACGGGGTGTGCATGGGCTGTGCACGGAGTGTGACATGCAGTGCTCCAACGAAAAAGGGCCGCCCAAGGTGAGCGGCCCTTTCGAAAGATCAGGAGGCGGTCCGGTTAGGATTAACCACCTTGGAAGGGGCTTTGACCCCCGAGGGTTGCCTCAGCGGCGCACCTCCCAAGCTGTCCCGACACCGTTCTCCAATACCTCTCTAGACACTGGATCACCTCCTTCCTGCTTGGTTGCTGTTGAGGTGAGCCTGCCACAGATTTCGTGGTTGTCAAAACCTTTTACGCAACCTGTGCCGTCAATTTTCGCGTGATGACCCGGAACGGGATCAGCGCCGCCAGCGCGATGGCCAGTTTCACGCCCCAGTCCGCGACCGCCAGCGACACCCAGAGCGGCACCACCGGACCCAGGCCGAGCATCGGCAGCATCTCGCCTGCCCAGCTGACATCGTTACCCGGCTCGAGCCACGTCAACGTTCCGCTAAACGCGATGGAAAAGAACAGCGCCGTATCGACCGAAGAGCCGATTATGCTTGAGAAAACAGGCGCTTGCCACCACGTCCCCCCGCGCAACCGGTCAAAGATCGCCACGTCCAGCAGCTGCGCCGTCAGGAACGCGACGCCCGAGCCCACCGCGATCCGCAACGTCACCAGCGGCCCGAACTCTCCCATGATCTGCGTGCCCACCAACGAGCACCCGATGCCGACCAAAAAGCCAATGAAAACAACGCGTCGCGCGGCTTGCACGCCGTAGACGCGGTTCATGACATCGGTCACGAGAAACGCCAAAGGATAGGTAAACGCCCCCCATGTCAGCCAGTTCCCGAACAGGAACTGCACGAGGATATTCGACGCCACGACAACGGTGGCCATCGCCAGGATGCCCGGCAAGTATTTGGTATTCATGATGTATTTCCGTTTTGACAAGGTAGTCGGAGACTTGGCCCCAAGGGGCAGGCCCGCCCGATACACCCCCATACGGAATTAAGCAAGCACCTCGGCCAAGGCCCGCGCGACCTTGGGAATGACCGACGCCCGCAGCCCGGCTACGTTCATCCGCCCGTCGCCGACAAGGTAAACGCCATGCTTTTCCCGAAGGATATCAACCTCTTTCGTGCTCGCCCCGATCAGCGAGAACATCCCCCGATGCGCCGCGAGGAACCCGAACCGGTCCGACCCGGTCTCGACCCGCAAGGCCTCGGCCAACGCGCGGCGGTTCTGCACCATCGTCTCGCGCATCGAGTTCAACTCCTCCTCCCACAGGGCGCGCAACCCGGCATCGGTCAGGATGGTCTGAACCACCCGCGCGCCATGGTCGGGCGGAAAGGAAAAGTTGTTGCGATTCATCGCGGTAAGCTGCCCCTGCGCCGCGGCGACCGCGCCCTCCGACGTCACGATCAACGCCACCCCGGCCCGGTCCCGATACAGTCCGAAGGTCTTGGAACAACTGGCCGCGACGAAGACCGTCGGCACCTCCCGCGCCAGCAGGCGCACACCCGCCGCGTCCTCGTCCAGCCCGTCGCCGAACCCCTGGTAGGCCATGTCGACCAGGGGGATCGCCCCGGTCCGGTTGCACAGCGCAGCAACCTCGGCCCAATCGCCAAGGTCCAGGTCCGCGCCCGTGGGGTTGTGGCAGCAGCCATGCAGCACGATCACGTCACCCGGCGCGACCCCGGAGAGGTCCGCCAGCATCCCCGCGCGGTCGAGCGCATTGGCGGCCCGGTCGAGATACCGATAGGTCCCGCGGGCCAGCCCGATATGGTCCACCATCGCGGCATGGATCGGCCAGCTGGGGTCGGACACCCAGACCCGAGCCGCGGGCCGCAGCGTGCGGACCAGCTCCAACACCTGCCGCAACGCGCTGGTGCCCCCCACCGCGGCGACGCCCGCGACACGCGCAGACGGCACGGCATCGCCCAGGATCAGGTCGCGCATCGCGCCGATGAAGGCGCGGTCGCCCTCGAAGCTCACATAGGATTTCGTCTCCTGCGTCTCGAGGATGCGCGCCTCGGCCTGTTTCACCGCGCCCATCACGGGCGTCCTGCCCTCGGCGGTCTTGTAGATGCCGACCAGCAGGTCGACCTTGTCCGGCCTCGGGTCGGCCGCGAACTGCCCGGTCAGGCGAAAGATCTTGTCGGGCGCGGGGGCGGAGAGGGTTTCGAACATCGAAAGGTTCCGGCTGTCAGGGAAACCGCGAGGGGTCGCGGTCATGGACGAGGACGCGCCGCCGCTCGTCGCGGGCGACGGGGGCAAAGCCCAGCTTCTGATACAAGGACAGGGCGCGCGGATGATCCAGCGTGCAGGTGTTGACGGTCATCTTCTCGACGCCCTCGCGCGCCCAGCCCGTCAGCACGGCGGTTTCCAGGAGCGCCCGGCCCCAGCCCGCGCCCACCGCCTGCGGCACCAGCCCGAAATAGGCAAGGTCGCAGACGCCTGCCTGCCGCCAGTCCAGCATGAAGAACCCCTGCGGCCAGCCATGGCCCATCGCCGTCCAGATCACCACGTCCGGGTCGCGGACAAAGGCCTGCAACGCGGCCGGGTCTTCCTCGGCCTGGTCGAAGCGGTCCTGCCATTCGTAATCGCGGCCCACCGCGTCGTAGAGCGACAGGAAATACCACACCGGCGGATCGATGGCGCGCTCCAGCCGGATATGCTCGGGCAGGCGCGGCACCTCCCACGCGGGGCGCGCGCCCATCTCGAGATAGGTGATCGTGTAGGAAACCTCGGTCCCCGCGGGGGTGACGGTCATCCGGTCTCGACCTTCAGCTGCTCGAACTGCCCCCATTCGGACCAGGACCCGTCATAAAGCGATACGTCCATGTTCCCCAGCCGGTGCAGCGCCAACATCACGATGGCCGCCGTCACGCCCGAGCCGCAGGTGGTGATGGTGCGGCGGCCCACATCGACGCCCGCCGCCTCGAAGGCCGCGCGCAGTGCGTCGAGCCCCTTCATCGTCCCGTCCGCGTTCAACAGGCTCGCGTAATGGACGTTCTTCGAGCCGGGGATATGCCCCGCCCGCATCCCCGCACGCGGCTCCGGCTCCTCGCCGCGGAACCGCCCGGGAGAGCGCGCATCGACGATCTGCCAATCCCCCAGCTTCGAGGCCGAGGCGACCTGCGTCACGTCCTTCACCAGGTGCGCCTGCCGCTGCACGGTGATGTGCCGGTCGCGGATGACCGGGGCCATGTCCTCGATCTCGCGCCCCTCGGCGCGCCACTTGGGCAACCCGCCGTCCAGCACGGCGACATCGGTCTTGCCCATCAGGCGGAAGTTCCACCACACACGTGCGGCGGAAAAGATCCCCGCGCCGTCATAGACCACCACCTGGTGCCCGTCGCCCACGCCCATGGCGCGCATCCGGCTCATGAATTTCTCGACCGGGGCGGCCATGTGGGGCAGGGCGCTGCGCGCATCCGCGATCTCGTCGATGTCGAAGAAGCGTGCGCCGGGGATATGGCCCTCGGCATATTCCGCCTTAGCGTCGCGGCCCATGCCGGGCACGTAGTAGGAGGCATCCAGAACCCGCAGGTCCGGGTCCTCCAGATGCGCGGCGAGCCAGTCGGTCGACACGAGCGTCTTGGGGTCGTCTGTAGCCATGGCAGGGCCTCCGGGCAGGGGCGCGTCGTTCCGTCCACAAGCCCTACCCGCGCCGGGATAAAGGCGCAAGCGGCAGGGCAGGTGCGGGTCCCTCCTTCATCTTGGCAAATACAACTCCCGCCGGAGGCTCCCGCAGCTAACACCCACACCAGCGCCGCGCCATCTCACCCCCCGTCAACGCATTCCGTGGCAACGCGCCCAGAGGAGGGCGCCGAAGGCTGCCTGACGACGGGCGCCGCCCCCTCAGCCCTGCTTCAGCAACCGGCTCTTCTGCCGCTCCCAGTCGCGCTTCGCGCTCGTCTCGCGCTTGTCGGCGAGTTTCTTGCCCTTGGCGATGCCGATCTTCAGCTTCACCAACCCCTTGTGATTGAAATACATCACCAGCGGCACCAGCGTCATGCCCTGCCGCTGGGTCGAATTCCACATCCGCGACAGCTCGCGCTTAGACGCCAGGAGCTTGCGCCGCCGCCGCTCCTCGTGGCCCCAGGTCTTGGCCTGCGCGTAGGGCGCGATGTAGCTGTTGACCAGCCACAGCTCGCCATCCTCCACCGCGGCATAGCTTTCCGCGATGTTCGAGGTGTTCTCGCGCAGGCTTTTCACCTCGGACCCGGTCAGCACGATGCCGACCTCGAGATCCTCCTCGATCGCGTAATCGAAGCGCGCGCGCCGGTTCTCGGCGATCACCTTGTAGTTCTTGTTGTCGCTGTCCTTGGCCATTGGCGCGATATAGGCCCTCAGGCGTCCGGCCGCCAGCCCGGCGGCACGTCGACCGTGTCGATCCAGGGCTTGATGTCCAGGACCGGCGTGCCGTCCCAGGCATCCGTCGCGTCGATGCCGATCACGCCCGCCGGCATGTCAAGCGACGTGATCACCACCGTCCCCAGCGCGATGGGGTTGGGCCGGACGGGCGAGCGCAAGGCAAAGGTGCCGCGCGGGCCCCGTCCATGCGCCGGGGTCTGCACCAGCAGGTCGCGCTCGCCGCGGTCCACCCAGTAGATCAGCTGGATCGCCTGCCCCACCTCGAGCCCTGCAAGCGCGGGCGCGTAAGCCGGGTCAAGCTCCACCCGCGCGCCCCGGCCCGTCTCGCGCGCCGCGCGCAGGTTCTTCGGCGCCGTCCCCTTGGCCCAGGGCGAGCGGACATGACCGATGAAGGTGAGCCCCGCCTCGATCCGCTCGGCGGGGTCGAAGGGCAGGGCGATCTCGCCCTCGCGCCTCACAGCAGGCCGGCGTGGGCCATCGCGGCCACGATCTGCGCCTTGGTGCCCTCGGACAGGCCCGTCAGCGGCAGGCGCACCTCCTCGGAACAGCGGCCCAGCAGCGACAACCCGTATTTCGCGCCGCACACCCCCGGCTCGGCGAAAATCGCCTCGTGGAGCGGCATCAGCTTGTCCTGGTAGCCGAGCGCGGCGGCGTAATCGCCCGCGAGCGTCGCGGCCTGCATCTCGGCGCAGAGCCTGGGCGCGACATTCGCGGTGACGCTGATGCAGCCCACGCCGCCCTGCGCGTTGAAGCCCACGGCGGTCGCATCCTCGCCCGAAAGCTGCACGAAATCCGTGCCGCAGGTCATCCGCTGCTTCGGCACGCGGCTGAGGTCGCCGGTCGCGTCCTTTACGCCGATGATGTTGGGCAGCTTGGCCAGCTCGCCCATCGTGGCGGGGATCATGTCGATCACCGAGCGCGGCGGGATGTTGTAGATGACGATGGGCAGGCCGATCTCGTTCAGTGCCGAGAAATGCGCGATCAGGCCCTTTTGCGTGGGCTTGTTGTAATAGGGCGTCACGACCAGCGCGGCATCCGCGCCCACCGACTTGGCGTGTTCGACGAAGCGGATCGCCTCGACCGTGTTGTTGCTGCCCGCCCCCGCGATCACCGGCACGCGGCCCGCGGCGGTCTGCACGACGGCCTCGATCACCTGCTCGTGCTCGCCGTGGGTCAGGGTCGGGCTTTCGCCCGTGGTGCCGACCGGAACCAGCCCGGTCGAGCCTTCGGCGATCTGCCACTCGACCAGTTTCTTCAGCGCGTCGAAATCCACCGAGCCGTCCGAGAACGGCGTGACGAGGGCCGGCATCGAGCCTTGGAACATGACACGCATCCTTTGCTGTGGGTGGGCCGACCGGGGCGGTCGGCAAAATCGCGCGGACACTAGCGATAGCGCGCGGGAATGCCAAGTTCGTGTGTTGCACGGGGGGCGTGGCGGTTTATCCTTGGGTAAAAAGAGCAGGAAGGTCAGTGCAGATGCGGCAGATATTGCTGGCGGTTTCACTCGTTCTGGCACCGATGGGCGCCCGCGCCGACACCGCGGCTATGGGCCTTGCCCTCGATGCGCTGTCGCAGGGCGACATGGGCCTCTACGCCGAGGCCGCGGGCCGGATCGAGGATCCGGTCGCCCTCGACATCCTCAGCTGGACGCGGCTGCGCGCGGGGCGCGGCGACTGGCCGGAATATGTCGCCTTTCTCGACCGCAACCCCGATTGGCCGGGCCTGCCCTACCTGCGCGCGCAGGGCGAGCCCTCGATCCCCGCGGGTGGCGACCCCGCCGCCATCATCGCCTATTTCGACGGACATCCGCCCACCACCGGCGCGGGCGCGCTGGCCCTTGCGCTGGCCCATGACGCCGCGGGCGACCGGGCGGCGGCCGAGGCCGAGGCGATCCGCGCCTGGACGACCCTCGTCATGACCGGCGACGAGGCGGGCCAGCTGCGCGCGGCCTTCGGCGCGGTGTTGAACACCGGCACCCATCACGAGGAGCGGCTCGACAACCTGCTTTGGGAGGGCGCGGAGGAGCGCGCGCGCGCCATGGTCCCGCTGGTCCCCGAGGGCTGGCAGGCGCTGGCCGAGGCGCGGCTTGCGCTGCGGGCCCGCGCCCCCGGCGTCGACGCGCTGATCGAGGCGGTGCCGGCCGATCTCGCCGGTGATCCCGGCCTTGCCTACGAGCGGTTCCTGTGGCGCGTGCGCTCGGGCTTCTGGGACACGGCGGGCGAGCTGATGGCCGAGCGATCCGCCTCGCGCGGCAGCCTCGGGCGTCCGCTGTTCTGGGCCGACCGGCGCGCCGATCTCGCCCGCGACGTGATGCGCGAGGGCGATTTCGAAACCTGCTACACCTATGCCGCCAACCACCACATCGACCCCGCGCGCGAGGATTACGCCTATTCCGAAAACGAATGGCTCGCGGGCTACTGCGCCTATCGCCTTGGCCGCTACGACACCGCCGTCGGCCATTTCCAAGCCTTCCGCGACAGTGTCTTCACCCCCATCTCGCTGGGCCGCGCGGGCTACTGGCTGGGCCGCGCCGAGGAGGCCGCGGGCAACCCCGCCGCCGCCGCCGAGGCCTATGCGCTGGGCGCGCGCTACCAGTCCAGCTTCTACGGCCAGCTCGCGCAGGAGCGGGGCGGCCTGCCCGTCGATCCCGCCTTCCTCGGCACCGAGGTCTACGGCGACTGGCGGCAGGCCGGGTTCACCGGCTCGACGGTCTTCCACGCCGCGCTGCTCTATTACGAGGCCGGTCAGGACTGGCCCGCCGAACGTTTCCTGACGCACCTCGCCGAAAGCCTGACCCGCGACGAGGCCGGGATGCTGGGCGATTTCGCCCTCGAGCTGGGCGACCCCCATATCGCGCTGCGAATCGCCAAGCGCGCGGCGCAGTTCGGGCACGAGATCATGCGCCCCTATTATCCCGTGGTGCCCGCTCTGGCCGAGGCGGACCTGCCCGCCCCCGCTGCCATGGTGCTGGCCATCGCGCGGCGCGAATCGGAGTTCGACCCCGGCGTCGTCAGTCCCGCAGGGGCGCTGGGGCTGATGCAGGTGATGCCCGGCACCGGGCGCGACACGGCGCGCGCCCTCGGCCTCGACTATTCGCAGGCCCGGATGCTGGACGACCCCGCGTATAATGCGCGGCTCGGGGCGTCCTTCCTCGCCGGGCTCTACGACCGCTATGACGACAACCCCGTGCTGATCGCGGCGGCCTACAACGCCGGGCCCGCCCGCGCCGCCGACTGGATCGAGCGGTTCGGCGACCCGCGCCGGGCCGAGGACGTGATCTTCTGGATCGAAGCGATCCCCTTCTCCGAGACGCGCAACTACATCATGCGCGTGACCGAAAGCCTTGCGATCTACGAGGCGCAGCTGACCGGCACCTTGCCCACGCTCGGCCTGTCCGAACGGCTTGCGCGCTGATCGGCGTCAGGAGGCGGGGCCGAAGGTCTCGCAGGTGATGTTGCGGGCCGCAAGCCGGGCACAGGCGCGGGCCGCCTGATCCTCGGTCAGCCCCTGGAAGCGCGCCTCGTAGCCGCCATTGCGGCGCACGACGCGGCGCAGCGCCTCGTCGAAGGTGCCGATCTCGCTCAGGGCGGTGCGCAGCAGCAGCCGCTCGGCGGCGTGATGCGAGGGCTGCGCCCCCAGCGACACCCCGTATAGCCGCGACCCGGTCGACGAGGCGCGGGTGACCACCTCGGGTTCGAGCGGGGCGGCGACGACTTCGGGCTCGGCCACATCCGCGGGGCGCGGCGGCACGACGAGCGAGGCCAGCGGCGCGACCTGCGCCCCTTGCTCCACGTCGGGCGCGGCCCCCGG
>NZ_JASJOE010000047.1 GCF_030163755.1 Roseicyclus amphidinii
CGAGGCCGATGCCGAGGCCAAGCTGAGCGCCACCGCCTCGAGTTCGACCGGCGGGGGCGCGAGGACGACGCGGTCAGGGGCCGGCGCGGCCTCGGCCCCCTCGGCGATGCGGTTGACGGCAAGGCCCTGGTGGGCGGCCTGCGTGCCGCCGGGATCGGCGGGCGGCACGCGCATCGGCCCCTCGAGCGCGCGGATCACGGGCACGCCCGAGACATCGCGCATGGTCAGCTGAAACGCCCAGACACCCATGCCCACCACGAGGCCGAGCGACACGATCGCCCCGGCCCAGTTCATCACGCTGCCCACGCGCGACGGCGCGTCGCCCCTGTCATGATGCGCGCCATGGACGCGCTGATCGTCGAAATACTCGAAGTCTGCCATAACCTGCCGTGCCTGACTGAAGGGGCCCGGTCGCGGAACACCGCGCGGGCCTCTTGCCTGCGTCGCCCGGTCGGCGGGAGGTCTTGCGCCTCACATCTTGTCGACCGGAGTTACCCCCAAGATACCAAGACCGTTGGAAATGACAATCGAAACGGCCCGGATCAGGGCCAATTTTCCGCGGCTGGCCGCCGGATCGTCCTCCTGCAGGAAGCGCAGCGACGGCTCGGCGTTGCCCTTGTTCCAGAGCGCGTGGAACTCGGACGCGAGGTCGTAGAGGTAAAAGGCCACCCGGTGCGGCTCATGGCTTTGGGCGGCGCTTTCGACAAGGCGCGGCCATTCGGCCAGCTTGGCGATTAGCGCCAGCTCGGCCGGGTCCGACAACACGGCAAGGTCATCCGCCCCGCCTGGAAACACATCGACCTCGGCGGCCTTGCGCATCACCGAACAGATCCGCGCATGGGCGTATTGCACGTAGAAGACGGGGTTGTCCTTGGACTGCTCGCGGACCTTGTCCACGTCGAAATCCAAGGGCGCGTCGTTCTTGCGCGTGAGCATCACGAAGCGCGTCACATCCGCGCCGACCATGTCCACGACATCGCGCAGCGTGACGAAGGTGCCCGCGCGCTTCGACATCTTCAGCTCTTCGTCGCCGCGCTTGAGCTTGACCAGCTGCGTCAGCTTGATGTCGAGCGGCACCCGGCTGTCCGACAGTGCCGCGACGGCGGCCTTCATCCGCTTCACGTAGCCGCCGTGATCGGCGCCGAAGACGTCGATCAGCTCGTCGAAGCCACGGGAAACCTTGTCGAAATGATAGGCGATGTCGGGGGCGAAATAGGTCCAGCCGCCGTCCGATTTCATCACCGGGCGGTCCACGTCATCGCCGAAATCGGTCGACTTGAAGAGCGTCTGCTCGCGCGGCTCCCAATCCTCGGGGGTCTTGCCCTTGGGCGGTTCCAGAACGCCCTCGTAGATCAGGCCCT
The DNA here is from genome assembly GCF_030163755.1 of Roseicyclus amphidinii. GTDB lineage: Bacteria > Pseudomonadota > Alphaproteobacteria > Rhodobacterales > Rhodobacteraceae > Roseicyclus > Roseicyclus amphidinii. The sequence goes on from NZ_JASJOE010000047.1 coordinate 1,362, forward strand.
TGCCGCGGAGATCGTCGAGAGCGGCCTCGATCCGGCCGGTGCCGTAGAGCGATTTCTCGGAGTAGAAGACATCCATCTCGACGCCCAGCGCCTTCAGGTCCTCGCGGATCAGCGCCATCATCCGGTCGGTGGCGAAATCGCGCACCTCGGCCAGCCATGTCTCTTCGGGCTGGCCCACGTAAGCCTTGCCCACCTCGGCGGCGAGCGCCTCGCCCACCTCGATCAGGTAGTCGCCGGGATAGGTGCCATCCTCGAAGGCGACGGTCTGGCCATGCGCCTCGAGGTAGCGGAGGTAGACCGACCGCGCCAGCACATCGACCTGCGCGCCGCCGTCGTTGATGTAGTATTCCCGCGTCACGTCATGGCCGGTGAAGGCCAGCAGGCTGGCCAGCGCATCGCCGAAGACCGCGCCCCGCGTGTGGCCGACATGCAACGGGCCGGTCGGGTTGGCCGAGACATATTCGACGTTCACGCGCCGCCCCTGCCCCATGTCGGAGCGGCCATAGGCCTCGGCGGCCTCGAGGATCGCGGCGACCTGCCCCTGCCATGCGGACGCCGTCAGCCGCAGGTTCAGGAACCCCGGCCCCGCCACCTCGGCCGAGGCGATCCGGGGATCATCGGCGAGCTTGGCGGCCAGCGCGGTGGCGATGTCGCGCGGCTTCAGGCCCGCGGGCTTGGCCAGCACCATGGCGGCATTGGTCGCCATGTCGCCATGGGCCGCATCGCGCGGCGGCTCGACCGCGACATTGCCCATGTCGAGCCCGGAGGGCAGCGCGCCCTCGGCGACGAGGGTATCGAGGGCTTTGAGCGTGGCGGCGTGGATGTCGGCGAAAAGCGTCATGGGGGCACCTGAAGGATCGGACCCCTGCCTCCTACCACGGCGGCGTCAGAGGTCAATCGCAGCGCGGGTAGGTAAAGGCGTAACCGTCGCGCACCATGATCAGCCCCTCGCGGCCCTGCATCAGCAACGCGCGGTAGGACCATGTCTCGCCCTCGCCGGAACAGGTGACGTCGAACAGCGTCGCCCCGTTCATGTCGCGCACCGCGACGGGGTTCTTCAACTGGCAGCTGCTTTCCCAGAAGCGGATGCTGCTGCCCTCGATGCTCAGGCGGCTGTCCGACACGCCGGCGGTGCAGCCGCCGGACTGGTAGACGCCGTCGAAGGATTGCGCCGCGGCGAGGCCGGGCAGGAGGGCAAGGACGAAAGCAAGGCGGATCATGCGAAGATACCTTTCCTGATCGGGGTGCCGCCGAACACGCGGCCATGGGTCTGCAAGGCGAAGCGGTCCGTCATGCCCGAGATATAGTCGCAGACGATCCGGGCCAGCTGCGTCTCGTCGCCCGCGATCTCCTCGACATCCTTGCGCCACTGTTTCGGCAGCTCCTCGGGATGGGCCATGAAATGCGGGAACAGCTCGCGCACCACGCGGGTGACCTCGACGCGCATCTCGACGACCGAGGGGGCGCGATACATGCGGTGAAAGAGGAAATCGCGGATCACCTTGAGATCGGCGAAGATCGGGTCGCTGAAGCGGATGATCGGGCGGCCCGCCGCGCGGATATCCCCGGCGCTCTGCGGGTCGAGCGCGGCCAGCTCGGCGCGGGCGTAGCCGATCACGTCCTCGACCAGCACGCCGAAGAAGCGGCGCAGCGCCTCGTGGCGGCGGCGGTAGTAGTTCAGGCCGGGATAGAGCGCGTCGACCTCGGCGAAACAGGCATCCAGAATGGGCAGCTCGGCCAGCTCGTCGGTCGAGAACAGCTCGGCCCGCAGCCCGTCATGCAGGTCGTGGTGGTTGTAAGCGACGTCATCGGCGATCGCCGCGACCTGCGCCTCGGCGCTGGCGTGGGTGTGCAGCTCGAGGTCATGGGCGTCGCAATAGGCGGCGAGCGCCCATGGGGTCGGCTCGGGCACGGGGCCGTTGTGCTTGGCGATCCCCTCGAGCGTTTCCCAGCTGAGGTTCAGCCCGTCGAACTCGGCATAGTGGCGTTCGAGATGGGTGACGATGCGAATGGCCTGCGCGTTGTGGTCGAAGCCGCCGTGGGGCGCCATCAGCGCCTGCAGCGCATCCTCGCCGGTGTGGCCGAAGGGCGGGTGGCCAAGGTCATGGGCCAGCGCCACGGCTTCCGTCAGTTCCTCGTCGAGGCCGAGCGCGCGGGCCATGGTGCGGGCGACCTGTGCCACCTCGATGCTATGCGTCAGGCGGGTGCGGAAATAATCGCCCTCATGCTCCACGAAGACCTGCGTCTTGTGCTTGAGGCGGCGAAACGCAGAGGCATGGATGATCCGGTCGCGGTCGCGCTGGAAAGGCGAGCGAAAGGTGCTTTCCTCCTCCGGAACGCGGCGGCCGCGGGTCCGGGTCGGGTCACAGGCATAGGGGGCACGCATCGGCCATCGCTCCGGGTTCTTGTCCGCCTCGATGCGGTTCATATATGCTGACTGTGAAAAATGCGACACCGCCCGAAGGAGCGCATGAGATGACCCTGACCCTGACCGTCCCGCCCAAGGTCACCCCCCGCGCCTTCGCGCGGCTGGCCGAAATCAACGAGGCCTCGGGCGAGGCCAAGGCGCTGCGCGTCGCGGTCGAGGGGGGCGGCTGTTCGGGATTTCAGTATGACATCAAGCTCGACGATCCTGCCGCCGATGACCTCGTGCTGGAACAGGACGGGCAAAAGGTGGTGGTCGACAGCGTCTCTCTGCCCTTCCTCGCCGACGCGGTGATCGACTTCACCGAGGAACTGATCGGCGCGCGGTTCACAATCGAGAACCCCAACGCGTCGTCCTCCTGCGGCTGCGGCACGTCTTTCTCGATGTAGGGGCCGTCTCGATGTGATCTTGCCCCCCTGCCCCGGCCCATGTGACAACCGCGGCAACACGGGGGACAGGCCATGAAGATCGCAACCTTCAACATCAACGGCATCAAGGCGCGGATCGAGGCGTTGAGCGACTGGCTGGGGGAATTCCAGCCCGACGTCGCCCTGCTGCAGGAGATCAAGTCGGTCGACGAGGGCTTTCCCCGAGAGCATTTCGAGGACATGGGCTACCGGGTCGAGACCCATGGGCAGAAGGGCTTCAACGGGGTGGCGATCCTGTCGCGGCTGCCGCTCGAGGACATCAGCCGCGGGTTGCCCGGCGACGAGAGCGACGAACAGGCGCGCTGGATCGAGGCGACCGTGATCGGCGATGCCGCGGCGGTGCGGGTCTGTGGCCTTTACCTGCCCAACGGCAACCCCGTGCCGGGGCCGAAATACGACTACAAGCTCGCCTGGATGGCCCGGATGGAAGCCCATGCCCGCGACCTGCTGGCGGGCGAGATGCCGGTGGTGCTGGCGGGCGATTACAACGTGATCCCGCAGGACGAGGATGCCGCGAAACCCGAAGCATGGCGCGAGGACGCGCTGGCCCTGCCGCAAAGCCGGGCGGCGTTCCGGCGCATCCTGAACCTTGGCTATACCGAGGCGATCCGCGCGCGGACGCAGGTCGCGGGGCTCTATTCCTTCTGGGATTACCAGGCCGGGGCCTGGGACCGGAACAACGGCATCCGCATCGACCACCTGCTTCTCAGCCCGCAGGCCGCGGACCTGATGCAGGATGCGGGCATCGAGAAGGCCGTGCGCGGGCGCGAGAAGCCCTCGGACCACGTGCCGGTCTGGATCGAGCTTGCCGCCTGACCCCGCGCACCACGCCGGGCATATGCCCCGCGCGCCGCGATATCCCTTGCACTCGAAACGGCTTGCCTGACGTCGCGTGACGCGTAACATGACCGTCACAGAAGCGCGTTAAGCGCCACGCGCAGGGGGGCCGCGAGGGCCCTTCTTCGTTTCCTGAACAGACATGCCGGCCCGGCCGGCTGGAGGAGATACCCCGATGAACATGCGTCATATCGCAACGGCCAGCGCCGTCAGCGTCCTTGCCCTGAGCACCGCCGCCGCGGCCCAGACCGAGATCGAGTTCTGGCACGCCATGGGTGGCCAGCTGGGCGAGCAGACCGATGCCTTCGCCACCGAGTTCAACGCCTCGCAGGACCAGTGCGTCGTCAATTCGGTCTACCAGGGCAACTACACCGAGACGATGACCGCCGCGATCGCCGCCTTCCGCGCGGGCGAGCAGCCGCAGATCGTCCAGGTCTTCGAGGTGGGCACCGCGACGATGATGTCGGCGGCCGACAACGGCGCCGTCTACCCGGTTCACCAGCTGATGGCCGACCAGGGCATCGCCTTTGACGAGGCGGATTACCTGCCCGGCGTGATCTCCTACTACTCCGACACCGAGGGCAACCTGCTGTCGCTGCCCTTCAACTCCTCCACCCCGGTGATGTGGGTCAACCTGACGCTGTTCGAGGAGAACGGCCTCGAGGTTCCGACGACCTGGGACGGCGTCATCGAAGCGGCCCGCGCCCTCAAGGCGGCCGGCGTCGCCTCGCCCTTCGGGCAGGGCTGGCAGAGCTGGACCATGATCGAGAACTTCTCGGCATGGCATGACATCCAGATCGGCACCAATTCGAACGGCTTCGGCGGCACCGACACCGAGCTGACGATCAACAACCCCGCCGTCGTGGCCCACATCCAGCGCCTGGCCGACATGGCCGAAGAGGGCCTTTACACCTATGGCGGCCGCCGCGGCGACTCGCGTCCGCAGTTCGTGAACGGCGAAGCGGCGATGTGGATCAACTCCTCGGCGTATTTCGGCGGCTTCGTGGCCGACATCCAGGACTTCGAGTTCACCCAGGTGCCGATGCCCATCGACACGAACGTCCGGGCCGAGCCGCAGAACTCGATCATCGGCGGCGCGACGCTTTGGGCCCTGCGCGGCCATGAGGATGCGGAATACGCCTGCACGGCGCAGTTCCTGAACTTCCTCTCGGATGCCGAGCGGCAGGCCGACTGGGCGCAGTCGACGGGTTATGTTCCGATCACGCTGGCCGCGGCCGAGCTGATGGAAGAGCGCGGCTTCTTCGCCGAGAACCCGGGCACCGACGTGGCGATCACCCAGCTGACGCTGAACCAGCCGACCGCCAACAGCGCGGGCCTGCGCTTTGGCAACTTCGTGCAGATCCGTGACGTGATCAACGAAGAGCTGGAGGCCGTCTGGTCGGGCACCAAGACCGCGGAAGAGGCGATGAACGCCGCCGTCGAGCGTGGCAACGATCTGCTGCGCCGCTTCGAAGCCGCGAACTGATCCAACACCCTGCGGTCGGGTGGGGGCGCGCCCCCTGCCCGACCGTTTCCTTTCAGGCAGGCCCAAATGCAGAAACGTGTCGTCTTCCAGAACCGCTGGCTGCCCTACCTGCTGGTGGCGCCGCAGATCGTGGTCACGCTGGTCTTCTTCATCTGGCCCGCCTACCAGGCGCTCGAAACCTCGTTCTACATCGAGGACGCCTTCGGCTTTTCCCGCACCTTCGTCGGGTTCGAGAATTTCACCCGTCTTTTCAACGACGCAGGCTATCTGCGCAGCTTCTGGACGACGCTGGTCTTCGGGCTGTCGGTCACCGTGCTGTCGATGTCCATGGCGCTGGCGCTGGCGGTGGCCGCCAACCGCGTCATCCGCTCGGCCACGACCTATCGCACCTTCCTGATCTGGCCCTACGCCGTCGCCCCCGCACTGGCGGGCGTGTTGTGGTTCTTCATGATGAACCCCTCGCTCGGCATCGTCGCCTACTGGCTCGAGGCGATCTGGGGTTATGACTGGAACCATTACGTGAACGGCAACCAGGCGCTTCTGATGGTGATCATCGCGGCGGCATGGAAGCAGATTTCCTACAACTTCCTGTTCTTCCTCGCGGGTCTCCAGTCGATCCCGAAATCCCTGATCGAGGCCGCGGCGATCGACGGGGCCAGCCCCACGCGGCGGTTCTGGACCATCGTCTTCCCGCTGCTGTCGCCGACCACCTTCTTCCTGCTGGTGGTGAACCTTGTCTATGCCTTTTTCGACACCTTCGCCATCATCCACGCGACGACAAGCGGGGGGCCCGCGGATGCCACCTCGATCCTCGTCTACAAGGTCTATTCCACGGGCTTCGTCGGTCAGGATTATGGGTCGAGCGCCGCGCAATCCGTGGTGCTGATGGCACTGGTCATCGCCATGACCTTCATCCAGTTCCGCTTCATCGAACGGAAGGTGCAATACTGATGGTCGAGAACCGCCCGATCTCGCAGATCCTGACGCATGTGGTGCTGATCCTCGGCATCGTTTTCCTGGGCTTTCCGGTCTGGATGGCGCTTGTCGCCTCGACCCACCCCGGCGAGGCGCTGGCGCAATCGCCGATCCCGATGTGGTTCGGCGACCAGGGCGTGGCCAACTACACCCAGCTCCTGACCGAGGGTTCGCCCGCCGTGGGGGGCGTGGCGCTTTCGACCATGCTGATGAACAGCCTGCTGATGGCGCTTGGCATCACCTTCGGGAAGATCGCCATTTCGCTCCTGTCTGCCTATGCCATCGTCTATTTCCGCTTCCCGTTCCGGATGCTCTTCTTCTGGCTGATCTTCATCACCCTGATGCTGCCGGTCGAGGTGCGGATCCTGCCGACCTATGACGTGGTCGCCTCGCTCGGGATGCTCAACAGCTACTCGGGCCTGATCATCCCGCTGATCGCGTCGGCGACCGCGACCTTCCTGTTCCGGCAGTTCTTCCTGACCATCCCCGACGAGCTGGTCGAGGCCGCGCGGATCGACCGCGCCGGGCCGATCCGGTTCTTCTGGGACATCCTCTTGCCGCTGTCGAAGACCAATATCGCGGCGCTCTTCATCATCCTCTTCATCTACGGCTGGAACCAGTATCTTTGGCCGTTCCTGATCACCACCGACCAGGACCTCTATACCATCGTCATGGGCATTCAGCGCATGGTGAACGTGGGCGAGGGCCTGCCGATCTGGCACCTGACGATGGGCACGGCGATCCTTGCCATGCTGCCCCCCGTCCTCGTGGTGCTGGCGATGCAAAGGCTCTTCGTGAAGGGCCTCGTGGAAAGCGAGAAGTAAGACATGGCCGAGTTGAACCTCAGAAACGTGGGCAAGACCTATCCGGGCGGCGTCAGCGCCGTTGCAGGGGCGACTGTCGAGATCGCGGACGGCGAGTTCATCGTGCTGGTCGGCCCCTCGGGCTGCGGCAAGTCCACGATCCTGCGGATGATCGCTGGGCTGGAAAGCATCACCGAGGGCGAGATCGAGATCGCGGGCCGCGTGGTGAACAAGCTTGAGCCGGGCGAGCGCGACATCGCCATGGTGTTCCAGAACTACGCGCTTTACCCGCACATGTCGGTGCGCCGGAACATGGAATACGGGCTGCGCAACCAGGGGATGCCCCGGCCCGAGATCGACAAGCGCATCGCGGCCGCCGCCGAGACGCTGCAGATCACCCAGTATCTCGACCGCAAGCCCCGGCAGCTGTCGGGCGGGCAGCGCCAGCGCGTCGCCATGGGCCGCGCCATCGTGCGCGAACCGGCGGTCTTCCTCTTTGACGAACCGCTCTCGAACCTCGACGCCAAGCTGCGCACGCAGCTGCGCGCCGAGTTGAAGGACCTGCACATGCGGCTGGGGGCGACCTTCGTCTTCGTCACCCATGACCAGGTCGAGGCGATGAGCCTGGCCGACCGCATCGTCATCATGTCCGAGGGCAGGATCGAGCAGATCGGCACGCCGATGGACCTCTATGAACGCCCCGCCAGCCGCTTCGTGGCCGAATTCATCGGCGCGCCGCCGATGAATGTCTACGAGATCGCCTCGCCCGCCGGACAGGCCGTGGCGGGGCTTGCGGGCGGTGCGCGCGCAGGTGCGGGCGCGGTGGGCGTGCGCCCCGAGGCGCTGCGCATCTCGCGCGAGGGGCCCGAGGCCGAGGTGATGCTGGTCGAGGCCTTGGGGGCCGAGACGCTGATCCACCTGCGCCTCGGCGGCGACCGCCTGATCCTGCGCGACGGGCGCGGCAGCCTGTTGAAGGAAGGCGGGCGCATCCACATCGGGGCCGATGCGGATGCGGTGACCTTTTTCGACGCCGAGGGCCGCAGCATGAGTGCAGCGGCCCCACAGCCCAGCCTGAGCGTGGTGGAGTGACCCCTACTCCGCCGCCTTCGGCGTCCTGTCCGCGGTGAGGGCGACCCAGGCGTCGAATTGCGACAGGAACACCCGGCCCGTCAGGTCATGGAGGAAATGCGATTTCTCCAACCGGTCCATCACCGGGCCCTTCACCTCGGACATGTGCAGCGCGATGTCGTTGTCCTTGAGCCGCAGGTTGAGCGCCTCGAGCGCCTCGAGCGCGGAGAAGTCGATCACGTTCACCGCCGAGCACATCAGGACAACGTGCCGGATCTCCTTGTCGTCGCTGATCCGGTCCAGAACGTAATCCTCGAGGAAGCGGGCGTTCGGGAAATACAGGCTCTCGTCGATGCGGATCGTCAGCACGGCGGGGTCGGTGTCGACCGCGTGGCGGTGGATGTTGCGGAAATGCTGCGTGCCGGGGACAAGGCCGACCTCGGCCACGTGCGGCTTCGAGGTCTTGTAGAGATGCAGCAGGATCGACAGGATCACGCCCGCCGAAACGCCGGTCTCCACGCCAAGGCCAAGGGTCAGCAGGATCGTGGCCGTGACGGCGGCGAAATCGGCCTTGGAATAGCCCCAGCTGGTCTTGAGGATCGAGAAATCCACAAGGGACAGGACCGCGACGATGATCGTGGCCGCCAGCGTCGCCTTGGGCAGGAAGAACACCAGCGGCGTCAGCGCCAGCGCCGCGATGGCAAGGCCCACGGCGGTGAAGGCGCCCGCCGCCGGCGTCTCGGCGCCCGCGTCGAAGTTGACGACCGAGCGCGCGAAGCCGCCCGTCACCGGGTAGCCCCCGGTGAAGCCCGCGCCGAGGTTGGCGGCGCCGAGGCCAATCAGCTCCTGATCCGGGTCGATGCGCTGGCGTTTCTTGGCGGCGAGCGTCTGGGCAACCGAGATCGACTCGACGAAGCCGATGACCGAGATCAGCAGCGCCGGGATGAAAAGCGCGCCGATGAGCTCGGGCGAGAAGCTCGGCATGGTCAGCGGCGGCAGCGATTGCGGCACCTCGCCCACGATGGCGACACCGCGATCGGCAAGGCCGAAGGCGAAGACGGCCAGCGTTGTGACCACGACCGCGGCGACCGGACCCGCCTTTTGCGCGACATCGGCAAGCTTGGGCTTCACGCCGCTCTTGATGAGCAGGGGCTTCAGCCCCTTGCGCACCCAGAACAGGAACAGCGTCGCCCCCACGCCGATGGCGATGGTGATCGGGTTGGCGTCGTTCATGTTCTCGTTGAGCGTATAGAGCACCTGCGGCAGCGTGTGGCCGTGGGCGTCGATGCCGAGGATGTGCTTGAACTGGCTCGCCGCGATCAGGATGCCCGACGCGGTGATGAAGCCCGCGATGACCGGGTGGCTCAGGAAATTGGCGAGAAAGCCCAGCTTCAGCAGGCCCATCGCCAAGAGGATACCGCCCGAGATGACCGCCAGCGTCAGCGCGGCGATGGCGTAGCCCGCCGTCCCCTGCTCGGCGACCTGCCCCACGGCGGCCGCCGTCATCAGCGAGACCACGGCGACGGGGCCCACGGCCAGCGCGCGCGAGGTACCGAAGATGGCATAAAGGATGATCGGCAGGATCGAGGCGTAAAGCCCCGCCTCGGGCGGCAGCCCGGCCAGCAGCGCATAGGCCAGCGACTGCGGGATCAGCATGATCGTGACGATCACCGCCGCGATCATGTCGTTCTGGAACGTGTCGCGGTTGTAGCTGCGCCCCCAGTCCAGCGCGGGGACATAGCGTTTCGCAAGGGCGGTGAGGTCGGTCTTCATGCCGGTCGGTCTTTCATGTGGTGGGGCGGCCCGAGGGGCCGGGCCGCCCGGAAGCGTCTCAGCGGGCGGTGACCTTCTCGGGTTTCACCATCCATTCCTTTCCGCGCAGCATCGCCTTCCAGTAGAAGGGCGGCAGCACGGTTTCCTTGAGGAACCAGGCCGCGCGGGTCGGCTTGGTGCCGTCGATCAGCCAGCGCGGGAAGCTGGGCAGAAGCGTGCCGCCGTAGCCGAATTCCGCCAGCACGATCTTGCCCTTCTCCACGGTCAGCGGACAGGAGCCGTAGCCGTTGTAGATCGCCGTGGGCGAGCGGCCCTCGATGTCGTCGGCCACGTTCTCGGCCACGATGGGGGCCTGCATCCGCGCCGCCGCCGCCGTCTTGGCGTTGGGCGCGTTCATCACGTCGCCGAGCGACCAGATGTTCTCGTGGGTCTTGTGGCGCAGCGTCGCCTGGTCCACGTCGACCCAGCCCGCGGCATCGGCCAGCGGCGACACGCGGATGAAATCGGGCGCAACCTGCGGCGGCACGACATGGAGCATGTCGAAGTCGACCTCGACGGTGCGGGCCTCCGTCTCGGGTTCCTTGACCTCGAACCACGCCTTTTTCGCCGGGCCGTCCACGGCCTTGAGATTGTGGAAGAAGTTCAGATCGGCCTTGTAGCGGTTCATGTAGGATTGCAGCGCGGGGACGTAATCCTTGACGCCGAAGAGCACGCCGCCCGCGTTCATGAACTGGATGTCGATCCGGTCGAGCACACCCTCGCGGTGCCAGTGGTCGCCCGAGAGATACAGCGCCTTTTGCGGCGCGCCGGCGCATTTGATCGGCATCGGCGGCTGGGTGAAGACGGCGCGGCCGCTCTTCATGCCTTTCACCAGCTCCCAGGTGTAGGGCGCGAGGTCGTAGCGGTAGTTCGAGGTCACACCGTTCTGGCCCAGCGTGTCCACCAGCCCCTCGACCCGGTTCCAGTCGAGCTTTAGGCCCGGTGCCACGATCAACCGGCGGTATTTCACCACGCGGCAGCCGTCGAGGATGACGGCGTTGTCCTTGGGCTCGAAGGCGGCGACGGCGGACTTGATCCAGTGGACCCCCGCGGGGATCAGGCTTCCCATCGTCTTGGCGGTCTTGGGTGCCTCGAAGATGCCGCTGCCGACCATGGTCCAGCCGGGCTGGTAGTAGTGGATATCGGCGGGGTCGATGATCGCCATCTCGAGATTGGGCTTGCGCGCCTTGAGCGAGGCGGCCACCGCGATGCCCGCGGCCCCGCCACCGACGATCACCACGTCGAACTGCGCATCGGCGCGGTCGGTGGGCGTCTTGCCGCCATTGGCGATGCGGCGCACGACGCCGCCCATGTCATAGCCCGCGGCCTGCGTCGCGGCGAGGATGTCGGCCACCGGCCTTGTCTTGGCGACCGCCAGCGACCACAGCGTCGCGGACCGCGTGCCGGTGCGGCAATAGGCGAGAACCGGGCCGGGCAGCTCTTCGAGCAGCTTGCCGAAGGCTTCGGCGTCCTCGTCCTGCACCTTGCCCGCCACGATGGGCAGATACCGCGCCTCGAGGCCGAGGGCCTTGGCCGCCGTCTCGATCTCTTCGAAATTGGGCTGGTCCATCCCCTCGCCGTCGGGGCGGTTGCAGATGATCGCGCGAAAGCCGTGATCCTTGGCGGTCTTCACGTCCTCTGCGGTGATCTGGGGGCTGACCGACAGGCCAGAATTGATCGTCCGGGCGTCCATGGCGGCGCCTCCTCCTCCTGAATACTCGCTCCCCTGGGGGATGCGGCGGGGGGCAAGCCTTCCCCCGCCGCTGGTCTGAAAGCTCAGAGCGCGTTGACCGGCACCTTGAGCATCGGGCGGCCGTCCTTGTCGGTCGGCACCGCGCCCGCGCGCATGTTCACCTGCAGCGAGGGGATGATCAGCTTGGGCATGTCGAGCTGGGCGTCACGCTCGGTGCGGAACTTGACGAATTCTTCCTTCGTCTTGCCGGCCCCCACGTGGATGTTGTGCGCCTTCTCGTCCGCGACGGTGGTCTCCCACTGGATGTCGCGGCCATTGGGTCCGTAGTCGTGGCACATGAAGAGCCGCATGTCGTCGGGCAGGGCCAGCACCTTCTGGATGCTGTCGTAAAGCGTGCCCGCATCCCCGCCGGGGAAGTCGGCGCGTGCCGAGCCGCCATCGGGCATGAACAGCGTGTCCCCGACGAAGGCCGCGTCACCCATGACATGCGTCATGCAGGCGGGCGTGTGGCCCGGCGTGTAGATCGCAAAGGCGCGCAGGCCGCCGATCTCGTAGGTGTCGCCGTCCTCGAACAGGGCGTCGAACTGCGAGCCGTCGCGCTGGAACTCGGTGCCTTCGTTGAAGACCTTGCCGAAGGTGTCCTGCACCACGGTGATGTTCTTGCCGATGCCGATCTTGCCGCCCAGCTTTTGCTGGATGTAGGGCGCGCCCGACAGGTGGTCGGCGTGGACATGGGTCTCGATCAGCCACTCGACCTTGAGGCCCTTCTCCTGGACATAGGCGATGATGGCGTCGGCGCTCTCGTAGCTGATGCGACCGGCGGCATAGTCGATGTCCATCACGCTGTCGACGATGGCGCAGCTGTTGGAGTTGGGGTCCTTCACGACATAGGAAATCGTGTTGGTGGCGGGGTCGAAGAAGGGTTCGACCTCGGGGCGGATGTTCATGTTGACGGAATTGTCGGTCATGGTCGTCTCTCCTCGGGGTGAATCTTGGGTGGATCCGTATGGATCATGCGGCGGCGGGTTTGGGCCGCGACAGGTTTTGCAGGGCACGGGCACCGAAGATGCCCACGAGCATGGCTGCGGTGAAGGCGAAGACCTCCCAGCGGCCGGTGCCCAGTGCCGGAAGGGCGCCACCGGGGCAGAAGCCCGCGATGCCCCAGCCGATGCCGAAGACCGCCGAGCCGCCAAGCAGCCGCGCATCGAGATTGCGCGCGGTCGGCACGTTGAACTTGCCCTCGAACAGGGGCCGCGCACGGCCGAAGACGAGGCGGTAGCCGATGGCCGTGGTCACGAGCGCACCGCCCATCACGAAGGCAAGGCTGGGGTCCCAGCTGCCCGCGACGTCGAAGAAGTTGATGACCTTGGCGGGGTTCGCCATGCCCGACACGACGATGCCGGTGCCGAAGATCACGCCGACGAGGTATACGAGGATCAGGTGCATGGGGATTACCCTCCGATCACGTGGCGGACGACATAGACGGTCGCCGCGGTGGTTGCCATGAAGGTCAGCGTGGCCGCGATGGACCGCGGCGACAGCCGCGCCATGCCGCAGACGCCGTGGCCCGACGTGCAGCCCGAGCCGTAGGTCACGCCGACGCCGACGATGACGCCGCCCAGAAGCAGCATGGGCGTCGAGGCGGGAACGGTGATCTCGGGCATGCCGCCCGTGGCCAGCCAGTAGACGGCGGGGCCGGTCACCATGCCCAGCAGCACCGCGATGCGCCAGCTTGCGTCATGCAGCGAGGCCGGCGCGAAGATCCCGGCCAGGATGCCGGTCGCGCCCATCACGCGGCCGATGACCAGCATCAGAAGCGTGGCCGCAAGGCCGATCAGCACACCGCCGCCAAGCGATTGCCAAGGGGTGAACGCGGTCTCGATCATGCCCGACCTCCTGCGATGGGAGTGGCGCATGCAAATATAATGGCAGTCATTGGGACTGTCTCCTTCCTGTTCGCTGGAGCATGGATACCGAGTCGCGCCCCGCCAATCAGTGACCTAGTCACACAAGGCGGCAGCTTTGGTGGCCCGGCCAGGAAAGACCCGCCAACCAATTGTATATGAACAGATTTTTTCGCGAAAAAAATTCGCCCGGCAGGTCGGCTGACTTGCGCCGCCTGCCCGGCTCAGGTCTCGGCCAGCTTCCGCAGCCCGTCGCAGTCGAGAATCTCGACCGTGCCGCGACCCTGCGCGATCCAGCCGCGGCGCTGGAACTCGGCCAGTTGGCGCGAGATCACCTCGCGCGCGGTGCCAAGCTCGGCGGCCAGTTGCGCATGCGTCGCTTTCAGCACGCCGGTATCGGCGCGCTCGATGATCTTCTGCGCAAGGCGGATGTCCATCCGGCGAAAGGCGATGTCCTCGATCACGTGGAACAGGTCCGTGATGCGGCGCGAATAGGCGCGAAAGACGAAGTTACGGAATTCCTTGGAGGTCGAGACCAGGTCGTCGAACACCGCCCGCGGGATCGCGGCGGCCGTGATGTCGGTCTCGGCCACGCCCTCGGCGGCGTAATCCTCGTAGGCGAGCATGCAGGCCGTGGTCAGCACGCAGCTTTCGCCCGCGGTGACGCGATACAGCACCACCTCGCGCCCACTTTCGGCCAGTTGCTGCACCCGCACCGTGCCGTCGAGCAGCAACAGCATGTTGTCGGGCGATTTGCCCGGACCGAAGATCACCGTGTTGGCGGGCACGCGGATCACCTGGCTGCGCGCGGTCAGCACGTCGCGGATGCGCGGCTCGAGACGGCTCAGACCCTCGAACCGGTCGATCCAGTCGTGCTGTTCGGCAATGGCGGGCATGGCAAGGCGTCCTTCGCGGCGGTCAGATCATCCTGCCTGCATTCCGCGCCGCCTTCAATCGCATCCCCCCGCGGCACTCCGCCCTCCCCGATGCAGATCGCGTCGCGGCATGGGTGGACAGCGCCGCAATCGTCTCCATACTCGCGTCAACAATCACAACCGACCGGGAGTAACCACAATGTCCACCCGCATCGCCGCCTTCGGCGCGGCCCTTCTGGCGACCACCGCCCTGAGCGCCACGGCCCTTTCGGCCGAAACGCTGCGTTGGGCGCGCGCCTCCGAGGCGCTGACCCTCGACCCGCATTCGCAGAACGAGGGGCCGACGACGACCCTCATGCACCAGATCTACGAGCCGCTGATCGTGCGCAACCACCGCGGCGAGATGGAGCCGGCGCTGGCGACCGCCTGGGAGCCGTCGACCGAGAACCCGAACGTCTGGGTCTTCACGTTGCGTGAAGGCGTCACCTTCCACGGCGGGCAGGCCTTCACCGCCGAAGACGTGGTCTTTTCGCTCGACCGGGCGCGGACCGAGACCTCGAACTTCAAGGAGCTTCTGACCGGCGTGACCGAAGTGCGCGCCACCGGCGAGCACACCGTCGAGATCGTGACCGACGGGCCGAACCCGCTGCTGCCCAACAACCTGACCAACATCATGATGATGGACGCGGGCTGGGCCGCCGAGAACGGCGCCGAAGCGGTGCAGGATTACGCCGCGGGCGAAGACACCTATGCCGCGCGCAACACCAACGGCACCGGCCCCTTCGTGCTGCAGAGCCGCGAGGCCGACGTGCGCACGGTGATGACGCAGAACCCCGATTACTGGGGCGCGGGCGCGTTCCCGATGGACGTGACCGAGATCGTCTTCACGCCGATCCAGAACCCCGCGACCCGCGTCGCGGCGCTTCTGACCGGCGAGGTGGATTTCATCCAGGACGTGCCGGTGCAGGACCTTCAGCGCGTGTCGGATGCCGACGGCATCGGTCTGGCCACCGCGGCGCAGAACCGGGTGATCTTCTTCGGCATGAACGTGGGCGACGACGACCTGACGCTCGACAATGTCGAGGGGGCCAACCCGCTGGCCGATGTGCGCGTGCGGCTGGCGATGGACATCGCCATCAACCGCGAGGCCATCCAGCAGGTCGTGATGCGCGGCCAGTCGGCCCCCGCGGGCGTGATCTCGCCGCCGCCGGTGAACGGCTGGACCCCCGAGCTGGACGCCTACCCGGCCTATGACGTGGCGGCCGCCCGCGCGCTGATGGCCGAGGCGGGCTATGCCGACGGGTTCTCGATCCAGCTCGACTGCCCCAACGACCGCTACGTCAACGATGAGGCGATCTGCCAGGCGGCGGTCGGCATGCTGGCGCAGATCGGCATCACCGTGAACCTCTCGGCGCTGCCGCGTGCGCAGCACTTCCCGCTGATCGCCAACCTCGAGACGGATTTCTACCTGCTCGGCTGGGGCGTTCCGACCTATGACGCGGAATACATCTTCAACTTCCTCTACCACACCCAGACCGAGGGCCGCGGTTCGTGGAACGGCACGCGCTACTCTAACCCCGAGATGGACGCGATGATCCAGTCGCTGACCTCGAACACCGACCTTGCGGCGCGCAACCAGACCATCGCGGACCTGTTCGCCATGGCCGAGGAAGAGCTGATCTACATCCCGATCCACAACCAGGTGCTCAACTGGGGCATCGCCGATGCCTGGAGCACCGACGTGGACGCCGATGACAGCGTGAAGTTCAAGTATTTCGAACTGAACTGATCCCGTCTTTCGGGACCGACAGGAAACCGTCCCGGTGCGCCGGGGCGGTTTTTTGCTGCGCCAGGTGCCCCGCACTTGTCGTCGGCCCGCACCCTTGTAGGGTGGCCGCCGACCTGATCGGAGCCCAAGGTGAGGATGGGATGACGAGACGAAAGCGACTGACAGCCCTGCTGGCGCTCATGGTCCTTGCCCCGCCCGCCCTCGCCGAGGACCGGCTGGACGGGTTGCAGATCGGCACGGGCGAGGCCGTGACCATCGTCATGTTCCATGGCGACGAGGGGCGCGGCGGGGATGTCTCGGCCAATTTCGCCTTCGGCGCCGAGATCGCCCGCCGCCTGCCCGACGCCACCATCCACATGTTGCTGCGCCCCGGCTATGAAGACCCCTGGGGCCGCCGCAGCCCCGGCGAGAATTTCGGGCGGCGCGACCAGTATACGCTGGAGAACGCGGCCCTGATCGCCGCCAACCTGCGCCGCCTGCGCGGCGATGCCCCGCTGATCGCGGTGGGGCATTCGGGCGGGGCCGCCCAGCTTGCGCTGGCGCTGTCGCTCGACGAGGGCGCCGTGGACGAGGCGATCCTCGTCGCCTGCCCCTGCGACCTCGCCATGTGGCGCGAGATGAATCCGGATTGGCCCGAGGGCACGCTGACGCGCTCGGTCTCGGCCACCGCCGTGGCCGCCCCGACCGCCGCACGGATCACGCTGATCACCGGCGAGGCCGACACGGTCACGCCCGCGCCGCTTGCCGAAAGCTATGCGCGCCACGTGCAGGAGGCAGGCGGCATGGCCGATCTGCGGATCGTGCCGGGCGGCGATCACGCGGGCAACCGCGCGCTGTCGGGCGAATGGCTCGGCGCAATCTTCAGCGCGCGCGAGAGGGTTCTGACGGACGAGCGGTAACCCCCCCGCTTCAGCCCGCCACCATCGTCACGGGCAATGCGCCGATCCCCTCGATCACCACCTCGACCACCTGCCCCGCCTTCACGGGCCGCGCGCCGAGCGAGGTGCCGCAGGCGATCACGTCGCCGGGGTTCAGCGTCATGTCCCGCGACAGGAGCTGCACGACCTCGGGCGGGCTCAGGATCATGTCGGCGGCCGGGTAGCTTTGCCGCTCGCGCCCGTCGACATTGACCGTCACGGTCAGGGTTGCCCAGTCGACATCGGTCTCGATCACGGGGCCGATCACGCCGAAGCCGTCGAAGCTTTTGGCGCGCGTCCATTGCGGAAAACTCGGGTCGGCGGTCAGGACGGTGAGCGAGGTAAAGTCGTTCACGCAAGTGTAGCCGAGGATGGCGGCGGCGGCCTCATCCTCGGTCGCGTCCTTGCACGTCGCGCCGATCACGATGCCCAGCTCGCCCTCGAAGACCACGCGCCCCGCGCTTTCGGGCAGCGCGACCTCGGCCCCCGGCCCGGCCAGCGACGTGTCGGCCTTGAGGAACCACAGCGGATGCGTGGGGTGGTCGTTGCCGTTCTTCTCGGCGGCGGCCTTGAAGTTGTTCCAAAGGCCGATGAACTTGCCCGGAACCACGGGCGGCAGCAGCGTCAGCTCGGCCAGCGCGACCGCTTCGCCCGCCGCATCGTCCGAACCCAGACCCGCGCGCGGGTGCAGCGCCTCGCCCTCGATCACGCCGGTGACGATCTCGCCCGCCCCGGTCTTGCCGCGTGCCCATTTCATCGCTGTTTCTCCCGCTCCTGCTCCGGCAGCCATGTTCGCCGCTCCACCCTCCCGGCACAAGGCGGAACGTGGCGAAGCCCCTTGCCCCCGCCCCGCGCTGTTGTAGCGTCGGGCGGCGCGGCAAGGGAGGGACGCATGAGACTTCAGGGAAAGACCGTCATCCTGACGGCGGCGGGCGCGGGGATCGGGCGGGCCTCGGCGCTGGCCATGGCGCGCGAGGGGGCAACGGTCCATGCCACCGACGTGGACGCGGGCGCGCTGGAGAGCCTTGCCGCCGAGCATGAGAACATCCGCACCGCTCTGCTGGACGTGACCGATGCGGCGGGCATCCGCGCCTTCGCCGCCGCAAGCCCCACGCCGGACGTGCTGTTCAACTGCGCGGGCTGGGTGCATGACGGCACGCTGCTCGAGGCCTCGGACGCGGATTGGGACCGCTCCTTCGCCATCAACATCCGCGGCATGGCCCGGATGACCGAGGCCTTCCTGCCCCGGATGATCGAGAACGGCGGCGGGTCGATCATCAACATGGCCTCGGTCGTCTCGGCGATCACGGGGGCGGCCAGCCGCTGCGCCTATGGCGCGACCAAGGGGGCGGTGATGGGCCTGACCAAGGCGATCGCCACCGACTACATCCGCGACCGCATCCGCTGCAACGCGATCTGTCCGGGCACGGTTCTGACGCCGTCGCTGCAGGCGCGCATGGCCGCACGCGGCGACTATGACGCCGCCTACGAGGCGATGCTCGACCGCCAGCCCCTGCGCGAGATGACCCACCCCGAGGATATCGCGCCGATGGTGGTCTACCTCGCCTCGGACGAGTCGAAAGCCGCGACGGGGCAGTTCTTCGTCGTGGACGGCGGCTGGACGATATGACGGGCCGCGTCGGGCTGATCGGGCTGGGCGCGATGGGCGCGGGCATGGGGCGGAACCTGCTGGCCAAGACCGGCGGGTTGCAGACCCTGGCGCACCGCGACCGGTCCGTTATCGAGGCGCTGGTGGCCGATGGCGCGACGGAACATGCCGACGCGGCGGCGGTGGCCGCGGCGTCCGACGTGGTGGTGCTGTGCCTGCCGAATTCCACCGTGGTCGAAAGCGTCATGGACCAGATGGCCCCCGCGCTGCGCCCCGGCCAGATGGTGATCGACACCGGCACCTCGGCGCTGGCCTCCACGCTGGCGCTGGCCGAGAGGCTGGCGGCGCTTGGGGTGGCCTTCGCCGAAGCCCCGCTCACGGGCGGCGCGCAGCAGGCGGCCGATGGCGTCCTCGGCGCGCTGGTTGGCGCCACGCCCGAGGGCTTTGCCCGCGCCGCGCCGGTGCTGGCCGCCTTCTGCGAAAGGGTCGAGCATTTCGGGCCGGTGGGCGCCGGGGCCAAGGCGAAATTCATCAACAACTACATGGTGATGGGCATCGCCGCGCTGGTGACCGAGGCGTTCCGCGCCGCTGCCGACGAAGGCATCGACTGGGGCCAGCTGCATGACGTGGTGCAATGCGGCTCGGCCAATTCCGGGGTGCTGAACCGGATCATCGGCAAGGCGCGGGACGGCGATTTCTCGGGCTATGTCTTTTCCGTCGGCAATGCGGCCAAGGACATGCGCTATATCGCCGATTACCTCGACACCTCCGGCCACGGCACGGAGATGTCGCGCGCGGTGCATGACCTGTTCCAGCGGGCCGAAGCGCAGGGGCATGGCGCGCGTCGCATCAGCGAGCTGCTCAGCCCCGAGATCCGCGACGAACTCTTCGACGGCTCATAGCCCCAGCTTTTCCACCTGCCCGCGCAGGATCGCCGCCGAGGCACGCAGCCCCTCGGCCTCGGCCTCGTCCAGCTCGGGCCAGAGCGTCGCCGTCACCCCAGCGCGCCCCACCAGCCGCGGCAGCGACAGCGCCACGGGGCCCAGCCCCGCCACATCCGGCTCGACGGTCGAGACCGACAACACCGCCTGTTCATCGCCCTTGATCGCCTCCACGATGCGGGCCAGCCCGCCGCCGATGCCATACCATGTCGCGCCCTTGCCCGCGATGATCGTATAGGCCGCGCGGCGCACGCCCGTGTCGATCCGCGCGCGGACATCCTCGGTCAGGGGCGCACCGATCTGTGCCGCGAAACTGCCCAGCGGCACCGAACCTGCGCGCGCGTTGGACCAGGCCAGCACCTCGCTGTCGCCATGCTCGCCCAGCACATAGGCATGGACCGAGCCCGGCGAGATGCCGAGGTGCCGCCCCAGAAGCCAGCGAAACCGCGCCGTGTCGAGGATCGTGCCCGACCCGATCACGCGGCCCGGCGGCAGACCCGACAGCGATTGCGTCACCTGCCCCATGATGTCGACAGGGTTCGAGGCGACCAGCAGGATCGCATCAGAGGCATGGGCCATCACCTCGCCCACCACCGCGCGGAAGACCTCGGCGTTGCGCTCCAGAAGCGCGAGCCGCGTCTCGCCGGGTTTCTGCGACACCCCGCAGGCGAGGATGACGACGCCCGCGCCGCCCAGATCGGCGCAATCGCCCGCCCGCACCACCGCGGGCGCGCCGAAGGGGACGGCATGGGCGATATCCTCGGCCTCGGCCCGCGCGCGGGCGGCGTTCAGGTCGATCAGGACAACCTCGGTGGCGATGCCCTTGAGCGTCAGGGCAAAGCCCGCCGCCGATCCGACCATGCCTGCGCCGACGATCCCGACCTTCATGGGCACATCCCCCGGTTGCAACAGGCTCATCCCACCACAGGCAGCGATGCCGGACCAGCCCCTTGACGCCACGTCGACCCGGGAGGATCCGCAAGCAGAGCGCCCAGGCGCGCTGTCCTGCCCCCTTGGCGCTTGGTCCTGCCCGAGGGGAAGGCTTGACGCGCCACCGGGGGCCATGCAGACCTGACCCCCGCGAAAGGGGCGCAAGGCATATGCTCAGCTACATCATCCGCCGCATCCTCCAATCGGCGCTCGTGCTACTGGTGGTGGGGCTCGTGGCCTTCGCCATGTTCCGCTACGTGGGCGACCCGGTCGACACGATGCTCGGACAGGAACGCACCGTCGAGGATATCGAACGGCTGCGCGAGAACCTCGGGCTGAACGACCCGTTCTTCGTGCAATACTGGAATTTCCTGCAGCGCGCCGTGCAGGGCGACCTGGGCATTTCCTACCGCCAGGGCCGACCGGTGGTCGAGATCATCGCCGAGCGCCTGCCCGCCACGCTGGAACTGGCCGCGGTCTCGGGGATGTTCGCGCTGGTCTTCGGGATCGTGCTGGGCGTCTTCACGGCGATCCGCCGCGACGGCTGGGCGGCCAACACAATCATGACGCTCAGCCTGATCGGGGTGTCGCTGCCGACCTTTCTGATCGGCATCCTGCTGATCTACCTGTTCGCCGTGGAGCTCAGTTGGCTGCCCAGTTTCGGGCGCGGCGAGGTGGTGGACCTCGGGTGGTGGACCACCGGCTTCCTGACGCAATCGGGGCTGGTGGCGCTGATCCTGCCGTCGATCACGCTGGGGCTTTACCAGATGACGCTGATCATGCGGCTGGTCCGATCCGAGATGCTCGAGGTGCTGCGACAGGATTACATCCGCTTCGCCCGCGCCCGCGGCCTCAGGACCAAGGCGATCAACTTCCGCCACGCGCTGAAGAATACGCTGGTGCCGGTGATCACGGTGACGGGCCTGCAGCTTGGGTCGATCATCGCCTTTGCGATCATCACCGAAACGGTGTTCCAGTGGCCGGGTGTCGGCCTGCTGTTCATCAACGCGATCCAGTTCGTCGATATCCCGGTGATGGCGGCCTACCTGATGCTGATCTCGGTGATGTTCGTGGGCATCAACCTGATCGTCGACCTGCTTTACGTGGCGATAGACCCGCGGTTGAGGAGCTGACGCCATGACCGACCTTCCTGAACAGAGCGTCGAACGCGCCCGCGCCCGGTCCCGCCTTGCGATGGCATGGGACAGCGACCTTGCGCATTCCTTCCGCCGCTCGCCGGTGGCGATGCTGTCGGCGGCGGTGACGCTGATCCTCGTGCTGTCGGCGGTCTTCGCGCCGCTGATCGCGCCGCATGACCCGTTCAACCCGGCCACGCTGAACCTGATGAACGGCTTCACGCCCCCCGGCGAGGCCAACATGTTCACCGGCGAAAGCTTCCTTCTGGGCACCGATGACCAGGGGCGGGACGTGTTCTCGACCATCCTGTATGGCCTCAGGATCTCGCTCTTCGTGGGCTTCGCCGCGGTGGGCTTCGCCATGGTGCTGGGGATCACCCTGGGGCTGATCGCGGGCTATGTCGGTGGGTTGGTGGAGACCATCATCATGCGCGTCGCCGATGTGCAGCTGACCTTTCCCGCGATCCTGGTGGCCATGCTGATCTTCGGCGTGGCCAAGGGGATCACGCCGCCCGAATACCGCAATGACGTGGCGATCTGGGTGCTGATCGTCGCCATCGGCCTGTCGGACTGGGTGCAGTTCGCCCGCGTGGTGCGGGGCGCGACCATGGTCGAGAAATCCAAGGAATACGTGCAGGCCGCGCGCTTGATCGGGCGCTCGCCCGCGGCGATCATGCTGCGCCACATCCTGCCCAACGTGCTGTCGCCGGTGCTGGTCATCGCCACGATCTCGCTGGCGCTCGCCATCATCGCCGAGGCAACGCTGTCCTTTCTCGGCGTGGGCGCGCCGCCGACCGAGCCCTCGCTCGGCACGTTGATCCGCATCGGGCAAGGGTTCCTCTTCTCGGGCGAGTGGTGGATCCTGTTCTTCCCGGCCTGCACGCTGCTGGTGCTGGCGCTGGCGGTGAACCTGCTGGGCGACTGGCTGCGCGATGCGCTGAACCCGAGGCTGCGCTGATGGCTTTGCTGGAGATCGAGAACCTCACCGTCCAGTTCCCGACGCGGCGACAGACCTTCACCGCGGTGAAGGACGCGCATCTGACGGTGGAGCCGGGGCAGATCCACGGGCTTGTGGGCGAGTCGGGTGCCGGCAAGTCGACCATCGGAGCCGCCGTCATGGGCCTTCTGGACCCGCCGGGGCGGATCACGGGCGGCGTCATCCGCTTCCGGGGCGAGGAGATCTCGGGGCTGGATGCGGCCGCCATGGCGGCGCTGCGCGGCAAGAAGATCAGCATGATCTTCCAGGACCCGCTGACCAGCCTCAACCCGCTTTTCACCGTCAAGCAGCAGCTTGTCGAAACGATCCAGGAGCACCTGGGCCTGAGCGATGCCGAGGCCGGGGCGCGCGCCATCGACCTGATCGACCGGGTCGGCATTCCCAACGCGAAGGCGCGGGCGAACCAGTATCCGCACCAGTTCTCGGGCGGCATGCGGCAGCGCGTGGTGATCGCGCTGGCGCTGTGTTCCGAACCCGACGTGATCATCGCGGACGAGCCGACCACCGCGCTCGACGTGTCGATCCAGGCGCAGATCCTCGACCTGATCAAGGGGCTGGCGCGCGAGCGCGAGGTGGGGGTGATCCTGATCACGCATGACATGGGCGTCATCGCGGACACCACCGACGTGGTGACGGTGATGTATCGGGGCGAGGTGGTGGAAAGCGGCCCGACCGCCCGCGTTCTGGGCCAGCCCGAACACCCCTACACCCGGTCGCTCATCGCCGCCGTGCCGCGGCCCACGGTCAAGCTGCACCGCTTCCCCCTGATCGGCTACGGCGGCCGCGTAACCGAGTTCAAGATCGAGGATCTTGCCCGCAACTGGCCGCAGAGCACGGCGGAACGCGGCACGCCGCTGGTCGAGGCGGACGGGATCACCAAGCGCTTCATCTCGAAACGCGCGCTCCTGCCCTCCAACCGGGAATATTTCACCGCCGTGGACGGGGCGCGGTTCGAGATCCGGCAGGGCGAGGTCTTTGGCCTTGTCGGCGAAAGCGGCTCGGGCAAGTCGACCATCGCGCGGATGATCGCGGGGCTTTACCCGGTCGACGCCGGCGCGGTGCGCTTCGAGGGGCGGGACGTGACGGCGACGGCGCGCGGGGTGCCCGACTGGTACCGGCGCGAGATCCAGATGATCTTCCAGGACCCCTATTCCTCGCTCAACCCGCGGATGCGGGTGGACGAGATCGTGGCAGAACCCGCGCGCCACCACGGCATCCTGCAGGGCCTGGCGCTGCGCGACCGGGTGGCGGAGCTGCTGGACCGCGTGGGCCTCGGGGCCGATGCCGGGCTGAAATACCCGCACGAGTTCTCGGGCGGCCAGCGGCAGCGAATCTCCATCGCCCGCGCGTTGGCGACGCAGCCGCGCTTCCTGATCTGCGACGAGCCGACCAGCGCGCTCGACGTGTCGATCCAGGCGCAGATCCTGAACATTCTCAAGGACCTGCAGGAGCATCTGAACCTGACCATGCTGTTCATCAGCCATGACCTGCCGGTGGTGCGCCAGATGTGCGACCGGGTGGGGGTGATGAAGGACGGCAAGCTGGTCGAGGTCGCCGAGACCGAGGCGCTGTTCGAGGCGCCGCAGCATGGCTACACGCGGGAGCTCCTGTCACTGATGCCCCGGCTCGACGGGCTGTCGGACGAAGGGCTCGCGGTGGCCTGACAGGGGTTTCGCCGCCTTCGGCGCCGACCCGTGCGAGGGGGTTCCCCCCTCGCGCTCCCCCCCGTATTTGTGGGAAGATGAAGGGCAGGACGCCCGTTCGACCGTGAGGACACCACCATGCCGCAACCCGATCACGTCTCGATCTACGAGCTGCCCGATCCCGCCGACCTCGACGAGGACATGCGCCGCTATTTCGAGATCTGCAGGGAAAAGCTCGGGATGGTGCCCAACGTGCTGCGCACCTTCTCAAGGAACCAGGACAAGCTGCGCGCCTTCGCGCAATATTACAACACGCTGATGCTGGCGCCCTCGGGCCTGTCCAAGCTGGAACGCGAGATGGTTGCCGTCGTCGTCTCCTCGGCCAACCGGTGTTTCTACTGCCTCGTGGCTCATGGTCAGGCGGTGCGGGCGCTCTCGGGTGATCCGCAGCTGGGCGAGATGCTGGTGATGAACTACCGCGTGGCGCCCCTGGAGCCGCGCCAGCGCGCGATGCTGGATTTCGCGTGGAAGCTGACGACCGCGCCGTGGGAGGTGGACGAGCCCGACCGCGCCGCGTTGCGGGAGGCGGGGTTGAGCGAGGGCGAGATCTTCGACCTGGCCGACGTGATCGGGTTCTTCAACATGTCCAACCGCTTCGCCATCGCGTCCGACATGATGCCGAACGCCGAGTATCACGCGATGGATCGCTGAGCGTTTTCAATACGCTCAGCACCGTAGTTCATGTGATGGTTTAATCCGCCACGGCCCGCGCGCCGCCCAGGGTGCCGGGTCCTACCAGCCCGTCGATTGGCCCGCGGTAAAGCCCGCGCTCGCGCAGGATCAGCTGGAACTCGATGGCGGTCTGCCGATCCCAGAACGGCGGCCGTGGGCCGCCCGCGGCGCGCAGGGCTTCGAGAGAGACCTCGCCGGTTTCGAGCGCCGCGATATAGCCCTGCGCCGCGGCCACGGGATCGGCGGGGCGGCCGATGCCCTGCTCGGTCAGGTAGGCCAGCGCCGCGATGGCGGAGGGCAGACCGGCCTCGGCAGCGACCCGCGTCCAGCGCAGGCGAGAGGCGGGATTGGGTGGAACGCCCTCGGCCCCTTCCGAATAGAGCCGGGCAAGCGCCAGCGCGGCATCGAGGTTCCCGCCGCGCGCGGCGGCGGCGAAGAGCGGGACGGCAGCGCGCGGATCGGGGACGCCGAGCGCCGGATCGGCATTGCCCGGAACGCCCTCGCCCGTCAGGTAGATCTGCGCGAGATTGGCCTGCGCGAAATGGTAGCCCTCGTCGGCTGCGGCCTCGAACAGGCGCAGCATTTCCGCGGCATCGCGCGGCACGCCGCGGCCAAGGCGATGCATGAAGGCCAGCGTCGCCATGCCGGCGGGGTCGCCCGCCGCGACCGCGGCGCGATAGGCCCCCACCGCGCGGTCGATGTCGGCGCGGATCGGGCCGATGCCGAAGTTGTAGTAATCGCCAAGCCGCGTATGCGCGGCCCCGACACCGGCCTCGGCGGACCGCTCGTAGAGCGCGACCGCGTCACGATGCGCGCCGCGGGCCTGTTCGACCGTGGCGAGGTGAAAGAGCGGCCCGCCCGCCTCGGGTGCCAGCGTCGCCGCCTCTTCGCAGAGCGGCAGCGCCGCCCGCAGACGGTCGAAGACGGCGCGCTGCGCGGCCTCGCTGACGGGGACGGCGGCCGAAGGG
>NZ_JASJOE010000048.1 GCF_030163755.1 Roseicyclus amphidinii
CCCCCGCATCCACCGCGCCGCGCGCCTGCAGGAGCGCATCGAGCGGCAGCACGCGGCGGCGGGCGCGGGCCATCACCCCGGCGGCGGCCCGCGCCATCTCGCGCGCGTCGGGCGGGGTCGTCCGGGGCAAATGGGCAATCACGTCCGCCCGGACCGGCGGGCCGGGCGGGGAGACGGGAGCGCGCGGGGGCGCAGGCCCCTGTTCGCGCCCGGTCGGGGGAAGATCCCGGTCCATGGGGCAGCATCCGTTCAGGCACCGACCGTTTCGGTGCAGAGGGCCCCACCTTGCGCGCGCAAGGTTAACAGCGGGTTAAGCCATCACGCGCCCTGCGACGGGCGCAGCCCCCGTTCACCCGGCGGTGCGGGCGCGCATCGCCTCGGCGAAGCGTTCGAACAGGTAGAAACTGTCCTGCGGGCCTGGGCTTGCCTCGGGGTGGTGCTGCACCGAAAAGACGGGGCGGTCGGCCATGCGGATGCCGCAGTTCGAGCCGTCGAACAGGCTCACATGCGTTTCCTTCACGCCCGCGGGCAGGGTCTGGCTGTCCACGGTGAAGCCGTGATTCATCGAGGTGATCTCGACCTTGCCGGTTTCCAGATCCTTCACGGGATGGTTCGCGCCGTGGTGGCCGTGGTTCATCTTGATGGTCTTCGCCCCCAGCGCCAGCGCAAGCATCTGGTGGCCGAGGCAGATGCCGAACACCGGCAGTTCACGCTCCAGCACGCCCCGGATCATCGGCACGGCATAGACCCCGGTCGCCGCCGGGTCGCCGGGGCCGTTGGACAGGAAGACGCCGTCGGGGTTTTGCGCCAGAACCTCCTCGGCGGTGGTGGTGGCGGGCATCACGGTCACGTCGCAGCCTGCCGAGGCGAGGCAGCGCAGGATGTTGCGCTTCGCGCCGTAGTCGATCGCCACCACCTTGGGCGCGGGGATCGCGGGATCGCGCTTAGAATAACCCTCGGGCCAGGCCCAACGCATCTCGTCCCAGCGATAGGATTGCGCGCAGGTGACCCCCTTGGCGAGGTCCAGCCCCTCGAGCCCGGAAAAGCCGCGCGCCGCGGCGACCAGCGCCTCGATGTCGAAATTCCCCTCGGGGTCATGGGCCAGCGCGACGTGCGGCGCGCCCTGCTGGCGGATCGCGCGGGTCAGCCGCCGGGTATCCACGCCGCCGATGCCGATGCGGCCCGTTTTCTCCAGCCACGCCACAAGGTCACCCGTCGCGCGCCAGTTCGACGGCTCGGTCGGGTCCCATTTCACCACCATGCCCTCGGCGACCGGGTCCGCGGTCTCGTCATCCTCCGGCGTGACGCCGGTGTTGCCGATATGGGGGAAGGTGAAGGTCACGACCTGCCCGGCATAGGACGGGTCGGTCATGATCTCCTGGTAGCCGGTCATCGCGGTGTTGAAGCACAGCTCGGCCACGCGGCTGCCGGTTGCGCCGAAGCCGCGACCGAAGAACAGCGTTCCATCGGCGAGGGCGAGGCAGGCGGTGGGTTTGGCGGGCATGGCGGCAGCTCCCCTTGGCGCGCGGGTGGGCAAATTGGCGGTGTCCTACGGGGGGCGCGGCCCGCGGTCAACCCGCACACGCAGGGTGTTGTTGCCGCGGGCGGCATGGCCTATCTGGCAGGTTCGGGATAGCGATGGGGGATCACCATGCCCATGGATCTGCGCGAGCGCATCGGCGCCGGCCTCAAGGAGGCGATGCGCGAGAAGGACGCCACACGGCTCGGCACGCTGCGGCTGATCAATGCCGCCATCAAGGACCAGGACATCGCCGCCCGCGGCGAGGGCCGTGGCGAGACCGTGGACGAGCAGGCCGTGCTCGGCATTCTCGGCAAGATGGTCAAGCAGCGGCAGGAAAGCGCCCGCGCCTACGAAGAGGGCGGGCGGCTGGAACTGGCCGAGAAGGAGCGCGAGGAAATCTCGATCATCGAGCAGTTCCTGCCGCGCCAGCTGTCCGAGGACGAGGTGACGGCGGCCATCGACGCGGCCATCGCCGAGATCGGGGCCGAGGGGCTGCGCGACATGGGCCGCGTGATGGGCGCGCTCAAGGCGCGCTACACAGGCCAGATGGATTTCGGCGCGGTCGGCCCGGCCGTGAAGGCGCGGCTGGCCTGAGCGCGTCCCGCCTCAGCCCCGCGTGTCGCAGGCGACCGGGGGCGCGGGCGGGCAGAGTGTGAACAGGCCGCAGAAGGTGCCGGGCGCGGGAAAGTCGCCGGGGCCGGGGATCATCGGGATGGTCTGGCCTGTGGCGGGCAGGGCGGCGAGCGTCAGGGCAGCGGCAAGAAGCAGGGGGCGCATGGGGATCTCCGTAGCGGGGTTTCGATGCCCCGCAGATGACCCGCCGCCCCGCCGCCCGCGCGCCTGTTTCGGAATTCAGTGCATGTTCGCGCGGATCGGCGCGGCATTCGAAGGATCGGCCTGCGCCGGTCCGTCCAGCGCCGCGCGGCGATATTCGGTCGGGCTTTGCCCGGTCTCGGCGCGAAAGGCGCGGTTGAACGGCCCGAGCGAGGCGAAGCCGGTCTCGTAGGCGATTTCCAGCACCGTGCGGCCCATCTGGGCCGGGTCCGACAGGGCGGTCTGCGCCGCCTCGATGCGGGCGCAGTTGATGAAGCTGGAAAAGTTGCGATGCCCCAACCCGCGGTTGATCGCCCGGCGCAGCCGGTGTTCCGGCACGGCGAGCCGTGCGGCAAGTGCGCCGATGGTCAGCCCCTCCTCGCGCCAGATGCCGCCCTCCATCGCGGCCTCGATCCGGGCGATCAGCGCGGTGTCCTCTCCCGCGGGGGCGGCTGCGCGGGCTGGGCGGAGCGCCTCGGCCGCGTCGGTGATACCGGGCCAGCGCGTCGCGTCGGGGCGCAGGATCCAGACGGCGAAGGTCAGCGCCAGCGTCAGCGTGCCGCCCGACTGCACCAGCGCGAACCACGGCGTCGCGGGGTCGACGCCGCCAACCACCTGTGCGCCGGTGGCGAACAGCCCGTAGCCCGCGATGGCGGCGGCGAAGCCGGGCCGCGCCTCGCAGCGGCACTCGACGAGGTCTTCGCGCGCCGACCACAGGGCAAGGCCGAAGAGCCCCGCGAAGAGGATCATCGACAGCACGCCGCAAACGACTGGCGAGGCGCCCGTCCATTCCGTGACCAGAAGCGCGCCCGAGACGACGCCCGCCGCGGCCAGCCACGGCCAGCGCGCCAGCGGCGGATCGAGGAAGATGGTCAGCAAGAGCCATGTCACCGCGAGCGGCATGGCGCTGGCCAGCATCGAAAGCTGTGCCGCAAGCGCGGCCGGAAGGTCCGGTCCGGTCGGGCCATGGACCAGCAGAAAGGCGCTTTCGGTGACGGCCACGGCCAGGATCGACATGCGCCCCTCGCGGGCGATGGGCGCGCGCCACATCAGCCCCGCCAACAGGAGCAGCAGCGCGATGGCACCGCCGCGAAGCGCGAGGTCGATCTGGTCCATGGTCCTTGTCCATTCGGCCGCCGGTCCCGTGCCGGCGCGGGCATCCTAGCCAATCAAACGCCGTCCGGCTTGCCGATTTCGGAAAAAGACGGGCCGATTTCTCGATCCGGTCGACAACCGGGAAAGGCGGTGGCCGAAGATCAGGGGGCCGGTGGCGTGGCCGGGACGACGGGCGCATCCCCGCCCGCATCGCCGCGTCCGGCCAGGGCCGGTGCGGGCGCTGCGCCCAGTTCCATCAACCTGCGCGTCACCGTCCGCATCACGGCAAGGCCGAAGCCCGGATCTTCGAACTGCAGGCGCAGGAACTGCGCTTCGTCGAGGTCGTGGATCTCGATATCGTCCAACGCGCGCGCCGTGGCGGTGCGGGTCGCGGCCTCGGTGAAAAAGGCGATCTCGCCGAAGATCTCGCCCGCTTTGATCTCGATCCCCATCTCCTCGATGCGGACACGCCCGCGCGACAGTAGGTAGATCCGGTCGACCGCGTCGCCCTTGCGGAACAGCACCGTGCCCGCGGCCACCCTGCGGCGCGTGCCGTAGCGGCGGATGATGTCGAACTCCATCGTCCCGCCGCTTCCGCGCGCCACCTTGCGGCGCAACGACAGAAGTTGCCACAGCCGGTAGAGGTTGATCGGCAGCAGCGTCGCCTCCATCGCCACCAGCGGCCAGAGGCCCAGCAGCCCGCCATAGGCGAGGAAGAACAGCGACGACACGATCGCCAGCACCCGCAGGAGCAGCATCGTGTTCATCGCGTATGTGGCGATGGTGAGGCCCGAGGCGATCCAGCCAAGGGATTCGATGAAGACGGTGTAGGGTTCCATGTGACTCGTACTCGGAAAAGGGAACGTGCAAGTCTGTCGGGCCGGTGTGCCCGGGCGCGACCTGCGCCACGCCCGGGCTTGTCAGGGGGCGGACGGCCCGGCCGGCTCGTCCCGTGTCAGCCCGGTGACCGGATGGCCCCCAGCGCACGCTCCAGCGTGTCCTTGAGGCCCAGCCGTTCGGGCGGGGTCAGGAACGCGCCGATCTCGACCTCGCGCGTGCCGCCCTGAAGGGTCAGGTAGTTCTCGACCGGCCCGCCCCGCGTGTGCAGGGCGACGCGCACCCAGTAGGGGTTCGCCTCCCAGTCGAGGGGGGCGCCGCGCCGTGGCTCGTGCCGCTCGAGCCGCACGAGGTCGTCCCAGATCACCAGCTCCTCGCGGATCTCGCGGTCCCGCCACGAGCGTTTCAAGGCGGCCCAGATCGCCCAGAGCGCGCCGAGGATGAAGGGCAGCAGGAACCAGAACACCGGGTTCCCGAGGATCGACAGAAGCGGGATGGCGATGAGAGCCGCCGTTGCGCCGATGAACCACACGAAGCCTTCGGGCGTCAGCGACTTGTGCGGCGTCAGCAACAGGCGCAGCCGCGGCGCGCCGTGTCCGTCACGCGAAAGGGCCCCGGTGGTGTCCCGGGGCCCCTCTGTCTGGGTTTCGATGCGAACCGGCATGGGCCCTGTCAGTGGTGGGGTTGCTTGTCCCACATCTCGCGCGTCGGAAGCTCCTCGAAGGTGTGCTCCGGCGGCGGGTTGGGCAGGGTCCATTCCAGCGTGTCGGCATGCTCGCCCCAATAGGCGGGCTCGGTCACCTTCTGGCCGAAGCGCAGGGCGTAGAAGACCATGCCGATGAACAGCAGGAACGAGGCGAAGGAGATGAAGGCGCCGATCGAGCTGACGTAGTTCCAGAGCGCGAAGGCGTCCGGGTAGTCGATGTAGCGGCGCGGCATCCCCTGGCGGCCCAGGAAGTGCTGCGGGAAGAAGGTCAGGTTGGCACCGATGAAGAACATCCAGAAATGCACCTTGCCGACCAGTTCCGGATACTGCCGGCCCGACATCTTGCCGAACCAGTAGTAGATCGCTGCGAAGATCCCGAACACGGCACCCAGGCTCATCACGTAGTGGAAGTGGGCCACGACGTAGTAGGTGTCGTGATAGGCCCGGTCCACGGCGGCCTGGCTGAGTATGATGCCCGTCACCCCGCCCAGCGTGAACAGGAAGATGAAGCCGATGGCGAACAGCATGGGCGTCTTGAAGGTGATCGAGCCCTGCCACATCGTTGCGATCCAGCTGAAGATCTTGATGCCCGTGGGCACCGCGATCACCATCGTCGCAACCATGAAATAGGCCTGCTGCGTCAGCGTCATGCCCACGGTGTACATGTGGTGCGCCCAGACGACGAAGCCCAGGCCACCGATCGCCACCAGCGCGTAGACCATCGGCAGGTAACCGAAGATCGGCTTTTTCGAGAAGGTTGCGATGACGTGGCTGATCACGCCGAAGGCCGGCAGGATCACGATGTAGACCTCGGGGTGACCGAAGAACCAGAAGATGTGCTGGAACAGCACCGGGTCACCGCCGCCCGCGACGTCGAAGAAGGTGGTCCCGAAGTTGCGGTCTGTCAGCAGCATGGTGATCGCACCCGCCAGAACCGGCAGCGACAGCAGCAGCAGCCATGCGGTCACGAAGATCGACCAGGCAAACAGCGGCACCTTGTGCAGCGTCATGCCGGGGGCGCGCATGTTGAGGAAGGTGGTGATGATGTTGATCGAGCCGAGGATCGAGCTGGCGCCCGAGACGTGGACGGCGAAGATGGCGAAATCGACCGCGCGGCTGGTGGGCGCATCCTGCCACGACAGCGGCGGGTAAAACGTCCAGCCGGGGCCCGCACCGCCGTCGATGAAGACCGCGCAGAAGGCCAGCGCGGTGCCCGCGACATAAAGCCAGTAGGACAGGTTGTTCAGGCGCGGGAACGCCATGTCCGGCGCGCCGATCATGAGCGGCATGAAATAGTTGCCGAACCCGCCGAACAGCGCGGGGATGACGACGAAGAACATCATCAGCACGCCGTGGCCCGTGATCATCACGTTCCACAGGTGCCCGTCGGGGGTGCATTCCCCCTCGGCCGCGGCCGACAGGACGCGTGCGCCCTCGGCGCACATGTACTGCACGCCCGGTTCCATCAGCTCCATCCGCATGTAGACGGTGAAGATGACCGAGATCAGACCCACGAAACCTGCGGTGAACAGGTAGAGGATCCCGATATCCTTGTGATTGGTGGACATGAACCACCGGGTGAAGAAACCCGGGCGCTCGTGGTCATGACCCTGAAGGGCGGCGTCTGCCATGTGAAACTCCTGTTGTCGCTCGTCGGCGGGGGCCTGTGCGGTCTGCGCACATGCCCGCGTATCCTATGCCCCGTTCTAGAACGCTCCCACCAGTCGCGCAATGTTGCTCGCGTCAATGAGCCGCGCATGTGGGTGAGGAAAATTGTCTCAGATCAAGGCGCGGCGGCGCGTCATGCGACACGCCGCGCGGCCGGACGATCAGGCGGCTGGGCGACAGACGGGGACGAGCGGATGCGCAAGCCGCTGCCTGCGCAATCCGGGTGCCGGCAGGCGGCGTTCCTTGCGGGGCCGGGCGGCCCCGTCAGCTGCTGATGTCGATCGCGTCGACGTAAGCGCCGACATTGTCCAGCGGGCCCGTGCCGCGCAGGTAGAACATGTTGTCGCCGTTGCCGGAGCCGCCGGTCAGTTCCACCGAGTATTGCGACATGCTGCCCACGGTGGGGGTGATCGTCTGGATGACCTCGCCGCCCCAGATCACCTCGATCCCGTTGTTGCCGATCGCGTCGCCCGCGCTGAATGTCGCGGTGTAAACCTGTCCGGTGACCGCGCCGTCGACGGCCTGCCCGAGCGAGATGTTACCCGGCGACGACTCGAGGTCGAGCATCCACTCGCCATCGGTGGCCTCGATGCCGAACGATCCGCTTGCGACAAGCTCGGCGTTGGTGTCGCCGTCGTTGGTCCAGCCGAGCACCGCGCCGTTCGAGGCGTAAAGGCCCCATCCCGCCTCGATCATGCCTTCGATGTCCTCGAACGAGGCATTCGTCAGCCGGTTCACGTCGAAGCGCGACGTCATCGTGAGGTCTTCGAGCAGGAACTCCTGGATCTCGCCGGTCAGGTCCCCGACGCCGCCCGAGACCACGCCGGCCGCTGCAAGGCCGACACCGACCAGCCCGGCGGTCAGGACCACGTAGTCGACCGTGACCGCGCCGCTCTCGTCATCGCAAAACCGCTCGATACTCAACATAGGTTCGAATCCCTCAAACAGATCGCCGCGCGATGCCCGGTTGGTCCCGTTCCGCGCCAGAACGACCGATTCTCTAGCCCCGGCTTTGGGCCAAATTCGGGCAGCTTCTGGGCACCGGCACGAAAGTCGCTGCGTGTCATGCGGGGCGTCGGCCCCTGGGGCAGGTCTGCGTGATTGCTGCGTCAGGGCGGGGTCACGCCCCGAACGCGGCCGCGAACCCGCGCGCAAGCGCGACGTCGAGGTCTTCCATCGTGACCGGAAGCCCGAGATCGACAAGGCTGGTGACCCCGTGCCCGGTGATGCCGCAAGGCACGATCCCCTCGAAATGCGACAGGTCGGGGTCGTGGTTGATCGACAGCCCGTGAAAGCTGACCCATTTGCGCAGCCGCACGCCGATGGCCGCGATCTTGTCCTCGCGCGGGGTGCCGTCGGGCAGGGCGGGCTTGTCGGGGCGCGCGATCCAGACGCCGACGCGGCCGGCCCGGATCTCGCCGCGCAGGTTGAACTCGGCCAGCGCGGCGACCACCCAGGTCTCGAGCGCGGCGACGAAGGCGCGCACGTCGCGCCCGCGCCGGTTGAGGTCGAGCATCACGTAGACCACGCGCTGACCGGGGCCGTGGTAGGTATACTGCCCGCCGCGCCGCGTTTCGTGGACCGGAAAGCGGTCGGGGTCTCTCAGGTCCTCGCGCCGCGCGCTGGTGCCCGCGGTGTAGAGCGGCGGGTGTTCCAGCAGCCAGATGCATTCCTCGGCCTCGCCACGGGCGATGGCCTCGGCGCGGGCCTCCATGAAGGCGAGCGCGGTTTCGTAGTCGGTCAGCCCCCCCGAGATCTTCCACTCGACCATCGCTTCACCGGGGCAGAAGCCCCGCCTCCCTGATCTTCGGCAGATGGGCGCGGCTGACCGGCACCTCGCGGCCCCCCGGCAGCGTCAGGATCGCCCGGTCGCCCTCGCGCCGCGCGGCCTGAACGGCCCCCCATGCCACCCAATGCGACCGATGGACCTGCGCGCCGGGCACATCGCCTGTTTCGCGCATGGCGTCCGAAAGGCGCAACAACAGCAGCTCTTCGCCGCGCGAGGTATGGACGCGGACATAGTGATCCTCGACGCTCAGCGACAGGAGCGCGCCGCGCTTGTCCAGCGGCAACCGTTCGAGAATGCCCGGAGGCTGCGGCGCGGCGGTGTCAAAGGCCGCGGTTGTGGCGGGGTCGGCGGTGGAGGCCACCTGGAAGACCACGGAGAGGATCGCGGCGATGGCCATGACGTTCAGCGCCAGCGCCACGAGATCGCCCCCGCTCGGCCAATAGCCCAGGGCAAGCCCGTTGAGCAGGTAGACCAGCGCCAGCACCCCCGGCCCGGTCACGCCCGCGGCGATCACGATCCGCGGCATCAGCCGGTCCGGCGACAGCCGCCGGGCGAGCGCATCGCCCGCGTAACCCACCGAATAGCTCGCGCCGACCAGCCCCAGCCAATAGGCAAGCCGGGGCAGGGCGGTCATCACCTCGGCGGTGCCGAAGGGGCCGACGAGGGCGAGGATCGCCGCAGCGCCCGAGAGTGCCGTCGCCCGCACGGGCTGCACCATGTGGTGCCGCCATTCACGAAGCGCGGATTGCGGGACGGTGTCGTTCACGAAAACCTCTCGTCATCGGGCGCAAGGGCGCTGGGCGCATCGGGGGGCGTTGCCGAAGAGATAGCCAATCGCAACCCCGTCGCCAAACCGAAAGCTTCATCATGTCCTTCGATCCGATCCTGACCGCCCCCTTCACGATCCAGCTGCATCTCGCCTTTGCGGCCCCCTCGGTGGTCATCGGCACCTTCGTGCTGTTCTGGCTGCGGCCGGGGCGCTGGCACACGCGCCTGGGTTACGCGTGGGTCACCAGCATGGCCGGGCTGGCGCTGACCGGTTTTCTGATCCCCAGCGAGATCCGCCTGATCGGCTCGGTGGGGCCGCTGCACCTGTTCTCGGCGCTCACGCTCTGGAGCCTGTGGACCGGCATCGGCCATGCCCGCGCGGGCAATATCGCGGCGCATCGCGCCACCTTCGAGGGGCTCTGGTTCGGCGGGATCGTCTTGGCGGGGCTGTTGAACTTCATTCCCGGACGGACGGTCAACCGCGCGCTTCTCGGCGCGCATTGGGAGCAGGGCTGGTGGGTCATCGCGCTGGGCGCGCTCGTGCTGGCGGCGCTCTGGGCGCGGCGAAACCTGCCCGCCCTGCGCAACGTGGGCCGGACGTGATTTTTCCGCTTGAGGTGGCGGGCGGGTTGGTCTAGTCACCCGCCACCAAGCCAAGGACAGTGCGGTCGTGGCGGAATTGGTAGACGCGCAGCGTTGAGGTCGCTGTGGGGTAACTCCCGTGGAAGTTCGAGTCTTCTCGACCGCACCAATCCTGGCCTGGTCAGCCCGACATTTCGGCGACAAGCGGCGGGTTCGGCCCGCCCGATGCCGTCGTCCCTGCTGCTGCCGGCAGGCGTGCTTTGGGCCGTGACACCCCTGATCGCCTGTGCTTACTACCACCCGGAACCGGGCAGGGGAGGGAGACCGCCATGAAATTCATGCGTATCGGAGAGATCGGGGCCGAACGCCCCGTGGTGCAGGCCGAGGACGGCAGCTGGCGCGACATCTCGGGCGTGATCCCCGAGATCGGGCCTGAAACCCTTGCCGATCTGGCAACGCGGCTGGCGGGCGTTGCGCGCGACGGCTTGCCGGTCGTCGACCCCGACGGGCAGCGCCACGGCGCGCCCATCGCGCGCCCGCGCAACATCTGGTGCATCGGGCTGAACTACTCGGACCACGCCGCCGAGGCGGGCATGCCGGTTCCCAAGGAGCCGATCCTTTTCACCAAGCCGGGCAGCGCGCTGGGCGGGCCGACCGACCCGATCCCGCTGCCCAGGGGCTCGGTCCGCCTCGACTGGGAGGTCGAGCTGGGCGTCGTCATCGGCAAGCCCGCGCTGAACATCGCCGAGGCCGAGGCGATGGACCATGTCTTCGGCTATGTCGCGGCCAACGACATCTCGGAACGCGATTGGCAGATCGAACGTGGCGGGCAGTGGTCCAAGGGCAAGGGCTATCCCGGCTTCTGCCCCTGCGGTCCCGTTCTGGTCACCCGCGACGAGATCGCCGACCCGCAGGCGCTGGCGATGGAGCTGTCGGTGAACGGCGTCACGATGCAACAGGGCAGCACCGCGACGATGATCTTCGGGGTGGCCCATATCGTCGCCTATCTCAGCCGCTTCGTCCTGCTCGAGCCCGGTGACCTGATCCTGACCGGCACGCCGCCCGGCGTGGGCATGGGCAAGACCCCGCCGGTCTACCTGTCCGACGGCGACCGTGTCAGCCTGAGCATCGCGGGGCTGGGCCGGCAGGACACGCCCGTGCGCGCGGACTGACGCGCAGCGTCAAGTTCTTGAAATCCCGTCACGTCGGGCGGCCATGGATGACACGCATGGCCGGCCCGGCGTAACGTCGGCTTGGCCGTGGCCGGTCCGGCCCAACCCGGCACGCCGCGCCGGGCCGGACCCTGCGTGGCGGTGCGGCGTCCCCGATGGGGCGAAAACAAGGCGGCTCATGCTCCGACATCGCAAACATGCCTTGGTCGGCACCCAATCCGGCCGGATTGGTTTCCTAATGGTTAATGGCACCTGCTGGTGTGTGTGTACGAGTATCTCAAGGAACTGTGTCATGTCCGCTCCGATCGACCCCCATGCATTCGAGAAATGCCTGTCTCAGCTGCTGTCGCGGCTTGCCCCCGAAGCCACCCTGCACGGCGCGGTCAGCACCTCCACGGGGTTCGTTGCCGGAACGCGGATTGCGACGCCGATGGGATATGTCGCGGTCGAGCGTCTGGCCGTGGGCGACCCGGTGCTGACCTCCTACGGCCGCGTGGCCTGCATCGACGCGGTCGGGGTGTCCCTCGTGACCGTCACGCCCGAGACCGCGCTGGTCCGCATCGAGACCGGCACGCTGGGTAACATCTCTCCGCTGCGGCTGGGGCAGGGGCATCGCATCAGCCTGTCGAACTGGAACGGAGAGAACCTGCGCGGGTCCGACGCGGTTCTGACCAACGCGCTGTCGTTGGTGAACGGACAGAACGTCACGCTCGAGGTGCCGACCGAACCGGTCGAGTTCGTCCAGCTGATGTTCGAGCGCCCCAATATCGTGCTGGCCGAGAACGTGCCCTGCGAAACGCTCTGCATCGGTGAAGACCGGATCGCGCAGCGCGACGCGGCCTAACCCACCAGCCAGATCCACGCGGTCGCGGTCAACACGGTCAGGGCGGTTCCGATCAGGATCGAACTGGCCACCACCCGCCGCGCCGCGCCATACATGTCGGCAAAGATATAGGTGTTCACGCCCGGTGCCATCGCCGCCGTGACCACCGCGGCCCGCAGCTGGTCCTGGTTCAGGCCCGCCACCGTGCTTCCCAGCGTCCAGGCGATCGTCGGATGCACCAGCAGCGAGATGCCGCAGATCATGGCGATGACGCCCGCGTCCCCCTCGGGCTTGTAGCGGTAGAGCACGCCGCCAAGCCCGAACAGCGCCGCGGGCAGGGCTGCGCGGATCATCAGCGCCAGCGCATCCTCGAGGATCACGGGAATGGGCAACCCGGTGAGGTTGACGGCGAACCCCAGCCCGATCCCGATCATCAGCGCGTTGCGGAAGATCGCCCTGGCCACCGTGCCTGCCAGCGCAAGCCCCCCGGTTTCGGCGCGCACGATCTCCATCGTGACGATGCCGAGCAGGTAGCAAAACGGCGCATGCACCGCGACGATGGCGTAATTCGGCCCCAGGCTTTCGATGCCATAGGCCCGCTCGCCGATGGCAAGCCCCAGCAGCACCGAGTTGGCGAAAAGCGCGCAGAAGCCGATGGCGACGCTGTCCACCCATGGTCGTCCGAAGCCGTAGCGCGCGCCGCACATCGCCCCGAAGAAGGCGACGGTCGAGCCCGCGTAATAGCTGGCGAGGAGCCGGAGGTCGAAATCCGCGCCCAGGTCCAGCGTGGCGATGGCCGAGAACAACAGGCAGGGAATGGCGAATTTCTGCGTGAAGACCATCAGCCCGTCGACGGCGGCATCCTTGAACAGCCCGCGCCAGACGGCGAGGTAGCCCGCGCCGACCACGAGGAAGACCGGCATCACGATGGCGAGAATGTCGCCCAAGCCCTCAGACCTCGTAGGTCAGCGTCAGCCCGTCATGGGCGGGGGTGATGTGCTCGGGCGTCTCGGCGGCGACGGTCGCGTAATCGAGGTCGATATGCATGTTCGTCAGAACGGCGCGGCGCGGCTGCGCACGGGCGATCCATTCAAGCGACCGCTCGAGATGCGCATGGCTGGGATGCGGCGTGCGGCGCAGCGCGTCGAGGATCCAGCAGTCGAGCCCGTCCAGAACCGGCCAGACCGCGTCCGGAATGTCGGAGACATCGGGCAGGTAGGCCAGGTCGCCGATGCGGAAGCCCAGCGAGTCGATGTTGCCGTGTCGCACCTCGAAGGGGGTCAGCCGGATCTCGCCGCCCGGCCCGTCGATCACCACGTCGCCCTCGATCCCGTTCAGGTCGAGGATCGGCGGATAGGCCGAGTTCGGCGGCTGCACGAAGGCATAGCCGAAGCGGTTGAGCAGGTCGTTCTGCGTCGCCCCGTCGGCCCAGACCGGCAGGCGCTGGCGCATGTTGAAGACGATCATCCTGAGGTCGTCGAGCCCGTGGGTGTGATCGGCGTGGGAATGGGTGAAGACCACCCCGTCAAGCCGCCCGATGCCCGCATCGAGCAGCTGCGCCCGCAGGTCAGGGGAGGTGTCGATCAGCACGGCGGTCTCGCCGTCGCCCTCGCGCCGCCGGATCAGCAGAGAACAGCGGCGGCGGGTGTTCTTCGGGTTCTCGGGGTCGCAGTCGCCCCAATGCCCGCCAAGCCGGGGCACCCCGCCCGAGGAGCCGCAGCCGAGAATGGTGAAGATCAGCTGGGCC
This sequence comes from Roseicyclus amphidinii, assembly GCF_030163755.1. Lineage (GTDB taxonomy): Bacteria > Pseudomonadota > Alphaproteobacteria > Rhodobacterales > Rhodobacteraceae > Roseicyclus > Roseicyclus amphidinii. The sequence continues at coordinate 13,523 of NZ_JASJOE010000048.1, forward strand.
ATCGGGTCACGCCGCCTTGGCCCAGGCCGCGGCCTTCCAGAACAGCCGGTCGAAATTCGCGGAGGTCGCCCGCGCGAAGGCGGAATAGTCGAGGCCGAAGACCTCGGCCCCGACGCGGGCGGTATGGGCGGTATAGGCCGGCTCGTTGCGCTTGCCGCGATGGGGCGGAGGGGCGAGATAGGGGCTGTCGGTCTCCAGAAGGATGCGGTCGAGGGGGGCGGCGGCGAAGATCTCGCGCAGTTCCTGCGACTTCGGAAAGGCCGCGATGCCCGACATCGACAGGTAGAAGCCCAGCTCCAGCGCCGCCTGCGCCAGCTCGGCGCTGGAGCTGAAGCAGTGCATCACGCAGGAATAGGCGCCCGCGCGATGTTCCTCGGCCAGGATGCGCGCCATGTCCGCGTCCGCGTCGCGGGCGTGAATGATGAGCGGCAGATCGGTCTGGCGCGCCGCCTCGATATGCAGGCGCAGGCTTTCTTGCTGCAACGGCTTGCTGTCGGCCGTGTAATGGTAATCGAGACCGGTCTCGCCGATGCCGACGAATTTCGGATGGCGCGCGAGCGCCACCAGCTCCTCCACCGTGGCGAGCGGTTCCTCGGCGGCGCTCATCGGATGGGTGCCCGCCGCCCAGAAGACGGGCGCATGCGCCTCGGCGATGGCGCGCACACTGGCGGCGTTCCTGAGCCTTGTGCAGATCGTCACCATCCGCGTGACGCCCGCGGCCTGCGCACGGGCGACCACCTCGGGCAGCTCGTCCTTGAGGCTGTCGAAATCGAGGTGGCAATGGCTGTCGACGATGTCGGGGGTCTCGGGCATCACACGGCTTTCGGGGCTTTTGGAGCGTTCGGGGCTGTCAGGCCGCGGGAAGCTGCGCGGCGGTCCGGTCGAGGTCGAGGAACATATCGAAGATGAGCGCGGCAGGGTCAAGGTTGACCGCCTTGCCGCGCCGCGCGCGCTGGGTGAGCGTGGCGGCGAGCTCCGCCCAGGCCCGCGCGGCCTGCGCGTCGGGCGACAGGCGCGCCAGCGTTGCGGCTTCGCCTTGCACGATCTCGGGCAGGCTCTCGCCGGTGACGCCCGTCCGCGCGAGCCGCGACAGCGCGGTGTCAAGGAGCGAGAGCGTCAGGTCGAAGCGCGCCTCGCCGGTCTTGCCCTGCGTGGCATCCGCCAGCCGCATCGCAAGCGGCCGGTCGAGCCGCGGCAGGCTGGAGAGAAGCGCCAGCAGGTCGCCGTAAAGCCCAAGCCCGTCATGCGCCAAGAGCCGCACGGCCTCCCCCACCGAGCCGCCCGCCAACTCCGCCAGCCCCGTCGCGTTCCCGGGTGCTGCATGGCCCGCCTGCTCCAGCGCGGCCTGCAGGTCGCCCGTGCCGAGCGCGCCCAAGCGCAACGTCCGGCAGCGCGAGCGGATCGTCGGCAACAGGCCCGAGGGCCGATGCGAGATCAGGAAGAGGACGGCGTTTTTCGGCGGCTCCTCCAGCTCTTTCAGAAGCGCGTTCGCCGCCGAGGGGTTCATCTCGTCGGCGGTGTCCACGATCACCACGCGCCGCCCGTTGCCGCCCGCCGACATGCCGAAGAAGGATTTCACACGCCGCACCTCGTCGACGCGGATCACGTCCGACAGCGCCTTGCCATCGGGCCGCGGCCCGCGGCGGATCAGGCACAGGCCCGGCTCGGAGAGCGCGCGCAGCCGCGCCGCGACCGGGTGGCCGTCGTCGATGTCGAGGGTGTCGGGCGGGGGCGGGGCCCCGAACAGCCCGTCGCCCTCGTCGATGGGCGTGGCGAGAAGAAACCGCGCCGCGCGCCAGGCGAATGTTGCCTTGCCCACGCCGCGGGGGCCGGTCAGAAGCCAGCCATGCGGCAGGCGGCCCGAGGTGACGGCCGACAGGAACGCCGCCTCGGCCTCGGTGTGACCGAAGAGCCGCGCGGTGTCGCGCGGGTGGGGCGCGCCGTCGAGGCGGTCGGGTTCCGGCAGGGTGTCATCGGTCATTCCCACGTCCTAACACAGGGGCCGGGCGGCGGAAAACTCGAGTTTTCCGCACCGGAAATCTGCAGATTTCCGCCCCCGCAAAACGGCAGTTTTGCGCCCCTCATCCCAGGCGTGCCGCCACGGCCGTGGCGACGGCCCCGGCGATGCTGTCCGCGTCTTGCGACGCGTCGATCAGCACGCAGCGCCCCGGCGCCTCGGCGGCCAGCGCGCGGAACCCGTCGCGCAGCTTTTCCTGGAAGGGCAGGCCGAACTCCTCGAACCGGTCCTCGCCCGACCGCCGGGCCAAGCCGCGCGTCAGCGCCACCTCCGGCTCCATGTCGAGGATCAGCGTCAGGTCCGGCTCGATCCCGATCACGCGGGCGTGGATGTCATCGACCAGCCCGCGCAGATCGCCGCGGGTGGCGCCCTGGTAGACGCGGGTCGAGTCGGCGAAGCGGTCGGTGATCACGTCCCGCCCCTGCGCCAGCGCGGGCCGGATCGTCCGCTCCAGGTGGTCGCGTCGGGCGGCGGTGAAGAGCAGGATTTCGGTCTCGGGCGACCAGCGGTCGGGATCGCCCTCGACCAGCAGGCGGCGGATCTCCTCCGCCCCCGGCGCGCCGCCGGGCTCGCGCGTCAGGACCGGGTCGCGCCCGCGGGCGCGCAGCCACTCGGCCAGCCGCCGCGCCTGGGTGGACTTGCCCGAGCCGTCGATCCCCTCGAGGCTGACGAACAGCCCCCCCGCCCGCGGCATCAGCCGCCAGCCGTGATCGGCACCGGGGGCGGTCCGATCAGCTCGTAAAGCACGGCGCGTGCGGCGGTGCCCAGACGGGTCAACATGCCGCCCTCGGCGACGGTCCCGGTCGCCACGAGCGGGATCACATGTTCCACCGCGTCCTGGCCTTCGCCCAGCGTCACCCGCAGCGTGCCCAGCTCCGCGCCTTCCGCGACGGGGGCGATCACGGGGCTGATGTAGCTGACCTCGGCGCTCAGGGCGGGCTCGCCCACCGCGGGCAGCAGCAGCGCAAGATCCGACGCGGGGGCAAGGCCGACATCGGCGGCCGCCCCCATGAAGACAGGCGCGCGGGCCATCTCGGTGCCTGCCTCTACGACCTCGCGTTCGACGAACTGGCGCAGCGCCCAGCTGGTGATCCGCTCCGCCTCGCGCGCGCGGGCCGCGGCCGAGGGCAGGCCGGTGATCACGAAGGTGATCCGCCGTCCGCCCTGCATGGCCGAGCCCACCAGCCCGTAGCCCGCTTCCTGGGTATGCCCGGTCTTGAGCCCGTCGGCCCCGATCCCCATGCCCAGCAGCGGGTTGCGGTTGAAGCGGTTGGCGGGCGAGCGGTTCTCGTAGTCGAACTCGGTCTCGGCGAAATAGTCGTAGTATTCGGGATGTGCAGTGATGATCTCCTCGGCGAGGATGCCGAGATCGCGCATGCTCATGACGTGGCCCGCTGTGGGCCAGCCGCTGCCGTTGCGGATCGTGGTCTGGTTCATCCCCAGTTCGCGCGCGCGCTCGGTTGCGATCCGGGCGAACCCCTCCTCGGTGCCATCGGGGCTGAGGGCCTCGGCCAGCGCGACCGAGGCGTCGTTGCCCGAGACGATGATGACGCCGCGGATCAGGTCCTCGACCGTGGGGCGGTCGGAGGTGTTGAGAAACATCGTCGATCCGCCGAAGCTCATCGCGTGTTCGCTGACCGGAAGGCGCGTCTCGAGCGTGAGGCGGCCCTCCTGCAGCGCCTCGAAGGTCATCAGAAGCGTCATCAGCTTGGACATGGACGCGGGCGGAAGCGGCACATCCGCATTATGCGCCAGGAGCACCTGCCCGGTGCCGTGATCGACGACATAGGCGGCCCGCGCCTCGGTCTCGAAACCCTGCGCCGTGGCCGGCAGCGCCGCGGCACAGGTCAGGGCAAAGGCAAGCGCCGCCACGAATGCGGCGGCGCGGTGGGGCAGGGCGGTTATGGCGGCGGTCATTCCATGTCCTGTTCTTGGGTCACGTCACCTCGTGACGAAATAGGCGTCTCCGAACCCGAGACCGCGCACCGTCTCCAGGATGGCGGCGCGATCGTCCGAGGTCCGGGCCGGCCCGACGACGACACGCCAGAAGCGGCCGCCGTTCGAGCTCTGGTCGTAGATAGTCGGCACAAGACCGGCATTGCGCAAGGCCTGCCCGGTGTTGTTGGCGTTTTCCTGCACGGAGAAGATGCCGATCTGGACAAAGGGCCGCTCGAGCGTGGAGGCCGCTGTGCTGGCGACCGAGGGGCTGCGCGCGGGCGAGGCGGACGGCGCGGGCGAGGCGGACGGCATCGACGGCGCGCTCTGGGCCGCGGCCAGCTCCTCGGCGGCACCGCGGTTTGCGCTCCGGGCGGTTTCCGCCGCGATCTCGCTTTCGGCGATGGCCGCCTCGGCGGCCGCGATGGGATCGGCAAGCGAGGTTGCCGTGATCGCCGCCGGTTCGACCGCGGCCAGCGTCGCCTCGGCGGACGGCGGCTCGACCGTGGGCGCGATGACCGGATCGGGCACCTCTTCGCGGCGCAGGGCCGTGACCTGCAACAAGGTCGGATCGCCGGCCAGAATGTTCAGCGCGGCCGCTGCATCCGAGGAGACCATCAGTTCGGGCCCAGGATGATCGCGCTCGCGCCGGAACAGCGCGCCGATCACGAAACGGCCGTTTTCCTCGTTGCGGATGATGACGCGCTCGGGGTCGTCTGCGGTCGGATGCGCGACCCACACGCCGCCGAGCGACGGCCGTCCGTCCCACAGCCCGTCTTCGGTCACCTCGAACACGTCGGGGGCCTCGATGTCGCGCTCCACCAGCCGGGTCGCCCCCAGCGGTGCAGGCCCGTCGTTTGTGGCGTTGCGCGTGCCGACATTGCCGAAGGGCTGGAAGGTCTCGGTGCAGGCGCCCAGGGCGAAGACGGCACATGCGCCGAGAAGAAGCCGGGCGCGCCGCGGAAACGGAAAGGATCGGGTCATTTGCTGCTCTGTCCGCACTCGATCGGTGCCATGCCGACACCGTTTGTTATCCGGGGCACCGTCTTGCGCGCCGCTCCCGGTCCTGTTGCGCGAAAGATAGCCGGTTTCGCACGATCTGAAAACCCGTTTGGCACCGGCCTGAATTCGCCCGACCCGACGAACGCGAAACGCAACGATACGACACCTTTCAGAATCGCCGCTCCCGCCCTACTGGGAGTGCGCCGGAGGAGTGGCCGAGCGGTCGAAGGCACCGGTCTTGAAAACCGGCGTGCGTGAAAGCGTACCGTGGGTTCGAATCCCACCTCCTCCGCCAACGCTGCTCTGTTTCACGACCCCCGTGTTCACGACCCCCGTGTTCACGGCTCCCGTGACGGGTTCATCTCGTGGATCCAGCGTGATGGCTGGCAAGCATGAGCAGACCCACACCACCGATCTACAGGACCTTTCTGGCCAGCCTGCAACGAAGCGCACAAGCGCCATGGCTCGTGACGGCGGCAGTGTCCCGGGTGGGGATGTAGACGGCCGCGCGCGGGGGCTCTGGCGTAGCGCAGTGCGCGGTTGCGGGTGACCTTGGCGGTCACCGCCGATCTTCGGAGAAGGTTCGGGTCGAAAGACCTTGAACCTGGAATCGAGATGACGATGCAGGTTCTGTTCGGCATGCGCTCCGGCAGACTATCATGTTCGTCTGGCGGCCGGTGCGTCCGCTTGGCCTCGACTGGACGGTGCCTGACCCAAGCACGCTATCCTGTCGTCAGAACCCCCCGGTCGTCGATACCCCCCCCTTGCCGTGGGCCCAAGGGCCCGCTCAACCTGCGGATCCCTTTCGGGACCATGCCGCCCTCCAATCCCGCAGGAACGCGGCGCCTTGGGCAACCGTCACCTCCGGTGCCGTGGCTCGGAAAGAGGCCTTGCGCGCTGCGAAAAACCTCGGTCGATTGCCCGGTCGTTGAACTCCAGGTGTGGATTGTGCCGTCGTGAACGGCTCCACTGCGCTCGACAGACCCGTCACGCACGCAGCGGAACAAGCCTGTCCCGCGAACGGAACCCCCGGCGTTCAACCGATTTGTGCAACAGCATCATCTTGCCCCTGCCTTCGCGCAAGCGTGGGCAAAGCGGCGGGACGTGATTTCAGAAACCCATCTCTTTAGAGGGGAGAAATCCGAAAAATATTACATTTGAAAACTATCTCTTGGTGTCGGTTGTTGCGACTTTTGCGGTAAACTCGCCGCAGAGTTGGCCAGGCTGCGAATGCGCAGGGAACATATCCGAACGATAGCTCCCTGGGGGATCCGCCGCGCGGTCACGTGAGAGACGATCAAACGAAACACGTCGCATCGTGAGAAGCGCGCTCGAAAAGTCGGAGTTGAACGGCTTTCGGGCGGGCGGTTGGTGATCTGCGTTCTTGGTTGAAGGGCAGAAAGTCTTGCCCGGTGGGTTTTCTTTCCCGAAGCGCCCTTGGGCCTTTTGGTATGTTTTAGCAGATGCTTCGCCAGCGTTTCTTGCGGATCTCCGCCCGGTCGGGGGGATACGTGCGACCAGAAAACGTGGTGAACACAGGCCGATGAAAGTATTGATTGCAGACGACCACATCCTGCTGGCGCAGGCGATTGCCGATATTCTGGAACGCTCGGGAGAGCTGACGGTGAACGTCGTATCATCGCGGCAGGCTGCCCTCGAGGCGCTCGCCAGTCAGTCTTACGACGTCATGCTGCTCGATCTGCGGATGCCCGGCATGTATGGTCTGTCCAGCGTCGTCGAGATCGTCACGCAGTGGAAGGACACGAGCATCGTGCTCTTCACCGGCAACCTCGACCGCAAGTTCCTTGACGATGCGATGGAGGCCGGTCTTCGGGGCTATATCCCCAAGTCGATGCCGTTGAAATCCCTCGAGGTCGCGCTGCGATTGATCCACACCGGGCTGGTGTTCGTGCCCCAGGTCGAAGCCGAGGCGGAACAGGCTCAGGCGGGGAACGGCGCGGGCGAGAGCACCTTGACCGACCGTGAACTGCACGTTCTCCGCTTCGCGTCGGAAGGCGCGACCAACAAGGAAATCGCCCGCCTTCTGGCCGTGCCGGAGACCCAGATCAAGATGCTGATGCGTAGCATCTGCTTCAAGCTTCCCGCGCGAAACCGGGCACATGCAAGCGTGATTGCGCGGGAGCGGATGTTGATCTGATCGTGGCCGCGCCGCAACCTGCTCCTGCGCGTCGATGGTCTGGCTTTTCGGCGCCATGGACGATCCGCCCCGCTGCCGTTCACGCGGGCGGGGCGGTTTGTCGTCCGGGGCTTCGCTCAGTTCCGGTAGTCGTAGTACATGTGCTGGACCCGCCACGGTGCGGTCGGTGCATGGAACGGAACCGGCACGACAGCGATCTGGCCGCGCGTCATGGGCTCGGTGACGTAAGCGGGCACACCATGAAGGACAACATGGGGCAGGGTGCGCAGATCATGACGGACCACAGGCACGATCCACGGGCTGGACAGCTGCTGCGCCAGGCGCAGCCCATGCATCGTGTGCGGACCCGCGATGCCGTCGATGGCTCCGCCATAAAGCCCGTGACTGCGCAGGCTGCGCTGCAGGACCCGCACCAGGTCGCGGTCGCGGAGGTCGGCGTGCTGCGCCAACGCGGCGACCTCGTGCACGCCGAGCGGCGCAGTTCCCTGCGCTTGCGACGGGGCGGCCAGGCCGACGGCGCCGACGGCCATGGCAAGGGCGAAGAGGGTGGATTTCAACATGCTGGGCGTTCCTCTCGATTTCGGGATGGTGACGGCGGGAATCGGTCCGGGCCGTCCGGCTCATGCAGGAGTTGGTAGCAAACCCAACCGCTTGACGCGCCAAGGCAAAAGATCGGAGATGATCTAAAGATTTCCTGCCGCGTGAGCGGCGGACGCAGCAGATCATCTGCCCCCTGCGAAAAAAGGTCCGATCGTCGTCGAGGTTCTTCGTAAATATGTCTTCAACATCCGGGTGGTCGTGGCAGCATGGCACGCCGGTAGAAGTCAGCCGGATGTCTTGACTGTCGAATTATTCATGAACTGACCTAAGGCCAGGTGCCAAACATCACGGGGCAGGACAGCATGGATTGCACAATCCGTTTTTGCGACATTTCAGCCCTTCGGTCACACCTCGTTCAACTTTGAAAAAGCTTCCGCGAGGAAGGGCTCAAACTTGCGCCATCCATCGGAGCTGCCCTTGTAGATGCTTTGCTGTACCTGCATTTGTGATGCAGTGCGGACGGCCCGTTTGTTGTTTTGCGGCTCAAGGCACGCATCCTGCCAATCCAACCCCAGCGCTGCGATAAGTTTTGGGATTTCAACATGCGGGTTGGCGACAAGCTCTTCGTATCTGATCTCGATCATTTCCCCGTTCATATGCTCGCGGTGGAAATCCATGAGATCAAGGTACATGTTGTAGTATGCAACGGTGTCTTCGATGGACCACGAGTAATGCATTCCCTTTCCGCTAAAAAACTGTTTGAAGTTGGACCAACACGTTGCTCGCGGATCGCGCGTCACATGGATAATCTTGGCCTCGGGAAAGCATCGTGGAATAAGGCTTGCGAACCGAAAGTTGTGGGGTAATTTGTCTGTAAAGTAAGGCGTTTCGAGGTTGGTCTTCTCGCAGTATTCGTAGTATTGACTGCGCACCTTGGTAAGGTGCTCAGGCCGAAGATCTTGTTGATGAACAATGTTGGTGAAGGCAAGTCGTGACAGCAAGTTCAGCTCACCACCGGGCGTGACCTGTGTGTGCTGCGATATTATTTGTTCAAGCAGCGTGGTTCCTGAGCGTGGCATTCCAATTATAAATATTGGTGTGTTGGTTAATTCTGACTCTTCAACATCAAAAGAAGTATTTTGGACTTTTTCAAGTGCTGATTTGACGGACGTCAGCTCTTGTTCCGAAAGTATCCTATCGTATCCTAAAAATGCTCGTTGGCAGGCGCCGCCTTTTTCATAGCTTTCAAAGGCCTCTTTTAGTCTGCCGATATCTTCCATTGCTTTTGCATGTGCATAATGGAGGTTTGCAAGGCTTGAGTCCTTGTGCAGGCCAGAGTCAATCAGGGCTTCTATCCTTGATATTTGAGGGTCGTCGTGTGTGTACCTTTTCAAGTTGCCGATACGACGGTGGATTTCTGCATCGGATGGGTTGAGGCTAAGGCAAGTCTCGAAATACTTTCGCGCGGCTTTCGGGTCGTTCTTTAGCATGCTCAGTTCGCCAAGCGTGCGATAAATGACGGGGGATGAGGGCTGCAGTTTCTTCGCGTGATGAAGAGCTTTTTCCGCAGCTATGTATTTCTCGGCCTTGATGAGTGTCTTCGCCAATGAAATGAAGCCAGCCGGATAGGCTGGTGCAAGTGAAAATGTTATCGCGTAGGATTTTTGCGCTGAATCAAAGTCGCCAAGGTCAGCCTGCACCTCGGCAAGGATCATTTGAAGTGGAGCGCACCTCGGATGTTGCGCAACATATGCTTCTATTTTTCGCAGCGCTTTGGTTTTGTTGAGCTGAAAGAGTATATTTACTTCTGCAGCTATTTCTTTAATTCGATTCTCGCCAATCTGGCTGTTCATGATCTCGGCCTCCATTCCTGACTGGCGTTTGCACTACGGTTGGGTGCTTGCATCGCCTCAGCGTCTTGGCTGGCGATAGTTTGTTTGGATTTATCAGTTATTAATGACGATCGAGATTGTTCCCGCGGATTGAACGCCGACGGCGTTGGTGGAAATTTCGTCCATCTCCACATTCCCGATGCGCCCGGAAACAGAGACGCCGCCGTATACATTTCCCGTATTCCGGCTGTCGTTTGACAAGACCAGTGGGCCGGTCGTCTGCACGATGATCGGCTCGGGCGCTTCGCTTGTGCCGGAGAGGGCGTTTGCTCCTGGCGCGAGAGCAGGACCCGCATCCGACACGCCGACATGTGTGGGCGACGATTGCAAGCCGCCAGTCAACGCGCCACCGGTCAGCGGAAGCAGATCCGGCGACACAAGCAGCGGGCCCTGGCGCACACCCACGTCGATGGTCCCGGTCTGAATCACGCCGGTCACGCCGGTCGAAACCTCGGTGATGGTAATGTCGGGGGCGGGTGCGGTCTCGACCCCGTCGGTCACGACCCCGGCATCCAGATCGGCCATTTCGGGGGGGGCAACGGTCGTCGGGGGGCGCACGTCTACCGTAACCCCCCCGTCAAGAAGGGCCGTGTTCAGGCTGGCATTCAGGAAGAGGGCGTTGAAACTGTCGGCGGTCTGCAGAACGTCCTGCAGCGGCCCCTCCGCATGCGCGGGCAAAACCGACAGGATGCAGACGACACAAAGTGCAGCAGGTGTTTTCATGCGATTGCCCCGATCAGGTGCGGCGTTTGCAGGATTGACGGTCCATCAAGGATGCCATGACGCGAGGCAAACCTAGTCGAGGGCAGTTTGCGCAACCGGCGCGGTCAGCAAATCCAAGGGCTGATCCATCTGCCCGGCAACCAGCGGCTCTATGGACGCCATCGTGTCCACAAGCTGGTCCGCGGTTCCCGATTGCAGGGTTTGCCCAAGGTGAGAACTCCGCGAAATCGGGGTCACGCGCGGGACCGGCGGCACGCCCTCCACGCCGGGTACGGGGGGCACACGCGGTGTCAGGGGCACGGCGCGTGCAAGTCCGGGCATGTCCGGCATGATCGGCACGGTCGGTGTTCCGATGGCATCGGGGCGCGGCGATCCAACTTGCGTCCTGATGTCGTTCACGATCAGCGTGGTTGTCGTGGAAACCCCCTGCAGCGAACTGGTGAGCGACTGCACCGTGTTCAGGGCGCGGCTGAGAACGCTGTCGAAGTCCTGTGCGTTGGCAGCAGGGGAAAGGCCCATCAAGGCCAGTGAAATCAAACAGGATCGGATGCGCAGCCGTCGAAGCGAGAGTGTCATGGCACGAACCTCCTGAAAGACTGTGACCATGGGCGAAGGTTCGCCCATGGTAGGACCCGAACTCAGGGTCATCAGGAAAGGTGACCTTACTGGCCGACGAGAGCCTGCGTCAGGTTCGACGCGTTCTGGTTCACGTCCGCAGCAATGTCACCCGTGTTCAGAGCACCGATGAGGGTGGTCGAGACGGTATCGACGTTCGCCATCAGCTGATCGACGTTGACGCTTGCATCAACGACGGTCGCCATGTTGGTGGCGAGGTTCGCCAGCTGCAGGTCACCCGGCTGGAAGTACTGTGCCGAGTTGGCCAGCGACCCGGTGGTCTGTGCGACCGACTCGAGCTGCATGTTGGCCATGGCGAGCGTGTTTGCCGCGATGCCGTTGTCGCCGCCGTTCTGACCGATGACACCGGTGTTCAGTGCACCGATGACCGTGGTGGTCAGGTTCGACACGCTGGTCTGCAGCGCATCAACGGTGAGTGCCGGATCGAAGAAGTCGATCGCGGTCGTGCCGTCAACGGTCTGCGACACGCCCTTCAGGAGACCGGCAAAGTCGTCGCCACCCGCGATGTCGGTGAGGGTGATGACCGTGGTCCCGGTGGCGGCAGCAACTGCTGCGTCATAGTCTTCCTGGTTGCCAGTGAAGGTATCCGTGCCATCAGTCCACGTGTAAACCGGCGAACCAAACACGACATCCGCAGTGAGTTCTGCCAGCAGCTCGTCAACGTTCGCCGACTCGAGCACGTTGATCGAACCGTCGAGGTTGGCGAGGTTTTCTGCCGCGTTGGTCATGGAGACCTGCACATCCGTAGCCGCTGCCAGAATCTGCGTCAGCAGGCTGGCACCAGTGGTGATGTTTGCGTTGTCGTCCACCACCGTGAAGTCGGCGTCAGCGCCGTCATTGGCCGACTGCGCGAACGCTGCGCCGGACAGTGCGATCATTGCGATCGCGGAAGTAGCAAGAAGCTTTTGCATGTTTCTTCTCGTTCATTTTGGCGACGACTTCCCCTCGTGTCGTCGTTGGGTTCGGGGAATGCTGAGGGGTCCCCGGTTCTGGCTGAGGTGCCTCTTGCGAGATCACCCCAGATTTGCCGCCCCGGCCTGCGGGACGGCAAATTCATGGGCTTCCACCAAGTGAAAGCGTCGGATCGGGTTCCGGCCCTGCGCCGCCGGGCTGCACCAAGACCTGGGGGGCGTTGGGTGCGGCGGTTCCGGTTGCGGCAGCAGGGCCGGGCCCACCTGGCATTGCGCCGGTGGGATCTGCTATGACACGTGACCGAGCGGGTTCGGCTTGCTCGGCCGGTGCGGTGTTCATCGTCAAAGGCGGGTCGGCAGGGGCCTCCGGCTGGGCAGGGGCCTCGGGCTCGAGTTGGGGTTCGGCCTGCAGGGCCTCGTAGGCGGCCATCGCGTTTTCCATGGCCTCCTGCACGACAACGGCCGCGGCATCGCCCTCGGGGCCGGAGAGGCCCAGTTCGGCCGCCCGTTGAAGGATCTGCAACGCCGCCCGCGCCAGCTGCATGGCTTCGGCGGTCTTGTTGGCGCGCACGTCGCCTTCCTGCGCGCCCTCCGCCTCGGCGGCGGCCGAAATCGCCTGCACGGCGGCGACGGTTGCGCGGTTGGTCAGTTCCCGGACCTGTGCCTCGACCGAGCGTTCGGCCGCGTCCCGCGTTTGCCCCGCCGCGGCGACCTGGTCGAGATGAAACCGGCGGGCACCGGCAAGACCCGGATCGTGGCCCATGTCCCCTCGCGCGGGCTGATCAGATCGGAAGAGC
>NZ_JASJOE010000049.1 GCF_030163755.1 Roseicyclus amphidinii
GGGGCCGCGGGCACAGCCGGGGCGGGGGCGGCATAGGCCGCCGGGGCAGGGGCCGCCACCATCGCCGTCTGGCGCGACACGCGCACGTTCAGCCAGTCGTGTTCGGCGTATTCGCGCTTCACCTCGATCTCGGTCAGGTCCTTGTCCTTCAGAAGCGTCGCCAACGCCTCGATGAAGGCCACGTCGCTTGCCCGGGTCGCGTCTGTTTCGTCGGTCATGTCTGTCCTCGCACTCCGGGGCCTGCCGCGATCTCGCGTGCGCGCGCCCCGCGCCTCCCATGGCCGCGTCCGCCGCGAGCCACATGATCGCCGCCTATAGCGCAGCGTTCGCGCGGGGAAAACCCGCCCCGTGGCCCCGACATGGGCTTCGACTGGCGGCTTTTCAGCCCATCGGTGCCCGATTTTTCGGCAACCCGGCTCCTGCAGGCGGAAATCCTCGGGTAATCGGCCCGTTGCAGAAATTTACCATTTGATAAAAAATAGGACCCGTGCCAGCCTGCTCCCGACAAGATCGCCATTCGCCTGCAGGGAGATGCACCCGATGACGAACAGCCCGTTCACCCCCGGTATCGCGCCCGCGCGGCTCGACGCCCAGACACTTTCCGCGAATTTCGACGACCTGCACCCGCCCCTTGACGGGCACGAGGCGCTGGTGGCCGCGGATCGCTGCTACTTCTGCCATGATGCGCCCTGCATCACGGCCTGCCCCACCTCCATCGACATCCCGCTCTTCATCCGCCAGATCGCCACCGGCACGCCCGAAGCGGCGGCCAAGACGATCTTCGACCAGAACATCCTCGGCGGCATGTGCGCCCGCGTCTGCCCGACCGAGACGCTCTGCGAAGAGGCCTGCGTGCGCGAGACGGCCGAGGGCAAACCGGTCGAGATCGGGCGGCTGCAGCGCTACGCCACCGACACGCTGATGGCCGCGGGCGTGCATCCCTACGCGCGGGCCGAGCCGACGGGCAAGCGCGTGGCGGTCGTGGGCGCGGGGCCTGCCGGGCTTGCCTGCGCGCATCGTCTGGCCATGCATGGCCATGACGTCGCGCTCTACGATGCCAAGGAAAAGGGCGGCGGCCTGAACGAATACGGCATCGCCTATTACAAGGCCGTCGGCGGCTTCGCCGAGGCCGAGGTCGACTGGCTGCTGAAGATCGGCGGCATCACGCTGCACACCGGCAAGGCGCTTGGCCGCGACATCACGCTCGAGGGGCTGAAGGCCGAGCATGACGCGGTCTTCCTCGGGATGGGGCTTGCGGGCGTCAACGCGCTGCGTGCCGAAGGCGAGGGGCGCGCGGGCGTGCTTGATGCGGTCGGCTTCATCTCGGACCTGCGGCAGGCCGGCGACCTTGCCAAGCTGCCGGTGGGGCGCAACGTCGTGGTGATCGGCGGCGGCATGACCGCCATCGACGCCGCGGTGCAGTCGAAACTGCTGGGCGCGGAAAACGTGACGGTTCTCTATCGTCGGAGCCGCGAGGCGATGCCCGCCAGCCGCTACGAACAGGATCTGGCCGCCTCCAAGGGCGTGCGCTTCATCTTCAACGCCATGCCTGTGGCTGTCCTCGGCAATGGCAGCGTCACGGCGCTGCGCGCCGAATACACCCGCTCCGAAGGGCGGTCGCTGACCGGCACCGGCGAGACCTTCGACATTCCCGCCGACCAGGTGCTCAAGGCCATCGGCCAGACGCTTGAGGGCGCGCCCGAGGGCATCGAGATCACCGGCGGCAAGATCGCCGTGACCGGGGCGGGGCGCACATCGCTGCCCGGTGTCTGGGCCGGGGGCGATTGCGCCGCGGGCGGCGAGGACCTGACCGTCACCGCCGTAGCCGAGGGCCGCGACGCGGCCGAGGACATTCACGCAAGCCTTATCGGCTGACGCGATTATTCGTACGAATAATCGCAACTTGCGAATTTTCGTACGAAAATTCGGATAGGCACAGAGGGAGACCAGGATCATGGCAGACCTTTCCACCGACTTCCTGGGCATCAAGTCGCCCAACCCGTTCTGGCTGGCCTCGGCGCCGCCGACCGACAAGGCCTACAACGTCGAGCGCGCCTTCAAGGCGGGCTGGGGCGGCGTGGTCTGGAAAACGCTCGGCGAGGCCGGCCCGCCCATCGTCAACGTCAATGGCCCGCGCTATGGCGCGATCTGGGGCGCGGACCGGCGGCTTCTGGGGCTGAACAACATCGAGCTGATCACCGACCGCCCGCTCGAGGTGAACCTGCGCGAGATCAAGCAGGTCAAGCGCGACTGGCCCGACCGCGCGATGATCGTCTCGCTCATGGTGCCCTGCGAGGAAGAGGCCTGGAAGGCCATCCTTCCCCATGTGGAGGACACCGGCGCGGACGGCATCGAGCTGAACTTCGGCTGCCCGCACGGCATGTCCGAACGCGGCATGGGTGCGGCCGTGGGGCAGGTTCCCGAGTATATCGAGATGGTCACCCGCTGGTGCAAGCAGAACACCCGGATGCCGGTGATCGTGAAGCTGACGCCGAACATCACCGACATCCGCTATCCCGCGCGCGCGGCGAAGCGGGGCGGGGCGGATGCCGTTTCGCTGATCAACACGATCTCCTCGATCACCTCCGTGAACCTCGACGATTTCAGCCCCGAGCCGATGATCGACGGCAAGGGCACCCATGGCGGCTATTGCGGCCCGGCGGTGAAGCCCATCGCGCTCAACATGGTGGCCGAGATCGCCCGCGATCCCGAGACGCAGGGCCTGCCGATCTCGGGGATCGGGGGCGTGACCACCTGGCGCGACGCGGCCGAGTTCCTGAGCCTCGGCGCGGGGACCGTGCAGGTCTGCACGGCGGCGATGACCTACGGGTTCAAGATCGTGGAAGAGATGAAATCGGGCCTGTCGCAGTATCTCGACGAGAAGGGCATGGCGCTCTCCGATCTGGTCGGGCGGGCCGTGCCGAACGTGACCGACTGGCAATACCTGAACCTCAACTACGTCACCAAGGCCCGGATCGACCAGGACGCCTGCATCAGCTGCGGCCGCTGCTTTGCGGCCTGCGAGGACACCAGCCACCAGGCGATCTCGATGTCCGAGGACCGCGTCTTCGAGGTCAAGGACGACGAATGCGTCGCCTGCAATCTCTGCGTCAACGTCTGCCCGGTCGAGGGCTGCATCACGATGGAGAGGCTGGAGGCCGGCACCATGGACGAGCGCACCGGCAAACCGGTCGAGCCGGTCTATGCCAACTGGACGACGCATCCCAACAACCCCGGCGCGGTGAAAGCGGCGGAATAGGGTCGCCGCCGTCCGCAAGCCGACACGTCAGAGGGGGCCGTCAGCCCCCTCTCACGCGTATCGGAGATGAAAACGGATCAGGGTGCGAGAAGCCGTGTGAACAGCGTGTCGAGAAACCCCTCGGCCTCGGTCAGCGGGTCGCGGCCCTCGCCCAGCACCGCGCGGACCTGCGCGTCGAAATCGGCGTAATGCTGGGTCAGGGCCCAGATCGAGAAGATCAGGTGATGGGGGTCGACATCGGCGATGCGCCCCTGGGCGATCCAGCCGCGGATCAGCTCGGCCTTCTCGTCGACCAGCGCCTTCAGCTCGGTCTCCAGCCCCTCCTGCATGCGCGGCGCGCCCTGCACGATCTCGTTGGCGAAGAGCCTGGATTCGCGCGGAAAATCGCGGCTCATCTGCAGTTTGCGGCGCACGTAGCCGCGCAGCTCCTCCATCGGATCGCCGCCCGTGTCCATCTCGCGCAGCGGGGCGAGCCAGGTGTCCATCAACCCGCTCAGAAGGGTGACGTGGATCGCCTCCTTCGAGGGGAAGTAATAGAGCAGGTTGGGCTTGGACAGCCCCGCGGCACCCGCGATCATGTCGAGCGTCGCGCCCCGGAACCCGTGCTGCGAGAACACCTCGAGCGCGGCTTCGAGGATGGTTTCCCGGTTCTTCTTCTGGATCCGCGTGCGCGGTTTTTCCATTCCCATGGCCCCATCTGACCTTGCCGCGGCGGGGGGTGCAATCCCTGTTTCGCACCGCGCCCAAACCCCGTGCAGCCCTGCCCGTTCAGGCATCATTTGCCTTGTCTTTGCGCGCCCCCTGGCCGAGAATTCATTGACTGGCACAGCACCTCTGCTAGCGTGTCCTTGACCGGATGGTCAAAAATGAATCCAGCGGGTCGGCGGTGCGCGCCCGGACCCCGCGAGACAGGGAATGCCGACATGGCCCTTGACCGTTCCAACCCGGTGCCGAACGACCTTTCGGCGTTCTGGATGCCCTTCACGGCGAACCGCCAGTTCAAGCAGAACCCGCGGATGTTCGTCTCGGCCGACCGGATGCACTACAAGACCGCCGACGGGCGCGAGGTGCTGGACGGCACTGCGGGGCTGTGGTGCTGCAACGCCGGCCACAACCGCCCCAAGATCGTCGAGGCGATCCAGCAGCAGGCGGCCGAGCTGGACTATGCGCCGGCCTTCCAGATGGGCCATCCCAAGGCCTTTGAGCTGGCCAACCGGCTGCGCGACATGGCGCCCGCGCCGATGGAGCATGTCTTTTTCACCAATTCCGGCTCGGAGAGCGTCGAGACCGCGCTGAAGATCGCAATCGCCTACCAGCGCGCCATCGGTCAGGCCAGCCGGACCCGGCTGATCGGGCGCGAGCGCGGCTATCACGGGGTGAATTTCGGCGGCATCTCGGTGGGCGGGATCGTCAACAACCGCAAGGTCTTCGGCAGCCTGCTGACCGGTGTCGACCACCTGCCGCACACCCATCTGCCGGGGCAGAACGCCTTTACCCGCGGCCAGCCCGAGCATGGCGGGAACCTTGCGGATGAGCTTGAGCGCATCGTCGCCCTGCACGGCCCCGAGACCATCGCCGCCGTGATCGTGGAGCCCGTGGCGGGCTCGACCGGCGTTCTGATCCCGCCCAAGGATTACCTCCAGCGGCTGCGGCAGCTTTGCACGAAACACGGCATCCTGTTGATTTTCGACGAGGTCATCACCGGCTTCGGCCGCCTCGGCGCGCCCTTCGCGGCGGATTACTTCGACGTGATGCCCGACATGATCACCTGCGCCAAGGGCCTGACCAACGGCGTGATCCCGATGGGTGCCGTGCTGGCCACCAAGGAGATCCACGAGGCCTTCATGCAGGGCCCCGAGCACATGATCGAGCTGTTCCACGGCTACACCTATTCGGGCAACCCGATCGCGTCGGCCGCGGGCATCGCCACGCTGGAAACCTACCGCGAGGACGGGCTGTTCGAGCGCGCCGCCGAGCTTGCGCCCTATTGGGAGGATGCGGCCCACAGCCTTGCCGATTGCCCGCATGTCATCGACATCCGCAACATGGGCCTGATCGCGGGGATCGAGCTGGAACCCATCGCGGGCGAGCCGACGAAACGCGCCTTTGCCGCCTTCCTCGATGCCTATGAGCACAACGTGCTGATCCGCACGACCGGGGACATCATCGCGCTCTCCCCGCCGCTGATCATCGAAAAGGAGCATATCGACATCCTTTTCGGCACCTTGCGCGACATTCTTAAGCGTCTGCATTAAGAACGACGCCCAAATCACTGAACTGGAAGGGAAAGACATGCCGTCTCCGGCTGAGAACATGAAGATCGACGGTCAGCGCCTCTGGGACACGCTGATGGAGATGGCGAAGATCGGTCCGGGTGTGGCGGGCGGCAACAACCGCCAGACCCTGACCGACGAGGATGCCGAGGGCCGCGCCCTGTTCCAGAGCTGGTGCGAGGCCGCGGGCTGCACCATGGGCCTTGACGAGATGGGCAACATGTTCGCCCGCCGCGAGGGCACCGACCCGGACGCGCTGCCGGTCTATGTGGGCAGCCACCTCGACACCCAGCCGACGGGTGGCAAGTATGACGGCGTGCTGGGCGTGCTGGGCGGCCTCGAGGTCATCCGCACGCTCAACGATCTGAACATAAAGACGAAACATCCCATCGTCGTGGTCAACTGGACCAACGAGGAGGGCACGCGCTTTGCCCCCGCCATGCTTGCCTCGGGCGTCTTCGCGGGGCGTCACACGCTCGACTGGGCCTATGACCGGACGGATGCAGCGGGCAAGCGCTTCGGCGACGAGTTGGAGCGGATCGGCTGGAAGGGCGAGGAAAAGGTCGGCGACCGCAAGATGCACGCCATGTTCGAGCTGCATATCGAACAGGGCCCCATCCTCGAGGCCGAGGGCAAGGATATCGGCGTCGTCACCCACGGGCAGGGCCTGCGCTGGGTGCAATGCACCGTGACGGGCAAGGAAAGCCACACCGGGTCCACGCCCATGGCGATGCGCCGGAACGCGGGCCGCGGCTTGGCGCTGGTGACCGAGCTTGTGCATGAAATTGCAATGAAAAATCAGCCCGGTGCCGTCGGCGCGATCGGGCATGTCGACGTCTACCCCAACTCGCGCAACATCATCCCCGGCAAGGTCGTCTTCACCGTCGACATGCGCACGCACCTGTTGGACAAGCTCAACGGGATGGTCGCCGAGCTGATGGACCGCGCGCCCAAACTCTGCGAAGAGATCGGAGTGGGGTTCGAGGCCGAGATCGTGGGCCAGTTCGATCCGCCCGCCTTCGACGAGGGGTGCGTGAACACCATCCGGCAAGCCGCTGACCGGCTTGGATATTCTCACATGGACATCGTGTCCGGCGCGGGGCACGATGCCTGCTGGATCAATGACGTGGCCCCCACGGCGATGATCATGTGCCCCTGTGTCGACGGGTTGAGCCATAACGAGGCTGAGGAGATCAGCCCCGAATGGGCCGCCGCCGGCACCAACGTCCTGTTCCACGCCGTCGTGGAAACCGCGGAGATTGTCGAATGATGTCATTGCGTTATGCAGTTCCGGCCGCGGTCTTGGCCCTGTCGGCCTGCGTGTCCACGCCCAGCGAGCCGATGCCCGAGGAATTGCGCCCCGAGGTGCGCGCCCTTGCCGCGCCCGGCCAGGACCTCAGCCAGGTCCGGCTCGAGAGCGACGGCTGCTACTGGTATCGTTACGAGGGGCCGGTCGAGACGACCTTCCTTCCGCTGCTGACGCGCGACGACCGGATGATCTGCGTGCGGACGCCCGCGATCTGACGCGAAGAAGAACACGAAAACAGGGGGATACGAGATGAGCACAGTCATCAAGGGCGGTACCGTCGTCACCGCCGACCTGACCTATGCGGCCGATGTGCTGGTCGAGGGCGGCAAGATCGTCGAGATCGGCCAGCACCTCACCGGCGACGAGGTGCTGGACGCCACCGGCTGTTACGTCATGCCCGGCGGGATCGACCCCCACACCCATCTCGAGATGCCCTTCATGGGCACCTATTCCAGCGATGATTTCGAAAGCGGCACCCGCGCGGCGCTGTCCGGCGGGACCACGATGGTGGTCGATTTCGCGCTGCCGAGCCCCGGCCAGGGCCTGCTCGACGCCTTGCAGATGTGGGACAACAAGGCCGGGCGCGCGAATTGCGACTATTCCTACCACATGGCCGTGACCTGGTGGGGCGAGCAGGTGTTCGACGAGATGAAAACCGTGATCGAGGATCGCGGGATCAATACTTTCAAGCATTTCATGGCCTACAAGGGCGCGCTCATGGTCAATGACGATGAGCTTTACGCCTCGTTCAGCCGCCTGTCGGAACTGGGCGGCATCGCCATGGTCCATGCCGAGAACGGCGACGTGGTGGCGGAGCTGACGGCGAAGCTGCTGGCTGCGGGCAACACCGGGCCCGAGGCGCATGCCTATTCGCGCCCCGCGCAGGTCGAGGGGGAGGCGACGAACCGCGCGATCATGATCGCCGACATGGCGGGTGTGCCGCTATATGTTGTGCATGTCTCCTCCGAGGACGCACATGAGGCCATCCGCCGGGCGCGTTCGCTGGGCAAGCGGGTCTGGGGCGAGCCGCTGATCCAGCACCTGACGCTGGACGAAAGCGAGTATTTCCACCCCGATTGGGACCATGCCGCGCGGCGCGTGATGTCGCCGCCCTTCCGCAACAAGAAGCATCAGGACAGCCTTTGGGCCGGGTTGATGAGCGGGTCTTTGTCGGTCGTGGCGACCGATCATTGCGCCTTCACCACCGAGCAGAAGCGGTTCGGCGTGGGCGATTTCTCCAAGATCCCGAACGGGACCGGCGGCCTTGAGGACCGGATGCCGATGCTCTGGACGCAGGGGGTGGGCACGGGCCGTCTGACGCCGAACGAGTTCGTGGCGGTGACTTCAACGAACATCGCCAAGGTCTTGAATTGCTACCCGAAAAAGGGCGCGATCCTGGTTGGCGCGGATGCCGATATCGTGGTCTGGGACCCCGAGAAGGAGAAGACGATCACGGCAGGCGCGCAGCAATCCGCGATCGATTACAACGTCTTCGAGGGTCATCACGTGAAGGGCCTGCCGCGCTTCACGCTGACGCGCGGGTTCGTGGCCGTCCATGACGGCGAGGTGCGGACCAAGGAAGGGCATGGGGAGTTCGTGAAGCGGCCCGGCAACGGGACGGTGAACCGGGCGCTCAGCACCTGGAAAGAGCTGACCGCGCCGCGGCCGGTGGAACGGACGGGTATTCCCGCGACGGGGGTCTGATGGGTTACTACGAACCAACAGAATTCTTGGAAGAATGTCGAGATTACGGAGCCCTTGGGTTGACGATAGCTCGCTTTTCCCGGTTTGAGCACGCACTTGATGGCTTTGTTTGGGCCGTCGCAGAATGCTGCCCAAAAGTTGCGAGTGCATTCTCGAATAAGCCTCCACATACTTATAAAGAGAAGTTTGATTTCTTGCGCTTTTGCCTACTGTCGGTACCTCAGCTTAGGCGAGTACCGATGTACAGTGATGGGACGATGAACTTCACATCATTGTTCCTGATGGCGGAGGAGATTGTTTCACTCCGAAAATTTGTTGCTCATGGTGCGATCTTTGCCACTCATCACGTCGATGATCGTATAAGCAACTATACGCTCACTAAGTGGAGAATAACGAAAGCAAGCGCTACCGAGCATTCCGTCAAAGTCGGGATTGTTACGCTAGACGAGATAGGTCGAAACGCTGATACCTTGCGACGGCTACTTCAAAACTACTCTCTATTGCTAAAAGGCCAGTTGGACATTGCCGAGGAGGAAAAGCGACAGAGAGAGATTAGGAACAATCGAAAGGAACTGGCGGAACTTGGACTGCTCCCTGATGGTTGGGCGGTAGAAATGGATTCATTACGAGTGACCTTGTTGCCGTCGGAGTCATCGAATGCATGATGCGCCGGTGATAGAAGCTCAAAATCTCGATCTGACCTTCCAGACCGCGGACGGGCCGGTGCAGGCGTTGCGGGATGTGAACCTCGAGATCGGCAAGGGGGAATTCGTCAGCTTCATTGGGCCGTCGGGCTGCGGGAAGACGACCTTCCTGAGGGTCATCGCGGCCTTGGAGCATCCCACGGGCGGGACCATCACCGTGAACGGGATGACCCCGGATGAAGCCAGGAAATCAAGGGCTTATGGCTATGTCTTCCAGGCTGCGGGGCTTTATCCATGGCGGACCATCGAGAAGAACATCAAGTTGCCGCTGGAGATCATGGGGTTTGAAGCCGCGGAGCAGGAAAGGCGCGTGAAGAACGTGCTGCAACTTGTTGATCTGGAAGGGTTCGGCAAGAAATTTCCTTGGCAGTTGTCGGGCGGGATGCAGCAGCGGGCGAGCATTGCGCGGGCCTTGGCCTTCGATGCCGACATCCTGTTGATGGACGAGCCCTTCGGGGCGCTGGACGAGATCGTGCGCGATCATCTGAACGAGCAGCTTCTGAAGCTCTGGGCGCGGACGGAAAAGACCATCGGCTTCGTGACCCACTCGATCCCGGAAGCCGTTTATCTGTCTACGAAAATCGTCGTCATGTCCCCGCGTCCGGGACGCATCACCGACGTGATCGAGAGCGATCTGCCGAAGGAGCGGCCGCTCGATATCCGGGACACGCCCGAGTTCCTGGCCATCGCCCATCGCGTCCGCGAGGGGCTGCGCGCGGGGCATGCCTATGACGACTAGGGCCCCTGTCACACTGCGTGCACAGGCTGTGCACATCCCGTGCATACGCCGTGATGCGGCGCGCCGGGCCGATTGCGACGCGTCCGCAGGTCGCAATCCGGCGCGCGGGGCGCGGGCACTCGCGGCTAGACCGGGGGCGGTCCCTGGTAAAGGCGCGGGCGATGAGTGCGGGTTTCTTCGCGTGGCTGGCGGCCGCGATGGTCATCTTCCTGAGCGGCAGCACCGCGCTGCGCGCCTATGTCTCGGCGCCGAAGCCCGTGCTGCTGGTGGCGGCGCTGATCCTCTACACGCTGGGCAACCTGATCATGGTGCGGCTGATGCGCGAGACGGGGATGGCGGTGGCCATTTCCATCTCGGCGGTGCTGCAACTGGTGCTGGCCGCGGGCGTGGGGATCGCGCTGTTCGGGGAACGACCGGGGATGCTGCAATCGGCGGGGCTGATCCTCGGCGTGGTCGCGGTGGCGCTGATCGTCTGGCCGACGCGCCCCGGCTGAGGGGGGCGGCATGAGTGAAACAGGCCAGAAAAGGCCGCGGGGCGCCTTTTTCGTCGGTGCGTTTCCCATCATCGGGCCGTTTGGGATTTTTTTCCGCGCCGCTGTAGTCGTGGCTCTGCTGATCGTTCTATATCTTTGGATCATCAGCTTCTCTGACGGGTGGTATGCCGAGCCGCGCACCAGACGCCTGGAATTCCTTGGAAGGATCGCCTTGTTCCTGAGGGAGTATCCCGCCGCCTTCTTTGGTCCCTTTGGACTCTTGCTGGTCTGGGACACCGTCTGGGTCTGGCAGCGGTATCGGCGGTGGCGCGACTCCGGAAACGAGGCCAGACGATGACCGACGGAGTCGCCCCCGCGATGTTCGGGCCGAAATCGGCTGCGCGCTGGGTCGGCGCGGTCTCTGGCGCGGTGTTGCCGGTGATGGCGGTCGTCGCGGCCATCGTGGCGATCTGGTATGGCGGGTCGGTGATGATGAACCGCGCCTGGACGCTGGACCAGATCGAGCGGCGCGGCCTCGAGATGACCACGATGGAGATCGTCGCCGACACGATGAACCAGGAACGGCCCGTCCTGCCGACGCCGCACCAGGTGTTCAACGAGTTGTGGGACACCACGGTCGGCGAGCCGATCATGCGGGAACGCCGGGGCGAATTGCAGGGCAATCCGCGCAACCTGTTCTTCCATGCCTATCACACGCTCTGGCCCACGATCCTGGGCTTTGCCATCGGCAGTTTCCTCGGCATCCTTCTGGCCGTCGGCATCGTGCATTCGCGCGCCATGGACATGAGCGTCATGCCCTGGGCCATCGCCAGCCAGACCATCCCGATCCTCGCCATCGCGCCGATCATCGTGGTGGTCGTCTCGAACCTGCCCGCGCTGAACAACGCGGTGGACCAGGGGTGGATCAGCGATGACACCAAGCTGTTGGTGCCCAAGGCGCTGATCTCGTCCTACCTGAGTTTCTTCCCGGTGGTCGTCGGCATGGTGGCGGGGCTGCGCAGCCCGAACGCCAGCGACCTCGACCTGATGCGGACCTATTCCGCCAGCCGCGGGCAGACCTTCTGGAAACTGCGGCTGCCGGCCTCGGTACCGTTCCTCTTCACCTCGTTCAAGGTGTCCATCGCGGCCGCGCTGGTGGGCACCATCGTGGCGGAGCTGCCGACCGGGGCGCGCTTCGGGCTGGGCGCGCGGTTGCTGACGGGGAGCTATTACGGGCAGACGATCCAGATCTGGTCGGCGTTGTTCATGGCGGCGATCTGTGCCGCGGCGCTGGTGATCCTGCTGGGCGCGCTGGAACGGGTGGTTCTGAAGCGCATGGGGGTGCGGACATGATGCGGCCTGTGATCGGGGCGGCGGAAACCGCGCGGTTTCCGGGCCGAAAAACACGTGTTTTTCGGGGCGTTTTCCTGCAGGAAAACGGGGCGGAAAACTGCAGTTTTCCGCATGGGTGGCGGGCATGAAGGCCGTGGCCTTCCCGCAGTGGGGCCTGCCCGCGCTGGGCGCGGGCCTGGTTGCGCTGGCGGCTGTCAGCGACACGCGGCTGGCGCTGATGCTGGCCGTCTGGTTCGGGGCCTGGGCGCTGAACGCGGCCCTTGCCAACCGGGCGAGGGGGGCGGGCGCGCGGCTGGCGGTGCCGGTGATCTTCGGGGTGACGCTGCTGGTCCTGTGGGAAATGGCGGTGCAGCTTTACGACATCTCCTTCGTCATCCTGCCTGCGCCCTCGGCGATCTGGGCGCGGATGATCGCCGAGACGGCGACGCTGTGGGCGGATTTCCAGCAGACGATCCTGAAAGGCGCGCTGGCGGGTTATATCATCGGCTGCGGCGCGGCGTTCCTCGCGGCGCTGGCGGTGGACCGCTCGGGCTTTCTGCAGCGCGGGCTGTTGCCGGTGGGCAATTTCATCGCGGCCCTGCCCATCGTGGGCACGGCGCCGATCTTCGTGATGTGGTTCGGCTTCGGCTGGCAGTCGAAATCGGCGGTCGTGGTCGCCATGGTGTTCTTCCCGATGCTGGTGAATTGCGTGCAGGGGATGAAGGCCAGCGACGCCATGCAGCGCGACCTGATGCGGACCTATGCGGCGAGTTACGGGCAAACGTTGCTCAAGCTGCGGTTGCCCACGGCGCTGCCCTTCATCTTCAACGGGTTGAAAATCTGCACGACCCTTGCGCTGATCGGGGCGATCGTTGCCGAATTTTTCGGCTCTCCGACCGTGGGCATGGGTTTTCGCATCAAGATCGAGATGGGGCGGCTCGCCATGGATATGGTCTGGGCCGAGATCGCCGTCGCGGCGCTGGCAGGCTCGCTCTTCTACGGGCTGGTCGCGCTGATCGAGACACGGCTGACATTCTGGCATCCGTCGCAAAGACGGTGACGACGGCGATAACGACAAGAATCCAACCTGGAGGGAAGATCATGAAAAAGACACTGATACCGGCGCTGGCGCTGGGGCTCGTCGCGGGTGCGGCGCAGGCCCAGGACGAGGTGACGCTGCAGTTGCAGTGGGTCACACAATCGCAGTTCGCGGGCTATTACGTGGCGCTGGAGAACGGCTATTACGAGGAAGAGGGGCTGGATGTGACCATCCTGCCCGGCGGCCCCGACATCGCGCCGCCGCAGGTGCTGGCGGGCGGCGGGGCCGATGCCATGCTGAACTGGATGCCCTCCGCGCTGGCTGCGCGCGAGCGGGGTCTGCCGGTGGTCAACATCGCCCAGCCCTTCGTGCGCTCGGGGCTGCAGCTGACCTGCTGGGCGGATGCGGGGATCGAGGAGCCTGCGGACCTGGCCGGGCATACGGTCGCGCATTGGTTCTTCGGCAACGAGTATCCGTTCATGGGCTGGATGAACCAGCTGGGCATCCCGATCGACGGGTCGGAGAACGGCGTGACGCTGCTGCAGGCGGGCTTCAACGTCGATCCGCTGTTGCAGCGGCAGGCCGATTGCATCTCGACCATGACCTATAACGAATACTGGCAGATCATCGACGCGGGCGTCTCGCCGGACGAGCTGGTGACCTTCCGCTATTCGGAATACGGGGTGGACACGCTGGAGGATGGCATCTGGGTGCTGGAAGAGAACCTGGCCGACCCGGAGTTCTTCGACAAGATGACCCGTTTCGTGCGCGCCTCGATGCGCGGCTGGGTCTGGGCCGCCGAGAACCCCGACGAGGCGGCGATGATCGTGCTCGATTATGACGAGACGGGCGCGCAGACCGAGGAACACCAGAAGCGCATGATGGGCGAGGTGGCGTTGCTGGTCGATCCGAACGGGGGCGCGCTGGATGTCGCATCCTACGAGCGGACGGTGCGCACGCTGCTGGAAGGCGGCGACGCGGTGATCACGACGGAACCGGAAGGGGCCTGGACCTCGGCGGTGACGGACGCGGCGCTGGCCAACTGAGCGCCCCACGATCTCGTGGATTTGAACAGTCCCGGAGGTCACCTCCGGGGCTGTTTGCGTGTCACAGGCGCAGGTCGAGGACCGGGGCGGGCGCCGCGCCGGGCTTGTCGCCATCGCCGACGCGCTGCGTGTCGAGCGGTTCGATCCCGTGCGGCTTGAGCGGCGCGGGGAGGCGGGACGGGGGCGGCAGCGGAACAGGCGAGAGGGGCGGCAGCATCGAGACGGCTCCGATCAGGTGCGAACGCCCCCATCCGCGCGGGCAGGATGGCCCGGCTTGTGCAAGCGGTAAAGGGGACCGGTAAAGGTTTAGGCATTGCAGCCGCGGCGGGGCATGGGTCGGTCATGTCACCTCGAACGGGCCTCATTGTCGTGAGTTTCATGGGTCGCGTCCGCTCTGTCTGGCGACTGGACATGCTTTTCGATAGGGATCATCGCAAGACATTCGTTTGTGGTGAAAACATGCCGGAACTGGACGCAGGCGAGAGAAAGCTCTGGCGTGTTCTCGACGTGGCACTTGTGTCAAGTTTCCTGGTGGTGGCTCTGCGGGTGCTGAACGATGTCCGCTTGGGCGGGCATGGTTTCAAACAGGGTGACTACCTGATCAACTCAATCGTCGAACCGGTTCGCCGCGGGCACTTGGGGACGGCGGCGATATGGGTTTCCGATCTGCTCGGCTCCAATCCGCTTTACGTTGTCGCGGCGTTCCAGTTCGTCATGCTGGTGATCCTGTACGTGTCCGTCAGGACAGTTTTTCGGGCAATCGGACGCGCGGAATTGGCGCTGTTGCTGGCGCTGTCCGCGGCGTTTTTCGTCACCTTCTGGGTCGCCGATCCGCAGGGATCGGTCAGGAAGGAGTTGATCGCTTTCGCCGGTCTGGCGCTTCTGGCGTCAGGGTTTCTTGCGAGGTCCAACCTGAAGATCGCCTTGGGCGCGGTCGTGTTTTGTATTGCGCTGGTGTCCCACGAAGCGATGGTGTTGCTGCTTCCGGCCTGTGCCGCGATATTCGTGATCGGACGGGATGGCCCCTCCGGCCCGCGTCTTGTTTGGGCTTTGGCCGGCCTGATCGCCCTGACCGCGGCCTATACCGCGTGGTATACGCTGACCTTCAACGAGGTCAGCGCACCGGACAGGATTTGCCTTCCATTGTTGGAACGCGGCGTTGGGGAACATGTCTGCGGTGGTGCGATTGCATGGCTGCAGCATGACATGGATTACGGTATGAGGCGTGTTGCGGAGATGCTTGACGGGCCGGGCATTGCAAAATTCGCGGCGGGTTATCTTGTCTCCCTGCTGCCGTTCGGACTGATTTCGATTAACCAGGACCGGCCAAGGGTTTTCCTGTTCGGCGTGCTGATCGCGGCGCTGCCATTTGTTCCGCTTTATGTCATTGCCGTCGACTGGGGACGGTGGATCGGTCTGCATGTTTTTTCGGTCACCGTGCTGTTCTCGATGCTCCTGGCGACAGGGCGGGCACGTTCCGATTTCCCGATACGTCGCCCACGGTTCTACGGGCTGCTTGCGCTCGGCGTGGTGTTGTCGCCGTCACATGTGCTGGGCATCCTGACGATCATCAGGTGATGCGGGCCGCGTGCCGAGATGGTTTCAAGCGGCTGAACAATCCTGTTAAGCTCCCGCCGTCATCGCCCGGAGTGTCCATGCCCCCGATTTCCCCGTCCGCGCGCCGTGCGCAGCTGACCGGCAACCGCATCCGCGAGCGGCGCTTGGTCATGGGGATGAAACAGGCCGACCTGGCGGCGGCGGCGGGCATTTCGCCGTCCTACCTGAACCTGATCGAACACAACCGCCGCCGCATCGGGGGCAAGCTTCTGATCGCGCTGGCCCGCATCCTCGAGGTGGAGCCGGTGCAGCTGTCGGAAGGGGCGGATGCGACGCTGCATGACGCGCTGCAATCGGCGGCGCAGGAGATGACGGCGCGGTTCGGGCCGCCGCCGGAGGTCGACCGCATCGACGAGATGGCAGGGCGGTTTCCGGGCTGGGCGGGGCTGATCGCGGCGCAGCAGAAACGCGCCGCGGCGCTGGAGGCGCTGGTCGAGGGGCTGCGCGACCGGCTGGGGCATGACCCGGTGCTGGCGGAATCGATGCACGAGGTGCTGTCGACCGTGGCCGCGATCCGCTCGACCGCCGATATCCTCGTGCGGGAGCCGGACCTGGATGCGGTCTGGCGCGGGCGGTTTCACCGCAACCTGCACGAGGAGGCCGAGCGCCTCTCGGCGCGCGCCACCGCGCTTTTGGGGCATTTCGAGGCCGAGGAGGCCGAGGCGGCGGCCCGCGCGGCCTCGACCCCCATCGAGACGGTCGAGGCGATGTTCGAGGCGGCCAGCCACCATTTCCCGATGATCGAGGCCGAGGGCGAGGCCGCGATCCCCGAGGTGCTGGAGGGGGCCGCGGGCATGGACGATCCGGCCACGCGGGCGCTGGGGCATCGCTGGTTGCGCGCCTATGCGCAGGATGCGGCGCGGTTGCCGCTGTCGGTGATGCGCCCCGCGGCTGAGGCGGCGGGCTACGATCCCGCGGCGCTTCTGGGGCTGGGCGGGGGCGACGTGGCGCTGGTGCTCAGGCGCATGGCGACCCTGCCGCGGCAGGCGGCGCTGGACGAGGGCGCGCCGCCCTTCGGGCTGGCGGTCTGCGACGGGGCGGGGGCCTTGATCTTTCGCCGCCGGTTGGCGGCGTTTTCCATCCCGCGCTTCGGGCCGGGTTGCCCGCTCTGGCCGCTCTACCGGGCGCTGGGACGCCCCGGCCAACCGGAGGCGGCGGTGATCGAGATGCCGCAGGGCGCGCGGTTCCGGGTCTGGGCGGTGAGCCAGCCCGCGGCCCCGGCGGGCTTCGGCGAGGCCCCGGTGATGCAGGCGGTGATGCTGATCGCGCCCGAGGGTGCGATGCCGGGGCCCGGCCCCGCGGGGCCGCCCATCGCGGCCGGTCCGGGCTGTCACCTCTGCCCGCGCGAGGGCTGCGCGGCGCGGCGCTAGAGCGTTTTGCGTTCATTCGCAGTCACGCGACCCGCTCCAACGATGTGATGTCGCATGTTCGAGGCGCGCAAAACCGGTTCCCACTTTTGCGCACCATGCTCTAACCCTTTCCGCGGGCCTTCTTTTCCTTGACCGCGCTGCGCACCAGCTTGCCGAAGGCGCGGTCCTTGCCGCGGCGCTGGGCGAGGTTGGCGGAGTTGAAGGCATCCTCGGCCAGAAGCTTGTGCCAGCGCGCCACCCGCTCGGCGTCGAGCTGGCCTGCCGCCACCGCGGCGCGGACGGCGCAGCCCGGTTCGCGGTCATGGGCGCAATCGGAAAAGCGGCAGTCACCGGCCAGCGCGGTGATGTCGTCGAAGAGGTCGGCAATGCCGTCCGCCGCATCGGCCAGTTGCAGCTCGCGCATGCCGGGCGTGTCCAGCACCAGGCAGGCGCCGGGGATGGCGTGCAGCTGGCGGTGGGTGGTGGTGTGGCGGCCCTTGGCGTCATCCTCGCGGATGGTTTGCGTGGCGAGGGCTTCGGCCCCGAGCAGCGCGTTGGTGAGCGTGGATTTCCCCACGCCGGAGGAGCCGAGGAAGCCCACCGTGCGCCCCGGTCTGCACCAATCGGCCAGCGCGCGGGCCGGATCGCCGCCGCGGGCGTCGAGGGCAAGCGCGGGCACGCGGGCCGAGATGGCGCTGGCCTGATCGATGTAGGCGGCGGGGTCGTCCGCGAGGTCGGCCTTCGTCAGCAGGATCACCGGCTCGATCCCCGCCTCGAAGGCCAGCGCAAGGTAGCGTTCCAGCCGGGCGACGTTGAAATCGGCGTTGCAGGAGGTGACGACGAAGACCGTGTCGAGATTGGCCGCGATGGGCTGCATCCGCCGGTCATGCCCGGGCGCGCGGCGCTGGATCAGGCTGGAGCGGTCCAGAAGGCGGCTTTGGTGCGGGCTGTCGCAGTCGAGGAGCAGCCAGTCGCCCACCGTGACCTCGGGCAGGGGGGGCAGGGTGGTGGCGATGCCATCGCCCTGCACCTGCATCCCGCTGCGGTGGACGGACATGACGCGCACGGGGGGCGTGGCGGCCAGCGCCTCGGCGTCGATCTGCCGGGCGAAGGCCGGGCCCCAGCCGAGCGCGGTCAGCGGGTCGGGGCCGTGGCGCGGGGGCGGGGCCGTGCCCGGCAGGAAGTTGGAATAGTCGCGGGTCATGGTGGGTGTGTTTACCACAATTCCGGGCGGTTGAAGGGGGAAACGCAGGCCGCGGGCCCTTTGACCGGCGTGAGTGGCGCATCGGTCAGGGATTGCGCGATCCAGCCATGGGGGTGCGACAGGGGCAAGGGGGCGGGCAGGGTGGCCTCGGCCACGGGCGCGAAGCCGGTCTGGCCGTAGAAGGCCCGGTCGCCGTAGGTGACGGCGATGTCCGTGCGCTCGGCCCGGAGGTGGTCGAGGGCGTGGGCGATGAGGCGCTGGCCGATGCCCTCGCCCTGCCGGTCGGGGGCGACGGCCATGGGCGAGAGCAGCATCATCTTTCGGGGGTCGGGATAGGTGAGGGGGGTGAAGATCACCCCGCCCACGATCTGCCCGTCGTCCCACGCGGTGAAGGCGCGCAGCGCGTCGCGCGGCACCTCGGCCAGCAGCCGGGCGACGAGGGTGCCGATCAGCGCGCCCTCGACCGTGCCTTCGGAGGCGGTGAAGGTGGTGGCGAACAGGGCGGCGATGGCGGGCTCGTGGCCGGTGATGTCACTGCGGAAGTCCATGGCAGGAGGGCCTTTCGGGGCAAGCTCAGGGGCGTTGGAGAACGAAGAGTTCGTAGCCGAACTGGCCGCGGGCGTTGCGCCAGCAGTCCAGTCCGGCGGTGAGATCGGCCGGAACCTGCGTGCCCGACAGCCGCCCTCGCCATCGCGGCCACGCGGGCGGCGAGGGGGGTATAATGGGCGTCGAGCGCCGCGGGGCCGGGGTCGATCCGGCCCCGCACGCGGTAGCCCGCGGCCCGTGCCTGTGACAGGCGGGTGGGGACATCGGCCATGTCGGGGTATTCGCGCGCCCGGAAGGCGCGGAGCTCCGGGTCGGGGGTGGCGCTGCGCCAGACCATGTCCGACAGGACCAGCGTGCCGCCGGGCCGCAGCAGGGGCCGCCACAGCGCCAGCGCGGGCGACGCCGATGATATGGGCGCTGCCCTCGGCCCGGATCGTGTCGAAGGGGGTGTCGGGTGCGGGCAGGGCGGCCATGTCCTGCGCGGCGGTGGTGATCCGCCCGGCATGACCCGATGCCGCGGCGGCGGCCTCGAGCCGGGCCAGCGCGCCCGTGTCGGTGTCGGTCGCAGTGATGCGCGCGCCGGTTTCGGCGGCGAGCTGCAGGGTGGCCGCGCCGGGGCCGCAGCCGATCTCGAGGATCGCGCCGGGACTGCCGGGCAGCAGCGCCAGCGCGCGACAGGAGGGCCACCTTGCCCGCCTCGGCCCCGGTGAAGCCCTGCCGCATCAGCCATGCGCGGTGCAGGTCGGGGGCCACGCGCTCGATCTCGTCGTGCCAGTCGCGCAGGCTGCCGCGGCCCGGAAGCCCGGCGACGAGGTCGCGGGCGCGGGTTTTGGCGGCGATCTCGGCCTCGAGCGTGTCGAGCCGCGCGGCAAGCAGGCCGGCGTCGAGCTGCCCGTCGAGGCAGGCGCGGCATTCGGCAAGGCTCAGGCCCGCGGCCTGCAGGCGCTGCATGGCAAGGCGCCGGCGGTCGCCCTCGGTGTAGACCCGGTAGCCATTGGCCTGCCGCCGCCCGCGCAGAAGGCCGATCCGCTCGTAATAGAGCAGCGTCGCGCGCGAGAGGCCGACCGCCCGCGCGAGGTCGGAAACCAGATAGGTGGGTGCATCGGTGCGAGTCATGACGGGGCTGGTAAGGTGTGAAGTTGTAGACGGGTCAAGCCCTATCCTTTGCACCCGGTCGGCCCCGTTCTTCCCATTGCCTAATCGCGCGGCGCGCTGCACACTCGCGCAACCCAAGGCGAGGGAGGGAAAGCCATGGGCGGGCGTATCTTGTTGATCGAGGACGAGGGAAACATTCTCGAGGCGATCACCTTCATCCTCAGCCGGGCCGGCTGGGAGGTGCAGGGCCATGGGAATGGCGCGACCGCGCTGGAGGCGGTGGGCCGGGTTGCCCCCGACGTGCTGGTGCTGGACGTGATGTTGCCGGGTCGCTCGGGGCTGGAGATCCTGCGCGACCTGCGGGCCGCCCCCGCGACCGCCGGTCTGCCGGTGCTGATGCTGACCGCCAAGGGGCAGGCCAAGGACCGCGAGACGGCGATGGAGCTGGGCGCGAACGCCTACCTGACCAAGCCCTTCTCGAATGCCGAGCTTCTGGCCACCGTGTCGCGGCTGGCCGAGGCCCCGGCCGGAACCGACGGCGTCTGAGGCGGGGCCGATGGCGCGGCGGCTGTTTCTCGAGCGGCGGACCTACCGGCAGAACCGGTTGCAGGATGCCGCCCGGCTGTTGCCGGTGCTGGCGCTGGTGCTGTTCTTCGCGCCGATCTTCATCCGCGGCGAGGCCGAGCCGGGCGGCCCGCAGCTTGCCACCTGGCTGGTCTATTACTTCGCCGTCTGGCTGGGGCTGATCGCCTTGACCGCCTATGTCTCGCGCTCGCTGGTCCGCGGCGGCGAGATCGCCCCGGAGCCCGACCGGGAGGAGGGCTGATGCTCAGTTTCGACGGGCTGGTCGCGGTCTGCGTGGTCTACGTGGCGCTTCTGTTCGGCATCGCCTTCCTGGCCGAGAAGCGCGCGACCGAGGGCAAGGCGGGCTGGCTCAACTCGCCGGTGACCTACACGCTCAGCCTGTCGATCTACACGACGGCCTGGACGTTCTACGGCGCGGTCGGATCGGCGGTCAGGACCGGTCTGGAGTTCCTGACCATCTACCTCGGGCCGACGCTGGTCTTCATCGGCTGGTTCTGGCTGCTCAGGAAGATGGTCAGGATCGGGCGGGCGCAGCGGATCACCTCGATCGCCGACATGATCTCGAGCCGCTACGGCAAGTCGGGCGGGCTGGCGGCGCTGGTGACGGTTCTCGCGGTGCTGGGGGCGACGCCCTATATCGCGCTGCAGTTGCAGTCGGTCGCGCTGTCCTTTTCGGCCTTTGCGCGCCCCGGTGCCTTCGGCACGCCGGACGCGGACCAGACCGCGGTCTGGGTGGCGGCGGGGCTGGCGCTGTTCACCATCGTCTTCGGCACCCGCTCGCTCGACCTCAACGAGCGGCATCCGGGCCTTGTGTCGGCCATCGCGGTCGAGGCGGTGGTCAAGCTCTTCGCGTTGCTGGCGGTGGGGGTCTTCGTGGTCTGGGGCGTGGCCGACGGCCCCGCCGACATGCTGGCCCGGATCGAGGCCAGCCCGGTGTCGCAGGCGCCGTGGAACGGGGCGCGCTGGCTGGGGGTGACGGCGCTGGCGGCGGCCGCCATCCTGTGCCTGCCGCGCATGTTCCAGGTGCTGGTGGTCGAGAACTCGGACGAGCGCCACCTGGCGACGGCGGGCTGGGCCTTTCCGCTCTACCTGTTGCTCATCAGCCTGTTCGTGGTGCCCATCGCGGTGGTGGGCCTTGGGCTGGAGGGGGCGGGGTCGAACCCCGACCTTTTCGTGCTGACCGTGCCGCTGGCGCTGGGGCAGGACGGGTTGGCGCTCCTGGTGTTCCTGGGCGGGTTCTCGGCGGCGACCTCGATGGTGATCGTGGCCGCGCTGGCGCTGTCGACGATGCTGTCGAACCACATCATCATGCCGATCTGGCTGCAGATCACGCGCCATGACGACCCGATGTCGGGCGACATGCGGCGCGCGGCGCTGATGGCGCGGCGGCTGTCGATCCTGGGCGTGATGTTCCTTGGCTACGGCTATTACCGGCTGTCGGGGGGCGCGGATGCGCTGGCCGATATCGGGCTGATCGCCTTTCTGGGCGTGGCGCAGATCCTGCCGGCGCTTCTGGGCGGCATCCTGTGGCGCGGGGCCACGCGGGTGGGGGCGGCGCTCGGCATCGGGGCGGGGTTCGCCATCTGGGCCTGGCTGTTGCTGCTGCCCAACCTGGCCGAGACCGGCGGCCTGATCCCCTCGGTGCTCGAGGCGGGGCCCTTCGGGCTGTCCTGGCTCAGCCCGGCGACGCCGTTGGGGCTGCAGGCGACCGATCCGCTGCTGACGGCGATGGTGTTGTCGCTGGGGGTGAACACCTTCCTCTTCATCTTCGGCTCGCTGGTGTCCTTTCCCAGCCCGCTGGAGCGGCTGCAGGGCGCGCAATTCGTCAATGTCTACGACCATTCCCGGCCGCTTTACGGCTGGCAGGGGGCGGCGGGGGCCGCCGATGACCTGTTGATCATGGCGCAGCGCATCCTGGGGGCGGCGCGCGCCGGGCGGCTGTTCCAGCAGGCCGCCGAGGCGCAGGGGCGCACGGGCGACCTGCCCGAGCCGACGCCGGATTTCCTGGAACGGCTGGAGCGCGAGCTGTCGGGCTCGGTCGGGGCCGCGACGGCGCATGCGATGGTGGCCCAGATCATCGGGGGGGCCAGCGTCTCGGTGCGCGACCTGCTGGCGGTGGCCGACGAGACGGCGCAGATCATGGAATATTCCAGCCAGCTCGAGGCGAAATCCACCGAACTGGCCCAGACCGCCGCCCGGCTGCGCGAGGCGAACACCAAGCTGACCGAGCTGTCGCGGCAGAAGGATGCCTTTCTCAGCCAGATCAGCCATGAGCTGCGCACGCCGATGACCTCGATCCGGGCCTTCTCCGAGATCCTGATGCAAGCCGACCCGCTGGACGACACCGCGCGCGCGCGGTTCTCGCGGATCATCCATGACGAAAGCCGCCGCCTGACGCGGCTTCTCGACGATCTGCTGGACCTGTCGGTGCTGGAGAACGGGCGCGTCACGCTGAACGAGGCCGAGGCGCGGCTGGGCGATGTGCTGGATCGCGCGATCCATGCCGCGGGCGCGCAGGCGGGCGACGGGCGGCTGACCCTCGAGCGCGACCCCGAGGCCGAGGACGTGCGGCTGGTGACCGATGCCGACCGGCTGGCGCAGGTTTTCATCAACCTGATTTCCAACGCGCAGAAATATTGCGACGCCGAGGCCCCGCGCCTGAGCATCCGGGTGCGGCAGTTGCCGGGCCGGGTGGAGGTGGATTTCACCGACAACGGAAGCGGCATCCCGCCGCGCCAACAGGCGCTGATCTTCGAGAAATTCGCCCGCGCCGACAGTGCGACCGGCGCGCCGGGGGCGGGGCTGGGCCTTGCCATCAGCCGCGAGATCATGGCGCGGCTGGGCGGCGGGCTGGTGCATGTGCCCTCGGAGAAGGGGGCGCGGTTCCGGGTGCGGCTGCCGGGGCGCGCCTTGCGCGCGGCTTGAGGGTTTCTTAACGATTCGCGGCGAGGCTGCGGGGTGAGTTTCTCCCCCCTCCGACCCCGAGGCGCGCCTTGCCCATGCCTGTTTCCTCGTCCGATCCCGTTCTGCGCCGCAAGATCGCCGCCCATGCGCGCCCCGCGCCGGAGCCGCCCGATGGCACGGCGGAGGCCGCGACCGGCTTCACCCGCGCCCTGCGCCATGCCGCGGCCCCGTTCGAGGGGCTGGGGCTGCAGGCCGGGGCGGCGCTGGCCCGCCGCGAAGCGGGGCTGACAGCCGCCCTTGCCGCCTTGCCCGAGGCCGGGCTGCTCGCCGTGATCGAGGCGGAGGGCGGCGCGCGCGGGCTGGTCGCGCTGTCGCCGGGCATGGTCGACGCGCTGGTCGAGGTGCAGACCACCGGCCGCGTGGACGCGGGCGAGCTGCCCCCGCGCGAGGTCACCCGCATCGACGAGGCGCTGGTGCGCGAGTTCCTCGATTTCACCCTTGCCGCCTTCGCGCAGGAGACCGCGGAACTGCCGGGGCGCGACTGGCCCGCGCGGCTGGTCCATGGCAGCCGCGTC
The DNA here is from genome assembly GCF_030163755.1 of Roseicyclus amphidinii. Lineage (GTDB taxonomy): Bacteria > Pseudomonadota > Alphaproteobacteria > Rhodobacterales > Rhodobacteraceae > Roseicyclus > Roseicyclus amphidinii. Next base: position 23,754 of record NZ_JASJOE010000049.1, read on the forward strand.
CCCGACCGCGGGCAGGTGTCGCTGCTGCTGCCCGAGGGGCGGTATCTGGTGCTCGTGGCCGATCTGGGCTTCGAGGGGGTGACGCGCCGGGCCTCGGTCGTGCTGCTGCTGCCGCCCGAGGGGGCGGGGGCGATGCCCGGCAGCTCGGCCACCGCCACCGGGCCCGCGCCTGCCGATCCCGACTGGTGCCGCGCGCGGCAGGGAATGATCGACAGGATGCCCTTGCCGCTGGAGGCGGTGCTGATGCGCGTCACCCGCCCGCTGGCCGAGGTGGACCGGCTTGCGGTCGGTGACCTCATCCCCTTCGGGGCGGGCGAGCTGGCCCATGTGACGCTGGAAACCGGGGCCGGGGCCGCGGTGCTGTGCGGCCGGTTGGGGCAGATCGGCGGACGGCGCGCGCTGCGCCTGCCCGGCGCACCCGCACCG